>NZ_JBVJEA010000015.1:88594-172351 GCF_055581985.1 Streptomyces sp. NPDC042336 | reverse complement strand
TTCCACTACGTGGTGTTCGGCACCGTGGTGTTCGCGATGTTCGCCGGCTTCCACTTCTGGTGGCCGAAGTTCACCGGCAAGATGCTGGACGAGCGTCTGGGCAAGATCACCTTCTGGACGCTGTTCGTGGGCTTCCACGGCACGTTCCTGGTCCAGCACTGGCTGGGCGCGAACGGCATGCAGCGCCGGATCCCGGACTACCTGGCGGTGGAGGGGCTGACGGCGCTGAACACCGTGTCGAGCGTGTTCTCCTTCCTGCTCGGCATGTCGCTCCTGCCGTTCTTCTACAACATCTGGAAGACCGCCAAGTACGGCAGGAAGATCGAGGTGGACGACCCGTGGGGCTACGGCCGTTCGCTGGAGTGGGCGACCTCCTGCCCGCCGCCGCGGCACAACTTCCGCACGCTGCCGCGCATCCGCAGTGAATCCCCCGCCTTCGACCTGCACCACTCCCCCGCGGCCGGTGCCGAGCCGGAGCTGAGCCCCCGGTGAGCGGCGGGGAGGGCCGCCCGCAGGCCGCCCGGGTGCTCATCGACGAGATCGAGGGCCATCTGCTCATCGCGGCCACCCGTGCGCAGGGGCGTACGGCCGCCGTACGCTTCACGGCGCCGTTCGACTGGCTGGGCGACGACCGGCGCCAGGAGGTGGAGGAGCGTTTCGAGGCCGAGTACCTCGCCCTCGCCCGGAACTCCTGGCGGCGCACGGCCGAGCGTGCCGGGCGGTTGCGCGAGGAGTACGAGGAGCGGTACCGCGCGCTGCGGCGCCGGCTGCTGGCCGGATGCCTGCTGGGGGCGTGCGCGGTGCTCGGGTGCGCGGGGGTCCTGGTCCTGGGGCGGGGGTAGTCAGCGCGCCGTCGGACTCCAGCCGGGTGGGCGCAGCAGGGCCAGGAGCTGCCGGACCAGCTCCTCCACGACCTCGTCGAGGGTGGCGTCCACCCAGCCCGCGCTGTAGTCGTGCAGCAAGCCGTTGACACCGCCGATGAACGCGGTGGCGGCGAGCCGGTAGTCGCGGGGCGCCGCCTCCCCGCGTACGGCGGCCGATCGGGCCTCGGCGCAGATGAGGTCGATCCAGCGGGCGCGGCGGGCCAGCCGTTGTTCCTCCAGGCGCGGGCTGACGCCGATGATCTCCACGAAGGTGATGCGGACGCGGCGCGGGTCGGCGGTGACGTTTGCGGCGTAGGCCCGGAAGATCGCGGCGGCGCGCTCGGGGAGCGGCAGGTCGCTGGTGTCCTCGGCGGCGCCGCGGACGGCGTCCTCGGCCCAGTCGTTGACCTGGAGGTGGAGGGCGGCGAGCACGTCCTCCAGGGTGCGGAACTCCTCGTAGAACTGGCGGGTGGACAGGCCGGCGGCGTCGCTGAGGGCCGCGACGGTCGTGGCCCGGTATCCGGGGGTGTCGCCGAACAGCTGGAGCGCGGCGTCGAGGAAGCGCCGGCGGCGTTCGGCCTGGCGCTGCGCGGCCGACTTGCCGCCGTAGCGGCCCGTCGGTGCCCTGAGCCTGCCCGCCACCCGTTCTCCTTCCTCGCGCCAACTCCCCGCCGCACGGCTGATTTTGTCGTGTCCGCGGCCTTGTGGAGAAGGGCGCCCATTCCTTACTTTGCAGTAAGTTCACTCTGAAAGCGGCTGTGTTCAGATTGCGCGCTCCATCGCTCCAGCGCTCCATCGCCCCCACACCACGCCCCCTGCCGGAGGAGAGCAGCATGCCCGCGTTCACGACCAGGCACCTCGGCGCCGTCGCCACCGCCCTCGCCCTCACCGTCGCCGCCCCCGCCGCCACGGCGTCGGCCGCCCCGGACGCCCCCGCCGACCTGCGCGAGGTGATGTTCGTCGGGAACAACTGGGACGGCACCGCGGACGTCATCCGGTCCACCGGCGACTTCGCCGGGATCGGCCGGATCGACGTGGTCCCGGACCGGGCGGAGCGGATGGCGGAGATCAACGCCGACCCGATCAAGTGGATCTACTTCCAGGCCATCCGCAACGGCGTCGGGGAGGGGCACGACCAGCTCGTCGACGACATGTACTCGACGCCGGACGGCGCCTCGGTGGTCGTCTCCCGGCCCAGCTTCGCCGATGTGGTCTCCGTCGACCTCGCCACCGGTGACATCAACTGGCGCTTCCCGGTCTCGGGGTACCGCTCGGACCACATGGCGGTCTCCCCCGACGGCACCCGGGTCGCGGTCTCGGCGTCGACCTCCAACACGGTGCACGTCCTGGACATCCAGACGGGCGAGCAGGTCGGCTCGTTCGCCACCGGCGACAAGCCCCACGAGAACATCTTCACCGGCGACGGCAGGTACATCTGGAACATGTCCATCGGGGAGGTGAACACCGCGCTCGACGCCCCCTGGCTCGACTGGACCAAGGGCGACCGGCACATCACGGTCGTGGACGCGAGGACGTACCGGCAGGTCAAGGTCATCGACATGCGGGAGCGGCTCGACGCGATCGGCCTCGGGGACCACTCGGACGCGGTGCGGCCCGCGGTGTTCTCGCCCGACGAGTCCAAGCTGTACTTCCAGGTCTCGTTCTTCAACGGCTTCTTCGAGTACGACGTCGCCACCGACCGGATCACCCGGACCAAGACCCTGCCGAAGAACCCCGCCACGAGCGAGGACCGCACCACCTGGGTGAACGACTCGCGCCACCACGGCCTCTCCATGAGCCCGGACGGTGCCAGGATCTGCGTCGCCGGCACGATGGACGACTACGCCACGGTCGTCGACCGCGGCACGCTGCGTGAGGGCCCGCTCGTGGCCGCGGCCAAGCCGTACTGGGCCACGGTCAGCGGCGACGGCAGGCACTGCGTGGTCTCCGAGAGCGGCGCCGACCAGGTCACGGCCATCGACTTCGCCACCGGCGAGAAGTCCGCCTCCGTCCCCGTCGGCGACCACCCGCAGCGGGTCAGGATCGGCCGGGTGGCGGCGGACTGGACGGGGCCGTCGGCCGGCTGAGACACCCCGCGGTCCGGGTCCGGCGGATCGTCCCCGCACGCAGGTGTGAGCCCGCCCGGCATGGGTAGTCGCCCGGCAACGGACAAGGCATGCATGTCCTTGACACCACTGCCTCGGAAGGAGGTCCGTGACAGCGCACTCCAGAAGAAGCGCCCGGGCCGCTTCCTCCGACACGGAGCGGCCCGGTCCGCACCGGGCGGCACCCTCACGGGTACCGCCCGTTCCACTGCCGGGCCCTGCTCACCGTGGCGGCAGCCGGTGCAGCTCGACGTCCCGCAGCCGGCCGTCGGCGACCGTGGCGGTCATGTAGGTGCAGTGCGGCTGACGGCGCCGGTCCGTCGGCGACCCCGGGTTGAGCAGTCTCAGGCCGGTGGCCGCGGTGGTGTCCCAGGGGATGTGGCTGTGCCCGAAGACGAGGACGTCGAGGTCGGGGAAGCGGGCGGCGCAGCGGGCCTCCCGCCCCTGCGCGGCGCCCGTCTCGTGGACGACGCCCAAGCGCAGGCCGCCGAGGTCCGCGTACGCGACCTCGGGCAAGCGGGCGCGCAGCGCGGGTCCGTCGTTGTTGCCGTGGACGCCGATGAGCCGGCGGCTGCGGCTCTCCAGCAGGTCGAGGGTGGCCGTGTCGACCCAGTCGCCCGCGTGCAGGACGACGTCCACGCGCGGGACCTCCGCCAGCAGCGGCGCCGGCAGCTCCTTGGCACGCTTGGGCAGGTGGGTGTCGGACGTGATCAGCAGACGCACACCGTCGAGTCTAATCGACAGGTAAAACTGTGCAGTCTCAGCTGGACAGTTTTACCTGTCGATTTTACGGTGGGGTCGATCGCGGCCGAACCGTGTGAGAACCATCCGAAAGGCACCACCTCATGACCGTCACCGCCCTGGACCCCCGCACCGCCCTCGTCGTGATCGACCTCCAGTCCGGCATCGTCGCCGCGCCCACCGAGCCGTACACCGGCGCCGAGGTCGTCTCACGGAGCGTCGAACTGGCCGAGGCCTTCCGCGCCCGCGACCTGCCCGTGGTGCTGGTCCGGGTCTCCTTCGCCGCCGACGGGGCCGACGCCGTGCCCGGCCGTACGGAGGCCGGCGCCGGCGGCCCGCGGCCGGAGGGCTGGGACGTCGTCGTCGACGAACTGGCCGGTCACCCCGGAGACATCACCGTCACCAAGCGCAACTGGGGCGCCTTCCACGGCACCGGCCTCGACGTCCAGCTGCGCCGCCGGGGGGTCACCCAGATCGTGCTCTGCGGCATCGCCACCAGCATCGGTGTGGAGTCCACCGCCCGCGCCGCCCACGAACACGGTTACCACGTCACACTCGCCACCGACGCCATGAGCGACATGAGCGCCGAGGCGCACCGGGGCAGCGTCGAGCGGATCTTCCCGCGCCTGGGCGAGACGGGCACGACACGGGAGATCCTGGAACTGCTGGGCAAGACGCACGGCTGACGGGCCGGACGCCGGTCACCCCGCGTCGGCGCGCCGCTTGAGCGGCTCCCACCAGGCCCGGTTGTCGCGGTACCAGGCGACGGTCTCGGCCAGCCCGGCCGCGAAGTCGCGGCGGGGGCGGTAGCCCAGTTCCTCGCGGGCCTTGCTCCAGTCGACCGAGTAGCGCAGGTCGTGGCCCTTGCGGTCCGCGACGTGCACGACCCGGTCCGGTCCCGCGCCGCAGGCGTCGAGCAGCAGGCCGGTGAGGTCGCGGTTGCTCAACTCGGTGCCGCCCCCGATGTTGTAGACCTCGCCGGCCCGGCCCCGGGTGCGCACCAGGTCGACGCCCCGGCAGTGGTCGTCGACGTGCAGCCAGTCGCGGACGTTGCGTCCGTCCCCGTACAGCGGCACCGGGCGGCCGTCCAGGAGGTGGGTGACGAACAGCGGCACGAGCTTCTCGGGGAACTGGTGCGGGCCGTAGTTGTTGGAGCACCGGGTCACCCGTACGTCGAGGCCGTGGGTGCGGTGGTACGAGAGGGCCAGCAGGTCGCCGGACGCCTTCGAGGCGGCGTAGGGGGAACTCGGCCGCAGGGGGTGCTCCTCGGTGGCCGAACCGGAGTCGACGGAGCCGTAGACCTCGTCGGTGGAGACGTGCACGAAGGGGCCCACGCCGTGGCGCAGGGCGGCGTCGAGCAGGTTCTGGGTGCCGACGACGTTGGTGAGGACGAAGTCGGAGGCGGCGTGGATCGAGCGGTCCACATGGGACTCGGCGGCGAAGTGCACCACCTGGTCCGCCCCGGCCGTCAGCTTGTCCACGAGTTCCGCGTCGCGTATGTCACCGTGCACGAACTCCAGGCGAGGATGGCCGAGTTCGAGGTTGGCGGTGGTCCCGGCGTAGGTGAGGGCGTCCAGCACGGTGATCCGCGGCGCCCCGGGCGCGTCGGAGGCGAGGAGCCCGGCGACGTAGCGGGAGCCGATGAATCCGGCGGCGCCGGTGACCAGGATGTTCATGAGCGGTTCCGTGCCTTGCGGGGAGTCGGGGCGGACGGTGCGGGGCGTCCGCGACGCTACCGGCGTGCCCTTCGTGCTCCGCGACCGGCCCGGAACGCGCACCGCGCCGGCACCGAGGCCGGCGCGCTGGGCGGGGTCACCGCCCTCGGGGCTCGCTCAGTCCTCGCCCCGGACGATGTTCGACTCCTGGCCCGGTTGCGGTGTGCGGGTGGTGCTGCCGTCCTCGACGGCCGGTATCCAGGTGCGCAGCACGCCCCTGCTCCGCAGGCGGCGGGCCTTCGACCAGCCTGTCTCCAGCCGACGGACGGCGGGTTTGCCGCCGGTGTCCGTGGTCACGGGCATCATCTTCCTTCTGGGTCCGCGTATGGTGCGCTCGCCCCTCCGGGTCCCCGGGCGGGACAGCGCAAAACCCGGGCAGACGGCTCCCCGCGGTGCCTAGGAATTGGGCCGGGCCACGCTGATGTCGCCCAGCGCCGATTCCGGGTCGCGCTCCATGGCCAGGTCGCCGAGGGAGACGATGCCGACCGGACGGCCGTCGTCGACGACCGGGAGACGGCGTACTGCGTGCTCGCGCATCAGCCGGACGGCGTGCTCCAGCTCCTCGTCGGACCGTACGGTGACCACGTCGTCGCTGCACGCGCCGGCCACGGTGGACTGCTCCGGGTCACCGCCCTCGGCGACCGACCGGACCACCAGGTCGCGGTCGGTGACCAGGCCGCGCAGCCGGTCGCCCTCCGTGACCAGGACGGCTCCGAGGCCCCGGTCGCGCATGATACGGGCCACGGCCGTGACGGAGGTCAGCGGCTCGACCGTCACCGGATCGCCGGTCATGACGTCGCGGACGTACTGGGTCATGGGGGCGTCCCTCCCTTTCCTTCCCGGCTTCTTCGCCCGCGCCCGGCTTCCCTGTTTCTCGCGCGTGGCGCGGCCGGGCGGGTACCCGGCGTCGGGGTGGCCGAACCGGCCGGGGACGCTCAGCCGCCGACCGGGATTTCGCTCCACACCTGCTTGCCCCCGCTGACCGGCAGCGTCCCCCAGGCCGCCGACAGGGCCTCGACGAGGAGGATGCCGCGTCCGCCCGTGGCCTCCCAGCCGATGCTGGTCGGTTTGACGGGCGTGCGCGGCGAGGCGTCGGCGACCGCGACGCGCAGCCGGCCGCTGATCAGGGTGAGGTCGAGCCGTACCTTGCCGTCGGTGTGCACCAGGGCATTGGTGACCAGCTCGGAGACGATCAGCAGCACGCCGTCGACGGCGTCGTCCGGTACGTCCCAGGAGCGCAGGGTGCGCCGGGTGAAGCGGCGGGCGTGCCGCACGGCCTCGGGCAGCCGCCACACCGACCAGCTCTCCCGCAGCGGGCGCAGGGCCATGCCGTCGTAGCGCACCAGCAGCAGCGCGACGTCGTCGTTGCGGCGCGCGTTGCCCAGCAGGGCGTCGGCGACCAGCCCCAGGTGGGCGGGGGCGGAGACGGCCAGGGCGTGCGCGAACCGGTCCATGCCCTCGTCGATGTCGGACTCCGGCGTCTCCACGAGGCCGTCCGTGGTGAGGGCGATCAGCGTGCCCGGCCTGAGCCGCAGCGGGCTCATCGGGAAGTCGGCCTGCGTCACCACGCCGAGCGGCGGCCCGCCCTCCACCTCCGCGATCTCCGTACTGCCGTCGGGGTGACGCAGCACCGGTGGCAGGTGCCCGGCCCGCACGCACCAGGCGGAGCCCTCCTCCATGTCGAGGTCGACGTAGACGCAGGTGGCGAAGAGGTCGGTCTCCATGCCGGTCAGCAGCCGGTTGGCGTGGGACACCACCACGTCCGGGGGGTGGCCCTCGACGGCGTAGGCGCGCAGGGCCGTGCGCATCTGGCCCATCAGCGTGGCAGCGCCGGCGCTGTGGCCCTGGACGTCGCCGATGACCAGGGCCACGTGGTGGTCGGGCAGCGGGATCACGTCGTACCAGTCGCCGCCCAGCTCCAGGCCCGCGGTGCTGGGCAGGTAGCGGGCGACGGCGACCGCGCCGGGCAGCTTCGGCAGCCGGCGCGGCAGCAGCTGGCGCTGGAGCATGCCGACCAGCTCGTGTTCGGCGTCGAAGGCGTGGGCGCGCATCAGGGCCTGCCCGGCCAGGCCCGCCGAGGCGGTCAGCAGGGCGCGCTCGTCGGGGCCGAAGTCGTGCGGGGTGTCCCAGCCGATCAGGCAGGCGCCGGCCATGCGGCCGCCCGCGGGCAGGGGCAGTACGGCCAGGCCGCCGGGGCCGACGTCGGCGAGGGCCGGTTCCAGGTCGCCGGTGCCGGCGGGCCAGATCCGGGCGCGGCCCTCGCGCAGCGCGGCGGCGAGGGTGGGCATGGCCCGTACCGGTGCGTCCGGCCACTCGGTCCGCCACTCCAGGCGCCACAGCTCGGGCCAGGACTCGGGGTCGGGCGGGTCGAGGACGGTGACGACGAGCCGGTCGTTCTCCAGCTCGGCCAGGGCGATGCGGTCGGCCCTGAGCGGTCTGCGCAGGGCGGCGACGACGGCCTGGCTGACGTCGCGGACGGTCCCGGCGGTGGCGAGCGCGGCGGCGAGGCGCTGGACGCGGGCGACGTCGGTCACGTCCGGGCGCAGCGTGGAAGCGTCGGCGACGGTGCCGACCAGGAGGGTCGGCCTGCCGTCGCCGCCGGGCAGCAGGCGCCCGCTGAGCCGCAGCCACTTCGGCGGGCCGGTGGGCTGGAGCACCCGGAACTCCAGCTCGCGCTCGCCGATGGTCATGTGGTCGGACTCGGTCACCGACATCAGTGACGGCAGGTCCTCCGGCACGGTGAGGCCGAGCAGCGTCTCGACCTTGCCGTCGAACTCCTCGGGGGCGAGGCCGAACAGCCGCAGGATCTCGTCGCCGACCTCCGCCCGGCCGGTGTCCATGGCCAGGGTGAAGGCGTCCGGCTGGAGGTCACCTGCCTCGGCGGACTCGGTGGTCGCGGCCGGGACGGGGCAGGTGATCGCCTCGGCGATCAGCTCCAGGCACGCGCGGCCGTCGGCGTCGAACCCGTCCGGGTGCTCGGTCAGGGCGAGGAGGCAGCCGCCACCGTCCCCGCGTACGGGCAGGACGGCCAGCGAGAAGCCGCTCGACGGCACGTGCCGCGACTCCGCCGATCCGGCGAACTCCTCCGGTCCGATCCACACCGCCTCGCCGGCGCGGTGGGCGTCGGCGACCGGGGAGCCGCCGGACGCGGGGTAGCTGTCGCGCACGCCGTACAGGGTGCGCGGCGCTCCGGCCGACTCGGCCAGGCAGAGCAGCTCGCGGTCGTCACCGGGCGTGTAGAGCGCGGCCAAGGAGGCGCCGGCGAAGACCAGCGCCTGTTCGAGGATCCCGCGCAGCCGCTGCTCCGGCCGCGGGCCCGCCGCGATCGCCTTCAGGGCGCCCTCGGCACGCAGCGTCCTCGGTCCGCGTTCCGCAGCGCCCTCTCTGACCACGTCGCCATTACAGCGCTTATGGGACATCCGCGCAGCCCCTACGGACCGGGTACCGCCGGCCAGGAGCACTCGCGGGCACGAGGCCGGCTACTGCACGGCGCGGGCGGGGACGTGCCCGCGGGCCACGGACGGGGCGGACACACGCGGGCACCGCAGACGGCGCGGGGCGGCACGACGAGGAGTGGGGCGACGCGGCGGCACGGGGCAGGACGACACGGCGCGGGGTGGCACGGGGCAGGACGACGCGGCGCGGGGTGGCACGGGGCAGGACGACGCGGTGCGAGGGTCATGGTGGGGGGCGCCCCCGGCGCGCAGGCCACGGCGGCGAGCGACGCCGGGCCGTACGCATCGGCGGAGGTGGGCGGGAGGGCCCGGGGCCTTGCGGCCACTGCCGCGCGGGTGCGCGAGGGGCGGACACGGGCCGCGGGGTCCGGTCGGCCGGTACGGGCAGCCGGGCCGTCGATGGGCCGGCTGCCGGCGCTCGCGCAGGTGGTGGGCCGCATCCGGCCGGCCCCGGTCGTCAACGCGCTCACGCACGCGCCCCTGCTGTCGAAGGCCGCGGTGCTGGTGGCGGGGGTGGCGGACCGGGAGGTGCCGCTGTTCGCGGAGCGGACCCTCGAGCAGTGGTGCGCGGAGCACGAGCCGGAGGGCGACGGCCGCCGCAGGTACTTCGGCCTCCGGTCGCCGTCCGGTCCCGTCGGCGGGGGCCGGGCGGCGATCCGGAGGCCGTTGTGTCAGCCCGTCAGCCCATTAGCCCGTCAGCCCCTCGCCCCCGTCCCCGCCGCCGACGGCCGCACCGTCACCGGAGCCGTCACCCGCCTCCCCGGCATCTCCCGCACCGGAGCCGTCGTCGGCACCACCTGCACCCGAACCGTCGCCCGCGCCACCCTCGTTCCCGGCACCGGCACCGGCGTCCTCGCCCCCGAGCGTGGCGCCGACCGCCTCCAGGGCGGTGGTGACCGGCTGGAAGAAGGTCTCGCCGCCGACCGTGCAGTCACCGCTGCCGCCGGAGGTCAGGCCGATCGCGAGGCCGTCCCGGGTGAACAGGGAGCCCCCGCTGTCTCCCGGCTCGGCGCAGACGTCGGTCTGTATGAGACCCGTGACCGTGCCCTCCGGGTAGTTGACGGTGGCGTCCAGGCCGAGGACCTGGCCGTCGGCCAGCCCGGTCGTGCTGCCCATGCGGAAGACCTCCTGACCGACCGTCGCCTCGGCGGCCCGGCTGATCGGCAGGGTCTGGTCGCCGAGGTCGACCTCGCTGGGCGCCTCGGTCGCCGGGTCGTCGTACGTGACCAGCGCGAAGTCGCCCTCGCCGGGGAAGACCGCCTGGTCGACGGTGGCGACCGGCTGCCCGCCCTGCGCGTCGGACCACTGCTCGGCCGCGACCCCGCAGTGACCGGCCGTCAGGAAGGCGGGCGAGCCGTCGCCCGCGGTGACGTTGAAGCCGAGTGAGCAGCGCGCGCCGCCGCCGAAGATGGCGTCGCCGCCCGACGCGAAGGTCTTGAAGGTGCCGGCGGACTTCCTGACCGTCGCCATGCCGGAGCCGAGGCCCTCGACGGTGGACTCCAGCCGGTCCCACCGGTCGCCGGTGACGGTGCTGTCGGCGGTCACCAGGATCTTGTTGGTGCGCGGGTCGATCGCCCACGAGGTGCCCGGGATGCCGGCCTCGGACTTCAGGGTCTGCGCGCCGCTCCGCAGCTCCCCCATGGTGTTGTCGACCTCGCGGACGTCCGCACCCGCCTTCTCGGCCTGCACGACGGCGTCGTCGTTGTCACCGGGGACGACGTTGACGACGAGCTGCCGCGCGCCGGAGTCGTAGTAGGAACCGGCGAAGGTGTCGCCGAGCAGGCCGGCGAGCCGTGAGGCGAGATCCGACGCGTCCGCCGCCTTGAGGGTCCTGGGCGTCGCGGCGGCGTCGTTGGAGGAGCCGCCGTCCTGCGAGGCGTTGGCGTTCGGCAGCAGGACGGCGGCCGCGCCGAGCGCCACCACACCGCCCGCCGCCATCGCGGCCCTGCGCTTCGGGATTCGCTTGTGACTCAACCTACTCGACCTCCTGGGACCGGGGTCCGTGCCCGCCGGTCCGGCAGCTGTTGGGGGCGCCTGGATGGCAGTTGGTACGCACGGGCCGGGCGGGGTGTTCAGCCGGAGCGCCGAGTCGCACCCGGACGACACCCTCCGCGTCCGCCCGGCGACGCACCGTTGCGATCACGGAGCGGAATGACTGCTTCAGCGAATCTGCACATCGAATGCCCAACCCGGTCACTCTCGTTGGAGCATCTGCACAAGCGGGCGGCGGCTCGTACGCCATTGGGGCCGGAGTGCCCCAATCGGCTCCCCCGGGGCAAGGGATCGCACGAGCCGATGTGGCGCAGCGTGTGAAGAAGTCGCCGCGAAGGCGTGCGCGCCCCTGCACGCTTGGGTGCCCGGGCGTCGCAAGTGCGCTGGTGGGAGGGGTGATTGATTGGAAGCCCGGACCGGCCGCGTGCTTTGATCCATCGCACCGCGGGGGCCGCGGAGGGCTCGGGAAACGGGCACTCGGCGCTCGCGGTCGCGGCCGTCATCTGTCCCCAGAGGGGGCCGCTCCCCCCTTGTGAAATGGCTATACGAAGGGAAGTTCCATCATGAACTCCACCCCCCAGGTTGAGACCGTCGAGATCTCCGACGCCGACCTCGACAACGTCTCCGGCGGCCTGAACGTGAACGCCGTCGGCACCGTCACCGGCCTGGTGGACGGCATCGCCCCGGTCTCCGGCCTGGTCAACACCGTCGTCGGCACGGTCGAGGGTGCCACCGGCCTGAACACCGCCCCGGTCACGGGCCTGGTCGCCGGTCTCTGATCGCGCCCTTGCGTCGCTGAGTCCCGGAGCCCTCCAGGCTCCGGGACTTTTCGGCCGTTCTCGCCTTTCGGCTTTCGGCCGTTCCCCCCTTCGGCCGTTCGCGCCTTTCGGACGTTCTCACCGAGCCCTGGATACGTCAGCCGTGCAGTTCCGCCAACAGGCCCTCGCCAAGCTCCAGTCGCCGGAGGAGCTCGATCTCCCGGTGCGTTTCGCCCGTCCCCAGGGCTGGCTGGTGCTGTCCGTGACCGTGGTCGCGATGGCCGCCGCGTCCGTGTGGGCCGTGGGCGGCTCGGTGACCTCCACGGTCTCCGCCCCCGCCATCCTCACCCACGGGCAGGGCAGTTACCTCCTGCAGAGTCCCGCCTCGGGCCAGGTCACCGCGGTCCTGGCGCGCCCGGGGCAGCGGCTGGCCGCCGACGCCCCGGTGCTGAAGGTCCGCACCGCCGAGGGTGAGACGGTGGTCCGCTCGGTCGACGCCGGCCGGGTCAGCGCGCTCGCGGCCACCGTCGGGCAGATCATCCGGACCGGCGCGAACGTCGCCTCGGTCGAGAAGGTCGCCCACACCGGCGATCCCCTCTACGCCACCGTCTACGTCCCCGCCGAGAAGGCCGCCGCCATCCCCGCGCACGCCTCCGTCGACCTGACCGTCCAGTCGGTGCCGACGCAGCAGTACGGCGTCCTGCACGGCGAGGTGAAGGCCGTCGACCGCTCGGCCCAGTCCGCGCAGACGATCGCCGCGTTCCTCGGGGACAGCCAGCTCGGCGAGCAGTTCACCGAGGACGGCAGGCCGGTGGCCGTGACGGTGGAGCTGGCGGCCTCGAAGTCCACGAAGAGCGGCTACGAGTGGTCCTCGGCCGACGGACCGCCCTTCGCACTGTCCTCCATGACCCTGGCCTCGGGCTCGATCCGGCTGGCCGACCAGCGTCCCGTCGATTGGCTGCTGCCGTGAGCACCGCACAGGAGACCCGGGGCAGACGCCGCGCCGCCCCGCCGAGGCGGAGCGTGCCGAAGAGCCGCGCGAAGACCGTCCGTACGCCGACCGTGCTGCAGATGGAGGCGGTGGAGTGCGGCGCGGCCTCTCTCGCGATGGTGCTGGCGCACTACGGCCGCCATGTCCCGCTGGAGGAGCTGCGGATCGCCTGCGGCGTCTCCCGCGACGGCTCGCGCGCCAGCAATCTGCTGAAGGCCGCCCGGAGTTACGGCTTCACCGCCAAGGGCATGCAGATGGACCTGGCCGCCCTCGCCGAGGTGACGGCACCGGCCATCCTCTTCTGGGAGTTCAACCACTACGTCGTCTACGACGGCATGGGCCGCCGGTTCGGGCGGCGCGGGGTGTTCATCAACGACCCGGGCAAGGGCCGCCGTTTCGTGTCCCTGGAGGACTTCGACGGCAGCTTCACCGGAGTCGTGCTGACCATGGAGCCGGGCGAGGACTTCACCCGCGGCGGCCGCAAGCCGGGCGTGCTCGGCGCGATGCCCGCCCGGCTGCGCGGCACGGCCGGGACCCTGCCCGCCGCCGTACTGGCGAGCCTGCTCCTGGTGGCGGTCGGCGCGGCGGTGCCCGCGCTCAGCCGCACCTACATCGACATGTTCCTGATCGGGGGGCAGACCTCGCTGCTCGGCGTGCTGTTCGCGTCGATGGGTGCCTGCGTGCTGCTCACGGTGGTGCTGACCTGGCTCCAGCAGGCCAACCTGCTGCACGGTCGCATCATCTCCTCCACCCTTTCCAGCGCCCGCTTCCTGCGGCACCTGCTGCGGCTGCCGGTGACCTTCTTCTCCCAGCGCAGCCCTGCCGACCTGGTGCAGCGGCTGCAGTCCAACGACGCGGTCGCCGAGACACTGGCCCGCGACCTCGCCGCGGCGGGCGTGGACGCGATCGTGGTCGTCCTGTACGCCGTGCTGCTGTACACGTACGACCCGCAGCTCACCTTCGTCGGCATCGGCGTGGCGCTGCTCAACATCTTCGCGATGCGGGTCGTCATCCGGCTGCGCGCGACCCGTACGGCGAAGCTGCGGGCGGACACGGCGCGGCTGACCAACACCGCCTACACCGGTCTCCAGCTGATCGAGACGATGAAGGCGACCGGCGGCGAGGACGGCTACTTCCGCAAGTGGGCCGGCCAGCACGCCACCACCCTGGAGGAGCAGCAGCGGCTCGGGGTGCCGGGTGCCTGGCTGGGCGTGGTCGCGCCGACGCTTGCGACGCTGAACAGCGGGCTGATCCTGTGGATCGGCGGCATGCGCGCGGTCGAGGGCCACATCTCGGTCGGTCTGCTGGTCGCCTTCCAGGCGCTGGTGGTCCGCTTCACAGCCCCACTGACCCGGCTGAACGGCGTCGCGGGCCGCATCCAGGACTTCGCGGCCGACGTGGCCCGGCTGAAGGACGTGGAGAACTTCCGGGCGGACCCGCTCTACGACCGCCCCGGCGGCGGCGACTCCACCCGCCGACTGCGCGGCCACGTGGAATTGCAGAACATCTCCTTCGGCTACAACCCGCTCGACAAGCCCCTGCTCACCGGATTCGACCTGACCGTCGGGCCGGGGCAGCAGGTGGCCCTGGTCGGTGGTTCGGGCAGCGGCAAGTCGACGGTGTCGCGGCTGATCTCGGGCCTGTACGCGCCGTGGGACGGCGTGATCCGCATCGACGGGCAGCGGCTCGACGACATCCCGCGCGGGGCGCTGGCCTCCTCCGTCTCCTTCGTCGACCAGGACGTGTTCCTGTTCGAGGGCTCGGTGCGCGACAACGTGGCGCTGTGGGACCCGTCGATCCCCGACGACGCCGTGGTGGACGCGCTGAAGGGCGCCGCGCTGTACGACGTGGTGATGCGCAGGCCGGGCGGCGTCCACAGCCCGGTCGAGCAGGACGGCCGCAACTTCTCCGGCGGGCAGCGCCAGCGCCTGGAGATCGCGCGGGCCCTGGTGCGCCGGCCGAGCATCCTCGTCCTGGACGAGGTGACCAGCGCGCTGGACGCGGAGACCGAGCTGGTGGTCATGGACAACCTGCGCCGGCGCGGCTGCGCCTGCGTGGTGATCGCGCACCGGCTCAGCACCGTGCGGGACAGCGACGAGATCGTCGTCCTGGAGCACGGCACGGTGGTGGAGCGCGGGCGGCACGAGGAACTGGTGGCGCGTGGTGGCACCTACGCGGCGCTGGTCAGGGAGCGCTGAGATGACGACCGTGCACGAGGGACAGGGCGACCTGGTCCTGGGGGCGCTCGGCTCGCTGGGCACGCGCGTCGACTGCGCCGGGTTCAACCGCCTCGACCTGGAGGGGCCGCAGGTGCTGTGGCTGGTGGCGTCCGGCGCGGTGGACCTGTTCGCGGTCGACGCCGGGGAGCAGGGCCACTGGCACCACCTGGGCCGCCTGGAGGCGGGCTCGGTGCTGCTCGGCCCGGTCGCCGGGCCGCAGCACACCCTGGTGGCACGCCCGCTGCGGGACTGCGTGGTGCACCGCATCGCACTGCGCGAGCTGTACCAGCCGGCGAACACCCAGACATGGTCCTACGACGCCTACGGCAACCCCCAGTACGTGCCGCCGACGACGAGCCCGCTGGAGTACGCCCTCGCCCTCGGCGTGGGCCGCGGCCTCACCGTCCTCTTCCAGGCGCCGATGGCCGGCGAGCGGGCCGCCGCACCCACCGACGACGACGTGTTCTGGATGCAGGTCCCGCCGGGCAGCGTGCAGTACGGGGCGGTGTACGGCGAGGAGGCGGCCGCCGACCTGCTGATGGACCCGGCGCTGTGGCAGAGCCTGGTAGACCAGCAGTACCGGCTGCTGACCACCCTGGACCGCTGGATCGAGCAGCTGGAGCGCACCCACGAGACCCGGACGGCGGCCGGCATCAAGGCCGGTGAGGCGGTGCGCGCCCAGGCCGACCGGACACTGCTGGCCTCCATCGGCAAGGGGTCGGCGCGGCGCACCACGTCCGCCGACGCCGACGCCACCTACGCGGCCTGCGCACTGGTCGCGCGCGCCGCCGGTATCCCGCTCGCCGAGCCGGCCCGGAACGGCACCGAGAGCGACCGGCTCGACCCGGTGGAGCGCATCGCGCTCGCCTCGCGCGTGCGGACCAGGTCGGTGCGGCTGGAGGACCGCTGGTGGCGGGAGGACGTGGGGCCGCTGGTCGGGCACCGCACCCTGTCGGGGGCGCCGGTGGCGCTGCTGTGGCGGCGCGGGGGCTATGTGGCCGTGCATCCGGCGACCGGTCGTGAGACACCGGTGGAGAAGGCGAACGCCGGGGAGTTCGAGCCGCGCGCGGTGATGTTCTACCGTCCGCTGCCGGAGCGCCGGCCGAGTCCGCTGCGGCTGCTGCGGTTCTGCCTGGCGGGCACGCGCCGGGACCTGACGTCCCTGCTGCTCGCCGGTCTGGTGACGGTGGCCCTCGGCGCGCTGGTACCGGTCGCGACGGGCCGGGTGCTCGGCGAGTTCGTGCCGAAGGCACAGACCGGGCTGATCGTGCAGGTGTGTCTCGCGGTGATGTTGAGCAGTGTCGTCGCGGCGGCGTTCATGCTGCTGCAGAACCTGACCATCCTGCGCCTGGAGGGCCGGATCGAGGCGACGCTCCAGCCCGCCGTCTGGGACCGGCTGCTGCGGCTGCCGACGAGGTTCTTCACCGAGCGTTCCACCGGTGAGCTGGCGAGCGCGGCCATGGGCATCAGCGCGATCCGCCGACTGCTGGCGGGGGTGGGCCCGACGGTGGCCCAGTCGGTGACCGTCGGGGCGATGAACCTGGGGCTGCTGCTCTGGTACAGCGTGCCGATGGCGCTGGCGGCGCTCGGCATGCTGGTGGTCGTCGCCGGGGTCTTCCTGGGCCTCGGACTGTGGCAGGTGCGCTGGCAGCGGCGGCTGGTCAAGCTCACCAACAAACTGAACAACCAGGCGTTCCAGACCCTGCGCGGGCTGCCCAAGCTGCGGGTGGCGGCGGCCGAGAACTACGCCTACGCGGCATGGGCGGAGCGGTTCGCGCACAGCCGGGAGCTGCAGCAGCGGGCGGGGCGGATCAAGAACCTGAACGCGGTGCTCGGCGCGGTGTACCTGCCGCTGTGCACGCTGCTGATGTTCATGCTGCTCGCCGGTCCGGCGCGGGGTTCGATGTCGGCGGCGGAGTTCCTCACCTTCAACGCCTCGGTGACGATGCTGCTGACCTCGGTCACCCAGCTGACCGGAGCGTTCGTGTCGGGCGTGGCGGCGCTGCCGCTGTTCGAGGAGATCCGGCCGGTCCTGGACGCGACGCCGGAGGTGCGCACGGCGAGCACCCGGCCGGGGCCGCTGTCGGGGGCGATCGAGGCGCGTCGGCTGTCCTTCCGGTACACCGACGACGGGCCGCTGGTCCTGGACGACGTGTCCTTCGAGGTGCGGCCCGGCGAGTTCGTGGCGGTCGTCGGCCCCAGCGGCTGCGGCAAGTCGACGCTGCTGAGGCTGCTGATCGGCTTCGACCGGCCCCTGTCGGGCAGCGTCCTGTACGACGGCCAGGACCTGGCGGCGCTGGACCAGTCGGCGGTACGCAGGCAGTGCGGGGTGGTGCTCCAGCACGCGCAGCCGTTCACCGGCTCGATCCTGGACGTCATCTGCGGGACCGAGCCGTACACGCCCGAGGAGGCGATGGCGGCGGCCGAGATGGCGGGGCTCGCCGAGGACATCAAGCGGATGCCGATGGGCCTGCACACGATCGTGTCGGGCAGCGGGGCGGTCTCCGGGGGCCAGCGACAGCGGCTGATGATCGCTCAGGCGCTGATCCGCCGGCCGCGCATCCTCTTCTTCGACGAGGCGACCAGCGCCCTGGACAACGAGACGCAGCGGACGGTGATCGAGTCCACCAAGGCGCTCAACGCCACCCGGATCGTGATCGCGCACCGTCTGTCCACGGTGCTCGACGCCGACCGTGTGATCGTGATGGAGGACGGCAAGGTCGCCCAGCAGGGCCCGCCCGCCCGGCTGCTGGCGGACACCGGCGGCCGGCTGCACGAGTTGGTGCGGCGACAGCTGGCCTGATCGGCGCTCAAATGGGTACCTGTTGCCCTCATGCGTATCAGCGTGGTGGACGTGGGATCGAACACGGTCCGGCTCATGGTGGCGGACGCCGAGGGCGGCGTCCCGCTTCCGGTGCACACCGCGAAGTGGCGGCTGCGGCTGTCGGAGCAGGTCAGGCCGGGTGGGCCGGTCCCGGAGGAGGCCGTGGAGCGGCTCGTCGAGGCGGTCGCCGACGCGAGCCTGACCGCGGACCGCTGGGGCGCTTCGGGGCCGCTGGCCTTCGCGACCGCGGTGGTGCGTGCCGCGCCGAACCGGCGTGAGGTGCTACGCACCGTCCACACCCGCACCGGCGTGCCGCTGTGCACGCTGCCGGGCGAGGTGGAGGCGGAGCTGACGTTCCTCGGGGCCCGGCGGTGGATGGGCTGGCGGGCCGGACCGCTCGCCCTGCTCGACATCGGCGGCGGCTCGCTGGAGGTCGCGTTCGGGCGTGGCCGGCTGCCCGGCTTCGTGGCCTCGCTGCCGCTGGGCGCGGCCCGGCTCACCCACGAGTTCCTGGCGGGCGGCCAGGACCCGGCGTCGCGGGACCAGGTCAGGGCCTTGCGCCGCAGGGTCCGTCACCAGCTGAGGGACGTCGCGGCGCGGATCCGCTGGGAGGGACCGCGGACCGCGGTGGCCACCTCGCGGACCTTCCAGCAGCTGGGGCGGCTGTGCGGGGCCCCGCCGGGCCGGCACGGGCCCTTCACCGAGCGGCGGATGCTCTGCTCGGACCTGGGGGACGCGGTGGGCCGGCTGGCCGCGCTGTCCGCCCCCGAGCGGGCCCGGCTGCCGGGCATCTCTGCGCCGCGCGCGGCGCAGAGTCTGGCCGGCGCCGTGGTGGGGCACACGGCGATGAAGCTGACCGGCCTGGAGTCGGTGACGCTCTGCCCCTGGGCGATCCGCGAGGGCGTCCTGCTGCGCCACATCGAGGACGGCCCGTCCTGGTGGGCCGAGGTCGTCCGCCGCAGCGACGAGGCCGCTCCCCCGGCGCCGGTGCCGCTGCGCCTGGCGGCCACGTCGAACTGAGCGATCCCCGGCTGAGCGATCCCCGGCACGACCCGTACGAGGAGAGAAGGAGGACCCCGTGTCCCACAACGGCGAGCACGACCACAAGCAGCCCGAGACCGCCATCGAGGAGGTGCTGCGCGAGATCGAGGAGGCCAGGCCCCGCGACGCGGAGTCCGACGAGGGCGAGCACCGGGGCGAGGCCGGTGACGCCACCTCGCCGAACACCGGTGCCCAGGAGGACGCCGAGGGCGAGTGAGTGCCGCTCCACGCGGCCGGGGGTGCCACGGCGCCGTCCGGGTACTCGCGGCGCATGGAGTACGACCGCGAAGGACCACAGCTGCCGACGGCGCGGGGACCGGTCTCCGAGGCCGTCGGCGCACATCTGCTCGGCACGGGCCCGCTGCCCTCCCCCGAGGCCGTCGCCGCCGCGCCCGTGTACGGCGACGACCTCCAGCTCGCCCTGTACCAGTGCTACGAGCTGCACTACCGCGGTTTCGCGGGTGTGCGCCCCGACCTCGAGTGGGACCCCGGCCTGCTGGGCGTCCGGGCCGGTCTCGAGCGGCGTTTCCTGGCCGCCCTGCGGGCCGGCACCCCCGTGCACGACAGCGTCGCGGACGCGGTCGGGGCGCTGCTCGTCGAGCCGGTCCACGGCGAGGGGGTCAGCCACTTCCTGCGGGACGAGGGCGAGTTGTGGCAGCTGCGCGAGTACGCGGCCCAGCGCTCGCTGTACCACCTGAAGGAGGCCGACCCGCACGCCTGGGTGCTGCCCCGGCTGTGGGGCCGCGCGAAGGCGGCGATGGCGGCGGTGGAGTTCGACGAGTACGGCGGCGGGCGCGCCGACCGGGTGCACGCCCGCCTGTTCGCCGACCTGATGACGGACCTGGACCTGGACACGACGTACGGGGCCCATCTCGACGCGGCCTCGGCCGAGTGCCTGGCCACGGTGAACATGATGTCCCTGTTCGGCCTGCACCGGTCGCTGCGCGGCGCGCTGGTGGGGCACTTCGCGGCAGTGGAGATCACCTCGTCCCCCGGTTCCCGGCGGCTCGCCGAGGCGATGCGCCGCACCGGTGCCGGTCCGGCCGCCGAACACTTCTACGACGAGCACGTCGAGGCCGACGCGGTGCACGAGCAGATCGTGCGGCACGAGGTCATCGACGGGCTGCTGGAGCAGGAACCGCAGCTCGCGGCGGACGTCGTGTTCGGCATCGACGCCACCGGGTACATCGAAGAGCGCCTCGGCGCCCGGCTGCTCGCCGACTGGCGCGCGGGACGGTCGTCCCTGCGTACGCCCCTGCCCGCCCCTCGCCGCACGCAGGGAGAAATCTCTCATATTTCGTGACGGCCGGGGTACCTGGGGTCCGTGAATTTCATGGTGCTACCGGGCGTCTATGCCCCTCAGGAGGACACCGCCCTGCTGGCCGGGGCGCTGTCCGACGAGTCGCTCCCGCCGGGCGCGGCCGTGCTCGACGTGGGGACCGGCACGGGCGCCCTCGCCCTGGCGGCGGCACGGCGCGGCGGCCGGGTGACCGCGGTGGACGTGTCCTGGCGCGCGGTGTGCGCCGCGCGGCTCAACGCGGCCCGTGCCGGACTGCGGATCCGCGTCCGGCACGGCAACCTCTTCACACCCGTACGCGGTGAGTCGTTCGACCTGGTGCTGGCCAATCCGCCGTATGTGCCGGCGCCCGCCTCCGGCCGACGGCCGCGTGGTGCCGCGCGGGCCTGGGACGCGGGCCACGACGGCCGGATGGTCCTGGACCGGATCTGCCTGGAGGCGCCCCGGCTGCTGCGCCCCGGCGGGGTGCTGCTGCTCGTGCAGTCGGCGCTCAGCGATCCCGCGAGGACCGAGGGGCTGCTGCGCGAGGCAGGCCTGAAGGCCGCGGTGATCCGGCGGCGGCGGATCGCGTTCGGCCCCGTGCTGCGCGGCCGGGAGCGCTGGCTGCGGCAGCGCGGGCTGCTGTCCGTGGCCGACTACGAGGAGGAGTTGGTGGTGGTCCGTGCCGAACTCCCCGTCTGACGCCCCGCGCCCGCCGGACGCCCCGCGCCGGATCAAGGTCCAGCGCCGGGGGCCGCTGCTGGTGGAAGGGCCGGTGGAGGTGGAGTTGGAGGACGGGACGACGGTGTCCTCCGACCGCTTCCGGGTGGCGCTGTGCACGTGCCGGCGCAGCCGGCGCTATCCGTGGTGCGACACCAGTCACCGGGCCCGGTCGTCCGGCGCCGGCGACGGGCCGGACGCGAAGGACTGACCGGACGGGTCCGGGGCCGCAGCTCTCCGGTCCGGGAGGGCGGCGGACGGCCCCACTCCGTCCGCCGCCCCCGGTGCGGGCCCGCGGGACCCGTACGGCGGCGGCTCGCACTCCCCAGTAGCGAGCCGCCGGTCACGCCGCACGGTCCCGGCGGACCCGGTCCTCAGAACGTGAAGACGCTCGCGCTTCCCGCGTTCTTCACGCACTCGTTGGCGAAGGTGCGTTCGTAGGAGAGGCGCCGGCCCTGCCAGACCCCGTCGACGGTGACGACCACGGGGGCGTACTCCCGCGTGCACATCACCGTGTCCTCGGCGGCCAGCGCGCTCGGGTCCCCGTGCGCCGCGCGCAGTTCGGCGCAGGCCGCACCGGCCGCGGGGTGGGTGCCGGAGGCCGTCGGGGCGCAGGTCAGGGTGACCGCGCGCAGGGGTGCGGCGGTGGTAGCGCTCTCTCCGTGCCCCACGGTCAGCACGAGGGCCGAGGGGGCGTAGAGCGACGCGGGGGCGGTGGCCGGGGAGGCGAGGGAGGCCCCGGCGAGGGGCCCGCAGACGGCGGTGGCCGTCAGGCCCAGAGTCGCTGCCCAGCGCGCGGTGTTCCGCATTGTGTGCATCCTTCCGCTCGTTTCGAGGGTGGTGCCGGCCCGGCCCGGTCGGTGTCGGAACGGCGAGCGCGAGTCTGCCGAGTCCGCCACCGAAACTCATCTCGACCCCACGGGTTTCGGTAACCTTGCGTATTGAATCAGTGGCGTGAAGTCACGAAATTAGAACGTTCCAAGTCCGGAACTGGGCGTTTCTTGATCGATTATTGCGACCGGAACTGGCCTGATGGCGTGATCCGCGCCTTCGCCAATAGGCCTGAAACACCCCTGAAACAGGCCCGCCGACCCTGTCGGCCACCCCCGGCATACCCGCGGGTATGGTGCCCGCAGCGCGAGCTCGACGACGAGAGGCGGACGTGGGATGCCGAAGCACTGGGCGGACTTCCAGTACGAGATCTATCTGAACGGCATGACGGGCGCGGTGCCTCGGCTGCCCACCGACCTGACCCGGCTGGAGGAACTCACCGAACGGCGCCTCGGCCCCGGCCCCTTCGGGTATGTCGCGGGCAGCGCGGGCGACGGCAGCACGGCCCGCGCCAACCGGGCGGCGCTGGCCAGGCGCCGGATCGTCCCGCGCATGCTGCGTGACGTGCACGAACGCGACCTGCGCGTCGAAGTGCTCGGGCGCGACCTGCCCGCACCGCTGGCGCTGGCGCCGGTCGGCGTCCTGTCGATCATGCATCCGGACGCGGAGCCCGCCGCCGCCCGGGCCGCGGCCGCGCAGGGCGTGCCGTACATCCTGTCCTCCGCATCCAGCACGCCCATGGAGCAGGTCGCGGAGGCGATGGGCGACGCCGAGCGCTGGTTCCAGCTCTACTGGCCGAAGGACCGCGAGGTGGCGCGCAGCTTCCTGGGCCGCGCCCGGGCGGCCGGGTACACGGCGCTGTTCGTCACGCTGGACACGCCGCTGCTGTCCTGGCGTCCGCGCGACCTCGACCAGGCGTACCTGCCGTTCCTGCACGGGGTGGGCACCGCCAACTACTTCTCGGACCCCGCCTTCCGGGCGGGTCTGGCCAAGCCGGTGCACGAGGATCCGAACGCGGCGGTGATGCATTTCGTCGGCATGTTCTCCGATCCCGCCAAGTCCTGGCCCGACCTGGTGTTCCTGCGGGAGAACTGGGACGGTCCGATCGTGCTGAAGGGCGTCCTGCACCCGGACGACGCCCGGCTCGCCGCCGACGCCGGGATGGACGGCGTGGTCGTCTCCAACCACGGCGGCCGTCAGGTGGCCGGTTCCGTCGCGGCGGCCGACGCCCTGCCGCGCGTGGTGGACGCGGTCGGCGACCGGCTGACCGTGCTGTTCGACAGCGGCGTGCGCACCGGCGACGACGTCTTCAAGGCGCTCGCGCTCGGCGCCCGTGCGGTTCTCCTGGGCCGCCCCTACGTCTACGGACTGGGCCTGGACGGCCAGGCCGGCGTCGAGCACGTGATCCGCTGCCTGCTCGCCGAACTGGACCTCACCCTGGCCCTGTCCGGACACGCCTCACCGGCAACACCGGGCCCCGCCGACCTGGTCGAGGACCCGGTGTGAGGGGACGGCGGCACCGTCCCCTCGGAAGGTGCGGGGCCCCTCAGCCGCCGGAGAGTTCCACGGCCCGCGCGCCCGGTGCGTCGGTGCGGGCGATCGACAGGGAGCCCTCCGCCGTCGGCACCGGGTCGGTGCGCCAGCGCTGGGCCTCGGAGCCGTCGTGCACCTTGACGACGATGTCGGCGTCCGGGGCACCGGTGGTGGCGGCGAGCGCGAGCAGCTTCTGCCCGCGCGGCACCAACTCGCCCCGGCCGGTGAGGTCGTAGCGCACGTCGTCGCCGCGCTCGGTGCCCTCGTCGGCGCAGGTACCGAGGATGACGACACCGGCGTCCGCCCGCGAGTCCAGGCACAGCCCCGGGTCGGCGACGCTGCGCAGCAGCCCGTCGCCCTCGTGGGTCCACTGCTGGGTCCACGCCTCGGAGCACTCGGCCAGCCGGGCACCCGCCCCGGCCTTCGGCTCGCCCCGGACGTCGAGGCAGAGGCCGGCACCGACGTTGCGCAGCCGGGCGCGGTCCGCCGCCGTGGGCATCCCGGCCGCGTCGGGCGGTTTCGGGCGGCTCGTGGCGGACGTCTCGCCGTCACCGTCCACGGCGCTGGTGGAGGCGGCCGGATCGGCACCGCCGCCGTCGTACGACCACACGCTCACCACGAGCACGACGGCCAGCACCCCGGCGGAGGCGGCGCCGAACTGTCTGAGCAACGACCGTCCGGAACGCGGCCTGCCCTGCCCCCTGCGCACGGGCACCGGAATCCGGGCCAGCAGCCCGGGGCGTGCGCCGCGGTGCCGGGCGGCGCCCTTGGCCAGGGCGCCCAGCGTCGCCCGCGTCGGACGGGAGTCGAGATAGCGCCGGGCGCCCCAGCCGAGCACCGCCTCGGCGATCAGCGTGCCCAGCTCGCGCTCGAAGTGGCCGAGTTGGTCGGCGGCGTGCCGGCAGTGACGGCAGTCCGCGAGATGTTTGCGGACATCCGGCAGCAGGGCGCCGCCCCGGCGGATCGGGACGTCGAGCAGCCGGCTGTGGAAGCGGCAGTCCTGGCTCGGCGCCAGCTGCCGGTGGGCGTGCAGACAACCCTCGCGGAATTTCTCACGCGCTTGTTCGAGAGTGGCCGACGCGGTGTCGGTGTCCATGCCCAGCAGGCCGGCCGGGACACTTATCGACTCGCCTTCGACCTCCGTGTGCCACAGCAAACAACGGGCCGGTCCGGGAAGAGACGCGAATGCCCGGGCGGCCAGCGTGCGGTTTTCCGGGGTCAAGGACTTCGCCGCCCTCATACCCCGTCCGCCGGCGGGTTTGAGCAACTGCGGCAGGGCACCGGATATCGCGTCGTCGGCGGACCACTGGCGGACCGTGTCGCGCACGGCCACCAGCAGCCGCGGGCGCAGCGCAGTGGCCGGTTCGCCCTCGGCGAGCCGGGCCAGCACCCGGTGCCAGGCGGCGGCGGTGACCATAGCGGTGACCTGGGCCGAGGTGGCGAGGCAGATGGTCGCGTAGTCGTGCGCGGGCTGCCAGTGGCGGGCCATCAGCAGCGCGGCGATCCGGGCGGTCTCGGCCTCCGGGCCGTCCCGGAGCCGCGCGGCCAGCAACTCGTCGGACTCCCCGGGGTCCCCGCCGGAGGGCGGGTAGGCGGGCCGAGGGGGGTGGGGGGTGGGCACTGAGATGTTCCTTCCCACGCGCAGGCGACTCAGAAGTTCCGATCGCCGAAAAGGACCCACGGATTGGTGTGTACCTCTTGGGCGGAGCGCGGGAGGTGTGAATTCGCCATGGCGAAATCGGACCCGGCCCGTCAAAGCGCGTGCGAGACCCGGCCTTTACCCCCCGCACGGGTGCTTCACTCTCGCACAAACCACTCATGGTCAACAAGGCGACCGGGCAACATCGGCGGCCTTTGAAAGAAGGTCAGAAACTCCGGCATGCCGAGAGGGCCGCACCGGCATTCCGTTTTCTCCCGCGGAAGCGGCGCGGCCCTCGACGGGGGCGGGGTCAGCCGGTCAGCCCTGGTCCGCCACGAAGGAGGCGATCCGGGCCAGCGCGGCGTTCCAGTTGATGGTGTGCTCGTTGGTCGACCAGGACTGGATGTCGTCGATGAAGCAGAACTGGCCGACACAGCCCTGGAGTTTGCTCTGTGCGTAGGGGTCCTGGATGCTCGAGTTCGGACCGCCGGACAGGGTGCCGTCGGGCGGCGCGGGCAGGGCGGGGTCGAGCTGGTGGGCGTACCAGCGGCTGTGCTGGTTGCGCGCGTTGACCTCGCCGTATCCGGTGACGTACGACATGTTCAGCGCGTTGCGGCCCAGGATGTAGTCCATGCTCTGCACGGCCCCGTCACGGTACTTGGAGCCGCCGGTGATGTCGTAGGCGCCGGCGAGGACGACCGCGTTGTTCAGGATCTGGTGGCTGGAGCCCCAGTCGTACACGTTGCCCTCGGGTGCGTAGGGCATGCCGTACGGGTGCGCCTTCAGCGTGGCGAGGTAGCCGTCGGCGCCCCGGACGACGGAGCGGCGGACCCGGTCCCGGCCGGGCAGCCGGCTGGGGACCGTCGCCAGGTCCAGGCGGGCGGCGGCCGCGGTGCGCGCCCAGTCGAAGCCGATCGGGCCGAAGATGTCGGCGGTGTGCACCGGGGAGTCCAGCACGTACTCCTCGAAGTCCCGCTCGCCCGTCGTCAGGTACAGCTCGGCCGCGGCCCAGTAGAACTCGTCGGCGACCTCGCCGTCCGGGTAGGCGCCGCCGCCGATACCGTCGTTCTCGTCGGCGAGCAGGTCCGGGTGGGCGAGCGCCGCGGCCCAGGCGGTGCGGGCGGCGTCGAGCGCCTTCGCGGCGAACTGCCGGTCGTAGGGCCGGTAGAGGCGGGCGGCCTGCGCGGCCGTCGCCGCCAGGTTCAGGGTCGCCGCGGTGGTCGGCGGGTGCAGCTCGCGCTTCTGCGGGTCGTCGCTCGGCAGCAGCGGCAGCCCGGTCCACTGCTCGTCGTGGATCTTGTGGTGGGCCGTCCCGGCCAGCGGCTGTCCCTGCGGCACCTGCATCTTCAGCAGGAACTCCAGCTCCCAGCGGGCCTCGTCGAGGATGTCCGGCACCTTGTTGCCGCTCTCGGGGATGTCGAGCGAGCCGTCGCCGAGTTTCGCGGGCTGCCCGGTGCGGGCGTGCAGCGAGCGCTCGTAGGTGCTGAGCAGCTCCCAGGTGGAGATGCCGCCGTTGACGACGTACTTGCCGTGGTCGCCGGCGTCGTACCAGCCGCCGGAGACGTCGAGGGTGTAGTCGCACACGCCGGGTTGGCAGGGCACCTCGGTGTCACCCTGGTTGGGCGCGGTGCCCACGTGTCCGGCGGGGCGTCCGTAGCCGGGGCGGAGTTCGTCGCTGATCGCGGTGCCGCTGCGCTGCGTGTAGTAGTACTTCGCGGAGTCCAGGCGCAGCCGCTCGTAGGCGGCGGTGCCGATGTCGAAGGGGCGGCTGGTCTCGCCGTCGGCGACCAGGGTGTAGCCCTCGCCGCGCTTCTTGTAGCGGCCGAAGTCGATCGAGTGCACGTTCTGCCCGGAGGAGGCGTCGACACCCCGGGGCGCGCTCCAGCCGTGGTCGACGACCCGTCCGGCGTCGTTCTTCAGCTGCCAGGACAGGCGGGTGGTCGCGTCGGTGACGAGCGTGGCGTTCTTCGGCCCCGACGGCAGGTAGCCGACCTGGTTGACCCGCACCCGCGGCCCGGTGTCCGGCACGTACGGCTCCGGCGCCACGCCGCCCAGCAGGGACACGTCGTCCACGCAGAACCGCCAGGCGTCGGGCGTGCCGCCGAGCTGGAAGCCGACCTGGCCCTGGGTGGTGTCGACGGGCGAGGTGAAGGTGTACGAGTAGGAGTTGCCCGAGACGCTCAGCTGCGGGCTGATCTCGTAGTAGGTGTCGTACGGGGACACCGACAGGCCGACGATCGCCCGGACCACGTGGTCGGCGGGCGTACCGGTGGCGGTGAAGGAGAACTTGTACGACTCCCCGGCGACCAGGGTGATGTCGTTCTGCCCGACGGCGGCGTCCCAGCGGTTGGCGGTGCCGCCGGGGGCGTCGGCGCACAGCCGGCCGTCGGTCACGGCCGCGGTGACGTTGCTGCTCGTCCACCAGGAGTCGGTGCCGTTGTCGAAGGTGCCGTTCCTGACCTGCTCGGTCTCCTCGGCGCCGGCCGGGGCGGCGGGCAGCGCGGTGACAGCCGCCGCCAGCAGTGCCGTCAGGGAGACGAGCGCGGTTCTGCGTCTTTTCACGTCCGGGCTCCTCGGGGGAGGTGGCGCTCGCCGGAATGGGAGCGCTCCCAAATACGGTCGCAGGCCATGCTTGTGGCAGACATGACACGCCGTCAACGGTCCGGACGGGACCGGTTTCCCCACCGGCTCCCGTCCGGACCGTGCTACGGCGGCTCAGGCGGCGGGTGCCTCCAGACGGCTGACGCGGATCGCTCCCCGCGCCTCGCCGGGGTGACGGCTGGTCAGCGTGAGGCGGACCCGGGAGCCCCGCAGCGGCCGGAAGCCGATGACCGTGGGCGTGTCGGAGGCGGTGGCCCAGTCGGTCCGCACCTCCTTCGCCGCACGCCAGGCCCGGCCGTCCCAGACGTCCACCTCGACGGTCGCGGGCAGGCTGTGCCCGTCGTCCACGGTGAAGGAGACCTCGACCCGGTCGTAGGCGCGCGTGCGCCCGTGGTCGACCGAGATCCAGTCCTCGGCGCGGGCCCCGTCGAAGGCGGGCAGCAGGGCCGTGGCCGCCTTGTGGAAGCCGTTGGACCAGCCGGTGGCCGGGTCGCCGTCGAGCACGGCGGCGGGCAGGGTGTCGGGTCGGCCGGAGTAGCTCGCGTCCGCGTGCGGGTGGTCCACGGGAGCGGGGTGCTCGGGGCGGAACTCCGGGGCCGGTGTGGTCGCCCGGTCCGCGGCCCGCCGGGCGCGGACCGTCGCCGTGCCGGTGCGCAGTCCGTCCGCGCGGGCGGTCACGCGGACGGCGCCCGGGCGGGTGGCGGACCGGACGATCGCCAGCGCCTTGCCGTGGAAGGCGGTGCGGGTGCTCGCCTGGTAGCGCTCGGCACTCTCCTGGCGGCCGTTGTCGAGCCCGGCCAGCGAGCCGCCCGCGACGTCGAAGGAGATCAGGTGCTCGGCGCCCGGCACCACCACCCCGTGCCGGTCGACCACCTCGGCGGTGACGAAGACCAGGGAGCGGCCGTCGGCGTCGACGCTCTCGCGGTCCGGGGTGAGGCGCAGGGCGTGCGGCGCCCCGGCGGTGCGTAGGACGTCGGTGGCGACCGCCCTGCCGCCGCGCCGGGCGACGGCCTTCAGCTCGCCCGCCTCGAAGGGCACCCGCCAGGTCAGGTGCAGCTTGCCCGCGCTGCCGTTCGGGCTGGTGTAGCTGCCGGGGTGGGGGCCGTCGGTGAAGGTCTTGTCGTCGCCGGTGGCCTCGGTGGTCTCCAGGTAGGTCCGGCCGTCGACGGTCTTCTTGGTGTCGAAGCGGCGGGTGCCGAGCGAATTCCCGTTCAGGTACAGCTCGACGGTGTCGACATTGGTGTACGCCCAGACCTCGACGGTGTCGCCCTCGCGGTGGTTCCACGTCGTCGGCAGCAGGTGGACCATCGGCTCGTCCGTCCACTGGCTGCGGAACAGGTGGTACATGTCCTTCGGGAACCCGGCCGTGTCGACCGCGCCGAAGAAGGACGCCTTCACCGGGAAGACGTCGTACGGCGTGGGCTCCCCGATGTAGTCGATGCCGGACCACAGGAACTGCCCGGCGAACCACCTGCGGTCCCGGTCCTTCTTGTGGCCGTACTCGCCGCTCATCGTCCAGGAGGCGAGGTTGTTGTCGTAGGAGGAGGTGGCCCGCCCGCCCGGGGTGTGGTTCTCGCCGGTGTTCAGGTGCTCGGGCTCCTGGTAGGTGCCGCGCGTGGAGGTCTCGGAGGACGACTCGGACTCGAACAGGAACAGGTGCGGGTAGGCCGCGTGCAGGTCGTCCACCGACTTGGCGGTGTTGTAGTTGAGGCCGAGTCCGTCCAGCTTGGCCAGCATGAGGTCGGCCGCGGAGCCCTTTGCGGGCAGCCGGCGGTACTTGTCGGAGCCGATGACCAGGGGGCGGGTGTCGTCGGCGGCGCGGATGGCGTCGATGATCCGGTCGGCCATGGCGAGTCCGGCGGTGGCGGTGGAGTCGGGGACCTCGTTGCCGATGGACCACATGACGACGGCGGGCGAGTTGCGGGCGGCGAGCACCATCTCGGTGGCGTCCTTCTCGCACCACTCGTCGAAGAACCGTCCGTAGTCGTAGCTGTTCTTGCCGGTGCGCCAGCAGTCGAAGGCCTCCACCAGCATGATGATGCCCATCTCCTCGCAGACCTCGATCATCTCGGGCGAGGGCGGGTTGTGCGAGGTGCGGAAGGCGTTGACACCCATCGACTTCATGATCGTCATCTGGCGGCGGATCGCGTCGACGCTGACGGCGGCGCCGAGCGCGCCGAGGTCGTGGTGCAGGTCGACGCCCTTGATCTTGGCGTACCTGCCGTTGAGGTGGAAGCCCTCGTCGGGGTCGACGCGGAAGGTGCGGATGCCGAAGGGAGTGCGGTACGTGTCGACGGTCCGGCCGCCGACGCGCAGTTCGGTGTGCAGGGTGTAGCGGTGCGGGCTCGCGAAGTCCCAGAGCCGCGGGCGGGCGACGGTGAGTTCATGGGTCTCGGACGCCGCGTCCGTGACGTCCACCGTGGAGGCGGTGCGGGCCACGGTACGTCCGTCCGCGTCCTTCACCACCGAGCGGACCTCGACCTCGCGCGCGGTCCCCGAGGCGTTCACCACCGACGTCTCCACCCGGACGACGGCGCTGTCCTCGCCCACCCGCGGTGTGGTGACGTACGTGCCCCAGCGCGGTACGTGCACCGGCTCGGTGACGACCAGGCGGGCCTCTCGGTAGATGCCGCTGCCCGAGTACCAGCGGCTGCTCGGCAGTTGGTTGCGCACCCGCACCGCGAGGACGTTCTCGGTGCGGCCGTCGGTGTGCACCAGGTCGGTGAGGTCGAGGGCGAAGCCGGTGTAGCCGTAGGGGTGGTGGCCGGCCTTACGGCCGTTGCAGTGGACGACGGAGTCCATGTAGACGCCGTCGAACTCGACCGAGATCCGCTTCCCGGCGAGGGCGGGCGACAGCGTGAAGGCGAGGCGGTACCAGCCCAGGCCGCCCGGCAGGAAGCCGGTGCCGCTGGTGGTGCCGTGCTCGGTGGTGGGTGTCTGCTCGATGCTCCAGTCGTGCGGTACGGCGACCTCGCGCCACGCCGAGTCGTCGTGGGCGGGGTCGGCGGCGTCCGTGGTGTCCTCGGCCGCGCCGTCGAGGTCGACCAGCCGGAAGCGCCAGCCGTCGCGCAGGGCGACGGTGCTGCGGCCCGCGGCGCCGCCGGTCGCGTCCGCGGCCCACGCCGACGGGGCGGCGAGCGCCATCCCGGCGGCGGGTGTGGCGGCGGAGGCGATCAGAACCGATCTGCGCGTGACCGTCATGGCGGATCTCCCTCATCAGAACTCATCGAGGCTCATCAGAACTCAGAAGTACTCACAAGCGATCGCGAACAAACAGATTCTGACGTCGAGCCATACGCGCCCGTCAAGGCCACGGAAAGCACTTTCTGTCCCGCCCCGACCGGCCCGCGCGGTGACCTGCGCGGCGGCCGGTCCCCGTGTGCCCGGTGGGTTCGGGTCCGCCCGAGGCCCGAACCCACTAGGCTGGGAAGAAGGTGACGCGCTGATCACTGTGAGTGTGCGCAATGGAGTGGCGACGATGAGTCCGGTCAACCCGTTCGACGATGCCGCCACGGCCCGCGCCGTCGTCGACGGCTCCGGCACCTTGCGGGAGTGGAACGAGGGCGCCCGCCTGCTGCTCGGCCACCCGGCCGCCGAAGTCGTCGGCCGCCCCGCCGCCGACCTGCTCGCGGACGACCGCGACGGCACACCTCCCGGACACGACGACGACCGGTGGAGCGGCACCCTGGACCTGCGCCACCGCGACGGGCACACCGTGTCGGTCTGGGTGCTCGCGCACCGCAGACCGGCGGCGGACGGCGCCCCACCCACGTGGCTCGCCGTCACCCCCTTGCGATCCGGTCCCGAGCCGGAGGACGACCCACTGGTCAGAGCGGCCCTCACCCAGTCGCCCTGCGCCATGATGATCTTCGACGACCGGCTCCTGCTGCGCGGGGTCAACGACGCCATGGCGCGGCTGCTGGGGCTCCCGCCGGACCGTGTGCGCGGACTGCGGGCCACCGACTTCGGCGACCGGCCGCAGAACGCGGAACTGGAGCGGCAGATGCGGCGCGTGCTGGCCTCCGGTCGCCGGCACGACATGCAGGCCAGTCTCAAGGCCGTGGGCCAGAGCCGCGCCCACGCGTGGAACGCCCGTATCGCACCGCTGACCGACGCCGGCGGCCAGGTACTCGGCGTGTGCGTCAGCGCCCACGACTTCACGGAGCAGCACCGCGCCCGCGAGCGGCTGCAACTGGTCAACGAGGCCAGCGTGCGCATCGGCACCACCCTCGACGTCACCCGTACGGCGCAGGAGCTGGCGGACGTGTGCGTCCCTCCGCTCGCCGACTTCGTCAGCGTCGACCTGCTGGACCCGCGCGAGCACGGCGGCGAGCCCGCCACCGTGGTCGAACCGCCGGTCGGCCTGCGCCGCACCGCGCACCGCTCGGTCTCCGCCGACTGCCCGCAGTCGGTGGCCGAGACCGGGCAGCTGGACGTCTATCCGGCCGGCTCGCCCCAGGCCGAGTGTCTGCTCTCGGGCCAGGCCATCGTGGCCTCGGTGGCCTACGGCGACCTCGAACGCTGGCTCCAGTGGGACCCCGCCCGCCTGCGACGGGTGCGGGAGTACGGCATCCACTCCACGATGTCGGTGCCGCTCCAGGCCCGCGGCACCACCCTCGGCGTCGCGGTCTTCACCCGGTTCCGGCGCCCCGACCCCTTCACCCACGACGACGTGCTGCTGGCCGAGGAGGTCAGCGCCCGCGCCGCGGTCTGCATCGACAACGCCCGCCGCTACTCGCGCGAGCGCGAGGCCACGCTGACCCTGCAGCGCAGCCTGCTGCCCCGGTGGCTGCCGCCAACCGCCGCGGTGCAGGCGGCGTCCCGCTACCTCCCCGCGGCCCGCTCGGGCGTCGGCGGCGACTGGTTCGACGTCATCCCGCTGTCCGGGATGCGGGTGGCCATGGTCGTCGGGGACGTGGTCGGCCACGGCATCCCCGCCTCGGCCACCATGGGACGGCTGCGGACCGCCGTGCGCACCCTCGCCGACATCGACCTGACGCCCGAGGAGTTGCTCACCCACCTCGACGACCTGGTGGTGCGGCTGTCCGAGGAGTCCGGCGACGACCGGGCGGGCGAGGTGGGCGCGACGTGCCTGTACGTGGTGTACGACCCGGTGTCCCGGCGCTGCTCCATGGCCCGGGCCGGACACCCGGCGCCCGTCCTGGTCCCGCCGGACGGTCCGCCCGAGCAGGTCGAGCTGCCCTCCGGGCCGCCGCTGGGCGTGGGCGGGCTGCCGTTCGAGTCGGCCGAGCTCGAGCTGCGCGAGGGCAGCGTGCTGGCGCTGTACACCGACGGTCTCGTCGAGAGCCGGGACCGGGACACCGACGCCGGCCAGGCGCTGCTGCGCGAGGCGCTGGCCGCCCCCGCCGACTCCCTGGACGCCGCCTGCGACCGGGTGCTGCACCGCCTCCTGCCGTCGGGCAGTTCGGCCGACGACGTGGCCCTGCTGCTGGCCCGGACCCGGGGACTGCCCGCCGGTCAGGTCGCCACCTGGGACATCCCGGCCGACCCGGCCCTGGTCGCCCCGGTTCGCAAGCAAGTCCTCGAACAGCTTTCCGACTGGGACCTGCTGGAGGCCACCTTCACCGCCGAGCTGGTCGTGAGCGAGCTGGTCACCAACGCCATCCGGTACGGTTCCCCGCCGATCCGGCTCCGGCTGATCCACGACACGGCCACCCTGATCTGCGAGGTCTCCGACACCAGCCACACCGCGCCGCATCTGCGCCGGGCCAGGACCTGGGACGAGGGCGGGCGCGGTCTGCTCCTGGTGGCTCAGCTCACCCAGCGCTGGGGCAGCCGGCACACGGCCGAGGGCAAGACCATCTGGGCGGAGCTGGGACTGCTCGACGACGAGGAGTGAGCCCCGCTCGACGGTGAGCCCCCTCGATGCGGAGTGCGCCCCCTCGTTTCCCGGACCGCGCGGCGGGACACTCGGCAGTACGGGCGTACGGGCGCCGGCTGCGCCGGGACCGTGCGCGAGAGCCTGACGGGAGTGTGGAGAAGCGATGGCGAACACGCCCCAGCCACTGCGCCGGACGGCCCTGCTCGCGAGCGGGGTGGCGCTGCTCGGTCTGCTGACCGCCTGCGGCGACGAGAGCGCCACGTCGAGCGGCACCCCGCAGCCGAGCGAGGCCGTCCGCACGGTCGGCGCGGACCCGGGCAGCGGTACCGCGACGCCCGGCGACACCGCGCCGTCGCTCGGTGCCAAGCCCACCGACACCGCGGGCTCGGCCTCCGCCTCGGCCCGCACCGACGCCCGCTGCCACACCTCGGAGCTGCGGGCCGCCGTCGGCCGCGTGGACCCGGGGGCCGGTCAGCGCAACTTCCCCGTCGTCCTGACCAACACCTCCGACCGCACCTGCACGGTGTACGGCTATCCGGGCGCCGCCTTCGTGGACGCGTCCGGCAAGCAGCTGGGCCCGGACCCCGAGCGGGCGCCGGGCTCCCCCGACACGGTCACACTGACGCCGGGCAAGAGCGCGTGGGCCGGGCTGTCGTTCTCCAGTCCGCAGATCAGCGGGGCCCGCACGGCCACCCCAGCGGCGCTGCTCGTCACCCCGCCGGACGAGCGGGAGCCCCTCAAGGTGAAGTGGACGGCCGGCGAGGTCCCGGTCGGCGGCAACGCCTCGTCGGTGTCCGTCACCGCCCTGGACGCGGGCACCGGCCCCTGAGACGCCGGTCCCCTGGTCAGTGACCGGCGATCGGGTGCGGCGCGTAGGGCCGCTCCAGTTCCTCGGTCTCCTTCTCGGTGAGCGTCAGTTCGACCGCCGCCACGGCGTCCTCCAGGTGGCCCGGCCGGGAGGCACCGACGATGGGCGCGGTGACCGTGTCCCGGTGCAGCAGCCACGCCAGGGCCACCTGGGCGCGCGGAACACCGCGCTCGCCGGCGATGCGGGTGACGGCCTCGACCACGGCGCGGTCGCCCTCCTGGTAGAGGGTGCTGCCGAAGGTGTCGGTGGTGCTGCGCTCGGTGGCGGTGTCCCAGTCGCGGGTGAGGCGGCCGCGGGCGAGCGGGCTCCAGGGCAGCACGCCGACGCCCTGGTCCGCGCAGAGCGGCAGCATCTCGCGCTCCTCCTCGCGGTAGACGAGGTTGTAGTGGTTCTGCATGGACACGAACTTCGTCCAGCCGTGCCGCTCGGCGGTGTACTGCATCTTGGAGAACTGCCATGCGTACATCGAACTGGCCCCGATGTAGCGGACCTTGCCCGCCTTCACGAGGTCGTGCAGGGCCTCCATCGTCTCCTCGACCGGGGTGTGCGGGTCGAAGCGGTGGATCTGGTAGAGGTCGACGTAGTCGGTGCCCAGGCGGCGCAGGCTGTGGTCGATCTCGGTCATGATCGCCTTGCGGGACAGTCCGGCGCCGTTCGGGCCGGGCCGCATCCGGCCGTTCACCTTGGTCGCGAGCACGATGTCGTCGCGGCGGGCGAAGTCGGCCAGCGCCTTGCCGACGATCTCCTCGCTGGTGCCGTCGGAGTAGACGTTGGCCGTGTCGAAGAAGGTGATGCCGGCCTCCAGCGCCTGCCGGATCAGCGGGCGCGAGGCCTCCTCGTCGAGGGTCCACTCGTGCGTGCCGCGGTCGGGAACGCCGTAGGTCATGCACCCCAGGCAGATCCGCGACACGTCCAGGCCCGTCGAACCGAGCTTCACGTACTGCATCGTTGCCGCTCCTGTCTTCGTCGATCACCGCTACCAGGGCGAGCGTACGTCGTCGTGCGGGCTGGAACCTGGTCCGGGTCAGTGCCGTTCGAGCAGGTCCAGGGCTCGTTGCCAGCCGAACTCCGGGCGCCCGCCGTCCTCCCCCGGGTCCCCGGTGTACGGGTCGCCGAAGCGCACGCCCATGCCGCGCAGCCGGGCCAGGCTCTCCCGGTACGCGGGGTGGGAGGCCAGTGCGTCGGCCACGCACGGCAGGACGGCGACGGGGACACCGAGGCCGCACGCCTCGCACAGGGTGGCCACGGCGAGGGTGTCGGCCAGGCCCGCGGCCCACTTGTTGACCGTGTTGAAGGTGGCCGGCGCGACCACGACGGCGTCGGGCGCCGGGAAGGGCCGCGGCTCGCCCGGCGTGCGCCAGGCCGAGCGGACCGGGCGGCCGGTAAGCGCCTCGACGGCGGCCGCGTCGAAGAAGCCGCCCATGGCGACCGGCGTCGCGATGACCCCGACCTCCCAGCCGCGCCCCCGCGCCGCGTCGATCAACCCACCGACGCCCTCGGCCACGCCCGCGGCGCAGACGACGACGTAGAGGAAGGGCCTCGCGGCCCGGTCGCTCCCGCTTCCAGCCTGTTCGCTCACCCAGGAACCCTACTGGGCGGGCCCCGGGTTGAGGTTGCGCCGGTCCCGCCCGTGGACTCGTACGGGAACCGGACGGCGACAAAAGGGGGACGCGCCGATGTCAGCGGGCGCCCGGAAGGGTCCCGGCGTCCTCGGCGGTCTCGACGCCGATCGCGCCCACGGGGCAGGCGCGGGCCGCCTCCCGTACCAGCGCGCTGCCGCCGCCGTCCTCCCGTCCGGGCCGCAGCGTGCTGTAGCCGTCGTCGTCCTGGGTGAAGACGTCAGGGGCGGTCAGGGCGCACTGTCCCGCGCCGATGCAGGTGTCCTTGTCGATGGCGATACGCATGTCCGGAGCCTCCTACCAGGCCACGGGGAGTTCCAGCATGCCCTGGATCGTGTCGCCGGGTTTGAAGGGGATCTCGTCGGCCGGTGCGGCCAGGCGCAGCGCGGGCAGCCGGTCGAAGAGGGTGTGCAGGGCGATCTCCAGTTCGGCGCGGGCCAGGTTCTGGCCGAGGCACTGGTGGATGCCGAAGCCGAAGGCGACGTGGTGGCGGGCCGGGCGGTGCCAGTCGAGGGCGTCCGGGTCGGGGTAGACACTCTCGTCGCGGTTGATGACGGAGGTCGAGAAGACGACCCCGTCACCGGCCCGGATGGTCTGCCCGTCGACGTCGATGTCCTCGGTGGCCATCCGCAGCAGCCCGTCGGCGATCGACAGGACGCGCAGCAGCTCCTCCACGGCGTCGGGCAGCAGCGCGGGGTCCGCGCGCAGTTCGGCCAGCCGGCCGGGGTTGGTCAGGAGGGCGTAGGTGCCCAGCGAGATCATGTTGGCGGTGGTCTCGTGGCCGGCCACCAGCAGGATCACCGCGAAGGCGATCAGCTGCTCGCGGTCGATCGCGCCGTCGGACGACTGCCGCCGGACCAGGTCGTCCAGCAGGCCGTCGCCGGGTGCCCGCCGCTTGCGGTCGACCAACTCCCCCAGGTACGCCTCCAGTCGGTCACGGGCGTCCGCCGTGTCGGCGGGCAGGGGGCCGCGCAGCAGCCGGCGGGACTGTTCCTCGAAGAAGTCGTGGTCGGCGTAGGGGACCCCGAGCAATGCGCAGATCACCATCGACGGCACGGGCAGCGCGAAGGCCGACACCAGGTCGGCGGGCGGGCCCTGGGCGATCATCGCGTCGAGCCGTTCGTCGACGATCCGCCGGATGCGCGGGCGCAGCGCGGCAGCGCGTTTGAGGGTGAACTCCGGGAGCACCATCTTGCGCTGGGCGCGGTGCTCGGGGTCGTCCACTCCCAGCAGGGCGGTCCTGCGCCCGCGTACGGCGGCCAGGCGCGCCGAGGTGGCGGGGAAGCCGTCGCGGGTGCGGTCCGTCGACAGCCGCTGGTCGGCCAGCAGCCGGCGGGCGGCGGTGTGCCCGGTCACCAGCCAGGCCGGGCGGCCGTCGAAGAGCGTGATCCGGGTCAGCGGCCGGGCGGCGCGCAGCGGGTCGTAGCCGGCGGGCGGCTGGTAGGGGCAGGTCCGGTCCTGCGGGAAGGCGACGGCGGGCGCCGCGCCCTCGTCCCGCGCCGGGTCCGGGTTCGCCGTGGTGCCGGTGTTCGTCGTCGTGTCGGTGTTCGTCGTCGTGTCGGTGTCCGTCATGGAAGACCTCGCAGACGAAGAGTGCGTCGTGATCTTCATTAGATGCCCCAGGCATCTATGAGGCGACGTCAAGTTCGGCCAGATCGGTGGCGGGGGCAGACTGGCCGGGGAACACCGGTCGGGGACGGCCGGGCCCCACCGTGCCGGTCGGGTGCGCGTCGCACGTGGCTCGTTCGCGACCTCCGGCGGCCCCGGCGGTGCCCGCGGACTGGCCGAGCGGCACGGTGTGCCGACCGGCCGCCGGACCCGCTCCGTCCGGTTGCCCGCGCGGCCCTGGGGTACGAGGGGCAGGATGCGGTAAGGATGGTCACGCGCCGGTCGGGGGCGCCCATCGGTCCGGCCGGCCTGACGACACGACGACACGGACGGATGCACATGCCTCTTGACGGTGAATACGAACCCAGCCCGACGCAGTGGGTGCGCGAACAGGTCGAGTTGTACGAGAGCTCGGGCGGCACCGAAGGCACGACCCTGATGGACACCGGTCTGCCCGTGATCCTGCTGACCACCCGGGGCGCGCGGAGCGGCAAGCTGCGCAAGACGCCGCTGATGCGCGTCGAGCACGAGGGCCGGTACGCCGCGGTCGCCTCCCTCGGCGGGGCTCCCAAGCACCCGGTCTGGTACTTCAACGTGACCGCCGATCCCCGGGTGGAGCTCCAGGACGGCCCGGTGAAGCGGGACATGACGGCCCGTGAGGTCACCGGCGCGGAGAAGGCCGAGTGGTGGGAGCGCGCGGTCGCGGCGTTCCCGCCGTACGCCGACTACCAGAAGAAGACGGACCGGGAGATCCCCGTCTTCGTCCTGGAGCCGTCCGACGCGGGCTGAACCGGGTGCGCCGAACTTTCCCGGATCGGCGCGCATGGACCGGCGGGTGCCGGGAAGACGTCGCTCAGGCCCCGCCGCGTTCCCCCGTCGCGGCGGGGCTTTCCGCCGTCTCCCGCGCCAGCCGGTCGGTGACGTCGAGGAAGACCTGCCCCGCCTCGGGGACGGTGCGCGCGATCGACCTCTTGATGCGCACGGCGACCTCCTCCACCCGTTCGCTGTCCAGGCCCGGCACCAGGTCGACGCGGGCCGCCACCAGGGTCGAGTCCAGGCCGGTCTTCATGGTGAACAGCGCCTCGACGCTGTCGATCTCCGGCTGGGCCCGCAGCAGCGCCCTGATCCGGCCGCTGGCCTCCGGGTCGGCGGCCTCGCCGATCAGCTGGTCGCGGGCCTCGCGGCCCAGGCGGTAGGCCACGTAGACGAGCAGTGCCCCGATGGCGAGCGAGGCGCAGGCCTCCCACACCACCTGCCCGGTGACCATGTGCAGCACCATGCCGGTCATGGCCAGGCAGACGCCGAGCACCGCGGTCCCGTCCTCGGCGACGACCGTGCGCAGCGCCGGGTCCCGCAGTCCGTCGGCGAGCCCGCCCTGACCCCGCACCTGGTGCAGGGCCCGCAGCAGGGAGCCGCCCTCCGCGAGCAGGGCGACGCCGAGCACGATCAGTCCGGCCACATAGCCGCTGAGCTTCTCGTCCGCCCCCGTGCGCAGGGCCTCGACGCCCTGGAAGAAGGAGAAGCAGCCTCCCATGACGAAGATGCCGACGGCCGCGAGGAGCGACCAGAAGAACCGTTCCTTGCCGTAGCCGAAGGGGTGCCGCCGGTCGGCGGGGCGGCGGCTGCGGCGCAGGGCGGCGAGAAGGAAGATCTCGTTCATGCTGTCCGCGACCGAGTGTGCCGCCTCCGACAGCAGCGCGGGCGAACCCGCGACGAACCCGCCCACCGCCTTGGCGGCGGCGATCACCAAGTTGGCCACCAGGGCCACGAGCACGGTGACGCGCGTCCTGCGGTCGGCCTTCCGGCCCGGCTTGTCTTCCCCACCTGTCCCACTCACGAAGCCCCGACTGCCCCGGCCGGCGCGACTCACACCCCGCTTTGCGGGTGGCCGCCAGTGCCGACCGGCGAAAACGGGGAACGCCTACACAGGGACACACGGACAGCGGAAGGGCAGGGCCATGAGCGGCGACGACGGGACGCCCGGGAACAGCGGCTACGGAAGGAAGGCGTTCAAACGGTCCCGGAGCCACTTCGCGGACCGGATCACGGCGGACGGCCGGGACGGCTGGCCGGTGGCGGCCGGCCGCTACCGGCTGGTGGTGAGCCGCGCGTGTCCGTGGGCGAGCCGTGCTCTGGTCTCGCGGCGGCTGCTCGGCCTGGAGGACGCCCTGTCCCTGGCGGTCGCCGACCCGATCCAGGACGACCGCAGCTGGCGCTTCACGCTGGACCCGGACGGCCGCGACCCGGTCCTCGGCATCCGCTACCTCAGCGAGGCCTACGACCGGCGGGAGACCGGCTACCCGGGCGGGGTGAGCGTGCCCGCGGTGGTGGACGTGCCCAGCGGGGCCCTCGTCACCAACGACTACCAGCAGATCACCCTCGACCTCGCGACGGAGTGGACCGCCCTGCACCGGCCGGGCGCCCCCGACCTGTATCCGCGGGCCCTGCGCGACGAGATCGACGAGGTGATGGCCGGGGTCTACGAGGACGTCAACAACGGCGTGTACCGGGCGGGCTTCGCCACCGGCCAGGAGGAGTACGAGACCGCGTGCGCGGGTGTGTTCCGACGCCTGGAGCAACTGACGCCCCGGCTGGAGCGGCAGCGCTACCTGGTCGGGGACACGATCACGGAGGCGGACATCCGGCTGTTCACCACCCTGGTCCGCTTCGACGCCGTCTACCACGGCCACTTCAAGTGCAACCGCTGGAAGCTGACGGAGAACCCGGTGCTGTGGGCCTACGTCCGTGATCTCTTCCAGACGCCCGGGTTCGGGGACACCGTCGACTTCGACCACATCAAGCGCCACTACTACCAGGTGCACACCGGCATCAACCCGACCGGCATCGTGCCCATGGGCCCGGATCGGACCGGCTGGCTCACGCCCCACCACCGGGAGGAGCTGGGCGGGCGCCCGTTCGGCGAGGGCACCCCGCCGGGACCGGTCAGGGCCGACGAGGAGGTTCCGGTGCGGGGCAGGCCCTGACCCGCACCGGAACACGAACGACCACTCGACAGATACGGCCATTCAGCGCACAGCAGGCAAGGAGATCCTCATGGCGAAGCTGAAGAAGAAGAAGCTCCCCCTCGCCTACAAGCCCGTCGGGTTCGCGCTCGGCTGGCTCGGCGGCACCCTGGCCGGGATGGCGTTCCAGAAGACCTGGAAGATCATCCGGGACGAGGACGACGCGCCCGACGCCCTGGACCCGGACCGCGGCTGGGGCGAGATCCTGCTGGCCGCCGCGATCCAGGGCGCCATCTTCGCCGCGGTGCGCAGCGCCGTGGACCGCACCGGCGCCAAGGCCATCCAGCGCTCGACCGGCACCTGGCCGGTGCCCGACAAGGGCGGCCGGGACTGACCGCCTAGCCCTGCTTGGGCGCCGTCGGCGCGAGGGCGTTGCGGAGGGTGAAGGAGTGCCCGGCCGGGTCGGAGAAGCCGCGCTCCTCGTGCGGGCCGGCCGGGTCCTTCGCCTCCACCGGGCGCCCGCCGAGCCCCACGATCGCGCGCTCGGCCTCGTCCAGGTCCGCCACCACGAAGTCCAGGTGGACCTGGAGGGAGTTCTCCGGGCGCGGCCAGCTCGGCGGGGTGGCGTTCACGTCCCGCCGGAAGGCCATGCGGAAGCCGCCGGGGCCCTCGATCTCGATGCGGTTGGCGCTCACGTCGCTCTCCTCGGCGCCCAGCAGCTCCTTGTAGAACTCGGCGAGCCGCTCGGGTTCGGCGCAGTCGAGCACCACGACGCCCGCGTTGACCAGTGCCATGTCTCCTCCGAAGGATTCCGGGCGCGGGGCGTCGTGCCCCGTGCCCTGTACCTTGCGGATATCCCGGCCCGGCCGAAGCAGTCGGTGGGCAACCGCCCCCGACGCCATGACCGGTTGGTCACGACGGTGCCGCGGCGGGCCCGCCCCGTCCCGGTCGCGTCGGCCCGTGCTGCCGGGTGGCCGCGGGAATGGCACGATCACTTCGGAGGTTGCAGTCCCTGCCGCCCGTTCCGTCCCCTAGTTGCGAGGTCCCGATGAACACCATGCGCGCCGTCGGCCAGGACGTCCTGGGCGGTCCCGAGGTCCTGAAGGAGGTACGGCCCGAGCGTCCCGAGCCGCGCCCGAACGAGGTGCTGGTGCGGGTGCGCGCCGCCGGGGTGAACCCGACGGACTGGAAGCACCGGGCCAACGGCGGCTTCCTCGGCGAGCCGCCCTTCGTGCTGGGCTGGGACGTGTCGGGCGTGGTGGAGTCGGTGGGGATCGGCGTCGCCGCGTTCCGGCCCGGTGACGAGGTCTTCGGCATGCTGTCCTATCCCTTCGGCCACGGGTCGCACGCGGAGTTCGTCACCGCTCCCGCGCGCACCTTCACCCACAAGCCGTCGGGGATCGACCACGTCCAGGCGGGCGCCCTGCCCCTGGTCTCGCTGACGGCGTGGCAGGCCCTGGTGGAGCGCGCGGACGTACAGCCGGGGCAGCGGGTGCTGATCCACGCGGCGGCCGGCGGTGTGGGCCATGTGGCGGTGCAGATCGCCAAGGCCCGGGGTGCTCACGTGATCGGCACCGCCAGCGCGGGCAAGCACGAGTTCCTGCGCTCGCTCGGGGCGGACGAGACCGTGGACTACCGGGAGACGGACTTCGCCGAGGCCGTCAAGGACGTCGACGTCGTCCTTGACACGATCGGCGGCGACACCTCCCTGCGGTCCCTGCGCGTGCTGCGCCCGGGTGGAGTCGTGGTGTCGATCCTGCCGGTCGGGTCGGACGAGTTCTTCGAGGAGGCCGACCGGCTGGGCGTGCGGGCGGTGCGGATGCTGGTCGACGCCGACCGGGCCGGCATGGAGGAGATCGCCCGCCTGGTCGAGTCGGGGAAGCTGCGGGCCACGATCGCACAGACGTTCCCGCTGGCCGAGGCGGCACGGGCACACGAACTGGGCGAGACCGGCCGCACCACGGGCAAGCTCGTCCTCGTGGTCGACTGATCGTTCACCCCTCCCGGTCGGCGGGCCGGCGGTGCCGCTGTGAGATTTCGATGACATATGTCAATCGAACATGCTCAAACTCGCTCGATCGGGGTAACTTTCCGAGCGGACTGGGTAGTTGAGCCCCCGGAAGCAGGCCGGAAAGGCCGCGACAGGCTGGAGGCAAGGTTCGTGCGGCAGGAATCCGCGTCGCCCACCCGGCATCTCCGTGTGCGCCACCACCGAGGGCACACGGTGCTGGAGTTCCGGGGCGAGATCGACATCGCCTCCGCGGCGGAGATCGCCCCGCACCTGGACCGGGAGACGGCACGTCCCGGCGCCCGGGTCGTGCTGGACCTCGGCGGCATCGAGTTCTTCGACTGCTCCGGGCTGCGGCTGCTGTACCGGGCCCGCAGCCAGGTGCTCGACCGGGGCGGGCAGGTGCGCCTGGTGTGCGCCCACCCGCTGACCCTGCGCATGCTGCGGATCACCGGTCTGGCGCGGCTGCTGCCTCCGTGGCCGACCCTGGAGGAGGCCCTGGGCGTCAGCCGGCCGGCCGGGCGTCGAACAGGGCGCTGACCGACTCGCCGTTGTGGATGCGGCGCACCGCCTCGGCGAGCGCCGGGGCGATGGACAGGATCCGCAGCTTGTCCGTGTGGTCGTCCACCGGCACCGGCACCGTGTTGGTGCACACGATCTCCAGCACGTCCGGCTGTTCGCTGAGCCGGCCGAGCGCCCCGGCCGCGAACAGCCCGTGCGTACAGGCGAGGCGGATGGTGCGCGGGCCCGACTCCCGGAGCCGGTCGAGGAGTTCCAGCACCGTGCTGCCCTTGGCGATCTCGTCGTCCAGCACGATGACGTCGCGCCCCGCGACGTCCCCGATCACCGCGCTGATGCTGACCCGGTCGTCGGCGTACCGCTGCTTCGCGCCGGCCGCCACCTGGGCGCCGAGCATCCGGGCGAACGCCGCGGCCTCCTTGGCGTTGCCCAGGTCCGGCGAGACGACGGTCGCCCGGGACAGGTCGTACTGCCGGAAGTGCGCGGCCAGCTCCCGCAGCGCGTGCAGGTGGTCAACCGGGACCGAGAAGAAGCCGTGGACCTGGGGCGAGTGCAGGGTCATCGCGAGGACCCGGCCCGCCCCCGCCGCCACCAGCAGGTCGGCCACCAGGCGCCCGCCCAGCGAGATGCGCGGGGCGTCCTTCTTGTCGGAGCGGGCGTAGGAGTAGTGCGGCATGACCACGGTGATGCGGCCGGCCGACGCCCCGCGGGCCGCGTCGCACATCAGGAGCAGCTCGACGAGGTGTTCCTGGACCGGCTTGACCAGCGGCTGGACGAGGAACACGTCCCGCTCGCGGCAGTTGGCCATCAGCTGCACCTCGAGGCAGTCGTTGGCGAACCGGCTGACCCGGGTGGGGCTGAGCGGCACGCCCAGCTGGGCGCAGACCTCCTCGGCCAGGTCGGGGTGGGCACTACCGCTGAACACGGCGATGTCTCGCACGGACCGCTCCTCGGGTGTTCCTGTCCGGCCGGAATCCCCAGCTTACGGAAATCCTGTTGCGCCGCTCCCGGGGCCCCGGGCCATGATGGCGCGGTCCGTGCCCCGCCGCTCCCCTCACGTCAGGAACCCGCACATGCGCCGACTCCTCGGAATCCCCCAGCGCCCCTTCCGGCTCACGGCTTTCGAGGACTCCGCCCCGCATGCGCACTTTGAACATCGGCATCCTGGCCCACGTCGACGCAGGTAAGACCAGCCTCACCGAACGGCTCCTGTTCGACCACGGCGCCATCGACCGGCTCGGCAGCGTCGACGCCGGCGACACCCGTACCGACGACGGCGGCATCGAGCGCCGCCGCGGCATCACCATCCGCTCCGCCGTCGCCGCCTTCACCGTCGGCGACACGCGGGTCAACCTGATCGACACCCCGGGACACTCCGACTTCGTCGCGGAGGTCGAGCGCGCCCTGGAGGTGCTCGACGGCGCGGTGCTGCTGCTGTCCGCCGTCGAGGGCGTACAGGCGCGGACCCGCGTCCTGATGCGCACCCTGCGGAGGCTGCGGCTGCCCACGCTCGTGTTCGTCAACAAGATCGACCGGGCCGGGGCGCGCACCGACGGTCTGCTCGACGACGTCCGGCGCCTGCTGACCCCGCACGTCGCGCCGCTGACCGAGGTGGCGGACGCCGGTACCCCACGCGCCCGGGTCACCCGGCGCCCGCCCGACGGACGGACCGCGGAGGCGCTGGCCGAGGTCGACACGGACGTCCTGACGGCCCTGGTCGACGGACCCGAGCCCAGCGCAGAGGACCTGGCAGCCGCCCTGGCCTGCCGTACCGCCGACGGCTCGTTCCACCCGCTGTACCACGGCTCCGCGCTCGGCGGCCAGGGCGTCGCGGAGCTGGTCGAGGGCCTGGTCGGCCTGGTCCCGGCCGCCGCGCCCGGGACGTCCCGCGGCGCGGAACCGCGCGGCACGGTCTTCGCGGTGCGCCCGGGACCCGCGGGTGAGCGCACGGCGTACCTCAGGCTGTACGACGGTCAGGTGTGCCCCCGCCGGCGGCTCACCTTCCTGCGGCGCGAGTCCGACGGACGGACCACCGAGGTCTTCGGCCGGGTGACGCGCCTCGACGTGGTCGGCGGGGACGCCACGCTCACCGCCGGGAACATCGCCGCGCTCACGGTTCCCGGGGGCCTGCGCGTCGGCGACCGGCTCGGTGAGCTGTCCGACCGCGCGCCGCAGTTCGCGCCGCCGACCCTGCAGACCCTGGTCCGGGCGGTGCGCCCGGAGCAGGCGGCGCCGCTGCGCTCCGCCCTGCTGGCGCTGGCCGACCAGGATCCGCTGCTGCACGCCCGCCGGGCGGCGTCCGGCGCCACCGCCCTGCTCCTGTACGGCGAGGTCCAGCTGGAGGTGCTCGCGGCGACGCTGTCCGAGGACTTCGGCATCGAGGCGGAGTTCACGCCGGGCCGCGTCCGGTTCCTGGAGCGTCCCGCCGGTACCGGTGAGGCGGCGGAGGAGATGCCGTGGCTCGACCACACCCGCTACTGGGCGACGATCGGGCTGCGTGTCGAGCCGGGTGCGCGGGGCTCGGGCGGGGAGTTCGCCCACGAGACGGAACTCGGCGCGCTGCCCCGCGCCTTCCACCAGGCCGTCGAGGAGACCGTGCACGCCACCCTGCTGACCGGGCTCACCGGCTCGGCGGTCACCGACTACCGGGTGACGCTGGTCCGCTCAGGTTTCTGCTCGCCGGTCAGTACGGCCGCCGACTTCCGCGGGCTGACGCCGATCGTGCTGCGCCGTGCCCTCGCCCGGGCGGGGACCGTGCTGTACGAGCCGTACCTGGCCTTCGAGGCGGAGGTCCCGGCGGACACGCTGGCCGCGGTGACGGCCCTGCTGGCCTCGCTGGGCGCGGACTTCACCGGTACGACGGGCGGCGACCCGTCCTGGACCGTCACCGGGGAGGTGCCGGCCCGGCGGGTGCGGGAGGCCGAGCTGCGGCTGCCGGGGCTGACGCGCGGGGAGGCGGTGTGGACGTCCCGCCCTTCCGCGGACCGTCCGCTGAAGCCGGGAAACGGTGGGCCTGGCAAGGGAGTTGGGGGGCATCAGGGTGAGTAGGAAGGAGGGCCGTCGCCATGACGACTCCCGTCAAGAAGCCCACGCCTGCCGCCGAGAGGCCCGCGCGCCGCATGCCCGGCTGGGCGAAGGCGCTGACCGCGCTGGTACTGGTGCTCGTCGTGCTGTTCGCGGGACTGCGCCTGAGTGTCGTGCCGGGGCTGAAGGACCTGTTCGGCTCCGAGACGCAGGACCGTTCGGGCCCGGCGCTGCTGAAGTCCGTCCAGGACATCAGCCGTTACGACGCCGCGTCGGGCAACTTCCAGGTCGTCGTGGACCTGGAGAAGGACGCCAAGTTACTGCCCGACGCGATCCGCGGCACCCGCACCCTGTACGTCGGGGCCGGCACCGTCGACGCCTTCGTCGACCTCGGGAAGGTGGGCGAGGACGACGTGACGGTCAACGGCGAGCGGACCTCGGCCACGCTGCGGCTGCCGCACGCGGCGCTGGGCGAGCCGGCGCTCGACCCCGACCGTTCCTACGCGGTCTCCAAGCAGCGCGGGCTGCTCGACCGGCTCGGCGACCTGTTCTCGGACAACCCCAACGGCGAGCAGGCCGTGCAGAAGCTCGCGGCCCGGCACATCGGCGACGCGGCGAAGGACAGCGAGCTGAAGGCGCGGGCGGAGAGCAACACCACCGCCATGCTCCGGGGGCTGCTGACCTCCCTCGGCTTCGAGGAGGTGCGGGTGACGTACGGTACCTGAGGTCCGCCGTGGGCACCGTCGCGCTCCCCCGGAGAGGATTCCGGGCGGCGCCGGCGCGCCGAGCGCGGTGGTGCCCACCAGCAGCCAGGCCACGTAGTCGCCGATGTGCCCGGACTGCGGCCGCCCCGGGGGCGGCACCCGGCCCGGCGCGGCGAGCAGCCCCGGCCGCCCGACGGCGCCGGCCGCCAGTGCCACGGCCGGCACGGTCGACGGGAGTCCCAGGCCGACACCCAGGGCGTCCAGCGCACGGAGGTGTGGACCGGCCCGGCGGAGCCGGCCTCGCTCACGGCATGCGCCACCGCGTTGCCGAAGGCCGGAACCGCACCGGCCGCGAGGGCCCCGGCCAGCGGCAGCGCGGGGCCCGCAGTCATGGTGTCCGGTACGCGGCCGAGCCGCTGCCGGGTCTCGGGCCCGTTGACGTGCCGCCGGTGCCGGCGCACAGGTTCCGGGTGGCGGCGCGGCCCGCAGGTCACCACGCCCCGCACCGTGGCGCCGATGCCGCCGGCGAGTACGACTGCGGCGACGAGGGTCCAGCCGTTCACCGGCCGGTCACCGCCCGCCGCGGAAAACCGGGCGCCGGTGGGCGGGGCACGCGGTACGGCGGGCATCCTCGGCGGATCGGCGGGTAAGCGCCCTACCACGCGGGGACGTTGACGACTGGAGGACCGACATGACTCGTGCCGTCTCGAGGCCCCGTTCCTGGCCGCGCCCCCGCCCCGCCAAGCCCCGGGAGGACGACCGTCGCGAACGGCACACGCTCGCCCTGCCGTTGCGGCTGCTGGCGACGGCGTGCGCGTTCGTCTTCATGGTGGCCTTCGCGGTGGTGCTGGCGCGGCTGACCCTGCAGCCCTCCCCCGCGTCCGAGGCCCTGACGCACACCAACCTGCACCCCGGCCGCTCGCTGGAGGCCTATCTGGACCAGCCCGCCCTGCGCGACGCGGTCAAGCAGATCGGCGGGAACATCCTGCTCGGCGTGCCGTTCGGTGTCCTGGTCCCGGTCGTCGCCCCCCGCACCCGCGGTGTGCTGCGGGTGCTGCTGCTGACGGCCGTGGTGATGCTGCTGGTGGAGTCCGCCCAGGGCGTCCTGGTCACCGGGCGGGCCTTCGACGTCGACGACGTCATCCTCAACACCGGTGGGGCGCTGATCGGTTACCTGCTCCTCGGCCGGCGGATGAGCCGCACGGTGCACGCGCGCGGGGGACGTACCTGAGAGCGGGCCGTCCGGTCCGTACCAAGGTATTGACCCGCCCTTATCTCACTACTCGAATAAAGAGGCGACACCTCCAACCCCCACCTCGGTCGGCGCCTCCGTGCGAGGCGCCGTACGGAAGGGAGAGCCGTGGCCCGCCCACGCCTGCTCCGCAGATGTCTCCTCGCCGCCGCCCTGTCCGCCGGACTGGCCGCCTCCCTCGTGACCGGCCCCGCCCAGGCGGCCCCGGAACCGTCCCGGGCCGCCGGGAGCGTCGGCGACTCCTCCTCCGCGGCCGCCGCCGTCGCCTTCTCCGACACCTTCGACGGCCCGGCCGGCGCGGCCGTCGACTCCTCGAAGTGGCAGATCGAGACCGGCGACAACGTCAACAACCACGAACGGCAGTACTACACCTCCGGCAACCGGAACGCGGCCCTGGACGGCCAGGGCCACCTGGTGATCACCGCCCGCAAGGAGAATCCGGCCAACTACCAGTGCTGGTACGGCACCTGCCAGTACACCTCGGCCCGGCTCAACACCTCCGGGAAGTTCACGGCGCAGTACGGGCACGTCGAGGCGCGGATGAAGGTGGCGCGCGGGCAGGGCATGTGGCCGGCCTTCTGGATGCTGGGCACCCCGGTGAACTGGCCGGACTCCGGCGAGATCGACATCATGGAGAACGTCGGCTTCGAGCCCTCCACCGTGCACGGCACCCTCCACGGCCCCGGCTACTCCGGCTCGGGCGGCATCGGCGCCGGCTACACCCTGCCGGGCGGCCAGGCCTTCGCGGACGCCTTCCACACCTTCGCCGTCGACTGGGCGCCCGACTCGATCACCTGGTCGGTGGACGGCACCGTCTACCAGCGGCGCACCCCGGCCGACCTGGGCGGGAGGCAGTGGGTGTTCAACAGGCCGTACTTCCTGATCCTGAACCTGGCGGTCGGCGGCTACTGGCCGGGCGACCCGGACGGGTCCACGGTCTTCCCGCAGACGCTCGTCGTCGACCACGTCTCGGTGACGACGGGCGACTCACCGGCCGGCGGCGCGATCCGGGGACTGGCCGGCAAGTGCGTGGACGTCGCCGCGGCGAACACCGCCAACGGCACGCCGGTGCAGCTCTACGACTGCAACGGCACCGCGGCCCAGCAGTGGACGGTGGGTTCCGACGGCACGGTCCGGGCGCTCGGCAAGTGCCTGGACGTCAGCGCCGGCGGCACGGCGGACGGCACCGTCGTCCAGCTGTGGGACTGCAACGGCAGCGCCGCCCAGCGCTGGGTCGTCACCGCCGCGCGCGACATCGTCAATCCCCAGGCCGACAAGTGCCTCGACGTCACCGGCAACAACTCGGCCAACGGCACCCGGCTGCAGATCTGGACCTGCACGGGCGGCGCCAACCAGAAGTGGACGGTCGGCTGAGGCACGGGGCCGGGGCCGGCGCCGTGGCTCCGCCTAGTGCGGCATCCAGGTGAACTTGTCCCCGCCCACCCAGCGGACCACGTCCGGGTCGTCCAGGTCGTGGACCGTGATGCCGAACGCGGCGGCGGCCTCCAGGACGTCGGTGACGGCCTTGGCCTCACCGACCACCTGGCCGTCGATCTCCACGATCCGGAACGGGGGCGGCCCCGGCTGCACCCCGAGCACGAGGATCCGCGGACTGCCGATGTGCGGGCTGTCGATCTCGGTCATGTCTAGAGGGTAGGCCGCAACCCGTGGGAGCGAGGACCCCGCCGCGTGGCAGGCACGGGCGCGGCCGCCCGGCTCGTGGTGCGGGTCCCGGTGCTCTGGGGAACCCTGGACATGCCGGTGGAGGCCGGTGGGGACCGGCCGAGGTCGCACGAGGAGGTGGCGATGGACCCCGTCGAGGCGCTGGAGCGGATCGCGTTCCTCCTGGAGCGGGCCCAGGCGCCGACCTACCGTGTCCGTGCCTTCCGCACCGCGGCGGGGGTGCTCGGCGGGCTGTCGGCGGCCGAGCTGCGCGAGCGGGCGGGATCACTGGAGTCGCTCAAGGGGGTCGGGCCCAAGACGGCGCAGGTGGCGCGCGAGGCGCTGGACGGACAGGTGCCCGGCTATCTCGCCAAGCTGGAGAGCGAGGCGGACACCCCGCTCGCCCGGGGCGGTGAACGGCTGCGGGAGCAGTTGCGCGGCGACTGCCATCTGCACTCGGACTGGTCCGACGGCGGCAGCCCGATCGAGGAGATGGGCCGGACCGCGGCGGCGCTCGGCCACGAGTGGGCGGCGCTGACCGACCACTCCCCGCGGCTGACGGTGGCCCGCGGCCTCTCCCCCGCCCGGCTGCGCGAGCAGTTGGACGTGGTGGCGGAGCTCAACGCGACCTGGGCTCCCTTCCGGCTGCTGACCGGCATTGAGTGCGACATCCTCGACGACGGCTCGCTCGACCAGGAGCCGGAGCTGCTGGAGCGGCTCGACGTGGTGGTCGTCTCCGTGCACTCCAAGCTGCGGATGGACGCCCGCTCGATGACCCGCCGGATGGTGACCGCCGTCCGCGATCCGCACGCGGACGTGCTCGGCCACTGCACCGGGCGGCTGCTGACCGGGCGGGGGCGGCCGGAGTCGGAGTTCGACGCGGACGAGGTCTTCGCCGCCTGCGCCGAGTCGGGCACGGCCGTGGAGATCAACAGCCGCCCGGAGCGGCTCGACCCGCCGCGGCGGCTGCTGCGCCGGGCGGTGGCGGCCGGCGTGCTGTTCTCCGTCGACACCGACGCGCACGCGCCCGGTCAGCTGGACTGGCAGATCCACGGGTGCGCGCGGGCCGAGGAGTGCGGGGTGCCCCCGGAGCGTGTGGTCACCACCTGGTCCCTGGACGAGCTGCTGGCCTGGACGCGTGAGGGCCGTACACCGTCCGGAGTGGCAGGCCGCTGACGTGGTACCCGCCCGCCGATCAACGGGCCGGAAGGGACCAGGAAGGGGACAGTCGCATGGAACGGGCGGCCGTGTTCGACGTCGACGGAACCCTCGTCGACACCAATCACCTGCACGTGACGACCTGGTGGGAGGCGTTCCGGCAGGCGGGGCACCGGGTGCCGATGCACGCCGTCCACCGGGCGGTGGGGCTCGCCTCCACCGACCTGATCGCACACCTGCTGGGCGAGGACCGGGACGCGGACCAGGACGCCGGGCTGAGCGCGGCCCACAAGGCTCTGTACGGACAGTACTTCGACCGGCTGCCCCCGCTGCCGGGCGCCGGGGACCTGCTGCGCCGCCTCGCCGGCGACGGCTGGACGGTGGTCCTCGCCACCTCGGCGGGCGGGGCGGAGCTGGGTGCGCTGCGGCGGGCCATCGACGCGGACGACGCGATCGCCGCCACCGCGAGCGCCGACGACGTGGACGCGGGCAAACCGGCGCCGGAGCCGGTCGAGCACGCCCTGGAACTGGCCGGGGTGCCGCCCGAGCGGGCCGTCTTCGTCGGCGACACCGTGTGGGACATGCGCGCGGGCAGCAGGGCCGGGGTGCGCTGCGTGGGCGTGCTGTGCGGCGGTCTGCCCCGCGCCGACCTGGAGGAGGCGGGCGCGGAGGCGGTCTACGCCGACCCGGCCGGCCTGCTGGCCTCCCTCGGCGGGAGCCCGCTGGCATGAGTCACGGGCCCTCGTACCTCACACCCCGCACACCCCCCGTCGATACGAGTCCGCCGGTCACGCCGGCACCCGGTACCGCATGAGCGCTGTGACACACACCCTCCGGGAGGCACTCCGGGGCCGGCGGCCCCTGGCCGCGGTGTGGTGGGAGGCGTGTGCCGTCGGACGGGCCGCCCGAGCCGCCTGGCAGGGGCCGGGGCGCGAACGCGACCTGGTGGTGCAGTCGCTGAAGGCCGCGGGCGCGGCACTGCTCGCCTGGGCCGTGGCGGGGGTGTGGCTGGACGATCCGATGGCCCTGATGGCGCCCTGGGTGGCGCTCGTCCTCGTGCAGGCCACCGTCTACAGCTCGGTGCGGCAGGCCGGGCAGCAGTTCGCGGCGATCTGCGTCGGCGCGCTGGTGGCGTCGGCGGCGCAGGCGATCACGGACGACAACACGGGAGCGCTGGTGCTGTCCCTGCCGGTGCTGATGCTGGCCGCGAACTGGTCCCGTTTCGGCCCGCAGGGCATCTACACGGCCACCACGGCGGTGTTCGTCCTGGCCTCCGGCACCACGGTGTCGGCAGCCGCGGTCGGTCACCGGGTGGGACAGGCGGCGCTCGGGGCGGTCATCGGCGTGGCGGTCAACGCGCTGGTGCTGCCCCCGGTCCACCTCCGGGACGTACGGGAGAACCTCGCGGCGCTGGCCCGGGAGTCGGGTGACCTCCTGCACTCCGTCGCCGCCGATCTGCGGGAGACCCAGTGGGACGCGAGCGCGGCCGACTGGTCCCGGCAGGCCGCGTGGCTGGAGCGGCGGCTGGAGGCGCTGCACTCGGCCCGGTCGTGGAGCCGGGAGAGCCTGCGCCTGACCTCGGGCCCGCTGCGCCGGCTGACCCGCCGGCCCAAGGATGTGCCGTCGGAGGACGAGGACCGGCGGTGGAGCCGGGTCACCGGGAACCTCACCGCGCTGACCCGGGCCCTGGCCGTGGCGGCCGACGAGGACCGTACGCCCGCGCCGCCCGAGGGGCCGGTGCTCGAACTGTACGCGCGCCTGCTGCGGCTGATCGGCGACGCCTGCCACGCCGAGGGGGCTCGGCTGTTGGGCGAGCGGGCCGGGGCCGATCCGGAGGAGGCCACCGGGGAGACGATGGAGGAACTGCACCAACGGTTGCAGGAGGGCCTGCGGGAGCAAGCCGGACACGGCGCCGCGCGGACCGCGGTGCTCGGCGCCCTGCTCCTCCAGGCGGAGAACCTGTGGACCGAGGTCGTGCCCGAGTCCCAGGAGCCCGCCGAGCAGTGACGCACATCACCCCAAACCGCGACAGACGGTGGAACACCGGCCGGTCGTCCACCGTTGAACAGACCGTGGGTACGGATGGGACAGTGTCCCCGGGCCTCACCTATTGCCCACAGGGACGATCGTTCGGCTGAAGCCCTGTGGAGCCTTTCGCCGAGAGGCGACCGCCATCCGTATCCGCCCCAAGCCGCCCCGGCCGTGATTCCCCCGTCGCGGTCGGGGCTTCCCCATGTCCACCCACTCCCTGCCCGCTCCGCGCGTGCCCTTCCCGGGCCGCGGGTACCCGGTGCTCTCCGCACGGGCGTACGGCCGAGAGGAGCACAGGGTGAGCAGCGCGACGGGCAGCAGGATCGTGGTCACGGGTGCCACGGGCAACGTGGGCACCAGCGTGGTGCGGCTTCTCTCCGAGGATCCGGAGGTGGGGTCCGTGCTGGGGCTGGCCCGGCGGATCCCCGGCTGGTCGCCCGCGAAGACGGAGTGGGCGGCGGTCGACCTGGCCTCCGAGCAGACCGATCTGACCGGCCACTTCGCCGGCGCCGACGCCGTCGTCCATCTGGCCTGGGCCTTCCAGCCGACGCACGACCCGGCGACGACCTGGCGCACGAACGTACTCGGCTCCCTCCGGGTCTTCGAGGCGGTGGCCGCGGCCGGGGTCCCGGCGCTGGTGCACGCCTCGTCGGTCGGCGCGTACTCGCCGGGGCCCAAGAGCCACACGGTGGACGAGTCGTGGCCGACGCACGGCTGGCCGGACGCCGCGTACTGCCGGGAGAAGGCCTATCTGGAGCGGACGCTGGACACCTTCGAACGCGACCACCCGGGCATCCGGGTGGTGCGGATGCGGCCGGCCTTCCTCTTCAAGCGGGAGTCGGCCAGTGAGCAGCGCCGGATCTTCGGCGGCCGGTTCCTGCCGGGTCCGGCGGCTCGTCCGGAGCTGCTCCCGTTCCTGCCGGACGTCCCCGGTCTGCGGGTGCAGGCCCTGCACACGGACGACGCGGCCCGGGCCTACCGGCTGGCGGTGCGGTCCTCGGACGCCCGGGGCGCGTTCAACCTCGCGGCCGAGCCGCCGGTGGACGCCGAGCTGCTGGGCGAGCTGATCGGGGTGCGCCCGGTCCGGCTGCCCCGCACCGCGGCCCGCTCGGCGGTCGCCGCCGCGTGGGGGATGCGGCTGCTGCCGGCCTCACCGCACCTGTTCGACGCAGTGCTGCGGCTGCCGCTCATGGACTGCACACGAGCCCGGGTGGAGCTGGGCTGGCACGCGACACGCACGGCCACGCAGGTGCTGGAGGAGTTCCTGCGGGGCCTGCGGCAGGGCGCGGGGGCGGACACGGAGCCGATGCGCGGGCGCAAGGTGGGCTGATCAGCCCTCCGGGGGGCGGCGCGTTGGGTCGGCGCTCCCCGATGCCCGCGCAGGCGCGTGCGGTGCGCTCAGCCGGAGGACTCGTCGGGCACCGGATGCTCGGGGTGCACGGCGCCCGAGTGCGGCTCGCCCGTGCGGCCCGTGCCCGCCTCGTCGGTGTCGGGCACGTCGGGCGCGGGCCGGGTCTCCGCGTCGCCGGAGGTCTCCCCGTCGTCCTCGGGCCGTTCGTCGTCCAGGCCCTGCCGGTGCTCGCGCTGCTCGCGGGTGGGCGAGGCGGCCTCCCACGGGTCGTCGTGGTCGCCGGCCTGCTGGTCCGGCATGTCGCGAGGGACGGGGGCACCGCTCTCCCCCGGTCCTTCGTGGCGGTGGTCGGACACGGCGCGCTCCTTTTCCCGCGGTTCTCCTGGTGCTCCGGTCGCCCGACGGCCGTACGGGATCGTCCGACGGTCCTCGGAGCGACGTCGGGTACCTCCGCGGTGACCGGCGAAACCTCAGTGCGGTGCCCGCTCCTCGAGCGCCGTGCGCCAGGCGGGGACCGGGTATTCGGGGGCCGGTTCGGGGCGCCTGCCGCCGCGTGCGAAGAAGTCGGCCAGCGGCAGGATCGCGGCGCCGACGGTGACGGCGTCCGGGCCGAGGCGCCCCAGGTCGACGGTCACCTTCCGGGCGGGGTGGCGCAGCGCGTAGGACACGGCGTGGCGGCGAACGGCGGGCAGGAAGCGGGTGCCGAGCTGCAGACCGGCCCAGCCGCCGATGAGGATGCGCTCCGGCTGGAAGAGGTTGATCAGGTCGGACAGGCCGGCGCCCAGGTACTCGGCGGTCTCCTCCAGCACGGCGAGTGCGACCGGGTCGGGCGCCTCGCCGTCGGCCGGGTAGGCGGCGGCGAGCATCGCGGTGAGGGCGGTCTCCTCGTCGGTGCCCTCCGGCACCCGGCCGTCCTCCTCCCGCCAGCGGGCCAGCAGCGACTCGGCGCCCGCGTACGCCTCCAGGCAGCCGAGCGCTCCGCAGCGGCAGCGGCGGCCCCTGACCCGGACCGTCAGGTGCCCCCATTCGACCGCCCGGCCCTGCTCGACCTCGGGGGTGACGAGGCTGGCACCGACACCGGAGCCGAAGAGGACCACGACCGCGTTGCGGGCGCCGCGCCCGGCGCCGAACCACATCTCGGCCTGGCCCAGGGTCTTGGCGCCGTTGTCGATGAGGTACGGGACGGTGTCGGGCAGCGGGGAGCCGGCGCGCAGCAGGGCCTCCAGCGGGACGGCGTCCCAGCCAATGGTCTGGCCGTGCACGACGGCGCCGCGGTCGGCGGTGTGCTCCACGATGCCGGGGACGCCGATCCCGGCGCCCAGCAGCCGCTCGGGCGGGAGTCCGGCCGCGGCCAGCACCTCGGCGACGCCCTCGCGGATGTGGCCGACGATGACGCCGACGTCGTAGCGCTGCGGGGCCAGCGGGCGTTCGGCGCGGGCGAGTTCGGTGAGCGTCAGGTCGAACAGCTCGACCCGCACCCGGGTCTCGCCGACGTCCACGCCGATCATGTGGCCGCTGGCGGGGGCCACGCGCAGCAGGGTGCGGGGGCGGCCGCCGTCGGAGTCGACGCTGCCGGCCTCCTCCACCAGTCCGTCGGCGACCAGGTCGGCGACCACGTTGCTGACGGAACCGGAGCTGAGTCCGGTCGCCGGGCCCAGCTCGAAGCGGCTGAGCGGTCCGTCGAAGTAGAGCCGTTGCAGCACGGCCGTACGGTTGGCCCTCCTCAGGTCACGCACCGTGCGCCCGTTCCGCCCCGCCATGTGGTTCCTCCCGTACCGTGCCCGGTCTGCAAGATACCTCTGCCGTACGACCGTACGCGACTTCCCTTGGCACTTAATTCATGCTATGAACCCGCCTCCCGGAAATACGGTGGCGACTCTCCCCGTAGACTATCTACGCTAGGTGAAAACCTAGAGATCCTAGGTTGCCATTCGACCAAGGGGAGGCTCCCGTGAGAGCACTCGACGAGCAGGACGTCCGCGGCTCCTTCATCAACTGCTCGAAGGGCGAGGCCAAGCGCCTGGCCGTCCCCCGCGACCTGGACGAGCGCCCCTGGGACGATCTCGACTTCCTCGGCTGGCGGGATCCCGGGGCGCCCGACCGCAGCTATCTGGTCGCGGACCTCGACGGGCGGCTCACCGGTGTGGCGCTGCGCTTCCAGCCGGCCAGGAGCGGCTTCTTCCAGCGCAGCATGTGCGCGCTCTGCCTGACCACCCATCCCCGGGGCGGTGTCTCGCTGATGACGGCACGCAAGGCCGGAGCGGCCGGCCGCGAGGGCAACTCGGTCGGCCTGTACATGTGCACCGACCTCGCCTGTTCCCTGTATCTGCGGGGCAAGAAGGTGTCGCAGAGCGGCGCCCGCTTCGAGGAGAGCCTCAACCTGGACGAACAGGTCGCCCGCACGCTGGGGAATCTGTCCGCGTTCGTCGCCAAGGTGACCGGCTGACCCGTCCGGCGGCGCCCGGCGCGTGAGAGGGGGTCCGGCCGCCCGCGTCCGGCTACCGTCCTGATCGGACACGTTCGAGGCGCCTGCGGAAGGGAACAGCCCGAGGATGCGGGATGTGCTTGAGGCCGCGAGGACGGCTCTGCGGCGGGTGAAGTGGCTGAGGGACCCCATGGTCGTGCAGGCCCTGCGCTCCGCCGCCGCGGCATCGATCGCCTATGTCATCGCGGTACGGCTGAGCCCCGACAAGTCGGCGGCGCCGCTGACCGCGCCCCTGACCGCGCTGCTGGTCGTCCAGGTCACCCTGTACGCCACGCTGAAGATGAGCTTCCGCCGGGTGAACGCGGTGGTCGCCGGTGTCCTGGTCGCCATCGCCTTCAGCCAGTTGGTCGGGCTCAGCTGGTGGAGCCTGGGTCTGATCATCGTGGCGGCGCTGGGCGTCGGGCACCTGGTGCGCGCCGAGGAGTTCACCGCCGAGGTGGCGATCAGCGCCATGCTGGTGCTCGGCGTCACCTCGCACGGGAGCCTGGCGTGGGCCCGGGTGGTGGAGACCCTGATCGGGGCGATCGTCGGTCTGGTCTTCAACCTGATCCTCGCCCCTCCGGTCTGGGTGGAGCAGGCCGGCGAGTCGGTCGTGGGACTGGCCCGGCAGGTGCGCCAACTGCTGCTGCGGATGGGCGAGGAGGCGGCCGGCAGCACGCCGTTCCACGAAGCGGCGGCCCGGCTGCACGAGGCCCGCCGGCTCGACCACGACATCGGTGAGGTGGACGAGGACCTGCGCCAGGCCGAGGACAGTCTGCGGTTCAACCCCCGGGTGCGCGAGGGACTGCTGCACCGGGTCGTGCTCCGCACCGGCCTCGACACCCTGGAGATCTGCACGGTGGTGATGCGGGTCCTCGCGCGCAGCTTCACCGACCTGGCCAAGGAGCGCGAGCCGGAACCCCTCTTCGCGCCGGAGACGGGGGCGGCGATCCAGCAGTTGCTGTCCGAGATCGCCGATGCCGTGGTGAGCTTCTCGGTGCTGGTCACCAGCAGCGTGAGCGAGAACGCCGAGTCCGCGGAGGAGCGTCTGTCCACCGAGCTGCGACAGGCCGCGAGCACCCGGGACAGGCTGGCCGACCTGCTGCTCGACGAGGTCCGGCGCGACTCCCGGCAGTGGCAGCTGCGGGGCGCGGTGCTGGCCGAGGTGAACCGGATCATCGACGAGATGGACACCGAGCACCGCTCCCGCCGCCTCCTGGAGGAGCTGGACCGCCACACGCGCGAGCAGCGCGAGCGCATGCCGCGGCTGACCCGGCTGCGGGACCGGGCGCGCGCCGGGCTGCGCAGGCGGAACCGCGGCACCACCGCGCGGCGTTCCTCTTGAGGACGGCGAACAGCGCACGGCCGACGAAGGCTCGTGAGCGGCGAATGAGGGGGCGTTCGGATGACCGACACCAGTGTGCGGATCGACGGGAACCGGCTGTCACTGCCGGGAGGTGCGACGGTCCGCTTCATACGCACCCTGCGGCTGCCGGAGACGGGCACGCATCCGCTGCCGCCCGGGCTCGGGGAGTTCCCGGTCCGCCGGGTCTCCGACTACGCCGACCGCGTGCCCGACGCGTGGCGGGCGCGCGGCGGCGTGATGCTGCCGGTGTACCTGCGTGAGGCCATGTGGCTGAGTTTCGCGGGCACGAGGGAGCCCGCCGCGCTCCAGGTGGGGGTGGGCAAGGTGTGCGCGGTCTCGGGCCGGCCCTGGAGCGACCGGCTGTCCCGGGCCCCGCAGAACTACGTGGTGCTTCCCCGCCAGCCCTGGCTGGACGGCATCAACTCCGGCACTGGCACGGTCCGTCAGTTCGTGGCGGTGCCGCTCGGCATGGGGGCGACCGTCGAGGGCCAGGTCACCGGCGAGGAGGTCTGGGGCGGCGTCCAGTTGCAGGCGTTCACCCTCAATGACACGGAGCTGGCCCGCTGGCGCGAGGAGGAGCGGCGCCGCGCGGAGTCGGCCCGCGTGGCGGCCCGTTCCGGCGGCGCCTTCGGGGCTCCGGCACCGGCGTCGGCCCCGGCCGCCCCGGGCTCGGCCGCTGGGTACGGCGGTGCGCCCCGGCCCCTGTCCGCGCCCGCCATGGGGCTCGGCGTCGGCGGCTCCATGCGCCAGGAGGTGTACCGCGACCAACGGCCGTCGACGGACTGGGCCGAGCGGCCGGCGGGCCGGGTCTTCGTGCACCTGGTGACGCCGCCCCAGTGGCAGCGCATCACCGGCGAGGCGCCGCCGCCGTCCCCCGTGGACCGGGCCGCCTACACCCGGGCCGGTCTGCCCTGGTACGACTACTACGACCAGGACGCCCACGATCTCGCGCCCACCGGACCGCTCCAGGACGTGCAGCCGGTCGGGGACTGGATCGGCGACGACCACGAGCCCTGGCAGCCGCCCGCGCCCCACCAGGTCCACCCGCTGGGGGACGCGACGGGCAAGCCGGTGCAGGACGGGGACTGGTAGCCGGCAGGACCGGTGGAGACGGGACCGGTGGAGACGAGCGCCGCCCCACGGACGCGGACCGGCACGGGAGGGCCGTATGAGCGGTGACGGATGGAGCAGGCGGCGCTTCGTCGGGCTGCTCGGGCGCACGGCCGCCGCGACCGCGGCCCTCCCCACGCTCGCGGCGTGCGGCGGCACGGGAGGAGCACAGGCGCCGTCCGCGACGCCCACCGCGCCCCGGGCGAGCGGTGGTGCGTCGGGCAGGGAGCGGGAGGCCTCCGGCCCTCGCCCGCTCCTCCTCGGCACCTACACCTCCGTCGAGGGCGGCGGCAAGGGCATCGCGCTCGCCGAGTACGAACCGGACACGGGCCGGATCACCGGCCGCGGTGTCCTCGCGGAGGTGGACGATCCCTCGTACCTGGCGGTGCGTCCCGACGGCCGGACCCTGTACGCGGTCGAGGAGCGCAAGGACGGGGCGGTGACCGCCGTCCGGCTGTCGGACCGCAGGGTGCTGGGCAGCCGGAGCACCGGCGGCGCGGCGCCCTGCCATCTGTCGGTGCACCCCGGCGGGCGTTGGCTGTTCAGCGCCAACTACGGCTCCGGAAGCGTCGCCGTGCACCCGATCGACGCCTCGGGCGCGCTGGGCGAACGCACCCACCTGGTCACGCACTCCACTCCCCCGCCGGGCCCGGGACAGCGGGGCCCGCACGCCCACCAGGTCGTCACCGCGCCGGACGGGAGCCATGTCCTCGCCGTGGACCTCGGCACGGACACCGTGTACACCTATCGCCTGGACGAGGGCGCGGGGAGACTCACCGAGGTCTCGCGGGCCCGGACCCTGCCGGGCGCCGGGCCCCGGCACCTCACCTTCCACCCCGGCGGCCGCCACGCCTACCTCGCCAACGAGCTCGACGACACCGTCGCGGTCTGCGCGTACGACCCCGCGACGGGACGCCTGACCATCGGCGAGGCCCAGTCCACCGGGGCGGGCACGGGCCGGGCGCGGGGCACCAACTACCCGGCGCAGCTCCTGGTCACGGCCGACGGCGCGTACGCCTTCCTCGCCAACCGGGGGCACGACAGCCTCACGCGGTACGCGGTGGAGGCCGACGGCGCCCGGCTCCGGCTGCTCGGCACGGTGCCGGTGGGCGGCGGCTTCCCGCGGCAGATCGCCTTCTCCCCGGACGGCGGGCTGCTGTTCGCGGCCAACCAGCGCTCCGGCACCGTCACCGCGTTCCGCGTGAGCGCGGACGACGGCGGGCTGCACCCCGCGGGAGAGCCGTTCGCCTCACCCGTCGCCGTCTGTGCGCTGCCGCTGTAGGGCCCGCGGGCAGGAGGCGGCGCTCGCCCGGGCGAGCAGCACGTGCACCCGCTCCGTCAGCTGCGCGATCTCGTCGGCGGGCGCGTGGAACGGCAGGCGTACGTCGCCGTGGTCACGGACCCGTTCGACGCGCAGGGTCAGTCCGTGCCGGTCGACGGCGAGCGGCCGCACCCGGACCGCTCCGTGCAGGCTGTCCGGGTCGACGAGCCGGGTCAGCCGCTGTACGGCGTCGCCGTGGCAGTCGGCGAGATGGGTCAGCAGCCGTGCCTCGGCCAGGGCCAGCGGATCGGGCTCGGCGGCGGTGAACTCGTCGACGTCGACCACCACGGTCCCGGACGCCCGGCGCAGCACCACGCGGGTGGGCCGGAAGGCCAGGTGCCCGTCCGCCACGGCGAACCAGCCGGCGAGCCAGAGCCGGGCCCTGATCCGGCCCCGCACCGGGACGGGCGCCACGTCGGCGAACTCCAGCACGGCGGACGGCTCCCCGCGGGGCGCGCACACCGCCGCCGCGAGCAGGGCGCTGTCCTCGGGCACGTGCAGGAGCACCCGGCCGTCGTCGGACACGGTGTGCGCGCCGACGAACTCCTCCCGGCCGCCCTCCGCGGTCACCGCGCAGGACCACGCGGCGGCGAGCACCGAGCGGGCCTGCTCCGCCGCGGCGGGCGCGGCCGTCCAGGTGTGGCTGTCACCCATCCCATCCTCCGTTCGGCAATTCATTAGGTAAGGCTCACCTAACCTATCGGAGTTCGGGGAGTGCGCCAACCATGACACCGGCCCGGCCCGCGGTCCGGCGCGGCGGCCTCAGGGCGCGATGGCTCCCAGCAGCGCCCGCGCGCACAGGTCCCGCACCTGCGCGCGAGCGGGCTCCGGGTCCCGCAGCCACTCCAGGCAGACCGCGGTGGTGAAGGCCAGCCAGCCGCGCACCGCCAGCCGTACGTCGCCGCGTTCCCCGAAGGCCGGGCCGAACTCCGGGTCGGCGGCAAGAGCGGCGAGGATCTGGCGTTCCTGCGCGGCGAGCGCCTTCTGGTAGACGCGGCGCACCGCGCGGTCGCCGGCCGCGTCGGCGCGGTGGAAGGCGCGGTAGCCGTGCGCGTGGGCCCGCACGTACTCCAGGTAGGCGTCGAGGCCCGCGGTGAGCTGCTCGCGGACCGGGACGCCGGGCACGGCCGCCGTCATCCGCAGCATGCGCTCGCTCTCGCGCTCGACGACCGCCGCGAAGAAGTCCCGCTTGTTCGGGAAGTAGTGGTACAGCAGTCCGCGGGAGACCCCGGCGATCTCGGCGACCTGCTCGATCCAGACCTCGTCGTAGGGGCTCTCCGAGAACAGTCGCGCGCCCACCGAGAGCAACTGCTCCCGGCGCTCGCCCGTGCTGAGCCGGCGGCGGGTGCGCTCGCCCTGGTTCGCGGCCATGCCCGCACCTTACTTGACGCCGGTTCAACAACGGGTCGAGACTGGGGCGCGTTATTGAACCCATGTACAACACGCTCGCCTCGGCTCGTGCAACACGCCGCTGCGTCAAGGGAGATCGCGTCATGGCCCAGACAGCGAGGGAACCGGCCCGGGACGGACTGCCGAAGGGCTTCCGCAGCGCCGAGCTGGGCTGGCCCGAACTGCACCGCATCCCGCACCCCCCGTACCGGCTGCCCCTGCTCGGTGACGTGGTGGGCGCGAGCCGGCGCACGCCGATGCAGGACTCGTTGCGGTACGCGCGGCGGCTCGGGCCGATATTCCGGCGGCGGGCCTTCGGCAAGGAGTTCGTGTTCGTGTGGGGCGCCTCCCTCGCCGCCGACCTGGCGGACGAGACGCGGTTCGCCAAGCACGTGGGCCTGGGCGTGGCCAACCTGCGCCCGGTGGCCGGGGACGGGCTGTTCACGGCGTACAACCACGAGCCCAACTGGCAGCTCGCGCACGACGTGCTGGCGCCCGGGTTCAGCCGCGAGGCCATGGCCGGGTACCACGTGATGATGCTGGACGTGGCCGCGCGGCTCACCGACCACTGGGACCTGGCCCAGGCGTCGGGCCGGGCGGTGGACGTGCCCGGCGACATGACCAAGCTGACGCTGGAGACCATCGCGCGCACCGGTTTCGGGCACGACTTCGGCTCCTTCGAACGCCCCCGCCTCCACCCCTTCGTCACGGCGATGGTCGGCACGCTCGGATACGCGCAGCGCCTCAACACCGTGCCCGCTCCGCTCGCCCCCTGGCTGCTGCGCGACGCGAGCCGCCGCAACGCCGCCGACATCGCGTACCTCAACCGCACGGTCGACGACCTCGTCCGGGCACGCCGGGCGGCCGGTGGTTCCGGCGGCGGGGGCGACGGGGGCGACCTGCTCGACCGGATGCTGGAGACGGCCCACCCGGAGACCGGTGAGCGGCTGTCGCCGGAGAACGTGCGCCGACAGGTCATCACCTTCCTCGTCGCCGGGCACGAGACCACCTCGGGCGCGCTCTCCTTCGCCCTGCACTACCTCGCCCAGCACCCCGACGTCGCGGCCCGGGCCCGCGCCGAGGTGGACCGGGTGTGGGGCGACACCGAGACGCCCGGTTACGAGCAGGTGGCCAGGCTGCGCCAGGTGCGCCGGGTACTGGACGAGTCGCTGCGGCTGTGGCCGACCGCCCCCGGTTTCGCGCGGGAGGCCCGCGAGGACACGGTGCTCGGCGGCACCCACCCGATGCGGCGCGGGGCCTGGGCTCTGGTGCTCACGGGCATGCTGCACCGCGACCCGGAGGTGTGGGGTCCGCACGCCGAGCGGTTCGACCCGGACCGCTTCGAGGCGAAGGCGGTGCGGTCGCGCGCCCCGCACACCTTCAAACCGTTCGGGACGGGGGCGCGGGCGTGCATCGGGCGGCAGTTCGCGCTGCACGAGGCCACACTGGTCCTCGGACTGCTGCTGCGCCGCTACGAGCTGCGGCCGGACCCCGGCTACCGGCTGCGGGTGACCGAGCGGCTGACGCTCATGCCGGAGGGGCTGCGCCTGCACCTCGACCGGCGGACCGCGTCGACGCCCGCACCCGCTTCCCGCACGGACGTCCCCGGGGAAGCGGGCGAGGAAGGCGCCGGGAACGCCGGCTCAGCGTCCCGCTGTCCAGTGCACCGGGCGGGTGACTGAGTCCGGCAGCCTGGTGCCGGGACCGCCCTTGGCCGCGTTGACCTGCGGCTGGGTCAGGAAGAAGGCGCCCGTGAGGTCCGCTTCGGACAGGTCGGCGTCGCGCAGGTCCGCGCCGATCAGATCGGCGCCGCGCAGGTCGGCCCCGGTGAGGTCGGCGGCGATGAGGCAGGCCCCGCGCAGATCGGCCCCGGCGAGGTCGGCGCCTTTCAGGCGGGCGCCCAGCAGGTCGGCGTTGCGGCGGTTCTTCTTCCGGCCGCGGGTGCCGGCCCGGACCAGTTCGCTGGTGCGCAGCAGGAGCACGTTGACCCGCTGCCGGTGCGCGGCCACGTCGAGGACGGCCAGCTCTTCCGGGGTCCCCCCGGCGAGGCGTTCGGTGTCGGCGAGGGCGCCGCTCAGGTCGGCGTGGACCGGGCGGGCGGCGGGCAGGGTGAGGGCCTCGGTGAGGTACCGGAGCAGTTCGTGCAGTTGGCGGACGACCGGGAACACGTCGAACATGCGCCGGGTCCGCTCCGGCGGGCCGGTGCGCCAGTCCCGGCCGCCGAAGGTGACCTGCGAGACCCGCTGTCCGGCGCCGAAGCAGTCGTAGACCGTGCAGCCGGCGAAGCCGCGCTCCCGCAGCGTCGCGTGGATGCCGCAGCGATGGTCGGTGCGCAGGTTCGCGCAGGGGGTGCCGGCGTCCTTGTCGACCGCGAAGTCGGCCGAGCGGGCGAACGGCAGGGCCACGCAGCACAGGCCGAAGCAGCTCCCGCAGTCGCCGCGCAGTTCCGCACCGGCCTCTGTGCCCGGCCGGTCCGCCGTGTGTTCTCGCATGTCGTCGAGGATACTGGCCGCCGGCACCCGGGCCGCAGGACGGCCCGGCGCGACCGGTCAGGTCTCCAGCGCGGACAGGTCCAGCCGGGCCAGCCGCTCCGGGTCGGACAGGATGTACAGGCCCGTGATGAGACCGTCGGCGACGGTGACGTAGGTGACCGACCGCGCGTGCCCCTCCGACACGGCGACGGTGCCCACCGCGCCGTTGACCAGGACGACGCGGGCGAGTCCGGCGAGGTGGCGGAAGTGGAACGCGCCGGTGGCGACCGTGCGCGCGCCCCGCACCACCTTGGAGGCGGCCACGCCGCGGGCCAGGGCACCGGCGTCGGCCCGCAGCACCACGTCCGGGTGGAGCACGGACACCAGCGCCTCGAAGTCACCGGCGCGGCTCGCGGCCAGGAACGCCTCGACCGCCCGGCGCTGTGCGCCGAGGTCCGGTTCGGCGGCGGGGGTCGCGTCGCGCACCCGGCGCCGGGCCCGGCTGGCGAGCTGTCTGGTGGCGGCCGGGGTGCGCTCGACGACCGGCGCGATGTCGTCGAAGGGCACGGCGAACATGTCGTGCAGGACGAACGCCAGCCGCTCGGCCGGTTCCAGGGTCTCCAGCACCACCAGCAGGGCGATGCCCACCGAGTCGGTGTGCAGGGCCTCCGCCTCGGGGTCGGCCTGGGGCAGGGCCCGCAGCACGGGGTCCGGCACGAAGGAGTCGAAGCCCTCGGTCATCGGCTCCTCGCGGCGCGCGGTGCGCGAACGCAGCAGGTCCAGGCAGATCCGGCCGGTCACGGTGGTCAGCCAGGCGCCGAGGTTGTCCACGCCGTCCCCGCCGGAGCGGCTGAGCCGCAGCCAGGCTTCCTGCACGGCGTCCTCCGCCTCGGCCTGTGAGCCGAGCATGCGGTAGGCCACCGCCTTCAGCTGTCCGCGGTGCTCCTCGAACCGCTCCGCGAGACGCTGCTGTCCCCGCGCGTCCTTCACGTCCTGCTCCCCTCGCACGCCCCGCTCCCCCGTCACGCCGCTACCGTCCGAAGACTTCGAAGGTCACCGCCGGCTTCCCGCCGAACCGCTCCCCGGCGGCCCGGGCGAAGCCGGTGAGGAACCCACGCGCGTACGTCTCCGGGTCCTCCTCGGTCAACACCTCGATGTACGTGCGGTGTTCGAGCAGCGAGCGCACCGCGCGCTCCAGACCCGGTGTGGCGTCCACGGCGTGGGTGGGCGAGGAGGATCCGGCGACCGCGACCCAGCGCACGCCGTTCCAGGGTTCGAGGCCCTGCTCGGTCAGCTCCGGGAAGATCCACCGGTTGCCGGCGTCGGCCGCCGCGTCGAGCGTGGCACGGCCGACGGCGACGTGGTCCGGGGTGTTCCAGGCGACACCGCCCCAGGTGTCCCGGTGGTTGAGGGTGATGACCAGTTCGGGCCGGTGACGGCGGATCGCGGCGGCGATGTCGCGGCGCAGCGCGGTGCCGTACTCGATGACGCCGTCCCGGTGGTCCAGGAACTCCACCTCGCTCACCCCGACGACGGCGGCGCTGGCCCGCTGCTCCCGTTCACGCAAGGGGGCGCACTCGTCGGGCGGCAGCGTGTCGATGCCCGCCTCGCCCCTGGTCGCGAGGACGTAGGCGACCTCGCGACCCTCGTCGGTCCAGGCCGCGATCGCCGCCGAGCAGCCGTACTCCAGGTCGTCCGGGTGCGCGACCACGGCGAGGGCGCGGTGCCAGTCGCCGGGCATGGGCTCCAGTTGCGTGATCGTCGGCTCTGTCATGCCCGCACACTAACCCGCGCCGCCGGCGTCCCGCCCGGAAGGGGAACGCGTCGCCGTTCAGGCCTCGTCGCGGGCGAGCGCGAGCAGCCGGTCCAGGACGCGGGGGCCGCCGGCCCGTACGCCGTCGTGCTCGAACTCGTCGGTGACCCAGGTGCGCAGGCCGCGGATCGCGCGGGCGGTGGTCAGCGCGTGGGCGGTGTCGACGTACATGTCGTCGTGGTAGACGGCAGCGGCGGCCGGCACCTCGTTGACGGCGAGGCGGGCCGGATCGTACAGCGGGGTCCAGTCGGTGCGGGCCGCGAGCAGGTCGGCGGTCTCGCGCAGCGGGCGCAGTGCCGGGTCGCAGTCGAACATCCAGGGGTGGACGGACTCGCCGGTGAAGAGCAGCGGTTCGTCGCCCGCGAGCGCCTTGGCGGCGTCGAAGCGCGGGAACTCGGCGCGGACCCGCTCGGCGGACCAGTCGGTGGGCCGGGCGTCCTGGCCGTAGATGGCCTCGTGGACCAGGGCGTACAGCGGGTGGCCCGCGTACGACAGCAGGCCCTGTGCCTCCTCCTGGAAGGCGTCGGAGAGTTCGTGCCCGTTCGGGGTGCGGACGAAGGCGTCCTCCAGCAGGAAGTGCAGGCGGTGGCTGCCCTCACTGCCGCCGAGCATGATGCCGAGGGACTGGAACGCCTCCACGGTGAGGCGGTAGCCGTTCGGGAGGACCACGTCGTGGGTCAGGAGGTGGTCGGCGATGCGGCGGGCGCGCTCGACGTCCTGCGGGTAGCGGGCGTAGTGCGCGGCGACCTTGCGCTCGATGCGGGGGTAGGCGGCCCGGTAGACGTCGTCCGCGTGGGCGTCCAGGGAGGGCAGACCGCCGGTGATGAGGGCCGCGCTCAGTCCCTGGGGGGCCAGCGACAGGTAGGCGACGGTGCAGAAGCCGCCGAAGCTCTGGCCGAGGACGGTCCAGGGTGCGCCGCCGGTGACCTGGGGGCGGATGGCCTCGCAGTCGCGGACGATGGCGTCGGCGCGGAAGTGGGTGAGGTAGTCGGCCTGCTCGGCGGGGCCGCCGCGCAGCGGGAGCGTCTGGCGGTTGGCCGGGGTGGAGGCACCGGTGCCGCGCTGGTCCAGGAGCAGGACCCGGTACTCCTTCAGGGCGCGGCCGAGCCAGGCGGGACGGCCGATGAAACGGTTCGCCCCGAAGCCGGGTCCGCCCTGGAGGTAGACCAGCCAGGGCAGGTCCTTGTCGGCCTTGTCGCTCGCGACGGCCTCGCGGGCGTACAGCTCGATCGTCTCCCCGGTGGGGTCGGCGTGGTCGAGGGGCACGGTGAAACGGCGGTCGGTGAGGACGACGCCTGGCTGGCGGTAGCTGACGCTCAAGGGGTCTCCCGGGGCGGACGGATCTGGCGGCCGATTCTTTCGGCCGTGTCCCAGTTCAGCACACCGTCCTGCGGCCGCCGACCCCCGGGATCATGGAATCGTGCTGACCGGCCGGTCAGCGGGCGGCGAGGCTGGAGCGCCGTACCACCAGCTCCGGCTGGAGGACGACCCGCCGGTGCGGGTGGGTCCGGTCCGTGCCCTCCAGCTCGGTCTCCTCCAGGAGCAGCTCGGCGGCCATGGCGCCCATGGTGACGGCGGGCTGGCGCACCGAGGTGAGCGGGACGGCCGCGGCGGCGGCGAACTCGATGTCGTCGTAGCCCACGATCGCGAGGTCGTCGGGGACGCCGATCCCGGCGGCGTACATGGCCTGGAGGACGCCGAGGGCGAGCAGGTCGTTGGCGCAGAAGACGGCGGTCGGCCGATCCGCGAGCCCCAGGAGGCGGGCGCCGGCGTCGCGGCCCGCGGCGACGTCGAGGCGCTCGGTGGGCAGTTCGCGCAGCGCGTCGGGGCCGAGCCCGGCCTCGGCGAGCGCGGCGAGGGCGCCGGTGCGGCGGTCGCGCACCTGGTTGAGGCCGGGCGGGCCGCTGACGTAGGCGATGGAGCGGTGTCCGGCGTCCACGAGGTGGCGTACGGCCAGCGCGCCGCCCGCGACGTCGTCGACGGACACCGAGCACTCGGTGGTGCCCTCGGCGACCCGGTCGACCAGCACGAAGGGGATGTTGTGGCGCCGGAAGCCCTCGATGTTGCGGCCGGTGGCGTCGGCGGGGGTGAGCAGGACGCCCCGGACCCGCTGCTCGGCGAAGAGCGAGAGGTACTCGGCCTCCTCCCCCGGGTTCTGCGCGCTGTTGCAGACCATCACGCCGAGTCCGGCGTCGCGGGCGGCGCGCTCGGCGCCGCGGGCGACGTCGACGAAGAACGGGTTGCCCATGTCCAGGACGAGCAGCCCCATGATGCGGCTGCGGCCCGCGCGCAGCTGGCGCGCGGACTCGCTGCGGACGTAGCCCAGCCGGTCGATCGCGGACAGCACCCGCGCGCGGGTCTCGGTCGCGACGGTGTCGGGGCGGTTGATGACGTTGGAGACCGTGCCCACGGAAACTCCGGCGGCGCGGGCGACGTCCTTGATACCCACGGAATGGGCCATCGGGCAGGGACCTCCGAGGTCGGGGTGGGTGTGGGAGGGGCGGCCGCGGGACCTTCACACAGTACCCGGACCGCCCCGGTGCGACCCCCGTCAGGCGAGGTGGAACACCTCGGTGAGGGGCTTCATCGCCTCGTCGGGGCGGGCCCCGTCGAGGGACTCGAACAGCGGGCCCATCTCGGCCTGCCAGCGGGCGTTGACCTCGGTGGCCTCCATGCCGGCCCGGGCGGCGGCGAAGTCCTCGGTCTCCAGGTAGCCGACGAGCAGGCCGTCGTCACGCAGGAAGAGCGAGTAGTTGTGCCAGCCGGTGGCGGAGAGCGCCTCGCACATCTCCGGCCACACGGCGGCGTGGCGTTCGCGGTACTCCGCGATGCGGTCCGGACGGACCTTGAGCAGGAAACAGACGCGCTGCATGGACTGCCGCTCCGTACAGGGGGTGGTGACTCAGGGGTGGTGACTAGAAGTTGAACTGGTCGACGTTGTCGGCGGTGAACACGGTCGGCTTGCCGAGGTTGATCACACCGTCCTTGCCGATGGTGTACTCGCCCATGGCGCCCGCCTTGAAGGTCTCGCCCTCCTTGCCGGTGATCTGCCCGGAGGACAGGGCGACGGCGGTGCGCGCGGCCAGCTCGCCGAGCTTGGCCGGGTCCCACAGCTCGAACGCCTCGACGGTGCCGTTCTTGACGTACTTGCGCATGTCGTTGGGGGTGCCGAGGCCGGTCAGCTTGACCTTGCCCTTGTACTTGGAGCCGGACAGGTACTGGGCGGCGGCCTTGATGCCGACGGTGGTCGGGGAGATGATCCCCTTCAGGTTCGGGTGCTCCTGGAGCAGGCCCTGGGTCTGCTGGAAGGACTTCTGGGCGTCGTCGTCGCCGTAGGCGACCTTGACCAGCTTGATGTCCTTGTACTTCGGGTCCTTCAGCTCGTCCTTCATGATCTCGATCCAGGCGTTCTGGTTCGTCGCGGTCTGCGCGGCGGACAGGATCGCGATCTCGCCCTTGTTGCCGATCTGCTCGGCCAGCTGCTGCACCTGGGTGCGGCCGATGTCGTCGGCGGACGCCTGGGAGATGAAGGCGTTGCGGCACTCGGGGTTGGTGTCCGAGTCGTAGGTGACGACCTTGATGTCGTTCTTCATCGCCTGCTTGAGCGCGGTGCACAGGGCGCCCGGGTCCTGCGCGGAGACGGCGATGGCGTCGACCTGCTGCTGGGTGAGCGTGTTGACGTAGGAGACCTGGCCGGCCGTGTCGGTGCCGCTGGAAGTGCCGACCTCCTTGTAGCTGGAGCCCAGCTCCTTGACGGCCTTCTCACCGCCCTTGTCCGCGACGGTGAAGTAGGGGTTGTTGACCTGCTTGGGCAGGAAGCCGACGGTCAGTCCCTTCTTCGTCTCCGCGTTCGGGTCGGCCTTGCCCGCCGCGGCGGCCTTGCCGCCCTCGTCCTTGACGTCCTCCTTCGTGGTGCCGCCGCAGGCGGTGGCGGCCAGGGCGAGGGAGGTGACGGCGGCGAGGGCCGCGCAGGTACGGCGGATGGACGACTTGCGCATGGTGGGTTCCTTACGAGGGTGGACGGAGCCGGTGACGGGTTACGGGGTGGGGACGGGCGCCTTGGACGGGGGCGTCGGTGCCGCCCTGCGTCCGGCCCTCGCGAGGGAGAGCTGCCGGGCGAGGCGGGGGCCGAGCACGGACAGGACGAGCAGGACGCCGGTGACGACGATCTGCGACTGTGCGGAGACGTCCTGCAGGCTCATCACGTTCTGCAGCGCGCCGAGCAGGAACACGCCCGCGATCGCCCCGCCGAGCGTGCCCTTGCCGCCGTCGAAGTCGATGCCGCCCAGGAGTACGGCGGCGACGACGGACAGTTCGAGGCCGGTGGCGTTGTCGTAGCGGGCGCTGGCGTAGTGCAGGGCCCAGAAGACGCCGGTGAGGGACGACATCAGGCCGGTCAGCGTGAACAGGATCAGCTTCTGCCGCTTGACCCGGATGCCGGCGAAGCGGGCGGCCTCCTCACTGGCGCCGATGGCGAACAGCGACCGGCCGAACGGCGTGGCGTGCAGGGCGACCACGGCGATGGCCAGCAGCACCAGGAAGGGCAGGAAGGCGTACGGCAGGAAGGTGCCGTCGACGCGTCCGGCCGCGAAGTCCAGGTACTGCGAGGGGAAGTCGGTCACCGCGTCGGAGCCGAGCACGATCTGCGCGATGCCCCGGTAGGCGGCCATGGTGCCGATGGTGACGGCGAGGGAGGGCAGTCCGAGCCGGGTGACCAGCAGGCCGTTGATCAGCCCGCAGACCACGCCGAGCAGCAGGCAGACCGGGATGATCGCCTCGATGGTCATGCCCTGGTTCCACAGGGCGCCCATGAGCGCGCCGGACAGGCCCGCGGTGGAGGCGACCGACAGGTCGATCTCGCCGGAGACGACCAGCAGCGTCATCGGCAGGGCGATGAGGGCGATCGGCAGGGTGTTGCCGATCAGGAAGGACAGGTTGAGGGCGTTGCCGAAGCCGTCGACGAAGCCGAAGGAGAGCAGCAGGACGACCACGAGGAGGGCGCCCACCACGGTGTCCCAGCGGACGGCGCGCGTCAGGGAGGTGTCAGCCATGGCGGGCGTTCCTCTTCTTCAGGGCGTTGGCCACGCGCAGCGCGACGATCCGGTCGACGGCGATGGCGAGGATGAGCAGGATGCCGTTGATGGCCAGCACCCACACGGAGCTGACGCCGAGGGCGGGGAGCACGCTGTTGATCGAGGTCAGCAGCAGCGCGCCGAGGGCGGCGCCGTAGACGCTGCCGGAGCCGCCGGTGAAGACGACGCCGCCGACCACCACCGCGCTGACGACGGTCAGTTCGTAGCCGTTGCCGGTGCCGGAGTCGACGTTGCCGAACCGGGCCAGGTAGAGCGCGCCGGCGAGTCCGGCGAGGGCGCCGCAGAAGGTGTAGGCGGCCAGGATCCGCTTGCGGACCGGGATGCCGGCCAGCCGGGCGGCCTCGGGGTTGGAGCCGAGCGCGTACAGCTCGCGCCCGCTGCCGAAGTGCTTGAGGTAGTACGCCGTGGCGAGGAGCACCGCCAGGGCGATCATGGCCAGCCAGGGCACGGCCGAGAGGCCGCCGGAGCCGAAGTCGACGAAGCCGCCGGGCAGGTCGGCCGCGGTGATCTGGCGGGAGCCGACCCAGATGGAGTCGATGCCGCGGATGATGTAGAGGGTGCCGAGGGTGACGACCAGGGCGGGCACCTGGCCGAGGCTGACCAGAAGGCCGTTGAGGAGGCCGAAACCGATGCCCAGCAGCACCGCGAGCAGCACGGCCACGACGGGGTTGCCGCCGCCCTGGAGGTAGGTGCCGGCGGCGAAGGCGCTGATGCCGAGGGTGGAGCCGACGGACAGGTCGACGTTGCGGGTGATGACGACCAGGGACTGTCCGGTGGCGACCAGGACCAGGATGGTCGCGTTCAGCAGCAGGTCCTTGATGCCCTGCTCGGACAGGAACTCGCTGTTGCCGGCCTGGGTGATGGCGATCATCACCAGGAAGACCAGCAGGATGGCCAGTTCGCGCATCTTGAAGACGCGGTCCACCAGCCGGGTGGCGCCCGCCTTGGGTACGTCGGCCGCGGAGGCCTTCTCGGGTGCGGTGACCGTCATGCGGCGGCCCTCCCCGTGGCTGCGGCCATCACGGTCTCCTCGGTGGCGTCGGTGCGGGGTATCTCGGCGGTCAGTCGGCCCTCGTGCATCACCAGGACGCGGTCGGCCATGCCGAGGACCTCGGGCAGGTCGGAGGAGATCATCAGGACGGCCACGCCGTCGGCGGCGAGTTGGCTCAGCAGCCGGTGCACCTCGGCCTTGGTGCCGACGTCGATGCCGCGGGTGGGTTCGTCGACGATCAGCACCTTGGGGCCGGTGGCCAGCCACTTGGCGAGGACGACCTTCTGCTGGTTGCCGCCGGACAGGGTGGCGACGGTGTCGGCGATGCGGGCGTACTTGACCTGGAGCTTGACCGCCCAGTCGAGGGAGCGGCTGCGCTCGGCGCCCCGGTCCATGAGCCCGGCCCTCACGGTCGTCCGCAGCCCGGTGAGGCCGATGTTGCGCTCGATGGACATGTCCATCACGAGGCCCTGGGCGCGGCGGTCCTCCGGGACGAGCGCGAGGCCGGCGGCCATCGCGGTGGAGGGGGCGCCGTTGACGAGCGGCTTCCCGTCGACCTCGACCTCCCCGGCGTCCCAGCGGTCGACGCCGAAGACGGCGCGGGCGACCTCGGTGCGTCCGGCGCCGACCAGTCCGGCCAGCGCGACGATCTCACCGCGCCGCACCTCGAAGGAGACGTCGGTGAAGACTCCCTCGCGGGTCAGCCTGCGTACCCTCAGGGCGGTCTCGCCGGGCGTGACCTCCTGCTTGGGGTACAGCTCGTCGAGGTCGCGCCCGACCATGCGGCGCACCAGGTCGTCCTCGGTCATGCCCTCAAGGGGCTCGCTGGCGATCCAGGCGCCGTCGCGCAGGGTGGTGACCCGGCGGCAGATGCGGAAGATCTCCTCCAGGCGGTGGGAGATGAACAGCACCGCGGCGCCCTGTTCGCGCAGGGTGCGCACCACGCCGAAGAGCCGGGCCACCTCGCTGCCGGTGAGGGCCGCGGTCGGCTCGTCCATGATCAGGACGCGGGCGTCGAAGGAGAGCGCCTTGGCGATCTCGACGATCTGCTGGTCCGCGATGGACAGGCCGCGTGCGGGCCGGTCGGGGTCGAGCTCGACACCGAGGCGCCGCATCAGCCGTGCGGTGGCGTCGTGGGTCGCCTTGTGGTCGATGCGGCCGAGGGCGCGCCGCGGCTGGCGGCCCATGAAGATGTTCTCGGCGATCGACAGGTCGGGGAAGAGGGTGGGCTCCTGGTAGATCACGGCGATGCCGGCGTCGCGGGCGTCGCCGGGGCCGTGGAAGACGACCGGTGCGCCGTCGAGCAGCACCTGGCCGGCGTCCGGCCGGTGCACTCCGGCCAGTGTCTTGATGAGGGTCGACTTTCCGGCGCCGTTCTCTCCGGCGAGGGCGTGCACCTCGCCGGGGAACAGCTCCAGGGAGACGTCCCGCAGCGCACGGACCGCGCCGAAGGACTTGGAGACGTCCCTGAGCGCCAGAACCGGGGCCGTACCCGTGTCGGACGGGTGGGTCATTGGGGGCTCCTCGACGACGCCGGCGGGACGGCCCTCACGGCGTCGTGAAAGGTTTCAACTAGGTTGCCGGGGACGTTAGGCAGCGAGGCCATGTCACGTCAATGGTTCCGGGTCGAAAAACTTCCGATCTCCGAAGGTCACGGCCGAGTCACAACGAGCGGGACCGGCCGGAAGGGTTGACACCCCTTCGGGAGGCTCATAACTTCGCGTTCTGAATCGTTTCACAGACCGGTCGGGCTCACAGCGGGCCACGACCCGATGCCACAGGAGCCCCGAAGTGACCGAGCTCGCCGCGGTGAAGGCCGCGCTCAGGACCCAGGCCGTCGAGACGCCGTCGTGGGCGTACGGCAACTCGGGCACCCGCTTCAAGGTGTTCGCCCAGGCCGGTGTCCCGCGCGACCCGTTCGAGAAACTGGACGACGCGGCGAAGGTGCACGAGTTCACCGGCGTGGCCCCGACCGTGGCCCTGCACATCCCGTGGGACCGGGTCGAGGACTACGCCGCGCTGGCGGCGCACGCCGAGAAGCGGGGGGTGCGGATCGGCGCGATCAATTCCAACACCTTCCAGGACGACGACTACAAGCTGGGCAGCGTCTGCCACCCGGACGCGGCGGTGCGCAGGAAGGCCGTCGACCACCTGCTGGAGTGCGTCGACATCATGGACGCCACCGGGTCGCACGACCTGAAGCTGTGGTTCGCCGACGGCACCAACTACCCCGGCCAGGACGACATCCGCTCCCGGCAGGACCGGCTGGCCGAGGGCCTGGCCGAGGTGTACGAGCGGCTCGGCGAGGGGCAGCGGATGCTGCTGGAGTACAAGCTCTTCGAGCCGGCGTTCTACACGACGGACGTGCCGGACTGGGGCACGGCCTACGCGCACTGCCTGAAGCTGGGCGAGAAGGCGCAGGTCGTGGTCGACACGGGGCACCACGCGCCGGGCACGAACATCGAGTTCATCGTGGCGACGCTGCTGCGGGAGGGGAAGCTCGGCGGGTTCGACTTCAACTCCCGGTTCTACGCGGACGACGACCTGATGGTCGGGGCGGCCGACCCGTTCCAGCTGTTCCGCATCATGTACGAGGTGGTGCGCGGGGGCGGGTTCAACTCCGACGTGGCGTTCATGCTCGACCAGTGCCACAACATCGAGGCGAAGATCCCGGCCATCATCCGGTCGGTGATGAACGTGCAGGAGGCCACGGCGAAGGCGCTGCTGGTCGACGGTCCGGCGTTGGCCGCGGCGCAGGCCGCGGGGGACGTACTGGAGGCCAACGCCGTGCTGATGGACGCGTACAACACGGATGTGCGGCCGTTGCTTCGGGAGGTGCGGGAGGAGTCGGGGCTGGACCCCGAGCCCATGAAGGCGTACCGCTCCTGCGGGTGGGCGGAGAAGGTCGTCGCCGAGCGGGTGGGTGGGCAGCAGGCCGGGTGGGGCGCCTAGTCCGTAAGCGTCTGCCGGATTTCTGTTGTTCGCGGGCTGCGGGTCGTTCGTGGTTGATCGCGCAGTTCCCCGCGCCCCTTGCAGGGGCGCATCTCCGCCCGTCGATCGAAAAGGCACCGTCATGACATCTCACCCTGAGGCCTCCGCCCTCCTCGCCCGTTCCCGTCGGCTCGGCGCCGATCCGCGCAACACCAACTACGCCGGTGGCAACGCGTCCGCCAAGGGCACCGGAACCGATCCCGTCACGGGGGGTGATGTGGAGCTGATGTGGGTCAAGGGGTCCGGCGGGGACCTCGGCACGCTCACCGAGGCGGGACTCGCCGTGCTGCGGCTGGACCGGATGCGGGCGCTCAAGGACGTCTACCCGGGCGTCGAGCGCGAGGACGAGATGGTCGCCGCCTTCGACTACTGCCTGCACGGCAAGGGCGGTGCCGCGCCCTCGATCGACACGGCGATGCACGGGCTGGTCGGGGCCGCCCACGTGGACCATCTCCACCCGGACTCCGGGATCGCGCTGGCCTGTGCGGCGGACGGCGAGAAGCTGACCGCCGAGTGTTTCGGCGACACCGTGGTGTGGGTGCCGTGGCGGCGGCCCGGGTTCCAGCTCGGCCTGGACATCGCGGCCGTCAAGGAGGCCAACCCGCAGGCCGTCGGCTGCGTGCTCGGCGGACACGGCATCACCGCCTGGGGCGACACCTCCGAGGAGTGCGAGCGCAACTCGCTGCACATCATCCGCACCGCCGAGGCCTTCCTGGCCGAGCGCGGAAAGGCCGAGCCCTTCGGTCCGGTGATCGACGGTCACCAGGCGCTGCCCGAGGCCGAGCGGCGGGAGCGGGCGGCGGCGCTGGCCCCGTACGTCCGTGGGCTGGCCTCACGGGACCGGCCGCAGGTCGGGCACTTCACCGACGCGGACGTGGTGCTGGACTTCCTCTCCCGCGCCGAGCACCCGCGGCTCGCCGCCCTCGGCACCTCCTGCCCGGACCACTTCCTGCGCACCAAGGTCCGGCCGCTGGTCCTGGACGTGGCGCCGACCGCTCCGCTGGACGAGGCCGTCGCACGGCTCAAGGAGCTGCACGCGGCCTACCGCGAGGAGTACGCCGCCTACTACCGGCGGCACGCCGGGCCGGACTCCCCCGCCATGCGCGGCGCCGACCCCGCGATCGTGCTGGTGCCGGGCGTGGGCATGTTCAGCTTCGGCAAGGACAAGCAGACCGCCCGGGTGGCCGGCGAGTTCTACGTCAACGCGATCAACGTGATGCGCGGGGCCGAGGCGGTGTCGACGTACGCGCCGATCGAGGAGTCGGAGAAGTTCCGCATCGAGTACTGGGCGCTGGAGGAGGCCAAGCTCCAGCGGATGCCGAAGCCCAAGCCGCTGGCCACGCGCGTCGCGCTGGTGACCGGCGCCGGCAGCGGGATCGGGAAGGCCATCGCGCGGCGGCTGGTCGACGAGGGTGCCTGTGTGGTCGTGGCCGACCTGAACGCGGAGAACGCGGCGGCGGTCGCCGACGAGCTGGGCGGGGCCGACAAGGCCGTCGCCGTGGGCGTCGACGTCACGTCGGAGGAGCAGATCGCGGAAGCGTTCCGGGCCGCGGTGCTCGCGTTCGGCGGGGTCGACCTGGTGGTCAACAACGCGGGGACCTCCATCTCCAAGCCGCTGCTGGAGACCACGGCCAAGGACTGGGACCTCCAGCACGACATCATGGCCCGGGGCTCCTTCCTCGTCTCGCGCGAGGCGGCCCGGGTGATGACCGCGCAGGAACTGGGCGGCGACATCGTCTACATCGCGTCGAAGAACGCGGTGTTCGCCGGTCCCAACAACATCGCCTACTCCGCCACCAAGGCCGACCAGGCCCACCAGGTGCGCCTGCTCGCCGCCGAGCTGGGCGAGCACGGCATCCGGGTCAACGGCGTCAACCCCGACGGCGTGGTGCGGGGTTCGGGCATCTTCGCGGGCGGCTGGGGTGCCCAGCGCGCGGCGGTGTACGGGGTGCCGGAGGAGAAGCTGGGCGAGTTCTACGCGCAGCGGACGCTGCTCAAGCGCGAGGTGCTGCCCGAGCACGTCGCGAACGCCGTGTTCGCGCTGACCGGCGGCGACCTGACCCACACCACCGGACTGCACGTCCCGGTCGACGCCGGCGTCGCCGCCGCGTTCCTGCGATGAGCACCGCCGTGGACGTGGGGGCGTACGCCGCGGTCGACCTCGGCGCGTCCAGCGGGCGCGTCATGGTCGGCCGCGTGGGTCCCGACCGGCTGGAGCTGGCCGAGGCGCACCGCTTCCCCAACCGGCCGGTCCGTACGCCCGACGGGCTGCGCTGGGACGTCCTCGCGCTCTACGCCGGTGTGCTGGACGGTCTGCGGGCGGCGGGTCCGGTGGACTCGGTCGGCGTGGACAGCTGGGCCGTCGACCACGGCCTGCTGGACGCGGACGGGGCGCTGCTCGGCAACCCCGTGCACTACCGCGACGCCCGCACGGAGGGCGTCGCGGAGCAGGTGTGGGCGACGCTGCCGGCCGGGGAGCTGTACGCGGCGACGGGCTTGCAGTACGCGCCCTTCAACACCCTTTACCAGCTCGTCGCCGCCCGGGGTACGGCCCAGTTCGCGGCGGCGCGGCGGCTGTTGCTGATCCCCGACCTGCTGACCTACTGGCTGACCGGCGAGCAGGGCACGGAGCTGACCAACGCCTCCACCACCCAGCTGATCGACCCCCGCACCCGGGACTGGTCGCGGGAGGTGGCCGACCGGCTGGGGATCGATCTCGGTCTGTTCGCGCCGCTGCGCCGGCCCGGTGACGCGGCGGGGCTGCTGCGTCCCGAGGTGCTGGAGGAGACCGGGCTGGCGGGCCCCGTGCCGGTGACGGCGGTCGGTTCGCACGACACCGCCTCCGCGGTGGCCGCCGTACCCGCCTCGGGTGAGCGCTTCGCCTACATCTGCACCGGCACCTGGTCGCTGGCCGGTCTCGAACTGACCGCTCCCGTGCTGTCGGAGGAGAGCCGGGCCGCCAACTTCACCAACGAACTCGGCCTGGACGGCACCGTCCGCTATCTGCGCAACATCATGGGCCTGTGGCTGCTCCAGGAGTGCGTACGGGCCTGGGGCGACCCCGATCTGGGTGACCTGCTGCTCGCGGCGGCGCGGGTGCCGGCGCTGCGGTCGGTGGTGGACGCGGGTGACCCCGCGTTCCTGGCGCCGGGGCGGATGCCGGAGCGGATCGCCGAGGCGTGCCGCGTCTCGGGGCAGCCGGTGCCGCGGACGCCCGCCGAGGTGACCCGGTGCATCCTCGACTCGCTGGCGCTGGCCCACCGCGCGGCCGTCGAGGAGGCACAGCGGCTCGCCGGGCACCCGGTCGACGTCGTGCACGTGGTCGGCGGCGGCACCCGGAACGCGCTGCTGTGCCAGCTGACCGCCGACGCCTGCGGCCTGCCGGTGGTGGCGGGGCCGACGGAGGCCGCCGCGCTCGGCAACGTCCTGGTGCAGGCCCGCGCCCACGGCCTGGTCGGCGACCTCGCCGGGATGCGCCGGCTGCTGGCGCGCACCCAGTCGCTGACCCGGTACGAACCGCGCGGCGGCACGGCCCGCTGGCGGGCGGCCGCGGCCCGACTCGCCGACCGGTAACCGGGGCTCCCGCGAGCCCGGTCGGCCGACTAATCTGCACTCATCATTCATCCGATGATCGAACACAAGGAGCCGCGATGCGTGTCGCACTGTTCCTGACCTGCGTCAACGACACGCTCTATCCGGACACCGGCCGTGCCGTGGTAAAGCTGCTCACCAGACTCGGCGTCGAGGTCGATTTCCCGATGGCCCAGACGTGTTGCGGGCAGGCGCACTACAACACCGGCTACCGGCACGAGGCCGAACCGCTGGCCCGGCACTTCGCCGGCGTCTTCACGGACTACGACGCGATCGTGACGCCCTCGGGCTCGTGCGGCGCGATGGTGCGGGAGCTGTATCCGCGGATGGGTGAGCGGGCCCGGGCGGAGGGGCGCGGGGACACGCTCGCGGCCACACTGGCACCGGTGGTGCCGAAGACGTACGAGCTGACGGAGTTCCTCGTGGACGTGCTGGGAGTGACGGACGTGGGGGCCTACTACCCGCACACGGTGACGTACCACCCGACCTGCCACGGGCTGCGGAGCCTGGGCCTGGGCGACCGGCCGCGGCGGCTGCTGGAGGCGGTGAAGGGGCTGGAGCTGGTGGAGCTGCCGGGCGCCGAGGAGTGCTGCGGGTTCGGCGGCACCTTCGCCGTGAAGAACTCCGACGTGTCGGCGGCGATGGGCGCGGACAAGGTGCGCAACGCGGAGTCGACCGGCGCGGACGTGCTGTGCGCGGCCGACAACTCCTGCCTGATGCACATCGGCGGGACGATGACGCGGCTGCGCACGGGCATGCGTCCGGTGCACATCGCGGAGATCCTGGCGAGCACCGAGGAGGTGGCGGCCGGATGAGCGGGACCTTCGTGGGGATGCCGGCGTTTCCCGAGGCGGCGCGGGAGGCGGTGGGCAACACGACGCTGCGCGGCAATCTGCGCCACGCCACCCACACCATCCGCGAGAAGCGGGCCCGCGCGGTCGCCGAACTGGACGACTGGGCGGCGCTGCGCGAGGCCGGGAAGCAGATCAAGGACCACACGCTGCGCCACCTCGACCGGTACCTGGTGCAGGTGGAGGAGGCGGTCACGGCCGCGGGCGGCACCGTGCACTGGGCCGCCGACGCGGACGAGGCGAACGAGATCGTCACCCGGCTGGTCCGGGAGACCGGCGAGTCGGAGGTCGTCAAGGTCAAGTCGATGGCGACGCAGGAGATCGGTCTGAACGAGGCCTTGGAGGCGGCGGGCATCCACGCCTACGAGACCGATCTCGCCGAGCTGATCGTGCAGTTGGGCAAGGACCGGCCCTCGCACATCCTGGTGCCGGCCATCCACCGCAACCGGGGCGAGATCCGCGACATCTTCCGCTCCGAGATGGGCGAGTGGGGCCGTCCGGCGCCCGAGGGCCTGACGGACACCCCCGCCGAACTCGCGGAAGCGGCCCGGCTGCACCTGCGGGAGAAGTTCCTGCGGGCCAAGGTCGGCATCTCCGGCGCCAACTTCGTGGTGGCCGAGACCGGCACGCTGGTGGTCGTGGAGTCCGAAGGCAACGGGCGGATGTGCCTGACCCTGCCCGAGACGCTGATCTCGGTCGTCGGCATCGAGAAGGTCGTGCCGAGGTGGCAGGACCTGGAGGTGTTCCTGCAGACCCTCCCCCGCTCCTCGACGGCCGAGCGGATGAACCCGTACACGTCGATGTGGACCGGCACCACCGACGAGGACGGCCCCAGCACCTTCCACCTGGTCCTGCTGGACAACGGCCGTACCGACACCCTCGCCGACGAGGTCGGCCGCCAGGCGCTGCGCTGCATCCGCTGCTCGGCCTGCCTGAACGTGTGCCCGGTCTACGAGCGGGCGGGCGGCCATGCCTACGGCTCGGTGTACCCGGGCCCGATCGGCGCGATCCTCAGCCCGCAACTGCGCGGCACCGGGAGCGAGATCGACGCCTCCCTGCCGTACGCGTCCTCGCTGTGCGGTGCCTGCTACGAGGTGTGCCCGGTCGCCATCGACATCCCCGAGGTGCTGGTGCACCTGCGGGAGCGGGTGGTGCAGGGCGGACCGGCCGTCCGGGGCGGCAACCGGGTCGTCCTGAAGCCCGCCAAGGGGCACGCCGCCGAGCGGGCGGCGATGCGGGCTGCGCAGTGGACGTTCACACACCCCGGCGCGCTGCGGACCGGGCAGCGGCTGGCCTCGCGCACCCGCCGGCTGCATCCGCGCACGCTGCCCGGTCCCGGCCGGGCGTGGAGCGGCAGCCGGGACCTGCCGGCGGTGCCCGCGGAGCCGTTCCGGGACTGGTGGCAGCGCACGCACGGCGGGAAGGGCGGATCGAAGTGAGCAGCAGGGAACGCGTACTGGGCCGGGTACGGCGGGCGCTGGCGGACGTGCCGGACGACGCGAGGCCCTACGAGGAGGCCGTCGCCAGGAACTATCTGCGCGAGCACGGGCGGCGGTCCGTCGCGCAGACGGTGGACCTGCTCGCCGAGAACCTGGCGGACTACCGGGCGGTCGTGCACCGCGCTGACGAGGAGGAACTGGCGCTGCTCATCATGCGGTTGCTCGCCCAGCGCGGTCCCCGGTACGTACTGGTGCCGCCGGGCCTGCCGCCCGCGTGGATGTCGGCCGCCGATCCGACGCGCGTGCACGACCGTGCGGTGAGCACGCCGCACGAGCTGGACCGGGTGGAGAGCGTCGTGACCGGCTGCGCCGTCGCCGTCGCCGAGACCGGCACCCTCGTCCTGGACGGCTCCCCCGACCAGGGCCGCCGCCGCATCACCCTGGTCCCCGACCACCACATCTGCGTCGTACGGGTGCCCGACCAGGTCGTGTCGTCGGTTCCCGAGGCCCTCGAACGCCTCGACCCGAGGCGGCCGTTGACATGGATCTCCGGTCCCTCCGCGACCAGCGACATCGAGCTGGACCGCGTCGAGGGGGTGCACGGCCCGCGCACCCTGGAGGTGGTGCTGCTGAGCGGCTCGTAGCGCTGCCGGGGTGTCGCTGACTACACCCCCCGATACGGGTCCTGCACCCAGTGTGGTCCGGCCCCACTCTCCGTAGCGTCTTCCACGAGGCACCGCACAGGGCGTGCCACACGGAAGGTGATCACGATGTTTCGCTCCGGCGCACGAGGCAATCACGACCCGGGCCCCGCCTCCGAGGCCCTCCGGCTGGTCAAGGTGACCCGGACGTACGGCTCGGCGGAGAACGCCGTGACCGCCCTGGACGGGGTGACGCTGAGCCTGGGGCGCGGCACGTTCACCGCGGTGATGGGGCCGTCCGGCTCGGGCAAGTCCACGCTGCTGCAGTGCGCGGCGGGCCTCGACCGGCCGGACGGCGGCATCGTGTGCGTGGACGGCAAGGAGCTGACGGGTGGCGGCGAGGCGGAGCTGACGAGGTTCCGGCGCGGCCGGGTCGGGTTCGTCTTCCAGCAGTACAACCTGCTGGAGACGCTGACCGTCGCGCAGAACACGGTGCTGCCGCTCAAGCTGGCCGGGCGTCGCGTCGACCGCAGGCGGGCGCGGGAGGTCCTGACGTCGGTCGGTCTCGGGGACCGGCTCGGTCACCGTCCCGACCAGCTCTCCGGCGGTCAGCGGCAGCGGGTGGCGATCGCGCGGGCGCTGGTCACCGAACCGCGGGTGATCTTCGCGGACGAGCCGACGGGCGCGCTGGACACGCGCAGCGCCCGGCAGGTGCTGCTGCTGCTCCAGGAGGCGGTGCGGGTGCACGGGCGGACCGTGGTGATGGTGACGCACGACCCGGTCGCCGCCTCGTACGCCGACTCGGTGGTCTTCCTCGCCGACGGCCGGCTGGCGGGGCGGATGGACGCGCCGACGCCGGACGCGGTCGCGGAGCGCCTCGCGCACCTGGGCGACGACGTGCCGGCGGGGGTGTGAGCGATGTTCGTACTGGCTCTCCGGTCGATCCGGCGCCGTCCCGGACGGTTCCTGGCGACGCTGCTGTCCGCCTTCCTGGGGGCGGCCATCATCATGACGTTCAACTCGATGCACGACACGGCCGGGCAGGGCGGTGTCGACCCGGTCAGCTCGGAGACGCTGGGCACGGCGGCGGGGGTCGTCGGCGGGTACGGGACCCTGCTGGTGTTCTTCGCGGTGGCCTCGACGCTGACGGTCAACGTGCGTCAGCGCACCGCCGAGCTGGAGCTGCTGCGCTGCTCGGGGGCGACCCCGGCGCAGCTCAAGCGGATGGTCGTGGGTGAGGCGGTGGCCGTGGCCCTGGTGGGCGCGGTGCTGGCGATCGGCCCGGCGATGCTCGGCGGGCGGGCGCTGCTGGACGTGTTCAAGGACAGCGGCCAGGTGGCCCGGTCCGTGGACTACTCCTTCGGCCCGGTCGCACTGCTGACCGGCATGGACATCACCCTGCTCGCGTCCGCCGGCGCCGCGTTCCTGGCGGTACGGCGTCTGACGCGGGGCAGCCGGGGGCGGGCCGGGACGAAACGCTTCCTGGCGTACGCCGCGCTGGGCACGGGGGCCGTCAGCGCCTGCTCGACCTTCTTCTTCTCCGCGACGGACGAGGCGCTGATGGCGGCACCCGCCTACGGGGCGATCCTGCTGTCGGTCGGTTTCGCGCTGCTGTCGCCGCGGCTGCTGAAGGGCGTGCTCGACCGGCTGCCGCTGAGCGGCGCGAGCGGCTGGCTGGCCGTGCGCAACCTGCGTGAGCGGGCGAGTCATCTGGCCGGGATCCTGGTCTCGCTGATCCTGTTCACCGCGGTGTCCACGGCGACGCTGACGATGCAGTCGGTGGAGAGCGACGCGGTGCGGGCGTCGGGGCTGGTCAAGTCGGTCGACGCCAAGAACCTGGAGACGCTGAACCTCACGGTGGTCGGCATCATCGCGGTGTTCGTCTGCGTGATGCTGGTCAACTCGCTGTACGCGGCGACGACGTACCGCTCGCGGGAGTTCGGCCAGCAGCGCCTGGCCGGGGCGACGCCGGGGCAGGTGCTGGGCGTGGTGGCCGCCGAGGGCGTGATCCTCACGGTCACGGGGGTGTTCTTCGGCACGGTGGCCGCGCTGGCCGGTGTGGTGCCGTTCACGGTGGTCCGCACCGACGCGGTGCTGCCGGACCAGTTCCTCGGGGTGTGGCTCACGATGGTGTCGGTGTCGGCGGCTGTGACGCTGGGGACGAGCCTGGGCACGGCCCGGCGGGTGCTGCGCACCCCGGCGGTGGGCGCGGTGACGCTGGCCGCGTGAGCGGCGGGGAGGGGGGCGGCCGCCGGGGGGGGGGCCCCCCCCACCCCGCGGGAGTTCTGGACTCCGGGGAGGAGGGCGTTGGGT
>NZ_JBVJEA010000015.1:80244-88584 GCF_055581985.1 Streptomyces sp. NPDC042336 | reverse complement strand
CCGGGCGGGGGGGGTGGGGCCCCCCGGGGGGGGGGGGGGGGTGCGGGGGGCGGGGGGGGGGGGGGGGGGGGGGGCGCCGGGGGGGGGGGTCGCCCCCCTCTCCTCGCTGTCTTCCGGACGTCCGGTCAGTCGGCCTTGGCGTACTCCTTCGCCATACTGCCGGCGAAGTCGTACACGACGCACTGTCCGTCGCCCACGACCCAGGCGTCGTGGCCCGGCGAGCAGACGAAGACATCGCCCGGGCCCACCTCGCTCTCGGTGCCGTCGTCCATGCGGACGCGCATGCGTCCCTCGACCACGTAGCAGTTGTGGTGGATCATGCAGCTGTCGGTGCCGGCGATCGGCGCCACGGACTCCGACCAGCGCCAGCCCGGTTCGAACGTGGCGACGGCGAAGTCGAGCCCTTCCATGTGTACGGCCTCGATGTGCCCGCGGGGGAAATCGCGCCGCTCGTCCGGCTTGTCGAGCGTCTTTGCCTGCAGCATGACGCTCCTCCTTTCCCTGGCCCCACCCTTCCATCGTCCGCCTGTCAACTCGGCGCCGCCATTCGGGGCAGGCGCGTCGTCAGCGGGGCGGGCCGCAGAGTTCGGCGAAGCGGGCGGCGTCCACGTTGCCGCCGGACAGGATCACGCCGACGCGGCGGGGCAGGGCGTCGGTCCGGCCGCTCAGGAGGGCGGCCAGCGGGGTGGCGCCGCTGGGTTCCAGGACGGTCTTCAGGCGTTCGAAGGCGAACCGCATCGCGTCCCGGATCTCGTCGTCGGACACCACCACGATCCCGTCGAGCAGCCGCCGGTTGACGGAGAAGGTCAACTCGCCGGGGGTGGGCAGGGCCTGCCCGTCGGCGATGGTGCGCGGGACCGGCACCGTGACGCGCCGGCCCGCCGCCAGGGAGCGCCTGGTGTCGTCACCGGCCTCCGGCTCGACCCCGATCACCCGGGTGCCGGGGTGCAAGCCCTTGACCGCGGTGGCGCTCCCGGCGATCAGTCCGCCGCCGCCGACCGGTGCGACCAGCGCGTCCAGCTCTCCCGTCTCCTGGACCAGTTCGAGGGCGGCGGTGCCCTGGCCCGCGATGACGTGCGGGTGCTCGTAGGGCGGGATCAGGGTCAGCCCCCGGTCGGCGGCCAGGGCCTCGGCGATGGCGACGCGGTCACCGGTGTAGCGGTCGTAGGTGACGATCTCGGCGCCGTAGCCCACGGTGGCGTCCCGTTTGGAGGGCGGTGCGTCCTCGGGCATGACGATCACCGCGGTGGTGCCCAGCTCGCGGGCGGCCAGGGCGACGGCCTGGGCGTGGTTGCCCGAGGAGTAGGCGGCGATGCCCCGGGCCAGCTGCTCCGGGGTGAGGCGGGAGGCCGCGTTGTAGGCTCCGCGGAACTTGAAGGCGCCGACCCGCTGGTGGTTCTCGCACTTGAGGAAGACCTCGGCGCCGACGAGGGCGTCCAGGGTGCGCGAGCGCAGTACGGGAGTGCGGTGCGCGACGCCCTCGATGCGGGCGGCCGCGGAGCGGACGTCGTCCAGGGTGACCGGCGGGGTGGTGGTCGTCACGGGTGTCCTGTCCTCAGGGGGTGTCGGCGGCCGGGCCGGTCACGGCGCGGGCCTGGGCGAGGTAGTGGTAGGCGGAGGCGCGGGAGATGCCGAGCCGGGCGGCGACGTGCTCGACCGAGCGGCGTACGGCGAAGACACCGCGCCCGTCGAGGTCGCGGAACAGTTCGAGGCGCCGCTCCCGGTCCAGCGCGGCCCAGCTGGTGTCCCGGCGCAGCGGGTGGGCGTCCACGATGGCGTCGACCACGGCGTCGATGTCGTCGCCGAAGGTGGTCGCCGGGACTTCGGCGGGGGTGCGGGCGGTCCCGGCGAGGGCGCCGAGGAGGGCGTGGGCCCGGTCGACGGCGGTGACGTCCAGATTGACGCACAAGGCGCCGAACACGGCGCCCGAGGAGTCGCGCAGCACCATGGTGGAGGACTTGACCAGCGTGCCGTCGGCCGTGCGCGTCACGTAGTTCAGCTCGTCGTGCGCCTCGTCGCCGCGGGCGAGCACGCGCATGCCGATCTCGCTCATCGCCCCGCCCACCGTCCGTCCGGTCACGGACCCCGCGACGGCCACGACCGACCGCTCGGGGCGCCGGTAGTCGTGGAGCACCGCCTCGCAGACCGGCCCGAACGTGGCGGCGATCCCGTCGACGACGGGGCGCAGCGCGGCGAGCACGGCGTCGCGTTCGGCGTCCAGTGTGGTTTCACTCATCCAAATCAGACTACACGTCCAGGCTCTGGACCGTGAGTCCACAAAGGTGCCGTTTGACATCGGGACGGGATCTGATCATGCTTCTACTAATGAATTAATGAAAGCATGGAAGGTGACGTGGTCGAGTACCGAATCGATCGGCAGAGCGGCATCCCGGCGTACGTGCAGATCGTGCGGCAGACGGAGCAGGCACTCCGGATGGGTGTGTTGCGGATCGGGGACAAGCTCCCGACGGCCAAGGAGGTCGTCGCCGCCACCGCCATCAACCCCAACACCGTGTTCCGGGCGTACCGCCATATGGAGCAGGCCGGTCTGGTCCGCTCGCGGCGCGGGCTCGGCACCTTCGTGACGCGGTCACTGGCGCGGCCCGGGGCGGAGGACGACTCGCCGCTGCGGGCGGAGCTGGCCGAGTGGGTCGCACGCGCCCAGTCGGCCGGGCTGGAACGGGACGACGTACTCGCCCTGGTCACGGCGGCCCTCGACGAGCACGAGCACGAGCACGACAAGCAACACGAGCAACACGAGCACGACCCGGGTGACCGGGGACGGAAACAGGAGGACGCATGACCGGGCCTGACGAGCCCGCCGCGCTGCACGCCACGGAGCTGGGCTTCCGCTACCGGGCACGCGGCGGCCGGGCGCTGCGGGACTGCGGGTTCACGGTGCCCCGCGGCCGGATCACCGCCCTGGTCGGCCGCAACGGCGCCGGCAAGAGCACGCTGCTGCACCTGGCCGGCGGGCTGCTGCGCCCCACGCACGGGGAGATACGGGTCCTGGGCGCAGCGCCGGACAGCGCCGCGGCACGCACCCGGGTCGCCCTGCTGACCCAGGACAAGCCGCTCTACCCCCGCTTCACGGTGGCCGACACCCTGTGCATGGGCGGCAAGCTGAACTCCTCGTGGGACCAGGCGCTCGCCGAGCGGGTCGTGCACGAGGGCGGCATCGCCCCGACGGCCAGGGTGGGCGAGCAGCCGGTCTGCTGACGCGCCGGGTGCTGTCCGCGATGGCCTGGACGCTGCTGGTCACCGGCGCGGTGGCGGTACTGGTGCAGTGGACGCACCGGGCCCGCCTGCTGGTACCGCCGCACCGCTACGTCAGCGACGGCTGGCAGCCCAAGGAACCGATGGGCGACAAGTGGTCCACCGGGCAGTACGGCCTGATCACCGGTTACGGCCGCCGGGACTCCGTGCTGGAGTGCGCCTTCCCCTCCGGGTCCCAGTTGCGGGAGTGCATGGCCCGGCACGGGTATGTCTCCCGCTACTACGAGGCCAACCCGGCCGGCGACTACTGGGCCTTCCAGTGGACCGACACGGTGCTGCTCGGCGGCCTCGCCCTCGCTCTCGTCCTCGTCACGGTCCTGCTGCTGCGCCGCCGGGTCTGACACCCCCGCCCGGCACCGCTCACTGTCCGAGTCCCTCGTACGGAGGTCGTTCCCCCATGCCCAAGGACGCCAAGTCCCCGAAGAAGCTGCGCAGCAACCGTGCCGCGCTCACCCACAAGGTCGGGTACGCGCTGCGCCACCCCGAGCGCGTCGCCCCCTACGTCCGCCGGGCCGGCCGGGACGCATGGCTGCGGGTCAAGCACCCGGACCACGTCGGCTACTACCGGGCGGTGATGGCCTCCGACACCCGGCGCAACCCGGAGGCCGCGGTCGGCAGCCGGACCCACGACCGCTGGCTGGCGCTCGGCCGGATGCAGTTCGACTACCTGGTCGAGCACGGGCTGCGCCCCGAGCACCGCATGCTCGACATCGGCTGCGGCAACCTGCGCGGCGGCTGGCGTTTCATCGACCACCTCGATACCGGCCACTACTACGGGATCGACATCTCGCCGGACATCCTGATCGCCGCCAAGCAGACCCTGACCGAGCGTGGACTCCAGGCCAAGCTGCCCCACCTGACCATCACCGGAGACCTGCGGCTGGAGTTCCTGCCCGACGACCACTTCGACGTCATCCACGCGCACAGCGTCTTCTCGCACTCGCCGCTGAGCGTCATCGACGAGTGCCTCGCGCACGTCGGACGCGTCCTGACGGAGACCGGGTTCTTCGACTTCACCTTCGACCGGACGGAGGGCACCGAGCACCAGGTGCTCCGCGAGGACTTCTACTACCGCACGGACACCCTGCTCACCCTGGCCGCCCAGCACCATCTGCACGCGCGGTTCATGGAGGACTGGGAGAAGCGGCCGCACGGCCAGTCCAAGATCCGGGTGAGCCGCTCACCGCTGCCGTAGCAAGCCGCCGGTCGCGTGACCCGAGGGGCCGGACCGTTCTTCCGCCCCTACGGGCGCGGGTTGACGCGCCGCCAGGCGGGCCGGGCGTCCGCGCCACGGCGGCCGACCGCGGCGGCGCAGCGGGGGCAGACCCGGCGGACGGCGTCGGCGGCGCCGCCGGACTCGGGCAGCGCGTCGGTCCAGGTGACCGCGGAGAACCGGGAGAGCCGCGAGCGGTGGAGGGACAGACCGCACACGGTCTCGTTCCTGCCCGGCTCCCAGGCGTGCACCTCACCGGCCGGCAGCCAGCGGTTGTCGTCCTCGTCCCACCAGCGGCCGGAGGCCGCCACGTCGTAACGCCGTGTCCTGGCCATGGCCTCCGGGTGCCCCGGAGGGAGCGGGCCCACACGCGCGTACCTCCTCCTGTGTGATCACTCCGCAAGCCCTGCCCGTTTAGGGAGTTTTGTCTGCTTAGCATGCGGGGTCCGCGCATCGCCCCGTTGTACGAGAGGACACCAGATGGCGCCCACGGGCCGTCCCAGCGCACTGGCCGAGCACGCCTTCTCCCCGCACGACGCCGTGATGGGCGCCGCCGCCCGGCACCTCGGCCGTCGGCGCTTCCTCACCGTGACCGCGGCCGCCGCCGCGCTCGCCTTCTCCACCAACCTGCCGGCCCGCGGCGCGGTCGCCGCCCCCGAACGCAGCGCCCGGATCAGCAAGGACCCCTTCACCCTCGGCGTCGCCTCCGGCGACCCGCTGCCGGACTCGGTGCTGCTGTGGACCAGGCTGGCGCCCGAGCCGTTCCTGGAGGACGGCGGGATGGGCACCGAGCGGGTCACGGTCGAGTGGGAGGTGGCCCTCGACGAGTACTTCGCGGGCGTCCTGTTCCGGGGCACCGCCGACGCCCACGCCGAGTACAACCACAGCGTCCACGTCGACGTGAAGGGCCTGACACCCGGGACCGTCTACTACTACCGCTTCCGCGCCGGCACCTGGCTCAGCCCGGCGGGCCGCACCCGCACCGCCCCCGCGGCGGGCAGCGCCACCTCGTCGCTGAAGCTCGCGGCGGTCGCCTGCCAGGCGTACATGGACGGCTACTACACCGTGCTGCGCCACGTCTCCCAGGACGACGTGGACGTGGTGTTCCACCTCGGCGACTACCTGTACGAGTACGCGGTGAACTCCGAGGGCGGGGAGCGCCACTACGCCGACGTCACGCTGCCCGACGTGTTCAACCGCGAGACGATGACCCTCGCGGACTACCGGCTGCGCTACTCGCTCTACAAGAGCGACGAGGACCTGCGGGCCGCGCACGCGGCGCACCCGTTCGTCGTCGCCTGGGACGACCACGAGACCGAGAACAACTACGCGGGCAGCATCCCCGAGAACGACATCCCGCCGTCCGAGTTCCTGCTGCGCCGGGCCGCCGCCTACCGCGCCTACTGGGAGAACCAGCCGCTGCGCGCCGCCCAGCTGCCCCAGGGACCGGACGCCCGGCTGTACCGCCGGCTGCACTGGGGCACGCTCGCCCAGTTCGACATCCTGGACACCCGTCAGTACCGCTCCGACCAGGCCTACGACGACCGGCCGCACGCCCCCGGGGCCGAGTCGGACGATCCGGCGCGCACCATCACCGGCGCCGCGCAGGAGCAGTGGCTGCTCGACGGCTGGAAGGGCTCGACGGCGCTGTGGAACGTGATGCCCCAGCAGGTGTGCTTCTCCCAGCGCAAGTTCGACGTGACCGCCGACGCCGCGCTCTCCATGGACGCCTGGGACGGCTACCGCGCCTCGCGCGGCCGGGTCGTCGCCGGGGCGAAGGCCGCCGGGATCGACAACTGGTTGATCCTCACCGGCGACGTGCACGTGGGCTACGCCCTCGACGTCAAGGAGGACTTCGACGACCCGGCGTCCGCCACCGTCGGCACCGAGGTCACCTGCACCTCGGTGGCCAGCGGCCGGGACGGCGTGGAGAAGCCGGCCAACTGGGACCTGTACATGCAGGCCAACCCGCACATGAAGTTCTACAACGGCAAGCGCGGCTACGTCCGGGCCGAACTCGGCCGTCAGGCCACCCACCTGGACTTCAGGACGGTCTCCGCCATCAGCACGCCCGGCGCTCCCGTCACCACGGCCGGGTCCTTCGTCACCGAGGCGGGCGAACCGGGGTTGAAGCCCGCCTGACCCGGGCGCGCCCCCGGCGGCAGGGCGTCCGCGTACTGCACATGGCACCCCCGGCGTCCCCCATAGCGCGAAACAGACCGGGGCCGGGCATCGCGGCGGATCTTTGCGGCTAGGCCTGTGACTTCGCCGCAGGCGCACCGTGACCCACGGTCGCCCACCCAACCCCGCTGTCTCGCACAGCGTCCGAAGGAGGCACATCGCATGGTCGGCAGACATGCCGCGCGCAGCCGCCGCGCAGCCCTCACCGCGCTCGGCGCCCTGGTCCTGACCGCACTCCCCTCGGCCGCGTCGGCCGCACCGCCGCCCGTCCCCGGACCGCGGCCCGCCGTGGCCCAGGCGCCCGACGCCGCCACCGCGCCGGCGCGCATGCTGAGCGCGATGGAGCGCGACCTGAAGCTGGCGCCCGGACAGGCGGCGGCCCGGCTGGTCAACGAGGCGGAGGCGGGCACCCGCGCGGGCATGCTGCGCAACACGCTGGGCGACCGCTTCGCCGGTGCCTGGGTGAGCGGGGCGACCTCAGCCGAGCTGACCGTCGCCACCACCGACGCGGCGGACACCGCGGCCATCGAGGCGCAGGGCGCCAAGGCGGCCGTCGTCGGCCGCAACCTCGCCGAGCTGCGCGCGGTCAAGGAGAAGCTGGACGCCGCCGCGGTCCGCACCCGGACCCGGCAGACTCCGGTCTGGTACGTCGACGTGAAGACCAACCGGGTCACCGTCCAGGCCACCGGGGAGTCGGCCGCGGCCGCCTTCGTCGAGGCCGCCGGAGTGCCGGCCGAGGACGTGGGCGTGCGCGTCTCGCCGGACCAGCCGCGGGTGCTGGAGGACCTCGTCGGCGGCGACGCCTACTACATCGACGACCAGGCCCGCTGCTCCATCGGGTTCTCCGTCACCAAGGACGACCAGCAGGGCTTCGCCACCGCCGGGCACTGCGGCGACCCGGGCGCCACCACCACCGGCTTCAACGAGGCCGACCAGGGCACCTTCCAGGCCTCCACCTTCCCCGGCAAGGACATGGCCTGGGTGGGCGTCAACTCCGGCTGGACCGCCACGCCGGACGTCAAGGCGCAGGACGGCGAGAAGATCCAGATCGCCGGGTCGGTGGAGGCGCTCGTGGGGGCGTCGGTGTGCCGCTCCGGCTCGACCACCGGATGGCACTGCGGCACGATCCAGCAGCACGACACGAGTGTCACCTACCCGGAGGGCACCGTGAACGGGCTGACCGAGACCACGGTGTGCGCCGAACCCGGCGACTCCGGCGGCCCCTTCGTGTCGGGCACCCAGGCACAGGGCACCACGTCCGGCGGCTCCGGCGACTGCACCAACGGCGGGACCACCTTCTACCAGCCGGTCAATCCGCTGCTCAGCGACTTCGGCCTCACCCTGAAGACGACCGCCGCCGCGACGCAGACACCCGCGCCGCAGGACAACGCGGCGGCGGACGCGTGGGCCGCGGGCCGGGTCTACGAGGTCGGCACCACCGTGTCCTTCGACGGTGTGCGCTACCGGTGTCTGCAGAGCCACCAGGCACAGGGCGCCGGTTCACCGGCGAGCACGCCGGCCCTGTGGCAGCGGGTCTGACGGACGGACGGCCGGCGCGGGGCCGCGCGGGGGGGGCCCCCCCCCCCCCCGGGGCCCGGCGGCCAACCAGCGCGGGGGGCGCCGAGGGGGGGGCGGGGTATGGGGGCCCCGGGCGGGACCCCCCCGGGGAC
>NZ_JBVJEA010000015.1:0-80234 GCF_055581985.1 Streptomyces sp. NPDC042336 | reverse complement strand
ACCTGCCTGGGGGGGCGGTGTCCGGGCGTCCCCGCGCGGCGGGGGGCCGGGGGGTCGCCGGCGGGCCGGGGGGGGGGGGGCCCGCGGGGGGGCCCCCCCCCCCCGGCCGTGTCCCGGGCGTCATCCCTGCGCGAGGAGCGCGTAGGCGGTCGCGATGAAGGGGTCCCGGGCGCGGAACCGCCGGGTGCACACCGCGGCCAGGGCCGTGTCCGTGTCCGGCCGGAAGCCCAGGAACGCCTGCTGGCCCAGGGTGGCGCCGCTGTGGAAGTACATGGGCCCGCCGTCCGTGGGGTGCCGGAACCACCCCACCGTGTGCACGTGCCGGTGCCCCAGCCCCCTCCGGAGCACCGGCACCCGCGCCGCGCGCAGCGCCCCGGCGGCCGGTGAGCGGGCCGGGTCGAGGTGGGCCTCCAGGAAGGTGAGCAGGTCGCCGGGGGTGGACCGGACGGCTCCGGCGGCCTGGAAGCCGCCCGCGTCGAAGGGCGGGACGGGGGTGCGGCCGTCCTTGCGGTGTCCCACGGCGTCGGTCCCGGCGCCCTCCGCCCGCAGCGCCGTTGCGCTGAGGCCGAGGGCGCGCAGCACCTGTCCGCTGATCAGGTCCTCCCACGCGGTACCGGTGGTCGCGGCGATCGCGTGGCCGAGGACGGAGACGCCGTAGTTGGAGTAGTGCCAGCGGGTTCCGGGGCGGTGCTTCGGCTCGTGGCGCAGGAAGGTGCCGGTCAGCCGCTCTGCGGGATAGCGGGCGTAGGGGTTGGTGCGCCAGGCGGGCAGGCCCCTGCGCACGAAGTCGGCGGGCAGGGCGGGCAGCCCCGACGTATGGGTGATCAGGTGCGCGAGCGTCACGGGGTGCGGGCCGACGGGATGGCCGGGGTCCAGGCAGCGGGCAGCGGCCTCGCCGCCGGTGAGCACGCCGCGCCGGATCAGACGCGTGAGCAGCAGCGCGGTGAACGTCTTTGACGCCGACCCGATCTCGTAGCGCAGGTCCTCGCGGGGGAGGTCGGGCGGCGGGGCGGTGCCGCCGCCGTACAGGGTGCGCCGCCCGCGTCGGGAGACGGCGAAGACGACGTCGGGCGCGTCGGCGGCGTCCACGGCCTCGGCCAGCCGCTCGCGCAGCGCCGCCTCGTCGGCCGGTGCGCACTCCGGCGGGACGTGCTCCTCGGCGGCGGGTTCCCCCGGCCACGGCGTACGACGGCCCGTCACGAGGCGGAGTGCGCCAGCTCGGTGAGGGCGCGGGAGGTGGCCAGCAGGGAGGCGAAGGCGGCGACCAGCGTCGGGTGGTAGACCACGTCGAAGACCGTGTCGGGGTCGCCCTCGGGCATCGTGCGTACGGCGGGCATGGCGCCGTCGGGCTGCTGGGCGGCGGCGAAGCCCTGCCAGGCGGCCTCGTCGAGGGTGGGCCGGGGCAGGCAGGCGTCCACGACGAGGAGTTCGCCGAGCAGGTCCCAGCGCTGGAGGTCCAGCCAGTCGTCGAGCCACACCGGGAGCCAGGTGGCGAGGTAGTCGGCGACGTCGGGCGGCAGGCCGCCGGGGTTCTCGCCCCAGTCGGTGAGGTGGAAGACCGTGTGGGTGATGTCGTAGGCGGTGTGGCCCTCGACCGTCCAGGGCTCGGGGGTGCCGGCCAGCCAGGTGGTCGCGACCAGGTCGGCCTCGGGCGGGCGGGCGGCCAGGCCGAAGCGGCGCTGGAAGGCGGACAGGCCGAGGCGCCGGGTGGGCGTCACCGGGAGGCGCGCCCAGCTGTCCAGCCGGTGGTTGAGGACCGTGGCGCGTTCCACCTCGGGCTGGCTGTAGCCCAGCTCCTTGAAGGGCAGGTAGACCTCGAAGGGGGCGGGCGAGAAGGGTTCGACGCGCTGGCCGCGCACCAGCATGCGGCCGCCGTCCAGGGTCTCGCGCCAGATGTGGTCGAGCAGTTGGCGCGCCAGCTGTGCCTGGCGGGAGCCGGCCACGCCCTCCCGGAAGAGCACCTTGCAGATGAGGGCGAGTTCGCCGATCGGCTTGAAGCGTTCCAGGAAACCGATCTCGGGGTCCACGTCCGGTTCGAGGCGGAATCCGTCCCGGTGGGCCCACAGCCACTCCAGGGCACCGGCTCCGACGCGGTGGATCAGGCGGGTGTCGGTCATCCCGGCGCTCCTTGTCCGGCGTGTCGCGCCGCGTGCCGCACGTCCGGCGGGCGGGCCGTGGCTGCCGTGGCGAGTGCCGCCGCGAACGCGGCCATCAGGGTGGAGTGGTAGCAGTCGGTGAAGTCGTAGGGGTCCGGTCCCGGGTCCGCTCCGGCGGCGTCCTGGGCGGCGCCCTCCTCGGGGATCGCGCCGGAGGCGGTCTGGGCGGCGGCGACCCGCTGCCAGGCGTCCTCCAGAACGGCCGGTTCCGGCGGGCGCGGCAGGCTCGCCGCCACGGCGAGCAGTTCGCAGCTCAGGTCCCACATCCGGGCATCCAGGCAGGTGTCGAGCCAGGGCGGCAGCCAGTGCACGAGGTAGTCCGCCAGGTCCGCCGGCACGCCCCGGGCCGTTCGTCCCCAGTCGGTGAGGTGGAAGACGACATGGGTGAGCGCGTAACCGGCCGCGCGTTCGAAGGTCCACGGTTCCGGCAGGCCGCCCAGCCAGGTGCGGCCCAGCGCCTGCGGAACGTCCCCGTGCGGGTCGATGCCGCTGCGCCGCTCGGCCTCCAGCACGCCGAGGCGGCGGGTGGGGTACTGCTCGGTGAGCCGCCAGCCGCGGGTGCGGGTCAGCACCGCGGCGGACGCCTCGTAGCCGGGGTGCCTCAGTCCGGCCGAGGCGAAGGCCGCGTAGACCTCCAGCGGGTAGGTGGCGAAGGGCTCCAGCGTCTGCATGAGCGGGAAGAGTTCGCCGCGGTGGGTCTGCTGCCAGGCGAAGTCCAGCAGTTCGGACACGCGGGTGTGCAGCGGGTCCCCGGGCGGTGTGCACCGGGAGACCGAGGCGCAGACCTGGGTGAGTTCCCCCAGGGGTTTCCAGGTCCGGTTGACCTGGCCGTCGGCGGCCAGCGCGTCGTCGCCGAGCGCGAAGCGGTCGCGGTGGGTCCACACCCAGTCCAGCGCGGCGGCCTCGATGCCGCGGACGCTCACAGGAGGACCCCGGCCGGCATCAGCCGCGCCGCCTCCAGTTGCAGGGCCACCCGCGGGTCGGAGCCGCCCATGAGGCGTACGAAGTCCAGGCCGGCCTCCAGGCCGAGGGTGTCCGGCACCCCGTCCAGGAGGGTGAGCCAGCGCCCGGCCCCGGCCGCCTGCTGCCAGTCGCGGCGGCGTACCGCCCGGACGAATCCGCGGGCCACGTCCACCGGGCGGGCGCGCGCCACGCGGGTCACCGCACACTCCTCGCCGGGCAGCGCGAGCGGGGCGAGGACGGCGAGCTGGTGGGTCAGGAACTGCCAGCCGGCGTCGGCGAGCCAGCGGGCGTCGGGTTCGGTGCCCGGGTCGTCGGGGGGCGGGCCCGCCAGGGGCTGTTCGGTCCGGCGCAGGGCGCGGGTCATGGCCCAGTGGCTCCACACGACGGTGGGTGCCGCGTCACCGCGCGGCGGATGGGCGGCCACGGCGTCCTTGAACACGGCCAGTTGCGCGGGGTCGGGCGGGACGCGCAGCAGGACGCTGGGCAACAGGGTGTCGGCGCCCAGGACACGTACCGCCGCACGGGCTACGCCCTCACCGGCGCCGCCTCCCGTCAGGGTGCTCCCCGCTCGCACGTGGTCTCCGCTCCGAAGAGCGGAGACCACGTCGGAAGCGAGGTCCAGCACCGTTCCCTGCAACAGGGCCGATGTGCTCGACTGCTCCATCTCACGGCTCCCGTCGGTCCGTCAGCCCTTCTTCGGGCGCGGGGTCGGCGGCGAGAGCAGCAGGTTGGTACCTCCGGACTGCAGGGCGAGCGCGGCGCACTCGCGGCTGTCGCGGAAGACTCCGTCGGGCTCGGCGGGGTCGAGTACCGCGTCGATGTCGATGTTCTCGGTGCGGGTGACTTCCTGGAGCACCTTGTCCTTGGAAGGCATTTCACCATCTCCCTCTGGTAGCCAAATGGCCTTCACACCCAAGGGTGTCCGATAAGTCCCAGAACATGCCTTTCTTCACAAAATTCTCGGGAGATAACTCGTTCAACGTCCAACTGTCCGCCGCAGGCGCCACACGTGGTCCTCGCGGAAGCCCTCGACGCCGTCGGGCGAGACGCTCGGCCGGCGCGCGGTCCTGCGGGTCTCGACACTCCACTCCCCCTCGGGCAGGGCGAGTTCGGCGAGGAGGCCGTCCAGGGTGGGGAAGACGGCGTCGAACGGCGGTTCGGTCTGCCAGGAGGGCCAGCCTGCGTGCATGACCACCAGCAGGGTGCCGCCCCGCGCCACGGCCCGCGCGGCGGACCGCAGCACCGCCCGCTGGTCGAGGGCCACCGGGGATTGCAGGTAGTGGGCGCTCACCAGGTCGAAGGAGACCTCGGGGAACGAGGGTCCCAGCTCGTGGCGTTCCCAGACGACCCGGTCGCCGACCCCGGCCTCGACGGCGTGCCCGGACGCGCGTTCGAGGGCGGTGGCGGAGATGTCCACGCCGGTGACCCGCCAGCCGCGCGAGGCCAGCCACACGGCGTCCGCCCCTTCGCCGCAGCCGAGGTCGAGCGCGGTGCCGGGCACGAGGCCACCCGCCTCCTGGACCAGCAACTCGTTGGGGCGGCCGCTCCACACGCGGCCGGTGTCGCGGTAGCGGGCTTCCCAGAACGCCGCGGCGGGAGCCGGCGCGGGGATGTCGGTCATGGTGCCTCCTGGGGCGGGCGCGGTCGTCCTGCTCGACGGGGCGCGCGAGAGCCGCGCGGCCCGTGTGCAGGCTGCCCCGGCCGGCCGGGAGGCACCAAAAGTGTTTGCCGGAACAGCAAAGTCCGGCGTCGGCGGGTGCGGGCGTCTCCGTCAGCGCGTGAGCGCCTCCGCCCCGCCGTCGGAGGTGTCGGCGCGCACCCACACCCCCCGGCGCGGGAAGGGGATCTCGACGCCCGCGTCGTCCAGCGCCTCCTTGACCCGGCGGCGCAGCTCACGGGTGACGCCCCACTGCTGGAGCGGCGCGGTCTTGACGGCGAGGCGCACCAGCACCCCGTCGGCGTCCAGGGACTGCACGCCCCACACCGCGGGGTCCTCCAGCAGGACGTCCGCGAAGTCCGGCTCCTCGCGCAGCGCGCGGCCGGTGTCCTCCAGGACGCGGTAGACGGTGTCGAGGTTCGCGTCGTGGGCCACGGCGACGTCCAGGACGGCGCGGGCCCATTCCTGGCTGTCGTTGCGGACCCGGAGGATCTCGCCGTTGCGGATGTGCCACAGGCCGCCGTTGAGGTCGCGCACATGGGTCAGGCGCAGGCCGACGTGCTCCACTTCGCCGACGGCCTCACCGAGGTCGACCGAGTCGCCGACGCCGTACTGGTCCTCGACCATGATCAGCAGCCCTGACAGGTAGTCCGCGACCAGGCTCTGGGCGCCGAAGCCGATGGCCAGGCCTACCACTCCGGCGCTGGCCAGCAGAGGGCCGAGGGCGATGCCGACCTGGTCGAGCACCATGGCCACGCCGACCATGAACAGCACGATGGTGACGGCGCTGCTGAGCACCGACCCGATGGTGCGGGCCCGCTGTTCGCGGCGTTGCCGCGCCCGGGACCGGTCGCGGTGCAGGACGGCGGCGCCGCGGGCCGCCCTGCGGGGACGGCCGCGCTCGGCCTCGCCCGCCGACGGTTCCAGGACCCGCTGGACGACCCGGGTGATGGCCCGCTTGGCCACGGCCCGCAGCACGAGCAGGATCACGACGATGAGCGCGATGCGCAGCGGGATCCCGATCAGTGCCGTGGTGTGGTCGCCGACCCAGTCCGACCACGAGGCCGCCAGCTGCGGGTTCGTGGCCGGTTCGGCGGGCGGGGAGGTGTGCGACATCGGCTCGGCTGCTCCGTTCCTCGGGGACGACTTGTCTGCCGTCGGGGCCGCCTACCCGCCTACCGGGCGAACATGACGGCTTTCACCGGCGCCCGGCTGGGCACCCGCGGGGAGTCGTCCCACAGCGGAAGGGGCCCGCGGCGTGGTTACCGTTGCCGTCTTGCTACTGCCCGGCCTGGGGCTGTTGTTGTTCACCATGACTTATCTGGAGGACCGGCTGTTCGGGGATCCGGCGCCGCCCCGGCACGCCCGGCGCCGGCACCTGCGTCTCCTCCCGGGTGGCGGGAGCGGCCCCAGCCGCGAGGACCACGGCTCCGAGCGGGACGCCGCCTGAGCCGTCCCCGTCGCGCCGGCCCGCGCGTGCCGCGTGCGCGGACCCCGCCGTGCGGGCGTCCGGACCGCCGGGCGATGCTGTCCCGGACGGGACACACGCGGCGCGGGTGAGGAGAGCGGATGGACGCCGGGGAACAGCACGACGCGGACGACGAGTTCGTCCGGTTCTGGCAGGAGCGCCGGGTGTGCTTCCTGTCGACGCCGCGGGCCGACGGGACGCCCCACCTGGTCCCGGTCGGGGTGACGTACGACCACGCCACCCGCACGGCGCGGGTCATCACGAGCCGGGACACCACGAAGGCGCGCAACGTACGGCGGGCCGCCGGAGCGGTCGTCGCCGTGGGCCAGGTGGACGGCAGGCGCTGGTCCACGCTGGAGGGCGTAGCGACCGTGCGGGACGACGCCGGGGCGGTCCGCGACGCGGAGACCCGCTACGCCGCCCGCTACCGGCAGCCCCGGGCGAACCCGGAACGGGTCGTCATAGAGATCGACGTACGGCGTTTCCTGGGCACGGTGCGGCCGCCGGAGCGGCGTCCGCGGGCGTGAGGACCGGGCCGGGTCATTCCCGTCCCGCCCGGGTCCGGTGTCCGAGCCGCCCGGGCCACCAGGCGACGGCGCCGAGGTCGCGGGCGAGCGCCGGGACCAGCAGCGAGCGCACCACCAGCGTGTCCAGCAGGACGCCGAAGGCCACGATGAAGGCGATCTGCACCAGGAAGGCGAGCGGGATGACGCCGAGCGCGGCGAAGGTCGCGGCGAGGACGACCCCGGCCGAGGTGATCACGCCGCCGGTGGCGGTCAGACCGCGCAGGATGCCCTCCCGCACCCCGTGGTGCAGCGCCTCCTGCCGTACCCGGGACATGAGGAAGATGTTGTAGTCCACGCCCAGCGCGACCAGGAAGACGAAGCCGTAGAGCGGGACGGAGGCGTCCGTGCCGCTGAAGCCGAACACGTGGGTGAAGACCAGCGCCGAGACGCCCAGGGTGGCCACGAAGTTCAGCGCCACCGTCGCCACCAGCAGCACCGGCATCAGCAGGGAGCGCAGCAGGGCGATCAGGATGACCAGGATGATGGCGAGGACCACGGGCACGATGAGGGTGCGGTCGTGCTCGGCGGTGCGCTGGGTGTCGTACTGCTGGGCGGTGTAGCCCCCGACCAGGGCGTCCGCGCCGGGTACGCTGTGGACGGCCGCCCTGAGCCTGGCCACCGCGCTCTTGGCGGCGTCGCTGTCGGCAGGCGCCCGGAGCGTCGCGTCGACGCGTACCCGCCCGTCGACCACCTTGGGCGCGCCGCCGCCGGGACGGCCTGACGCGGTGACCGGGGCGGCGGAGGCGACGCCGGGGGTGTCACGGGCGGCCGCGAGGACCGGGTCGAGGCGGTCGGCCTCGGCGATGATCACGGCGGGGTTGCCGGAACCGCCGGGGAAGTGCCGGGCCAGCGTCCGCTGCGCGGCGACCGACGGGGTGTCGTTCACGAAGATCTCGTCCAGCGGGACGCCCTTGGAGGACAGGGTCGGCGCGAAGGCGGCGCAGGCGAGCAGCGCGGCCAGGGAGATCGCCCAGATCCGGCGCGGGGCCCGGTCCACCAGTTCCGCGACCCGGTGCCACAGCCGGTGCCCGGCCTCCGGGTCACCGGTGCGCACCGGCCTGGCCGGCCAGTAGGCGGCCCGGCCGAGCAGGACCAGGACGGCCGGCAGGAAGGTGAGCGTGCTCAGTACGGCGCAGACGATGCCGATGGCGCCGACGGGCCCGAGCGCGCGGTTGTTGGTCAGGTCGCTGAGCAGCAGGGCCAGCAGCGCGAGGGCGACGGTCGCCGCGCTGGCCACCACGGCACCCCAGGAGGCCCGCAGGGCGGCGCGCACGGCGGCGAAGCGGTCCGGGTGCCGGGCGAGTTCCTCGCGGAAGCGGGCGGTGAGCAGCAGGGCGTAGTCGGTGGCGGCGCCGATGACCAGGATGGAGAGGATCCCCTGCACCTGCCCGTCGACGCGTACGACGTCCCGCTCGGCGAGCGCGTAGACGATCGCGCAGGCCAGGCCCAGGGCGAAGACGGCGCCCAGGATGATCACCAGCGGCAGCAGCACACTGCGGTAGACCAGCAGCAGGATCACCAGGACGGTGATCAGCGCGACACCGAGGAGCAGCCCGTCGATGCCCGAGAAGGCGTCGGAGAGGTCGGCCTGGGAGGCCGCGGGACCGGCCAGCTGGGCGCGTGTGTCCGGCACCTGCCCGGCCGCGTCGCCGATCCGCTCCAGGACGTCGGGCAGTGCGTCGCCGAGGCCGGGCTCGACCTGGACGACGGCCTGGAGGGCCTCGCCGTCGTCGGAGGGCAGCGCGGGCGACGCCCGCCCGACGACGCCGGGCACGTCTTCCAGGGGGACGAGGGAACGGGTGGCCTCGGCCCGGTGGCCGGTGACGGAGCCGCCGCCGTCAGCGGTCCACACGACGATCACCGGGAGCGTCTCGTCCTGCTGGAAGGCCTTCTGGGCGTCGACGACCCGGGTGGACTCCGCACTGCGGGGCAGGAAGGCGGCCTGGTCGTTGGTGGCGACCTCGCCGAGCTTTCCGGCGTACGGCCCGAGCGCTCCGCCGATGCCGAGCCAGACCAGGAGCAGGACGACGGGGAGGAGCCAACGGGCCCGCCGGGAGGGGATGGACATCGGTGTCGGGTCTCCAGGTCTGCGGGTCGGCGTGGGGCCACGGAAGAGTGACTCGATCATAAACAATCTCAATGATTGAGTTACTTGGGACCCCTCATCCGTCATGACACACCGCGTGTGCCCCGGCCGTTCCCCCGTATGCGGTACCGCCGGGCGCCTCAGCGCTCGTCCGAGCGTACGAGGCCCAGCTCCTCGTTCATCGCCGTCAGGAAGCGGACGACGACCGCCAGTTCGTCGTCGTCGAAGCGCGCGCGGGTGGTCGCGGCGGCCTCGGCGAGCGGAAGGAAGTACGTCCGGGCCGCTTCCCGGGCCTCGGGCACGTAGCGCAGGTGCACGACCCGGCGGTCGGCGCTCTCCCGGACCCGGCGCACGTGCCCCGCGCGCTCCAGCCGGTCCACGCAGGCCGTGACCGCGCCCGAGGTCAGCCCCAGGTGCTCGCGCAGCCGCCCCGGCGTCATGGGCTCGCGCGCGTCCAGGATCGCGGCGAGCGCCTGGACGTCGGTGGCGTGCAGGCCGTGGCCGCCGGCGAATCCGTGCACGAGGCGGTTGATCTCGCCGTTCATCCGCCGCAGTTGCGCGGCGAGGACGTGCAGGTCGCCCGCCTCGGGACCGGGGCCTGTCCCCCGCTCGTGCGCGTGCTGTCCGCGCTGGTTCGCTGTCGCCACGCGATCAGCGTATAGAAGGGTCGACCTGGGCCGGGACGTGTCCGTCGCGGGCCGTCCGGGGGAAGGGGTGACGGTGACGACTGTCCCGCGAGCGACGGAGCCACATGAGTCAGGCGAGCGAAGGACCCGGCCGGACGAGCGGCGGGGGCGGTGGGGCGGGCCTGCGCTGCCTGGTCACCGGGGCGACGGGGTACATCGGGGGCCGTCTCGTGCCCGAGCTGCTGGACGCCGGGCACCGGGTGCGGTGCCTGGCCCGTTCCCCGCACAAGCTGCGCGACCATCCCTGGGCGGGAAAGGCCGAGGTGGTGCGCGGGGACGTGACCGACGCCGACTCGGTGGCGCGCGCGATGGAGGGCGTGGACGTCGCCTACTACCTGGTGCACGCGCTCGGCACCGGCGGCGACTTCGAGGCGACCGACCGACGGGCGGCACGCGTCTTCGCCGAGCGGGCCGAGGCGGCCGGCGTACGGCGCATCGTCTATCTGGGCGGCCTGACCCCGTCCGGGGTGCCGGAAGGCGAGCTGTCACCGCACCTGCGCTCCCGCGCCGAGGTCGGCCGCATCCTGCTGGCCTCCGGCGTGCCCACCACCGTGCTGCGCGCGGCGGTCGTCATCGGCTCCGGGTCGGCCTCCTTCGAGATGCTGCGCTACCTCACCGAGCGGCTGCCGGTGATGGTCACGCCCAGCTGGGTCCGCACCCGCATCCAGCCGGTCGCCGTCCGGGACGTGCTGCGCGTCCTGGCCGGCAGCGCGACCATGCCGGCCGAGGTCTCGCGGACCTTCGACATCGGCGGCCCCGACATCCTCACCTACCGGGACATGATGGTGCGCTACGCCGAGGTCGCCGAGCTGCCCAGGCGGCTGATCCTGCCGGTGCCGATGCTGTCCCCCGGGCTGTCCAGCCACTGGGTCGGGCTGGTCACGCCGGTCCCGGCGGCCATCGCGCGCCCGCTCACCGAGTCACTGCGGCACGAGGTGGTGTGCGGCGAGAACGACATCGTGCGGTACGTTCCGCCCCCGCCGGGATACCCGCTCGGCTTCGACGACGCGCTGCGGCTGGCCCTGCGGCGGGTGCGGGAGGCCCGGGTCACCACCCGCTGGTCGTCCGCGTCCGTGCCGGGGGCGCCCAGCGACCCGCTGCCCACCGACCCCGACTGGGCCGGCGGCAGCCTCTACACCGACCACCGCGCGCTCACGGTCGACGCGCCGCCCGACGCGCTGTGGCGGGTCATCGAGGGCATCGGCGGCGACAACGGCTGGTACTCCTTCCCACTGGCATGGGCGGTACGGGGCTGGCTCGACCGGCTGGTCGGCGGGGTGGGCCTGCGCCGGGGGCGCCGGGACGCCGCGCGGCTGCGGGTCGGGGACTCGCTGGACTTCTGGCGGGTGGAGGAGATCGTCCCCGGGCGGCTGCTGCGGCTGCGCGCCGAGATGCGGCTGCCGGGGCTCGCCTGGCTGGAGATGTACGCCGAGACCGACGACGCGGGGCGGACGCGGTACCGCCAGCGGGCGCTGTTCCATCCCCGCGGGCTGGCGGGCCAGGCCTACTGGTGGAGCGTGTGGCCCTTCCACGCCGTGGTCTTCGGCGGCATGGCCCGCAACCTCGCCCGCGCCGCCGCCCGCGGCGCCCGCCCTCCGGGCCACGGCTCCTGAGCCCATCCCGCGCCGGCACGGTCGGCCGTCCCGGGAGCGGCCGCGCACGTGCGCGTCCTCGCGCAGGAGGCGCGGTGGTCCGGTAGCGTCGCCCGACAACCCCGCGAGGAGTGCCATGGCCACGTCGGTCGTCCTGTTCACCCGCGATCTGCGGCTGCACGACCATCCGCCGCTTCGTGCGGCCCTCGGCCGCTCCGCCGAGGTGGTGCCGCTGTTCGTGCGTGACCGGGCCGTGGACGCCGCGGGGTTCGCCGCGCCCAACCGGCTCGCCCTGCTCGCCGACTGTCTGCGGGACCTGGACTCCGGGCTGCGGGACCGGGGCGGTCGGCTGGTGGTCCGCTCCGGCGACCTGGTCGAGGAGGTGTGCGCGGTGGCCGGGGAGGCAGAGGCCGACGAGGTGCACCTGGCGGCCGACGTGAGCGCGCACGCGCACCGGCGCGAGGAACGCCTGCGCTCCGCCCTGGCGGCGCGGGGCTGCCGCCTGCACGTCCACGACGCCGTGACCACCGTGCTGGCCCCGGGGTCGGTCACCCCGGCCGCCTCCGACCACTTCGCGGTCTTCACCCCGTACTTCCGGCGCTGGAGCGAGCGTTCGGTCCGCGAGCCGCTGGCCGCCCCGCGCCGGGTGCGTGTACCGGACCGTGTCGGCTCGGAGCCACTGCCCGCCCGCGGGGACCTGACGGGTCTGTCCCCGGGGCTGCCCACCGGTGGGGAACGGGCGGCCAGGAAGCGCATGACGGCCTGGCTGCGCGGCGGCATCGCCGGCTACGCGGATCGCCACGACGACCTGGCCGGGGACGCCACCTCCCGGCTCTCCCCCGACCTGCACCTCGGCGCCCTCTCCCCCGTCGAGCTGGTGCACCGGGCCCGGCGCGAGGGCGGTCCCGGCGCCGAGGCGTTCGTACGGCAGCTGGCCTGGCGGGACTTCCACCACCAGGTGCTGGCCGCCCGCCCGCACGCCTCGGCCGCCGACTACCGCACCCGGCACGACCGCTGGCGCACCGGCGCGGACGCCGAGGCCGACGTCACCGCGTGGAAGGAGGGGCGCACGGGCTACCCGGTCGTGGACGCGGCGATGCGCCAGCTGCGGCACGAGGGCTGGATGCACAACCGGGGCCGCCTGCTGGTCGCCAGTTTCCTCACCAAGACGCTGTACGTGGACTGGCGGGTCGGCGCCCGGCACTTCCTGGAGCTGCTCGTGGACGGCGACGTGGCCAACAACCAGCTGAACTGGCAGTGGGCCGCGGGCACCGGAACCGACACCCGGCCGCACCGCGTCCTCAACCCGCTCACGCAGGCACGGCGGTTCGACCCCGACGGGGCATACGTCCGGCGCTGGGTGCCGGAGCTGTCCGGGTCCGCGGGCCGCTCCGTGCACGAGCCCTGGCGGCTGCCGGAGGCGGAGCGCTCCGTCTGCGGCGCCTATCCCGACCCGATCGTCGGCCTCTCCGAGGGTCTGGACCGTTTCAGGCGGGCCCGCGGACGCGACTGAGCCCGGGCGGGCGGACCCGGGCGGCCGTCAGGTGCGGGGGCCGTCCGGACGGGACGTGTGGTCCGGGTGGTTCCGCGTCCGGCGGGCCTCCTTCAGCTCCGCCTCGTACAGGTGCCTGCGGCCCTGGGCGAGGCGCGCCACCGCCTCCCGCTCCAGGTCCCGGAACGGCTGGTAGTACGTCCGGTCGTAGGCGTCGACGATCTGGAAGGTCCAGTGGCCGGGGATGACGTTGCGGCCCAGGATCTCGGTGCGTACGCGCTCCGCCAGCTCCGGGTGCCCCGCGGCGCGCAGCAGCTCGACCGCGCGGTCGAGTTCGAAGTCCGCGGAGCCGGTGTGCTGGTGGAAGGCGAACAGGTGGCCGCGGGCGCACTCGGTCGTCTCCAGGGCCTTGGACAGGGATCCGAGGGCCTGGACGGTCTCGTCGCTGACGCCCGCGGGGCGCCGGTGCGGGTCGTCGTCATCCATGGCGTGCCAGGGGGTCGTGGCCCCAGTTCATGAGCGAGTACCGCCACCGGGTGTCCTCGACGTCGCCCGAGGGGCGCTGGGCGAGGTGCCGGCGGACATAGCCGACGACCTTGCGCATGTGCTCGTAGTCGTCGTCCGAGAGGTCGCCCTCGTTCTTGTGCAGGATCTCGACGATCCGGCGGCCGGACGCGTGCCCGACGGACTCGCCCCCGTCCTGGTGGTGCCCGGCGTCCCGCGACTCGTCGGTGTCGAGCCACCGGTCCAGTTCGGCCGGTGTCATGTTCACCAGGTCATGGAAGGCGTCCCGGGTCTCGTCCTGTTCGTCTCCGTCCATGACGCCTCACTCCCTCACTCCTTCTTCAGCGCGGACGGCTTGTGCACCGCCGGCCTGCCCGACTTGTCGCTGCGGACCTGGTACTGCGGGTCGTCGGACGAGGCGTCCACGGTGCGGCCGGCCGCCTCGGTGCGCTGGGTGATCTTCTTCTCCACCTCGCCCTCGGTGCGGGAGCCGTGGCTGTTCCAGGTGACCCCGTCACCCTTCCTCAGGTCCGCGCCGCCGTCGCGCTTCTTCGCCATCGCGGTACTCCTTCGCCTGGGCGCCGCCTTCGGTCTGCCGGACGGTCAGGGTTCCCAGGCGGGGGCGTCCCACTCGGGCCGGGGAGTGATTCGCCGCCGAACTATCCTGGTCGCGGCCCCGGCGCCCCCGTCCCGGCCCGCCGTCGTCCTCGTCACCGCCGTCGTTCCAGGAGCAGCCCGTTGAACACCAGCACAGCGACCCCGGACAGCTACTACGAGCGCATCGACGAGCACCGCTATAAGCCGACCCCGCACGCGGGCGGCGCGTGGAGCTCGGACGAACAGCACTTCAGTCCGCTCGGGGGTCTGATCGTGCACGCCGTCGACCGCCATCTGGCGGGCCGTGCCGGCGCGGCGATGTCGATGAGCCGGATCAGCTTCGACATCCTGGGCCGCCCCGCTCTGGACGAGTGCGAGATACGGGTGGAGACCGTCCGGCCGGGACGCACCATCGAGCTGGTCGAGGCGACCGTACTGATAGCGGACCGGTCGGTGGCGCGGGCCAGGGCGTGGCTGCTGGCGGACGGGGACACGAGCGCCGTCGCCGGTGGCGGTGCCGCCCGGCTCACCGGGCCGGACTCGCTCGCCCGCTGGCCGATGGACGCCGAGTGGCCCGGTGGGTACATCGCCTCCCTGGACGTACGCCCGCTCGCCCCTCCGCGTCCGGGACGCGCCACCGCCTGGATCTCCACCGGCCTCGATCTGGTCGCCGGGGAGAGCGCGAGCCCGCTGGCCTCGTACGTCGCGCTGGTCGACACGGCCAACGGCATCGCGGTGCGGCAGTCGCCGCGGGAGTGGATGTTCCCGAACGTGGATCTGACCCTGCACCTGCACCGCGCGCCGCGGGGCCGCTGGACCGGCCTGGACACCACCGTCGTCTTCGGGCCCACCGGCCAGGGCGTCACCAGCACCGTGCTGCACGACCTGGACGGTCCCGTGGGCCACGCCCAGCAGCTGCTGACCGTCCGTCCGCAGCCCTGAGCGGTCCCGAGGGGTCTGCCGGACGCGTCAGCCCCGGCCCGGGCCCGCGGGCGGATCGGCGAGAATGCCCTGCAGCAGCCCGGTGGCCTGGCCGACCTCGATCAGGTAGCCGTCGGGGTCGCGCAGATAGCACCGCAGTTCGGCCTTCCGGTCGATCGGCGGGGTGAGGAACTCGGCGCCGAGCGCGCTCCACTCGCGGTGGCAGCGCTCGATGTCGGCCACCCGGATGTTGAGGAAGCTCGTCGCCGTCCCGGGGTCGTCCGGCGGTCGCAGGGTGACGTCGGGTTTGTCCGGCGTCGGCCCTCCGCCCGGGTTCATGATGATCCAGCTGTTCGCGAGCTTGACGATGCACGGGTTCTCCGCGAGCACGACCTCGCCGCCGAGCACCTCGGAGTAGAAGGCGCGCGAGCGCGGCACGTCGGCCACGGTGAGGAAGTGGGTGAGCAGCAGCCCCGACTCCGGGGCGGGCAGGTCTTCACGGCGCATTCCTGGACCCCACGCTCTTGTGGACGGGCTTGCGGACGTCTCCCTCGTGTCCATCATGGACCGGGCCCGCCCGGCCGGAAAGACGATCAAGCGGGCGTGAGGACCAGACGCCCCCGCACGTCCCCGGCCTCCAGTCTGCGGTGGGCCTCGGCCGTCAGCGACAGCGGCAGCCGGTCGGCGACGCGCGGACGCCACGGGGTGTCCGCGAGGACGCCCACGACGCCCCGTGCCGCCTCGGCGAGGTCGGCGGTCGTGGCGTTGCTGATGGCGAAGCCCAGGATGCTCGCGTCCCTGGTGTAGAGCCGGCTCACGGGCAGAGCGGCGGGCCCGCCGCCCAGTCCCACCATCGCGACCAGGCGCCCGCCTCGGGCCAGCGAGTCCACGGCGTCGGCTAGCACCCCGTGCCCGGACGTGTCCAGGTGCACGTCGTAGCCGTCGGGAGCGGCCCGGCGCGTGCGCGCGTCGAGGTCGGGCGCGCGGTGGTCGAGGACCTCGGCGGCGCCCAGGCCCCGCACCGCGTCGGCGTCCTCCGCGCGCGCCGTGGCGATCACGCGGGCCCCGGCCCGGGCGGCCAGGGCGACGGCGGCGCCGCCCACGTTCCCGGCGCCGCCTGCGACGTAGACGGTCTCCCCCGCGCGCAGCCGCCCGTGCCGGAACAACGCGAGCCAGGCGGAGGCGGCCGGGTGGGCCGCCGCGACGAGGTGTTCCGCGTCGATGCCGGGCGGCGCGGGGTAGAGGCGTTCGGCGGCGACCGTCGCGTACTGGGCGAAGGACCCCTGCCGGCCCGCGTGGCCCAGGCTGTTGCACCACACCCGCCGCCCGAGGGTGAAGCCCGCGGCGCCGGGTCCGGCGACGGCGACCTCGCCCACCAGGTCGCGGCCGACCACGAAGGGCGAGGGCAGCGGGGTGGCGTAGGCACCGGACCTCACGAAGGTGTCCACGGGGTTGGCGGCGACGGCCGTCACCCGCACGAGCACGTCCGTGGGACCGACGGGCGGCACGGGCAGTTCCCCGTGCCGGATGGCGTCGGGCGGGCCGACGGCGTCGATGTACGCCGCCCGCATCGTGTCGGGCACTGAACCGTTCATGATCCCATGCTACGAACCGCCCGGTGGCGACGCGGCAAGGACGCCGCACCGCCGGGTCCGTCCCGGTTCACCCTCCGCCTGAGCGGGTGAGCGGCGGACGGACGCCCGCGGGACGCGCGCGCAGCCGACGACCGCGCCGGGTGAGTCCCCAGGGCTTGAGGAGCGAGATCACCGTCATGAAGACGTAGGCGGACAGGGAGACCACCGGCCCGAAGAGCACGTCCCCCGCGTCGGGCAGCGACTCGCCGGCGGCCACGGCCGCGACCGCCGAGTCGACCCCGGGGCGCAGCGCGAAGAACGTGGCGACGGTCGTGCCCAGGGTCAGCCAGAACTTCGTGTACACCCACCGGTGCCGGGCGAGCCCCCACGGCGTGCCCAGCGCCAGCACCAGACCGCTCACCAGGGTGAGCAGGGCGAGGGGGAGCAGCAGCCGGTCGGCGAACAGCTTCATGCAGCGCACGGCGCTCTCCACCGCCACCGGGGAGGCGCTGGACGCCGTGGTGACGCCGAGCGCCAGCAGGCCGAGGGTGAGCCCGAGCCAGGCGGCCGAGGCGACGACGTGGACGACGAGGGAGGCCCTGCGTGCGGGGCGGCTGAGTTTCACCCCGCCCACGCTGCCGGTCGGCGGCCATCGAGGCGTCCCGCGGCGGGAGTAACCGCCCGTACTGAGCCGGGCGTACGGACGGAGGGCCGCCGTGACCCGATCGGAGCAGGCCCCGGACGCCCGCGCTGCGCGGGGAAGCGGCGCACCCTAGCCTGAGCGTGTCTTCGAGGAAACGCCCCTAGGAGTTCCCATGCGTCTGCCCGTCGAGCTCAGGCACGTCGCCCCGCGACTGGCCACCGGGGCTTTCATTCTCAACTCCGGTCTGGCCAAGCGCGGAGCCGATGAGCAGGCCGCCGCCATGATGCACGGAATGGCGAAGAACACCTATCCGTTCCTGGGCAGACTGCGGCCCACGACATTCGTCCGGCTGCTGTCAGCCGGTGAGATCGCGCTCGGCACGGCGCTGCTCCTGCCGGTCGTACCGACGGCTCTGGCGGGCGCCGGCCTGACCGCGTTCTCGGCGGGACTGGTGGGGCTCTATCTGCGCACCCCGGGAATGCGCGAGGAGGGCAGCCTGCGTCCGACGCAGGAGGGAACGGCCCTGGCGAAGGACACCTGGATGCTCGGCATCGGAGTCGGATTCGTCGTGGACGCGGCCACGAACAGGTCGCGTTGACCGTATCCGGCCGGTGGTCCTGAGTGCCGGGGTAACGGCGAGTTGCCGGGGAATTAACGGCGGACCACGGAATCCCCAATGATGCCCCATTCCGGTCCGGGATCGTCATTTCGAGGGCGGAAACCGTACCGGTACGCACTTCAACATCACTATGCTGAAACCGCTTCGCCGAATGGGCGCAGCGGCTGCCGACGCACCCGGGGAGGGGTGCCGACCGCGGCCTTTGGGGGGTGCGGAGAAATTCGGGGGTGACGCCGTCATGTCTGGGTGCCATTTTCCCGCGGGATTCCCTTCCCGCCGCCCCGGTATCCGTGTGACGAAAGCCGAGGAATTCCCGTGAGACGTACGACCTCCGTCCTGCTGTCCCTGAGCACCCTGCTCGCGGCGTCCGCGCTGAGTGTTCCCACCGCCGTCGCGGCCCCGCGTGCCGACGGGCCCGCCGCCGCCCCGGCCGGCTGGGAAGCGGTCGACGCGAGCGCCCTGGCGCGGATCACCGGGGAGAAGGACGCCCGGCGGGCCCCGCTCGCCGCCGGGGACACCGCCACGGCGGCGGCCGCGGAGCCCGAGCTGCTGGCCGTGCAGTCGGCCCGCAACGAGCGTTTCGTGGCCACCGAGAAGAACTACGCCGAGCCGAACACCGGTGTCCAGCGGGCCCGTTCGACCGAGTTCAGCGGCTCCTGGGAGAGCTACGCCTTCGAGTGGGACGAGGCCACCGGGACCTACGCGCTGCGGTCCCTGGCGAACAACCGCTACGTGGCGGTGGAGAAGAACTACACCGGTAGCGCGCAGAACGTCCTGCGCGCCCGCTCCACCAGCGTGGGCGGCTGGGAGCGGTTCGTCCTCTACTACAACGAGGGCCTGGACCGCTGGGCGCTCCAGTCCACGCTCAACGGACTGTTCGTCGCCATGGAGAACGGTTACACCGGCTCGCTCCAGTACGCGCTGCGCGCCCGCTCCACCGAGGTGACGGGCTCGTGGGAGGAGTTCGCGCTCTACGACATCGGCGCCTGACGCCGGTGGCCCTGCTCGGCGAGGGCCGGCAACGCTTCGACGGTGCCCTCGCCGGGCAGGGTCCGTGGGTCCGGTGACCTTCACAGCACATCCAAGTTGCGCGTTTTGCCCCATTTCTCATGGTGACCCGGATGGAGGACATCCACGTGCGACGAGGTGAGAGACATGCTGGTGCTGGGCCTCCTGCTCATGGCGGGCGCCGCCGCCTTCGCGGGCCTGCTGATCGCGTACAACCTGTCCGGCGGTCCGGACTACACCGTGACCCTGCTCGGGAGCGAGCCATTCACGATCAGTACGCTCGGGGCGTTTCTCGGCGGTATCGCCCTGACCCTGATCTTCGGCCTGGGCATGTGGATGCTCCTGGCCGGGACGGTACTGGCGCGCCACCGCGGCAAGAAGCGCCGCAGCGAGCGCGAGACCGCCAGGCAGGCCACCGCCGAGCGCGACGCACTGGCCGGCCGCCTGGAGGGTCCGGGCAGCAGCACGGACACCGCGGACCAGACGGCGGGGCACCGCCGTCCCGCCGCCCACCGGCCACAGTGGCTGCGGCCGCACGGCCACCACTGACCGACCCCCGGCCGACCGGTCCGGCTCACCCGCCGGACCGGTCGGCCGTCCGCCTCGGGCCCCGCCGCCGGGCGGAGCCTTCTCAGTGGTCAGCATGTGATCAACACGACGGAGGCGGAGCCCGAGCCGCGGCGCGGGGCCCCCGGTCGGACAGCGGGCCGACTCCGGCCCGTACGGCGCTCAGCGGAGCACCGGGTCACCGATCCGTGTGTGGCGTGATGCCGTCCCGGTGGTCATGTCGGCACCGTAGTCCAGCAGGGCGGTGGGCCGGGGCCAACTTTGCACATGTGAGACAGACGGGATGCTCCTGAGCCCGTGACCGCCCAGGGAAAGGACTCAGCCGAGTTGTGCCTTCAGCCACCGCAGGACCTCAGGTGTGACCGGGTCGGTGATGTCTGCGAACTCGTCGTGCCGCTTGAGGAACTTGGCGACGTAGGGGCAGACCGGAACGATCCGCATTCCGGATGCGCGCACGTCGACGAGTGCCTGCTGGACCAGTTGCGAGGCCAGCCCCTGGCCGGCGAAAGCCTCGTCGACCTCGGTGTGGAAGAAGACACGCTGCCCGCCCAGATCACGGTACTCGGTGAGGCCCGCGCGTTGTCCGTCGACCAGGATCTCGTACCGGTGCTCGGCGTCCGCGCGCTCGACGACCGTCGTGGTGGACTCGCTCATGGTGTGCCTTTCGTAAGGGAGAGCAGCAGGGGGATCAGCGGAAGAATCAGCGGGTCGGCGGGTTCCCGCGCGGTGTGATCACGGCGTTCGGCAGGGCCGGCGCGGGAAGCCGTCCGCCGGGGAAGTCCTCGATGACGCCGAAGCGGTCGGAGGACGCCTCCCAGTCCTCGCGAGCCTTCACCACGTCCTCGTGGCTGCGGCCGACGAAGTTCCACCACATGACGATCTCCGCCCCGAAGGGCGGTCCGCCGAGGAGGACGGTCCGCGCCGGGGTGTCGGTCTCGTTCACCATCGTCAGAGTGTCCGCGCCGGGTGGGACGTAGCCGAGTTCGGCGGGCCGCAGCACGGTGTCGATCAGACGGACGTCCCCGCTGTCCACGAGGAGACCGTGCTCGAAGGCCGCGTCCACACCGAGAGTGACCGTCGCGCGGGGTTCGACGACGATCTCGGCGCCGAGCAGCGGCGTGAAGGTGCGGACCGGGGAGGTCCGGCCCGCCAGCGACCCCAGGAAGACCCTGATGTCAGCCCCGCCGACCCGCGCGGGTTCGGGCACGTAGTGCTGGAAGTCCCGGGCGGCGTCACGGTGTTCCTCGGGCAGCGCGACCCACAGCTGGACACCGTGCAGGGCGGTGGTGTGCGGGGTGGAGACCTCCGAGTGCGCGATGCCGTGTCCGCCGGTCATGAGGTTCATCTCGCCGGGCCGGATCAGGGCGTGGGTGCCGAGGGTGTCGCGATGCTCGATCTCTCCGCCGAACAGCCAACTCACCGTCTGCAGACCGGTGTGCGGATGCGGGGGCATGACCATGCCGTGCGACGCGGTGACGTCGAGCGGGCCGTAGTGGTCGGCGAAGCACCAGGCGCCGATGAGCGTGCGCGCCCGCTGGGGCAGCGTCCGCCGCACGGGCATCGCACGGGGACCGCCGAGGGGCACCTCGCGCGCCGACAGGACATCGACACGGGGGACTCCGGCCGGCCGGCCGGGTCCGGAGGTCGCACCGCAACGCAGCACCACGGCATCCGATTCCGTGTTGCTCACCGGGAGCACCTCCCCAATCCGGTTGTCGTGTCAACCATGATGCCACAGGGCAGGCTGCTCGGCCCTTCTTCCGCTCCGGCCGCGGACCGAGGACCCGGTGCCTACAGGTTGTCGACGTAGAAGGCGGCGAGCCGTTCGACGGCGGCGTCGACGTATTCGGGCTCGTCGTACATCTCGTAGTGGCCGGCGCCCTCGATCACCATCAGGTCGACCGGGTTGGGGGCCATCTTCCACAGCTTCATACCCGCCTCGTAGGACCCGGTGTTGCCGATGCGTCCGGCGAGGACGACCTGCAGCGGCTGGGTCATGAGCCGGTCGACCAGGTGGAAGGCGTCGTAACCCAGCAGGAGGGAGTCACCGCGCGCGAGGCGGCGGTTGGTGGAGTGCGCGTCGCCACCCCGCTCGGTGCGGTAGTAGGTGACGGCCTGGGTGGTGTCGATGTCGGTCAGACCGGCCGCCGCGGCGTCCTCCAGGGTGTCCGGCAGCCAGTTCACCCGGGCCGTCTCGCCGGAGCGTGACTCCTCGACGCGCGCATCGGCCAGGGCCTGGAGTGCGGGAACCGGGCCGTCGGGCTGGAACCCGCGGAACGAGGTGCCCATGTTGCCGGGGACCACGGTTCCGACCGCCTTGATCCGGTGGTCCGTGCGGGCGGTGTGCACGGCGTAGCCGCCGCCGGCACAGATGCCCAGCACGCCGATGCGCCACGGGTCGATGCCGGGGGTGGTGGCGAGCGCGTCGATGGCGTACGAGATGTCCTCACCGCGCCGGTAGGGGTCTTCGAGGTCCCGCGGCTCGCCCCCGCTCTGCCCCTGGTGAGCGGGATCGAAGACGAGCGCCGCGAGACCGCGGGCGGCGAGGCGGGAGGCGTAGTTCGCTCCGATCTGCTCCTTCACGCTGCTGCCGGGCGTGGAGAGCACCACGGCGCGCAGCGGCGCGGTGCCGTCGGCATCGTCGGGCAGGTGGAGGTCGGCCGCGAGATCGATCGGCCCGCGCGGGATGGTGATGTGCCGAAGCATGAACAGCGCCCTTCGTGAGACCATTACTCCAGAGCTGCACCAGTACGAAACAGCACTAGTACAGCTTGGAACTAATTCAGAACGGTACCACTTGCTTGGGGACTGACATGCCGGTCGACGGTGCGCAGCTGTGGACGCTGAACCAGCGGCTGCTGAGTGTCGTGATGGACGCCTGCACGGAGGAGCTGATCGATCTCGGACTGGAGACGAAGGAGTTCTTCGTCCTGGCGGAGGTGGCCACGTCGCCGTACCCGGCGGAGATCGCGGCGGCTCTGCTGCTGCCCAAGGCCAGCGTGACGGTCTACGTCCGCAACCTGGTCGCCAAGGGGTTCATCCGGCGCGAGATCGACGACGCCGATCTGCGGCGCCACCGCCTCGTACTGACCTCCGCGGGCACGGAGGCGCGGGACCACGCGCTGGCGGCCCTGGCGGCGGAGTACGACCGCAGGCTGGCGAGGATCACCCCGCGGGACCGCACCGAGCTGCGGCGCATCCTTCAGGAGATGCTCTCGCCCACCGACGGACCCGAGGACTGACCGCGCGGGACCGGGCTACGGCCGGTCAGTCACTGACCTTGCTGCGGGACTGGTACAGCAGGTCCTGGTAGTCGGGGTGCCGGCTGATCCAGCCCGCGAAGAACGGGCACGTGGCCAGCACCCGCAGGTTCGCGGCGCGCGCCTCGTCGAGCGCGGTACGGACCAGCGCGGACCCGACCCCCGCACCCTCGTACTCCGCCCCGACCTCGGTGTGCACGAACGCGACGAGTTCCGCCGTACGGATGTACTCCGCGACGCCCGCCACCGCGGACTCTCCGTTGACACGGGCCTCGTAGCGCTTCGCCTCGGGCACGTCCATCACTTCGACCGTCATGCGTCCTCCTTGCGGGGTCAGATCCCGCTCGACTCGGCGGAATCCTGCGGGCCAGGACATCACCCTAACCTCGTGAGGTTGACGCATCAACTTATTCCGGCGGGAACGACCACGCAGAGAGTCGCGTCGCCACCACCGCCAGTAGATGAGCTGTCAACGATTTCGCTAGGCTGGCGTCATGGACGCACAGCCGCGCTGGCTCGACCCCGAGCAGAAGGTCGCCTGGGACAGCTTCATCCGCATGCAGGAGACACTCATCGGACGGTTGTCCCGACGCGTCCAGGCCGACTCCGGACTTTCAGCGGCGGACTACGTCGTGCTCGTCAGCCTCACCGAACGAGGCAACGGGAGGATGCGCTTCCTGGACCTGGCCAAGCTCGTGGAGTGGGAGAAGAGCCGGATGTCCCACCAGGTCACCCGCATGGCGAAGCGCGGACTGGTGGCCAGGGAAGAGTGCCCCGACGACGGACGCGGAGCATTCATCGTCGCCACCCCGGCCGGCTACGAGGCGATCGAGGAGGCCGCGCCCCAGCACGTCGAGCACGTCCGCCGCCTCTTCATCGACGCCCTGACCCCCCACCAGCTCAAGACGCTCGGCCGCCTCTCCCAGCGCATCCTGGACCACATGGAGAAGCAGCCGGACTGACCGGCCGCACGGCACGAAGGACAACATCCTCCCGATCGACGCCACTGGGCGGGGAGGTCAGGCTTCGTTGCCGGTGGGCGTGGCCAGGAGCTGCATCTCCCAGGTGAAGGCCACACCGCTGGCACCGCCGTGCTGCGCCTGGACCGCGGCGACACCGTCCACGGTCTTCTCGCGGGCCCAGTCCCGCTGCCACTCGCCCAGCACGGCCATCCAGGTGATCGGGACCACGCCCGCCGCGTCAACCATGAACGATCGCGGGTGCTACGGACTGCCCTTCAGGAGATCCGGAGCGGTTCCCGCGCTCGGCGGCGGGTTCAACGGGGCCCTGGTCGAAGGCGAGGAGGCCGCTGCTGCCCGACCACGCGTCACGCGATCAGTGGCAGTGACCGGGCTCGGTCGTCGGGTCGGTGCCGGTGGCGGTTGCGCCCAGGTCGTCGGAGCGGTCGGCGTCGACGCGCGGCCACTGGGCTGTGGGACGTCCACCCGGCCACTCCCGCAGCGGCGGCCAGTCGGGAGACCCGCCCAGGGTCCGAGTGGCCTGCCCGCGGCGCGGCCAGCCTGCCGGTGAGTCCTCCCAGTCCTCCTGGCGTCCGAACACCGTGAGATCCATGAGCGCGTAGCTGTAGTCCACCGCCTCGGCCCCGCGACGCCTGGTCCAGAACGTCTCGAAGACACGGTCGCCGTCGCGCAGGTAGCACACCAGGTGGAACAGGCCGAGTTCCCGGCCGACAAGGAGCGAGTCGAGCGAGGGCTGGGCGGAGTACCACGGCATCGACCAGCCCATGAAGGCGCGGTAGCGCAGGCTCTCCTCGTACGACGTCCGCGCGTCCCCGAAGCCGTAGGCCGTGTTCCGTCCCTGGCAGAACACGGCGAAGGTGATGTCGCGGGAGTGCAGGTATGCCAGCTCGCCCACGTGGCTCATCACCCAGGTACAGCCTTCGCACTGCTCAGCGGCCGGCCGTCCGGGCCACCACATGAAGTAGTAGGCGATCATCTGGCGTCGCCCTTCGAACGCTTCCAGGAGCGTCATGGGGCCGTCCGGCCCCAGCAACGGGCTGTCCGCGGCCACCTCGACCATCGGCAGCCTGCGGCGCGCCGCGGCGATCGAGTCGCCCTCACGGGTGTGGGCCTTCTCCCGCGCCCGCAGGCCCTCCAGCTGGTGCTCGAAGGTCGCGCGGTCGACGACCGGCGGTCGCGCCCTGCTCGGGTCCTCGGACATCGGTGGCTCCTGGAATCGCTGCGTCGCGACTACGGGTCACTCCTCGGAAACGTAGTCTCTGGCCGGGATCGCCGTCATGCGCCGTCCGACCTGACTCCATCGTCTCCGAACATGCCGAGGACCGCTGGGCAAGGGGTGTCGGTTCAGAAGAAGTGCTTGCGTCCACCGACCGCGCGACCGGTCGCACCCAGGATCCACAGGATGGCGCCCACCAGAATGAGAATGCCACCGATCGTCGTCAGCAGACCCATGCCGACAAGCAGCCCGATGATCAGCAGAATGAGCCCAAGAATGATCATTTCAAACCCCATCGTCAATTCCGGCCCAGACGCATGCGCGCATGGGACACACAACGGCTTGGCTTTCCCTTCGGTCGGTGGATCCCGACCTGCTCCGAATGCCAGGACCTCGGTGCGATAGCCCTTGTGCCCGCCGACAGGGCGTTCACGCACCCGCTCGGCAATCCCGTCCTGCCGGCGTCACGGGGTGATGGCCTCGGGCTGCTGGGCAGGGGTCGCGCTGCCGGGGTGCGAGGTGGCGACGATCTCGGACCGGTGCACCGGGGTACGCCTGCCGCGTCGGTCCGCGATGAGGGTGAGGGCGCATCCGAGGACGACCTATGCGGTCAGGACCAGGGCGGGGTAGCCGGTGCCCGTCCCGTCGAAGAAGGCGTTGGCGCGCAGGAGGCTGCCCGCTGCGCCCGGCGGGAGCAACTGGCCGACGGTGGCCCATCCGTCGGGGAGCCAGTGCGGGCCGGTGGCCAGGCCCGAGAGGGGGTTGCCCAGCAGCATCATGAGGGCGGTGCCGAGGCCGAAGCCGGCGATGCCGAGGAGGGACTGCAGGCCCAGGAGGGTCGTGGACAGGGCGGTCATGCCGAGGACGACCAAGGTCAGTTTGCGTCCCGTACCGGGCCGGCCGGAGTGTTGAGACACGACGTTCCTTGTGTGATCGATGGCGCACGGGCGGGTGGCCGGCGTCGGCCCGGCCGGTCGAGGGAAGACCGGCCTCACCGACAGCGGTTCCGGCCGGTACCGCTCAGGCGAGGGCGGCCGCCGCGTCGAGGATCCGGTTCCGGAACTCGACGGCGTAGTGCCTCAGGTGGTGCTCCAGGACCTCGCCCGGGCACGCCCCGCTCGGCCAAATGTCGACCCGAGTGGCCTGTTGGGTTTCGGGTCCTTCGTCGACGGCATGTTCGGAGGCAAGGACCTCGCAGAGATCTGGCAGAACCGGAACGATCCCCAGGCACTGTTCTCGCAGGCCGCGGGCATCGCGGCCGGAGCCGTTTTCGGGGGCCTGTGCACCGCTGGGACCGCCACGATGGCGACGGCCGCAGGGATGCCCTACCTCACTCCGCTGACCACGGCACGATGCGGTATCGCGGCCGACACCGTAAGCAACGTAACCGCAGGTGCGATGCAGGACTCGTTGTCCTGACAGAAGGAGAGCACGTGGACACTGGCAACGATCAGGGAAACACGCTGGACCACGGCGACGAGGCCGGACGAGCGGTGGCTGCTACCGGATTGTGGATCGCCCTGGCCGCCGGTGTCGCCCTTGTACTCATCGGTGCCTTCGGCATGGTGGCAGGTCTGAAGCCGGCCGTCTGGGTGGCCGTGGTCGGTGTGATCTTCTCGATCGGAGTGGCGGTGGCCATCCGCTCACGGAACAAGTGAGTGGCGGAGGGAACCGATCGGCCGCCACGGGCATCGCCCGGTGCGGCCGGTGGTTCCCTCACCACCGTCTACGGCTGCGACTCCCGCGTCCGCGTCCGCGAGGTCTCCTCCACCCACTTCACCGTCACCTACTTCTACGACGGCGAGGGCAACGTCCGGAGACGCCGGCCTCCAGCGCGCACCGCCATGACGACCTTACGCAGGTCAACGGGTCCTTCCGCGAGGCTTCAGCGGGACGGCCGGCAGCTCGGGGGCGGGCAGCGGGGCGCCGTCGTAGCCCTTGACCTCACCGAACCGCGACCCTTCCATCCAGTCCCGCCGGGCCTGCTCGATCTCCTCCTGGGAGCGCCCGATCCAGTTCCAGAACATGATCAGTTCCTCCTCGAACGGCTCGCCGCCCAGGAGCATCAGGCCCGCGTCCGAGTCGGCGCGCAGGGGCAACTCGTCGCGGCCGCAGCCGAGGTAGAGCATCGAGCCCGGCACCAGGGGCACGCCGTCGACGTGGGCCTCACCGCTCATGGCCAGTACGGCGTACTCGAAGTCCCGTTCCAGCGGCAGGCGTACGTCCGTGCCGCCGGTGAGGGCCAGGTCGGCGCCGACGAGGGGGGTGTACGTGGTGCCGGGCGAGGTGGCGGTGTCGAGGGTGCCGAGGAGCACGGTGGCCGCCAGGCCCGGGGCCGTGACCCGGGGCAGCTCGGCGTGGAACTCGAAGTGGGGGTCGGTGTGCCGGTGGGCGTCCGGGAGGGCCACCCACAGCTGCGCGCCGTGCAGGAGGCGCGCGTGCGGGCGCGGGCTCTCCTCCGAGTGGCTGATCGCGCGGCCGGAGGTCATCAGGCCCAGCTGACGCGGGCGGATGGTCTGCAGGCTGCCGGTGGAGTCGCGGTGCAGTACTTCGCCCTCGTGCAGCCAGCTCACCGTCTGCAGGCCCATGTGCGGATGCGGGGGCACCTGCATGCCGGGCTCGTCGGCGATGTCGTCGGGGCCGTAGTGGTCGACGAAGCACCAGGCGCCGACCATGCGCCGGCCCAGGTTGGGCAGCAGTCGGCGGACCTCGGTGGACTCGCCGAGCTTGACGTGGCGAGGGCTGAGGAGTTCCCGTACGGGCTCCGTCACCACGAAGCCGCGGCCGCCGCAGAGACTGGGTACTGCCTCGCGATCAAGGTTGCTCATGCCGCCCAACCTAGACCCGGCGGGGCCTTCGCGTCAGACGGACGGCGGGCCGTCACCGTGGCGGGCTACGGCGCCCCTCGGCGCACCGCCATCGGTATTGGAATGTTCAACCGTGTGGTGTGGTTGCACGGGCCGAAGGAGGTCCTCAGTGGACATGACGTACTACGACCACGGAACGCCGGCGGAGCGCTGGAAGCGCGCACGGATGTTCTTCGACGCCAAGGACTACGCCGCCGCGGCGCGCGTCCTGGACGGACTGGTCGCCGAGGTGCCCGAGCAGACCGGCCCGCGGCTGCTGCTGGCGCGCTCCTACTACCACTCGGCCCAGTTGCGGCGGGCGGAGGCCGAGCTGCGGATCGTCGTCGAGCGTGATCCGGTCGAGCACTACGCCCGGCTGATGCTGGGCCGCACCCTGGAACGGCAGGGGCGGCAGGAGGAGGCCGACGCCCAGCTGCGGATCGCCTCGGCCCTCGCGGGCGACTTCGCCGAACTCTGAGCGCGAACCCCGGGCGTGGCATCCTGGCGCGATGGGAACCGCGCTGGGAACTCCGAGTGATCGCCCCCCGCTTGCCGAGCGGGTCGAGGAACTGCTCGCCGTCGGCGGCCCGTTGCCGATCGTCGCGGCCGGGGATCCGGTGCTGCGGCGCACGGCCGAGCCGTACGACGGGCAGTTGGCGCCCGCGCTCTTCGAGCGGTTCGTCGAGGCGCTGCGGCTGACCATGCACGCGGCGCCCGGTGTGGGTCTGGCCGCGCCCCAGGTCGGGGTGGGACTGAGGGTCGCGGTGATCGAGGACCCCGCGCCGGTGCCCGAGGCGGTGCGGGTCGCACGGGGGCGGGTGCCGCAGCCTTTCCGGGTGCTGGTCAACCCGTCGTACGAACCGGTCGGCGTCGGGCGGGCCGCGTTCTTCGAAGGCTGCCTGAGCGTGCCGGGCTGGCAGGCGGTGGTGGCACGCCATGCCGAGGTGCGGCTGCGGGCGCGGGACGAGCACGGGCGGTCGGTGGACGAGGTGTTCACGGGCTGGCCGGCCCGGATCGTGCAGCACGAGACGGACCACCTCGACGGCACGCTGTACCTGGACCGGGCCGAACCGCGCTCGCTGGCCTCGAACGCGGCGATGGCGGACCTCTGGTCCCAGCCGACGCCGGAGCGGGCGGCGGCGGCGCTGGGCTTCGACCTGCCCGGCCCGACGGCCTGACCGACCCCCGCGACCGGCCTGCGGCACCGACCTCAGGCACCACCCGCCCACACCGCCCTCCCGCACCGGCCGCGGGACCACCTGCCAGGACCCGCCGCCGGCACCAACCTGCGAGACCCGCCGCCACGACCGACCTCCCGCACCACCCACCGGAACCAGCTCACCGGCACCGGCCTCCCGCACCGGCCACCGGAACCAGCCCACCGGCACCGACTACCTGGACCGGTCACGGGACCGCCCACCAGCACCGCCAGCCAGCCCGCACCGGCCGCGGGACCGCCTGCCAGGACCCGCCACCGGCACCGACCCCCCGCACCGCCCACCGGAACCAGCCCACCGGCACCGACTACCTGGACCGGTCACGGGACCGCCCACCAGCACCGCCAGCCCGCACCGGCCGCGGGACCGCCTGCCAGGACCCGCCACCGGCACCGACCTCCCGCACCGGCCACCGGAACCAGCCCACCGGCGCCCGCCGCCGGTTCCGGGCCGGCGCGGCGGGGCGGGTCAGTTGTCCCGGTACGCCTCCAGCAGCCTCAGCCATACCTCGCTGATCGTCGGATACGACGGGACCGCGTGCCACAGGCGGCTGACCGGTACCCGGCCGGCGACGACCACGGTCGCGGAGTGGATCAGCTCGCCGACGCCGGGGCCGACGAAGGTGACGCCGCGGACGATCTCGTCCTCCAGGTCGACCACCATGCGGGCCCGGCCCTTGTAGCCGTCGCCGTACAGGCTCGATCCCGCCACCGCGATGTCGACGTCGACCGCGCGCACGCGGTGGCCGGCCTGCTCGGCCTCGGCCAGGCTCAGGCCGACGGACGCCGCCTCGGGGTCGGTGAAGACCACCTGGGGAACGGCGTGGTGGTCGGCGGTCGCCGCGTGGGCGCCCCACGGGTCGGACTCCAGGATCGGTACGCCGGAGGCGCGGGCGGCGATGGCGGCGCCCGCGATGCGTGCCTGGTACTTGCCCTGGTGGGTGAGGAGGGCGCGGTGGTTGACGTCGCCGACGGCGTAGAGCCAGTCGTGGCCCTCCACCCGGAGGCTGTCGTCGACCGGCAGCCAGGAGCCGGGCTCCAGACCGACGGTCTCCAGGCCGATGTCGCCGGTGCGCGGCGTCCGGCCGGTGGCGAAGAGGATCTCGTCGGCCTCCAGGCGGTCGCCGGTGTCGGTGACGGCGACGACGGTGCCGTTCTCGCGGGTGACGGACTCGACCGAGACGCCGGTGCGGATGTCCACCCCGGCCTCGGTGAGCGCCTCGGCGACCAGTTCCCCGGCGAAGGGCTCCATCCGCGCGAGCAGGCCGCCGTCGCCGCGCACCAGCATCGTGACCCGGGAGCCGAGGGCCTGCCAGGCGGTGGCCATCTCCACGGCGACGACTCCGCCGCCGACGACGATCAGCCGGCCGGGCGCGCTCTTGGCGCTCGTGGCCTCGCGACTGGTCCAGGGGCGCACCTCGGCGAGTCCCGGCAGCGGGGGCAGGGCGGCGGCGCTGCCGGTGCAGACGGCGACGGCGTGCCGGGCGGTCAGGCTCCGGCGGCTGCCGTCGGACCCGGCCACCTCCACGGTGCGCGGTCCGGCGAGCCGCCCCTGGCCGCGGTACAGGTCGGCGCCGATGCCCTCGACCCACTGGACCTGGCCGTCGTCCTTCCAGTGCGAGGTGAACTCGTCGCGGCGGGCGAGGACGGCCTGCGCGTCGAGGGGGTCCTGGACGGACTGGGCGAGGCCGGGCAGGCGGCGGGCGTCCGCGCGGGCGATGACCGGGCGCAGCAGGGCCTTGCTGGGCATGCAGGCCCAGTAGGAGCACTCGCCGCCGACCAGTTCGCTCTCCACGATCGCGGTGGACAGCCCGGCCGCGCGGGTGCGGTCGGCGACGTTCTCGCCGACGGGTCCCGCGCCGATCACCACGACGTCGTACGTGAGGGAATCCGATTGCGTCATGGGGTCAGTCTGGTGGGTGGTGTGCGAGGTGGCCACATGGGTACGCGCGCGGAATACCCACCAGGTCGGCAGTGTTGTGCCGACGGCTTCTCCCCCGAACCCAGGAAGAGGGATCACCTCATGACCAGCACCGTGGAACTCACCAAGGAGAACTTCGACCAGACGGTCACGGACAACGAGTTCGTGCTGATCGACTTCTGGGCGTCCTGGTGCGGTCCGTGCCGTCAGTTCGCCCCGGTCTACGAGAAGGCGGCGGAGGCCAACCCGGACCTGGTGTTCGGCAAGGTGGACACCGAGGCGCAGCCCGAGCTGGCGCAGGCCTTCGGCATCCAGTCGATTCCGACGCTGATGATCGTGCGGGACCAGGTGGCCGTGTTCGCGCAGCCGGGCGCGCTGCCGGAGGAGGCCCTCACCGACGTGATCGGTCAGGCCCGGAAGCTGGACATGGACGAGGTCCGCAAGGCGGTCGCCGAGCAGCAGGCGCAGGCCGGGCAGAACGGCGAGGAAGGCCGGTAGCGGGCGGACCGGCCGCCGGTCAGCTCGACTCCCGGTGCACCACCCTCGCGCCCAGCACCTTGTGGCGCTCGGGCGCGGCGCCGGGGTCGTGCACCGCCCGGTCGACGAGTGCCGCCAGGTCGCGGCCGGCGGGCAGATCCAGGTGGACGGTGCTGAGCCGGGGCCGCAGCAGCCGGCCCAGCATCAGGTCGTCGGCGCCGATCACGGCGGCGTCGCCGGGGATGTCGAGGCCCTCGTCCTGAAGGGCCCGCATCAGCAGCATCGCGTACTCGTCGTTGTACGCGTACACCGCGTCGAGTCCCAGGGGACGCCAGCGCGCCGCGAGGCGGGCGGCGTCCCGTTCGTCGTAGGCGAGGGGCAGTTCGGTGACGGTGGCGTCGGTGCCGGACACGGCCCCGCGGGCGCCGGCGAGGCGCGGTGCCGAGAAGACGTCGAGGCCGCCCTCCGCGGGCACGACGACGCCGATCCTGCGGCGTCCGCGGTCGTAGAGGTGGCGGGTGGCGCTGCGGCCCACCCCCTCCTGGTCGGTGAGGAGGGCGTGTGCTCCGTCGACGGCCTCGGGGCCGAGGGTGAGGACTGCCCGGGCGCCGGAGCGTTTGAGGACCTCCACCCCCCGCGGGCCGAGGCCGGAGCCGGGTACCAGGACGGCGACCGGGCGCAGTTCGGCCCAGGCACGGGCGGCCTCGTCGCCGTGGACGCCGACGGTGCCGTGCTGCACGACTGTGTAGTCGAGGCGGCCCAGCGCCCACTGGAGTTCGGTGAGGAAGCGGTTGTAGAGCGGGCCGGCGGGGAAGGACGGCGCCGGCATCAGGACCATGCGGCTGTGTCCGGCGCGCAGTGAGCGGGCCGCGGCGTGCGGGACGTAGCCGAGTTCCCGGGCGGCCTCGCGGACGCGGCGGCGGGTGGGTTCGCTGATCCGTACGGCGTCGGCGTTGTTGAGGACGTAGGAGACGGTCGCGCGCGAGACGCCGGCCAGGCGGGCCACATCGGCGCTCGTGGGGGCGGAGCGCGGTGCGGAGGGGTCGGGGGGCGGCTGATTCGGTATCTGCACCATGACGTACGGCATCCTGGCAGAAGCCGGGCGCGGGTCGGCGGGCGGGGCAACTTCGGCCGCCGCGGACCGAGTTCAGGCCGGCGGTGCGGGGGCCGGGAGTTGCGTCCCGGGGGCCGGGGTGTCGGTGCGGGTGACCCGCGCGACCAGGTCGAGCCAGCCCGCCCGCACGCGTTCGGCGGGCAGCCCGCACTGCTGGGTGAGGTGGTGGATCAGGGCGGCGTCGAGGTACGCCATGAGGGTGTGCGAGAGGAGTTCGCTGTCGGCGTCCGGCACGGCCTCCCGCAGCAGCAGCGCCACGTGATGGCGCAGGAAACGGCGTGGCGGGAAGGTGTGGCGGCGTTCGGCGCTCGGTTCCCCGGCCAGGAGCAGGTCGAGTTCGTCGATGGAGCGGCGCAGCAGCGCGCAGCCGAAGGCCCGCAGCCGCTCGACCGGGGGCGCGCCGGGGCCGAGGGGTGGCGGGCCGGTCAGGAGCGCGGCCTGGAACTTCCGCTCGGAGTGGTCGAGCAGCGCCGCGAGCAGCCCGGTGCGGTCGCCGAAGCGGCGGAAGACCGTGCCCTTGCCCACGCTGGCCGCGGCGGCCACCGCCTCCATGGTGAGGGCGCCGGCCCCGTGCTCGGCGACCAGCCGCTCGGCGGCCTCCAGGAGCCGGGCGCGGTTGCGGGCGGCGTCGGCCCGCAGGCAGGGCTCGTCCTCGTCGGTCCCGGTGCCGAGTTGCAGCAGCTCGGGCGGACCGGCGTTCTCCTGGGGCTGCGGGAAGCGCGGCGGGGCGGCGGACATGAAGCCAGCGTAAAGCATCGGGAAGAAAACTGGACCGCGGTCCGTTTGGGATGTTAGAAATTAAACGGACCTCGGTCCGGATCGTCACGGCAGTGTGTCGGTCCGCCCGCCAACCCTTGTTCAGCAGTGGGAGTACTCATGTCTGTCCGCATCCTTGCGCTCGTCGGCAGCCTTCGCGCCGGTTCGCACAACCGCCAGCTCGCCGAGGCGGCCGTCAAGTTCGCGCCGGAGGGCGCCGAGGTGCAGCTGTTCGAGGGGCTCGCCGACATCCCCTTCTACAACGAGGACATCGACGTCGAGGGCAGCGTCCCGGCCGCCGCCGCGAAGCTGCGCGAGGCCGCCCAGGGCGCGCAGGCCTTCCTGCTCTTCTCGCCCGAGTACAACGGCACCATCCCGGCCGTCCTGAAGAACGCCATCGACTGGCTGTCCCGCCCCTACGGCGCCGGCGCCTTCACCGGCAAGCCCGTCGCCGTGGTCGGCACCGCCTTCGGCCAGTACGGCGGCGTGTGGGCGCAGGACGAGGCCCGCAAGGCCGTGGGCATCGCCGGCGGCAAGGTGATCGAGGACATCAAGCTGGCCATCCCCGGCTCGGTGACCCGCTTCGCCGAGACCCACCCGGCCGACGACGCCGAGGTCGCCGCCCAGCTGACCGAGGTCGTCGCCCGGCTGCACGGCCACGCGGACGAGGCCGTCGCCGCCTGACCGGCGCACCGGCACACCTGCGGGACCGGAGCTCCGCCGAGCTCCGGTCCCGCCGTGTGTCAGGCCACCGCCGCGGCGGCCAGCGTGCGCAGTTCCTCCAGCGCGGCCGCGACCGCAGCACGGCGATGACCACCGCTGCGCGTGCAGGTCAGCAGCTTGCGGTGCGGCCGGCCTGCGCAGGGCACGCGGACGATCGGCAGCTCGGGGGTCAGCCGGGCGAGCCGGGGCACGAGCGCGACACCGAGCCCGTGGGCGACCAGGTGGGCCGTGACGTTCCAGTCCACCGCGAGATGGACCACGTCGGGAGTGAACCCGGCGGCACCGCACGCCGCCACCATGTGCGTCCGGCAGGGGCTCTGCGGCATCGGCGCGATCCAGACCTCGTGGGCCGCCTCGGCGAGGTCGGCCTCCTCCCGCCCGGCCAGCGGATGGTCCGCGGGGACGACCAGGTCGAACGGCTCGTCCAGGAGCGGCCGCTGCTCGAAGCGCGCGTCGGCCGACGGCGGGCTGACCGGGGTCGCCTCCACCACCGCCAGATCGCTCTCCCCCTCGAAGAGCAGGTCGAAGCTCTCCGCCACCTCCACCTCCCGGATCCGCACCGACAGCCGGGGGTGCCGCTCCCGCAGCCGCGCCGCCATGGGGGCCAGCAGGACGGCGACGGCCACCGGGAACCCCGTCACCCGCAGCGGCCCGGCCGGGGCCCCCTCCCCTGCCCGCAGATCCTGTTCGGCCTCGTCCCAGCGCGCCTCGATCGCGTCGGCGTGTGCCAGCAGGCTCTCCGCCGCCGCGGTGAGCCGCACCCCGCGCCCCTGCGGCTCCAGCAGGTCGACGCCCAGGTCCCGGGCGAGCTGCCGGATCTGCTGCGAGGCGGCCGAGGGGGTGAAGTGCAGGGCACGGGCCGCCGCGGTGACGGTGCCGTAGTGGGCGACCGCCCGCAGCACGTGCAGCCTGCGCAGGTCAATCATGAAGTGCACGCTTCACGGTGGAGTCCGTAAAGTCAACCTGGACGTGAACGGATCCGTGGCCGCACCCTGTCAGTGGCGCCACGGTGGGACCGGCGCCCACACCAGCATCCCGACGTACCACTGACGCGAGGAGTCGCCATGCCCAGCACGACCGGTGTCGTCTGCCCGCACTGCGGGTGGCCCGACGGTGCCGAGCCCTTCCAGGTGCTGTCCGCCCACCCCACCGGGGCGGGCGGCACGCTGTGGACCCGGTGCGCCTGCGGTTCGCTCCAGGCCCGCGTCGTCGACGACCACGGCACCCGGGTGGTCTCGCGCGGCAGGCCCACTCCCGCCGGCCGCTGAGCGGCCGGGCGGCCAGGCGGCCGGGCGGCCAGGAGCGGGTGGAGCGGGTGTCAGGCCCGCTCCTGCCGCCTCGTGGCCCACAGGCTGCTCGCCGTGGTGACCGCGAGGACCAGCACGATGAACCCCAGCGAGAACGGGATGCCGATCTCTGGCACGTCCACGCCCGACTCGTGCAGCGCGTGCAGTACCAGCTTGACGCCGATGAACCCGAGGATGACGGACAGGCCGTAGGAGAGGTGGACCAGCTTCTTCAGCAGGCCACCGATGAGGAAGTACAGCTGACGCAGGCCCATCAGGGCGAACGCGTTGGCGGTGAACACGATGTACGGGTCCTGGGTCAGCCCGTAGATGGCGGGGATGGAGTCCAGGGCGAACAGGATGTCGGTGAACCCGATGGCGAGCATCACGACCAGCATCGGGGTCATGACCCGCCTGCCGTTCTGCTCCACCCACAGCCGGGTGCCGTGGTACCGGTCGGCGACGCCGAAGCGGCGCTCGATCGACTTCAGCAGCTTGTTCTCCTCGTACTCCTGCTCGTGCTCGTCCTTGCGGGCGTCCTGGATGAGCTTCCAGGCCGTCCAGATGAGGAACGCACCGAAGAGGTAGAACACCCAGGAGAAGGCGGAGATGATCGCCGCGCCGGCCGCGATGAACGCGGCGCGCAGCACCAGGGCCACCAGGACGCCGACCATCAGCACCCGCTGCTGGTACCGCGAGGGCACCGCGAACTTGGCCATGATCAGCACGAAGACGAAGAGGTTGTCGACGCTGAGCGACTTCTCGGTGAGGTAACCGGCGAAGAACTCGCCCCCCGGTCCGCCGCCGCCGACCACCAGCAGCCCCACCCCGAACAGGCAGGCCAGGACCACCCAGACGGCCGTCCAGATCCCCGCCTCCCGGAGGGACACGTCGTGCGGCTTGCGCCCGATGAAGAAGTCGGCGGCGACGAGGACGCACAGGCCCGCGACGGTCAGCAGCCAGACGCTGAGGGAGACGTTCACCGGTGCTCCTCGTGCGGATCGGGTCGCGTACGGGTGGTTCTTGGCCAGGGTGTTTCCGGGATGCGGCGCAGGCAACCCGGCACCGTGCGCGGCCCCACGCACCGAGACCGGCGCGCGCCGGCCGATTCCGACGTGACGGGAGTCCCCGGATGAACCTTCGGCCCTCGCATCCGCCCCCCGCCCGCCGGGGCCCGCGCATCGGCGTGCTGGGTTCCTACGGCGGCTTCAACATCGGCGACGAGGCGATCCTGACCTGCGTGCTGAGCTGTCTGCGCGCCCGGCGGCCGGACGCGCACCTCGTCGTCCTGAGCCGGAACGCGGAGCACACCCGTGCCCATCACCCCGACGCCGACGAGGTGGTGCCCTGGGAGGGGGTCAGCCGCAACCACGTCCTCGACGTGCTGCCCGGCCTGGACCTCCTCGTGCTGGGCGGCGGCGGAATCCTGTACGACGGCGAGGCGCGGCGCTATCTGCGCCTGGTGCGCGCCGCGCAGACCCGGCACGTGCCCACCTTCGCCTACGCCGTCGGCGCCGGGCCGCTGACCGACGCCGAGGACCGGGACGCGGTGCGCACGGTGCTGGCGGAGATGGACGACGTGGTGGTGCGGGACGAGGAGTCGCGGCTGGTGCTGGAGGAGGTCGGCCTGGAGCGGGAGGTCGCGGTCACCGCCGACCCGGCGCTGCTGCTGGCCCCGGAGCCGTTCACCGAGGCGATGATGCGCGACGAGGGCATCCCGTCCGGCGCGCGGCTGGTGGGGATGTCGGTGCGCGAGCCGGGGCGGGCCGCCGAGAAGCTTGACGAGGGCGGCTACCACGCGCTGCTCGCCGATGTCGCGGACTTCCTGGTCCGACGGCTGGACGCGCACGTGGTGTTCCTGCCGATGGAGCGGCACGACGTACGGCACGCGCACGCCGTGCTGTCCCACATGACGGCCCCGGACCAGGGCCGCATCCTGCACGGCGACTACAGCCCGGGGCAGGTCCTCGGCTTCATGCGCCATCTCGACGTGGCCGTGGGCATGCGTCTGCACTTCGTGATCTTCGCGGCGCTCACCGGCGTACCGGTGCTGCCGCTGCCGTACTCCGGCAAGGTCTTCGACTTCGCGCGCCGGCTGGGCGCCCCGGCGCTGGTGGGTGTGGCGCGGGAGCAGGCGGGGCTGCTGCTGGCGGAGGTGGACCGGCTCTGGGACGAGTATCCGCAGCGCCGCGACGACCTGCGGACCCGGATGGGCGAGCTGTCCGCGTCGGCGCGGGAGACCTGCGAGCGGTGCGGGTCCCTGCTCGACGAGATCGGCGCCGCACGAGGGTCGGGCGGCGCCCCCGCGGCGGACGCGGGCCCCGCGGACGGAGGCCCGGCAGGTGGGGGCCCGGCGAGTGGAGGCCCGGCGGGTGGAGGCCCGGCCGGTGACGGGACGTACGGCGCCGAGCCGCGGCCGCTGAACGCCTGATCCGGAGGTGAACGATGCCGATACTGCAAGAGCCCCACGAGTCCCGCACCGTCACCCTGCCGCCCCGGCCCGCCCGGCACGGCGGCCGCTGCGACGTCCTGGTGGTGGGCGGCGGTCCCGCCGGGTTCGCGGCGGCGGTCGGCGCGGCCGACGCCGGGGCGGACGTCGTGCTGGTGGAGCGGTACGGCTTCCTCGGCGGCAACGCGACCGTGGCGCTGGTGATGCCGCTGATGTCGTTCCACAACGAGCACAAGCAGGCCGCGTTCACCGAGGACGGGGACACCTCACGGCTGCTGCCCACCGACCACGGCGAGGGCGAGCCGGTGGTCGCGGGCGTCCTGTGGCAGTTGCTCGACCGGCTCATGGGCCGCGGCGGCTGTCTGCCGCCCTCTCCGAAGACCGGGTACACGGTCCCCTTCGACCCGGAGCTGTTCAAGTCCGCCCTGCTGGAGATGATGGACGAGTCGGGGGTGCGGATGCTGTTCCACTCCTTCGCCTCCGGCGCGCTGCCGCTGGAGGACGGCTCGGGCTGGCGGGTGGTGTTCGAGACCAAGTCGGGGCCGGTGGTGATCGACGCCGGGGTCGTCGTGGACGGCACGGGCGACGGCGACGTGGCGACGGCCTGCGGAGCGCCGTACGAGATCGGGCGGCCGGAGGACGGGCTGGTGCAGCCCATGACGCTGATGTTCCGCGTCGCCGACTTCGCCCGGCCCGACTTCGCCGCGTACGTGCGCGAGCACCCCGACCAGTGGCGGGGTGTGCACGGGCTGTGGGACCTGATCGAGGAGGCCAGGGCGGGCGGCGAACTGCGGCTGCCGCGCGAGGACATCCTCTTCTTCGCGACCCCGCACCCGCACGAGGTCGCCGTGAACAGCACCCGGGTGAACCGGGTCCTGGGCACCAGCGTCTGGGACCTCTCCCGCGCCGAGTACACCGCCCGGCGCCAACTGGCCGAGATCGACCGCTTCCTGCGCACCCGGGTGCCCGGGTTCGAGGAGTCGTACGTGGTGCAGAGCGGCACGCACATCGGGGTGCGGGAGAGCCGCCGGGTGCTCGGCGACTACCAGCTGACCGGCCACGACATCCTGGCGGCGCGCACCTTCCCGGACGTGATCGCGCACGGCGCCTATCCGGTCGACATCCACAATCCGCGCGGCTCCGGCACCGTCCTGAAGAGGGTGCCGCGGGGCAGATTCTACGACATCCCGCTGCGCTGTCTGCTCCCCCGGGGCACCGACCGGCTGCTGGTGGCGGGCCGCTGCATCTCCGGGACGCACGTGGCGCACTCGTCGTACCGGGTGATGCCCATCGCCATGGCGACCGGCCACGCGGCCGGGGTGTGCGCGGCGCTGACCGTCCGGCACGGGCGCGGACCGCGAGGTCTGCCCTACCGGCTGGTCCAGCGCGAGCTGCTGCGGCAGGGGGCCCGGCTGCGGACGGGGCCCGAGTAAGAGTCCGCCGCCTCGGCTCCGGCCGGGTCAGCTCGCCCAGTCCAGCAGGCGTTCCCGGTGCTCGGGTGCGCGCAGGTGGGCGAGCGAGGCCTTCTCCAGCTGGCGGACGCGTTCGCGGGTGAGGCCCACGTGCTGGGCGACCTGTTGCAGGGTGCGGGGACGGCCGTCGTGCAGTCCGTAGCGCAGGCTGAGGATCAGGGACTCGCGGGGTGCGAGGGTGCCGACGGCCTCCCGCAACTCCGCCGCGAGCGCCTGGAACTCGGCGACCTCCGGGGCGCGCAGCACCTCGGTGTCGGGGATGAGGTCGCCCACGACGGTGTCGCCGGTCTCGTCCACGGGGGTGTCCAGGCTGACCGCGTCCCGTCCGACCCGGCGCAGCCAGACGACCTTGTCCGCGTCGATGCCGCTCTCGGCGGCGACCTCCTCGGTGGTCGGCTCGCGGTCGAGGCCCGCGCGGAGCTTGCGTTCGACCTTGGCGAGTTTCTGGAGCTGCTCCACGACGTGGACCGGCAGCCGGACCGTCCGGGCGTGGGTGGCCAGGCCCCGCTCGATGGCCTGGCGGATCCACCAGGTGGCGTACGTGGAGAACTTGAAGCCCTTGGTGTGGTCGAACTTCTCCACGGCCCGGATCAGTCCGAGGTTGCCCTCCTGGATGACGTCGAGGAGGGGCAGACCGCGGTGGGCGTGGCGCTTGGCCATCGACACCACCAGCCGCAGATTGGCCCGCACCATGTGGTCCTTGGCCTCCTGGCCGTCGTGCACGGTCTCCTGCAGCGCGCGGCGCCGCCCGGGCGCGGGGGCGGGCTCGCCGGTGTCGGCCGCCTCCAGTTCCTCCCGGGCCCGCACGCCCGCCTCGATGCGCGTGGCGAGCCGTACCTCGTCCGCGGCGGTCAGCAGGGGCGTGGCGCCGATCTGGGTCAGGTACTGGCCGAGCAGGTCGGGTTCCTCGTCGGGTTCGGGGATCCGGGTGCGCAGCCGTGCGGTGCGGGTGGTGGCGCGGCGGTCCTCCCGGGTGCGTGGTGCGGGTGTGCGTGCCGTGGGCGCCATGTCGGTCCCTCCGTCCCCCTCATCGGGTCGCTTCGTCAGTGCGGCTGGTGTCCGTTCCGCAGCCGTCGGACCACCACCAGCAGGTCGGCCGCCGCCGGCAGGGCGAGCGCCCCGCACACCACGGCGATCACCACGAGCGTGCCGCGGCCGGGACTGTCGCCGGAGGCGGTGTCGGCGGCCCACGCGCCGAAGAACGCGGCTCCCGCGAGGAACAGCGGCGGGAAGAGCGCCGACAGCAGCAGCCTCAGCCGCAGCGCGCTCCGCGCGTGGACCGGTTCGCTCATGCCGTTCCTCCCCGGTGCCGGGGTGTCAGTGGCCGGGTGCGGCCCGGCTGATGTCCGCCAGCGCGGAGTGCGGGTCGTCGGTGGCGGCGAGGTCGCCGAGGCTGACGACGCCGACCGGGACGCCGCCGTGCTCGACGACCGGGAGCCGGCGCACGGCGTGGCGGCGCATCAGCTCGGCGGCGCGGTCGGTGGTGTCGTCGGGTCCCAGGGTGACGACGGGTGGGGGCGTGCACACCGCGCCGACCGTGGTGGCGTCGGGGTCCCGGCCGTCGGCGACACCCCGGAGCACGATGTCGCGGTCGGTGAGGACACCGAACAGGTCGCAGTCGTAGGTCACGAGGACGTCGCCGACGTCCTCCTCGCGCATCAGCCGGGCCGCCCGCGTCACGGTCGTCATGGGCTCGACGGCCACCGCGGCCGGTGACATCACGTCTCGGATGCGCCGTGTCATGTCGCGCCTCCCGGGGGTGTCGGTACGGGATCGTCCGCAGGCCGCGTAGCCCGCACCCGGGCCGGTAAACCGTGCCGCGACGGCCGGTTCAGCCCAGGTCGATCAGGGCCAGGCCGATGTCGGGACGGTGGGTCCTGGCCAGCTCGGCCGGGCTGTCCCGGACGACGACCTCCAGCGTCGGCCAGACCCGGCCGGACAGCAGGTGGCCGCCGCGGGTCGAGCCGTCGGACAGGCCCAGTACGGCGTGCAGGTGCGGGGTGGGTCCGTCGTCGGCGACGGCGATGTCCCCGATGAGGGACAGCACCTCGCACTGCTCCTGGACCGGGACGCGCCGGTAGTCCTGGGCCCGCCGGTCGAACCAGCCGACGACCGCCTCGGAGAAGGCGCCCACCGCGGTCACCTGGGAGGCTCCCAGCGACCGGTCACGGGCGAAGGCGGTCAGTTCGGCGACCGCGTCCTCGCCCTGGTCGAGCACCACCACGTACACCGCGGACGGACCGTCCTGGACCTGCTGCCACTTCATGGCCCGGCGGGTACCCGGCACGGGCCGGGGCAACCCCGGTCGGCGTCCCGCCGCGGGGCCCGGCTCGGCGCGAGGTCTGTCCACGCCGGTCCCCGGCCTCGGCAGGCCCGTGACGACGGCTCGCCGCGACTCCGTCACGCGTCCAGGGTCCGGCGGATCGCGTCGAGCCATCCGTCGACCGGTCCGAAGGTGAGCAGTCCGCTGCCCGCGCCCGCGAGTTCACCGGACGCGGGCAGCAGCCTGTCGTACGTCCGCCGCAGGGCCGGGCGGTCGCCGAGTGCGAGGGCGAGTGCGGCCTCGGCGCAGCACAGGGCCTCGTAGAGGAGGTCGGGCGGAGGTTCCGGCAGGGCCCGCAGGGCGCCGCGGGCCTCGGTGTCACGGCCCTCGGCCAGCAGGGCGAACGGCTCGGCCCAGGGCCGGTACGGCCCCCAGTCCGCGCCCGGGTCCACCGCCGCGGGCCGGCCGTGGGCCAGGCGCAGGCCGAGCAGGGCGAGGGGCAGCAGCCCGCGTTCCAGGCCCGGCATCCCCGCGCCGTCGAGTCGCCCGGCGGCCGACCGGTAGGCGGCCTCGGCGCGGTCGTGGGAGTCGGCGGAGCAGTCGGCGGTGGCCGCCCGGCGCAGGGCCAGGTACCAGGCGGTGAAGACGGCCACGAGGGGTCGTTCGTGCCGTTCGGCGAGGCGGTCGACGGCGCTCGCGTGTGCGTCGGCGGCGGTGAGGTCGGCGAGGGCCGAGCGGGCCTGGAGCCGGATCAGGTGGCCGAGCACCTCGTAGTTGACCAGGCCGTGCCGGGTGCCGAGGGCGACGAGTTCGGCGCCGATCGCGTCGCGGCGGGGAGCCAGCCCGGCGCGGGTGCAGGACTGCATGAAGACGCCGTTGAGGGCGAACGCGAGCAGCGCGGGGTCGTCCAGGCGGCGGGCGATCCGCTCGGCCTCGGCGGCCGCCCGCGGCCCGCGCGGGGAGCGCACGCCCCGCGACTCCAGGGCGACGGTGGCCAGCAGGCGGCAGCGTGCCGCGTCCGTCGTGGGGCTCTCCGGCAGAGCGGCGAGGGTGCGTTCGGCGGCGGCGACGAGGCTCCGGGCCAGTTCGGGGTCGTCGCTGCGAGTCCAGTTGGCGGGGACGTCGTAGGCGCCGATCACCCGGGCCGTCAGTTCCGCGTCGCCCGTCTCCTCCGCCGCCTGGACCGCCGTCATCCGGTGTTCCCGGGCAGCCTCCAGGCCACCGCCGCCGGTGACCGCGAGGCTCCGCAGCAGGCCGACGGTGGATTCCAGGCGGGCCCGGGAACCGGCGGCGACCGTGCGGTCGTACGCCTCGGTCGCCCGGGCCCACAGCCGGGCCGCCGCGTCCGCCGGTTCGCCGGGCGGGTCCAGGTCCGGGTCCTGGGCGAGGATGCCGGCCTCCAGCCTGCGCAGCCGCGGGCCGGGGTCGATGCCCAGCCGGCCGGCCAGCAGGGCGCGGGCCCGGCGCAGCACGGCGAGGGCGTCCGCCTGCCGTCCGGTCCGGTACAGGGCGAGCGCGAGCAGGCGCCAGGACTCCTCGCGCCAGGGGTGCTCGGCGAGGTGCGCGTCCAGGTCGGGGACGGCCTCGGAGGCGCGGCCGAGTTCCACGAGCAGCTCCGCGCGGCGTTCGACGGCGCGCAGCCGCAACTCGGTGAGCCGGGAGCGTTCGCCGCGGGCCCAGTCCGCCGCGCCGAACTCGGCGTAGGCGGGTCCCCGCCACTCCCCCAGGGCCACCCGCAGCCGGTCGGGTGCCTGGGCGGCCGGCATCCGGTCCGCCTCGGCGACGGCGGCCTCGAAGCGCCACGCGTCCACGGTGGCGGTCGCCGCGCGCAGGGCGTATCCCGGGCCCTCGGTGACGAGCAGCCGGGCGGGGGCGCGCGGCGGGCGCTCCGGTTCCAGGGCGCGGCGCAGGTCCCCGACGAAGGTGCGCACCGCCCCCACGGCCCGCGGCGGCGGCGCGTCCCACAGGTCATCGACCAGGCGGGCGACCGGGACGACCCGCCGCCGGGCCAGGATCAGCCGGGCGAGCACGGCCCGGTGCCGGGGGCCCTTGAGGGCGAGCACGTCGGGGCCGCGCCAGGCGGTGACCGCGCCGAGCACACCGAACGTGACCGCTTCCATGTCCGTGTTCCGTCCGCTCCGATCCGCCACCGCGCCTGCGCTGACCACGGTACGCGTGCGGGCCGGTCCCCGGCCGGTCGCGGATCGGCTGCTGATCGGTTGCTGATCGGTTGCTGATCGGCGCGCGGCAGTCTCGTAGGCGTCACAGGAACGTGTGACACGAGCGGGAACAGAGAGGCATCTACCACCATGACCACCACGGAACCGGCCATCCCCGGCTTCACCCAGGAACGCGTGACCGTCGCCGACGGCGTCGGCCTGCACGTGGCCGTCGGCGGCACGGGCAGCCCCGTCGTACTGCTGCACGGCTTTCCCCAGACCCACCTCATGTGGCGGCACGTCGCCGCCGACCTGGCGGCCGACCACACGGTCATCTGCCCCGACCTGCGCGGCTACGGCGCCAGCGACAAGCCCGCCGACCCGGACGGCACCGCGTACGCCAAGCGGTCCATGGCCGCCGACGTGGTCGCCCTGGCCCGGGAGCTGGGGCACGATCGGTTCGCGCTGGCCGGTCACGACCGGGGCGCGCTGGTCGCGGTGCGCGCCGGGCTCGACCACCCCGACGCGGTGACGCACCTGGCCGCGCTCGACGTGCTGCCGACGCTGGACATGTGGGACGTCCTGCACGGCACGACGGCGGCGGTGGGCTTCCACCTGTATCTGATGGCGCAGCCGCCGGGGCTGCCGGAGCAGCTGATCGGCGCCGCGCCGGACGCGTTCTTCGGTCACTTCCTCGACGTGTGGACCCGGGACCCGCAGGCCCTGCCCGCCGACGTCCGCGCCGCCTACCTGAAGGCGTCCCGCGAGGCGGTGCCGTCCATCGTGGCCGATTACCGGGCCTCGGCCGGCATCGACGTCGAGCACGACCGGGCGGACCGGGAGAACGGCAACCGGCTGCGGATGCCGGTGACCGTGCTCCAGCAGGACTGGGGCGCCGCTCTCGGGTACGACGCCGCGGCGCTGTGGCGGGCGTGGGCCCCTGACCTGCGGCACGAGACCGTCGACTGCGGGCACTTCATGGCGGAGGAGGCGCCGGGCGAGGTCGCCGGGGCGCTGCGCAAGCTGCTGGCCCGGTAGGACGCGCGGAGCCACGCCGCACAACGATCGGTTGTACGTACTGCCCGGCCGGTTGTTTGATCCGCCCGGGCCCGGCTCGCTTTGATGTCCGGCGTGACGGAGTCGGGTGTGGCCGGGTCGGACGTGGTGGGCAGCAGCGGGTCGTTGGGACGGGGGTTCGGATGGCTGTGGGCGGCGTTCACGGTCAGCACCTTCGGCACGCGGCTCGCCTTCGACGCCTTTCCGTTGATCGCGGTCCTGGTGCTGGACGCCGGACCGGCTCGGGTGGCGGCGCTCGCGGCGGCCGGTCTCGCGGTGGGGGCGCTGGTGGCCGTGCCGCTCGGGCCGTGGGTGGAGTTCCGGCGCAAGCGGCCGGTGATGGTCGCGATGGACCTGGTCCGGTGTGCGGTGCTGCTGAGCGTGCCCCTGGCGTACGCCTTCGGCCGGCTCGGCTTCGCCCAGTTGCTGGTCGTGTCGGTCGTCGTCGCCGCGGCCGACATCACCTTCAGGTCCGCCGCCGGTTCCTGCCTCAAGGCGCTGGTACGGCCGCCGGACCTGCTGCGCGCCAACGGCCGGTTCGAGTCGACGACCTGGACCGCGGCCATGCTCGGACCCCCGGTCGGCGGGGCCGCGGTCGGGCTGTTCGGCCCGGTGGTGACGGTGGCGGTCGACGCGGTCAGCTATCTCCTGTCGGCGCTGGGCATCCGGGCGATCGGGGGCGGGGAGCCGCGCCCGCGGCGTGCGGGGGCGAGCCGGTTGCGCGCCGGTGACCTGCTGGACGGCTGGCGGTACGTGCTCGCCTCATCGGGTCTGCGTTCGCTGTTCCTCAACACGGTCCTGGTCAACGGGCTGATCATGGCGACGGCACCGCTGCTGGCCGTGCTCATGCTGGGCGACCTGGGCTTCGCGCCCTGGCAGTACTCCCTCGCCTTCGCGGTGCCGTGCGTCGGCGGGCTGATCGGCTCGCGCCTGGCCGGACCGCTCGTGGCGCGCTTCGGGGAGCACCGGGTGCTGGTCACCAGTGGCGTGCTGCGCGTGTGCTGGCCGGCCGGGCTGGCTTTCGTGGGGCCGGGGACCTCGGGGCTGGTCCTGGTGATGGCCGTCGAGTTCGCCCTGATCACGTCCGTGGGCGTGTACAACCCGGTGTGCGTCGCCCGGCGGCTGGAGTTGACGCCCGCGGACCGGGTGGCGCGCACCCTGTCGGCCTGGACGGTCAGCGGGAAACTGACCACAGCGGCGCTGACCGCGGTGTGGGGTCTGCTGGCCGGCCTGACCGGAACGCGCACGGCGGTCGCCCTCGCGGGCGTCCTCCTCCTGGCGACCCCGCTGCTGCTGCCGCGACGGAGCCGCGCGTCCGCCCCCACCCCGGCCCGGCACACCGCCGACCGCTGAGGCCCACCTGTCACCCACCCGGCGTGGGCCGGGCTGAGCACCGGCTCCGACGGCTCTCATTCCGAGCCCCGTCCGCATCCGCACGGCCAGTCCCCCTCGCATCCGGCACCTCGGGGCCACCGGTACGCGGAGGGGGTCTGACCACGGTCCTGCCCGACAGCGGCGCGTGACGGCCGCGTGAACGGCCCCGGGACGCCGGTCAGCGGGCCCCGGGCACGTCCTCCGTGACGCCGTTCAGCGGCGAGGACGGGTCACTGCCGTACGGGCGGGTGAAGGCCTCCATGCCGTGTCCGGACGGGTCGGTGAAGTACACGCCCCGGCCGCCGTCGTTGCGGTTGATCCGGCGCGGGTGCCGGCCTTGTGGGTCGGCCTGGATGGGGATCCCGCCCTCGACGAGCCGGGCGAGGACGTCGTCGAACTCTTCCTCGGAGACGAGGAACGCGTAGTGCTGCACGGGGATGTCGACGTCGACGGTGGCGAAATCGAGGGTGACGCCGTTGGCGGTCGTCACGGGCAGGAACATTCCGGCCGGTTCGCCGACCTCGAGGCCGAGGACTCCGGCGAGGAAACGGGCGGACTTCTCCCGGTCGCGGGAGAGAACGATGGTGTGGTTGAACTCGACTGACACGGGTCAATGCCTCCACGGGCATCTCCGCGGCGCCTCCATGCCTCACCCAGACGGTGACCGACACGCGATGCCGCCCGAAGATCGTACACCCCGTGACCGCACCCCGGTGGCCGGGCGCGCTGTTCCGGCGCCCGGCGCCGCAGGGTCCGTCCGTCAGCCCACCTGGGAACTGTCCTTCAGGGCTCCCCAGCCGTGCCAGCGCTCCACCTCGATCCAGGCGCTGACCCGGGGACGCTCCCGGTTCGGGTACGGGTTGCCCGTGTAGTGCCGGGAGAGGCGGTCGATGCCGGAGAGGTCCTCGTCGTCGCGCATCTCGGCGACCCGGCCGATGAGGGTGACGTGGGTGTACCAGTCGTCGCCCGCGAGGACGGTGAGGGTGATGCGCGGGTCGCGGCGCAGGTGTCCCAGGCGCACGCGGCCCGCGTCGAGATTGATCAGCACGCGGCCGTCGTCGTCCCAGGCGTACCAGGTGGGCGTGGTGACGGGGGCGCCGTCCTGGCGGAGGGTGGCCATGACGCACGGGTTGGGGCGGCGCAGCAGTTCGACGGCCTCGGGCGGCAGCGGCGGCTTGGACATGCGGGGGCTCCTCGCTGTTCGTGTGGTCCGGCACCGGGTCCGGTCGCCGGTGTCGGGCTGGTCTCGTGCACCCGGTACCCCGGGTGGGCTCAGTCGGTCGCCTTCTCCTCGAAACTGGCGAAGTAGGCCGCCGCCATGTCCTCGTCGCCGTGTCCCTGGGCGGCGGCCCGGGCGAACCGCTGCACCCCGGCGGCGGCGAGGTCCAGCCGGACCCCGTTCGCCTCGCCGGCCTCGACGATCAGGCGGGCGTCCTTCTCGGCGGTGGCGACGGCGAACTGGGCGGGGGTCAGCGAGCCGTCGCGGATCAGACCGGCCTTGGCGCGCAGGTAGCCCATGTCGAGCGGCCCGCCGGCGATGGCGTCGAAGAACGCGTCCGGGTCGACGCCCAGGGCCTTGGCGAGCGAGAGGGTCTCGCCGCCGGCGTTGGTGACGGCGAGGACCCAGCTGTTGGCCACCAGCTTCAGCCGGGTCGCGCTGCCGGCCGCGCCGTCCTCACCGGTCCACACGGTGCGTGAGCCGACGGCGTCGAACACGGGCGCCACGGTGCCCCGCGCCTGGCCGGGACCGGCCGCCAGCACGAGCAGCTGACCGGCCTCGGCGGGCTGCCGGGTACCGAGCACGGGAGCGTCGAAGAAGACGAGGCCGTGCTCGTGGGCGAAGGCGGCCAGGTCGGCGACCGCGTCGACGCCCGCGGTGGTGGACTGCGCCCACACGGTGCCGGGGCTCAGCCCGGGCGCGGCCCGTCGCATGACGTCGAGGGCGGCCGGACCGTCGTACAGCATCGTGAGGACGACGTCGGCACCCCGTACGGCCTCGTCCGGGCCGCCCGCGACGTGCGCGCCGTCGGCGGCCAGCGGCTCGGCCTTGTCCCGGCTGCGGTTCCACACGCGGACGGCGTGTCCGGCGCGGGCGAGGTTGCGGGCCATCGCGGCACCCATGATGCCGGTGCCCAGGACGCTCACGGTGAGCTGGTCGGTCATGACGTCGCCTTCTGACTCGTGCCGGCTTACTGACTCGTACTGGCTTGCCGGGGCCAGCCTGCCACCGGTGCAGGGTCACCGCGCGTCCACGCGGACCCGTCCCGTACGGTACGGGCCGTGAACGCCTTCACCGACGACATCGACAGCAACGGCGGGACGGTCCCGGGCCGTTACGGCCCCTTTGCCACCACCGAGGCCGACCCGCGGGAGGTGGGCCGGGTGCGGACCGAGTACTCCCCCGCGCACGACGGCGACCCCGATCCCGGCGAGATCGTCTGGACGTGGGTGCCCTACGAGGAGGCGGACGGCCGGGGCAAGGACCGGCCGGTGCTCGTGGTGGCCCGGGAGGCGGCCGGGACGGTGCTGGCGGTGCAGCTCTCCAGCAGGCGGCACGACGGGGACCGGGAGTGGGTCGCCATCGGGAGCGGGCCGTGGGACCGCTCGGGGCGCGACTCCTGGGTCGACGTGGACCGGGTGCTGCGGCTGCACGACGCCGGGATGCGCCGCGAGGCGTGCGCCCTGGACCGGATGCGCTTCAACCTGGTGCGGCAGCGGCTGCGGGAGCGCTACGGCTGGAGCTGACCGGGGCCGCCCGTGCCCTCCGGGAAGGCCCGCTCGAACGCCGCCCGGACGGTGGCGCCGGGGGTGCGGTCCAGGATGCCGAACGCCACCCGGTCGAAGGCACCGGCGAACCGTCCGCCGGGCCCGAGCAGTGTCCGGAACGCGCCCGCCACCTGGGCGGGGTCGTTGCGGAACACGCCGCAGCCCCAGGCGCCGAGCACCAGCCGCCGGTACCCGTGGGCCACGGCGGTCTCCAGCACCCGCTCGGCGCGTGCGGCGAGGGCGGCGGGCAGGTCGGCGGCGCGCTCCGGGGCCGTGCGCAGCACCACGCCCGCGTTGGGCGCGGCGGAGGTGAGGAATCCGGCCGTGAACGGTTCGTCCAGCAGGCGGCCCCGGTCGTCGCGGAAGACGGGTACGCCGGGCGAGTGGACGACGCGGTCCGTGTAGAACGGGTCGCGGTGGGCGCGGTGGTGGTCGTAGAACTCGGGCGCCCGCAGCAGGCAGGTGTACAGGGCGGAGGCCCGGCACAGGGCCTCCTCCTGGGCCTGGGCGCCGTTGAGGTAACCGCCACCGGGGTTGCGGGCGGAGGCGAAGTTGAGCACGGCGACGGCGCCGCCGAGCCGCCGGGCGGCCTCCAGGCTGCTCTCGCCCGTGACCTCGAAGACCGTGCCCACCCGGGTGGGAAGGGACACCTCGACGGGCCCCGGACCGTACATCCGGGTACCGTCCCCGGCCGCCCCGATCGCCGCCGCGAGGGACACCTCACGCCCGTCGGACGTGCGGTAGGTGCCGGCCGCGACGATCTGCTCGGTGCGCTGTGCGATGCCCCGCAGGCGCGCGCTCACGGCGCCACCCCCGTGGACGCCGTGACCGCGCGCGGCGCGGTCTCCCCCGTCGTGCTCATGCGGAGATCCTGGGTGATGCTGGGGATGCGGTGCAACGGAGTTTCCCGACCGGCGAACGACGGGGAAAGGCCCCGGGAACGGACGGATCGCGGAGATTACCGAGCGGGAACGTCCCGAAATGCATCCTTGTGCGGAGCGGCACGAGGGTCTTGGGTGGGACAGGTGTGCCGGCCCGGCCCACCGCAGAAGGGCCGGCGGCATGGTGGAATCTCAGGAGGATCCCGACATGTCCGATTCGGTTGGTGGCTGTATCCGGCCACGTACCGCTGTCAGTGAGGCCGAGGTCGAGGCGCTGGTCCACGGCATCTGCTTCAAGACCGGTCCGCCCCGGCTCCTCGGCGTCGAGGTGGAATGGCTCGTCCACGAGCTGCGCGAGCCGCGGCTCCCCGTGTCACCCGAACGGCTCCGTGCGGTGTACACCGCGCTGCGGGCCGTGCCCCTGAGGTCGGCGCTGACCGTCGAGCCCGGCGGCCAGCTGGAGCTGAGTTCGCTCCCCGCCGCCTCGCTGACGGAGTGCGTCCGCTCCGTCTCCGCCGACCTCGACGCCGTCCGCGCCGTACTGCGCGAGGACGGCCTCGCCCTGGTCGGCCTCGGCCACGAGCCCTGGCAGACGCCGCGCCGCTATCTGCGGCAGCCCCGCTACGACGCCATGGAGTCCTGCCTCGACCGCGCCGGCCCCGGTGGCCGCTTCATGATGTGCTCCTCGGCCTCCGTGCAGGTGTGCGTGGACGCCGGGCACGAGGAGCCCGGGCCGATGGGACACGTACGCCGGTGGTGGCTGGCCCACCACCTGGGCGCCGTCCTGCTGGCGGCGTTCGCCAACTCCCCGCTGTCCGGCGGCCGGCCCACCGGCTGGCGGTCCACCCGGCAGCTGCGCTGGACGCAGATCGGCGCCGGCCGGGCCGGCGGTCCCCCGCTGGACAGCGACCCGCGCGGCACCTGGACCCGGCACGTGCTGGACGCCCCGGTGATGTGCGTACGCCGCGACGCCGGCCCCTGGGACGTGCCTCAGGGCCTGACCCTGCGGGAGTGGACCCGCGAACCGGCGCCCCGGCCGCCGACCCGGGAGGACGTCGACTACCACCTCACCACGCTCTTCCCGCCGGTCAGGCCGCGCGGCCACCTGGAGCTGCGCATGATCGACGCGCAGCCCGGGGACGACGGCTGGATCGTGCCGCTGGCGGTGACCGCCGCGCTGTTCGACGACCCGGAGGCGACCGAGACCGCCTACCGGGCCGTCAAGCCGCTGGCCGAGCGCACGCTCGGCCGGCCCGCGCCGCACAACCCGCTGTACGAGGACGCGGCCCGGGACGCGCTGACCGATCCGGAGCTGCGCGAGGCGGCCGTCACCTGCTTCACGGCGGCGCTCGCCGCGCTGCCCCGGCTCGGCGCGAGCACCGAGGTGACGGACGCCGTCGCCGGGTACCGGGAGCGCTATGTGCTCAGGGGCCGCTGCCCCGCCGACGATCTGCTGGACATGCCGGGCGGCGCGGACCGTGGCCCGCACGGGAGGGAGACCCGCTCATGACCGACCCCGTCGACACCACCGACACCACGGCCGCCGTCACCTCCGGTGAAGGGGCGGCCGTGGACGCCGAGAAGCTGCGGGAGCGGGCCCTGACCACGCTGGTCACCGCCCGCGCGCGCACCACGCTGCTGACCAGCTGCGTGGAGGGCCCCGACCTGACCGCCCAGGTGTCGCCGCTGATGTCCCCGCTGGTATGGGACCTGGCGCACATCGGCAACCAGGAGGAGCAGTGGCTGCTGCGCGCGGTCGCCGGGCAGGAGGCGATACGCCCGGAGATCGACAGCCTGTACGACGCCTTCGAGCATCCCCGCTCCGAGCGGCCGAGCCTGCCGCTGCTGTCGCCCGCCGAGGCCCGCCGGTACGCGGCGGACGTGCGCGGACGGGCCCTGGACGTGCTGGAGGCCACCGCGTTCGACGGCACGCGCCTGACGGAGGCGGGCTTCGCCTTCGGGATGATCGCCCAGCACGAGCAGCAGCACGACGAGACCATGCTGATCACGCACCAGCTGCGTCGGGGCCCGCAGGCGCTGACCGCGCCCGACCCGGACCCGGTAGCGCTGTTCACCGGGCCGGCGGAAGTCCTGGTGCCGGGCGGCCCGTTCACCATGGGCACCTCGACCGAGCCGTGGGCCCTGGACAACGAACGGCCCGCGCACCGGCGCGAGGTGGCCCCGTACTACATCGACACCGTCCCGGTGACCAACGGCGCCTACCGGGCGTTCATCGACGACGGAGGCTACGACGACCCGCGCTGGTGGACCCCCGAGGGCTGGGATCACATCCGCCGGCACACCATCGCCGCCCCGCTGTTCTGGAGCCGCGACGGCGGACAGTGGCTGCGGCGCCGCTTCGGGGTGACCGAGGCGGTACCGGACGACGAGCCGGTGCTCCACGTGTGCTGGTACGAGGCCGACGCCTACGCCCGCTGGGCCGGGCGCCGGCTGCCGACCGAGGCCGAGTGGGAGAAGGCCGCGCGGTACGACCCGGCCGGCGACCGCGCCATGCGCTACCCCTGGGGCGACGCCGACCCGGGACCGGAGCACGCCAACCTCGGGCAGCGGCACCTGCGCCCGGCGCCCGCGGGCAGCTACCCGGCCGGTGAGTCGCCGCTCGGCGTACGGCAGTTGATCGGCGACGTCTGGGAGTGGACGTCGAGCGACTTCGCGCCGTACCCGGGGTTCCGGGCGTTCCCGTACCGGGAGTACTCGGAGGTGTTCTTCGGCCCCGAGTACAAGGTGCTGCGCGGCGGTTCCTTCGCGGTGGACGCGGTGGCCTGCCGGGGCACGTTCCGCAACTGGGACTATCCGATCCGGCGGCAGATCTTCTCCGGGTTCCGCACGGCCCGGTCGGCGGAGGCGGTCTGATGTGCCGTCACCTGGCCTACACGGGTCCCGCACAGCCGCTCGGCGAGCTTCTCGTGGCGCCGCCGCACGGCCTGTACCGCCAGTCGTGGGCGCCGCGGCACCAGCGGTACGGCACGGTCAACGCCGACGGGTTCGGCGTCGGCTGGTACGCCGAGGGGGACCCGGTGCCCGCCCGGTACCGGCGGGCGGGACCGATCTGGGCGGACCAGTCCTTCGCCGACCTGGCCCGGGTCGTACGCACCGGCGCACTGCTGGGCGCCGTACGGGACGCGACGCTGGCCGGCGCCGACGCGGAGGCGGCCGCGGCACCGTTCGCCGCGGGGACCTGGCTGTTCAGTCACAACGGCGCCGTGGCGGGGTGGCCGGACTCGCTGGCCCCGGTGGCGGCGACGCTGCCGCCCGGCGAGCTGCTGTCGCTGGAGGCGCGCAACGACTCGGCGCTCGTGTGGGCGCTGGTCCTGGCCCGGCTGCGGGCGGGGGACGACGAGGGCAGGGCGCTGGCCGAGACGGTGCCGGAGGTCGCCGCGGCGGCCCCCGCCTCCCGGCTCAACCTGCTCCTCACGAACGGGTCCACCGTCACCTCCACCACCTGGGGCGACACCCTCTGGTACCTGTCCCGTCCGGGCGGCGGCACGGTCGTCGCCTCGGAGCCCTACGACGACGACCCGCACTGGCGGGAGGTCCCCGACCGCACCCTGCTCGTGGCGAGCGGCACGGACGTGCGGATCACCCCGCTCAAGGTCCCGGGCGAAACCGCCCCGGCAGACGCTTTCGCCTCTGTGAAGGAGCCCCGCACGTGAGCCAGTTCCGTCTGACCCGGACGCTGCCCGAGGACGCCACGGACGCCGCCCTGCGCGCCGACGTCCTGGCGGGCCTGACGAGCACGCCCAAGTGGCTGCCGCCGAAGTGGTTCTACGACGCACGGGGCAGCGAGCTGTTCGAGGCGATCACCGCACTGCCGGAGTACTACCCGACCCGGGCCGAACGGGAGATCCTCGTCGACCGGGCCGGGGAGATCGCGACGGCGACCGGCGCGCACACCCTGGTGGAGCTGGGCTCCGGCTCCTCGGAGAAGACGCGCGTGCTGCTCGACGCGCTCACCGAGCGGACCGGGCTGCGCGGCTATGTGCCGGTCGACGTGAGCGAGAGCGCCCTCACCCAGGCCGGGCAGGCGCTGGTCGCCGAGCGTCCCGGTCTCCAGGTGCACGCGCTGATCGCCGACTTCACGGCCGGCCTGACGCTGCCCGACACGCCCGGACCCCGGCTGGTGGCGTTCCTGGGCGGCACCATCGGCAACCTGCTGCCCGAGGAGCGCGCCGCGTTCCTGGCCTCCGTCCGCGCCCTGCTCTCCCCCGGCGACAGCCTGTTGCTGGGCACGGATCTGGTCAAGGACGAGGGGGTGCTGGTCCGCGCGTACGACGACGCGGCCGGGGTGACGGCCGAGTTCAACAAGAACGTGCTGTCGGTGGTGAACCGTGAACTGGCGGCCGACTTCGCGCCCGCGGCCTTCGAGCACGTGGCGCTCTGGAACGCCGAACGGGAGTGGATCGAGATGCGGCTGCGCTCGCGCACCGCGCAGACCGTCAAGGTCCAGGCGCTCGACCTGGCCGTGGACTTCGCGGACGGGGAGGAGTTGCGTACCGAGGTGTCCGCGAAGTTCCGGCGGGAGGGGGTGCGGGCCGAGCTGGCGGCGGCCGGGCTCGATCTGGCCCACTGGTGGACGGACGGCGGGGGCCGGTTCGCCCTGTCGTTGAGCGTGGCGCGCTGAGCGTGGCGCGCTGAGCGGGTCGTACCGGGCGGGCGGGCCGGGTGGTTTCGGCCCGGCCCGGCCCGGCCCGCTCAGCGCGCGTTGGCGTCCAGCAGCTCGGTGACGCGGTCGGAGGCCTTGCGGGCCTCCGACTTCGCATCCGACCCGGTGAGCACCTTCGTCATGTACTCCTTGATCGGGTTGTCCGCCTCGACCGCGCCCCACTGAGGCGTACCGGGGGTCGCCCGGCCCTGTGCGGCACCGGCCGCCATGGCCTCGATCCCCTCCTCGCCGGAGACTTCCTTGGCGAGCGACTTCTTGTTCGGGACGTAGTTCATGGTGCGGGCCAGGTCGGTGTTCCACTTGGTGCCCGCGAGCGCCTCGATCACGGCGAGGGCGCCCTCCTCCTGGTCGGTGTTCTTCGGCACGACGAGGTCGGAGCCGCCGGTGAAGACGGCGCCGGGCTCGGCGGCGTTCTTGCCGGGCACGGGGAAGAAGCCGATCTTTCCCTTGAGGCCGGGGTTCTCGCGCAGGATCGACTGGGCCTGGCCCGGCACCGCGACGATCTGGGCGACCCGGCCCTTCGCGAAGACCCCGGACTGCGGCGGGTGTTCCTCGTCGGCGTCGACCGGGCCGTCGCCCAGGGCCTGTAGTTCGCGGTAGAAGTCCATGCCGCGCAGGGCCTCCTCGGAGTCCAGGGCGCCCGTCCAGGTACCGCCCTCGCCGTCCTGGGTGGCCAGTTCGCCGCCCTCGTCCCAGATGAAGCCGGCGAGCGTGTACCAGTCCTGGCCGGCCAGGTAGATGCCCTGGTCGCCGTCCCTGTCGAGCTTCTCGGTGGCGGTGATCCACTCCTCGCGGGTGCGGGGCGGCTCGTTGACGCCGGCCTGCTCGAAGAGGTCCTTGCGGTAGATGACGACGCGGTTGGCGGCGTACCAGGGGATGCCGAACTGCTGGGACATCCACTGCCCCGGTTCGGCGAGACCCGGCAGCCAGTCCCGGATGCCCCAGTCGCGCATCGACTCCAGGGTCAGGTTCTGCAGCCGGCCGCCCTCCGCGTACTGCGGGACCTGGGTGTTGCCGACCTCGACGACGTCGGGGCCGTCCGTGCCGTCGGCCTTCAGCGCGGCCTGCACCTTGTCGCCGATCCCGGTCCACTCCTGGATGCGGATGTCCAGGTCGAGGTCGGGGTGGTCGGCCTCGAAGCCCTCGGTGAACCGCTTCAGGAAGTCCTGCGAGGCGCTGTCCTTCATCAGCCACACGGTGACGGTGCGCCGGTCGCTCCCGCCGTCCTGCGAGATCAGGCCGCAGCCGCTGAGCACGGAGGCGGAGACACAGACAAGGGCGAGGAGGCGACGTCTCACGAGGGGTCCTTCTGACTGACGAACACAGGGCGCGGGCAGGTGGGTCCTGCACATGCGAAGGGAAGCCCGACGTGGGGGACGAGCCCGAGGCTCGAACGGGTGTCTGGGATTTTGGTATGGACCAATACAAAGGTCAAGGGGAGGTACCGGACGGTTGCCACCCACGAGCCCGATGCCTCGCGCTCCGTCCCGACTTGGGGCACGGTGGAGTGACGCAGGGCACACCGCTGTCCCCGCGGAAGGGAGCACCCGCATGTCGAACCACACCTACCGGGTCACCGAGGTCGTCGGCACCTCGCCCGACGGCGTCGACCAGGCCGTCCGCAACGCCGTCACGCGCGCCTCGCAGACCCTGCGCAAGCTGGACTGGTTCGAGGTGACGCAGGTGCGCGGCCAGATCGAGGACGGACAGGTCGCGCACTGGCAGGTCGGTCTCAAGCTCGGCTTCCGCCTGGAGGAGTCGGACTGACGCCCCCGCAGCGCCCTCGGGCGGCCACGTCCCTCAGGTGCGGCCCTCGCGCTCCTGCGCCACGCGCAGCTCGGCCGACCGGGCCGCCCAGCGTGCCCTGAGCACGGGGAAACCGGCCCGTTCGGCGTCGTCGCAGACCAACTCGTCGTCGTCCACCAGGACCCGGACCTCGCGGGTCCGCGCGAGCCGCCGCAGGACCTCCAGCTTGGTGCGCCGGGCGGGCCTGCGGTCGGCGTCGCCCCGCATGTGCACGGCCCCGTCCGGCAGGCCGTGCGCGGCCAGCCAGTCGAGCGTGTCGCGCCGGCAGCGCTCGGGCCGTCCGGTCAGGTAGACGATCTCGCACTCCTTCGCGCTCTCCCGTACCAGCGCGACGCCCTCGGCGAGCGGCGGATCGTGCGGCGCGGCGGCGAAGAAGGCGTCCCAGTCGCGGGGCCGGCGCTCCAGGAACCGCTGCCGGTGCGCGGTGCCGGCGAGGGTGTTGTCCAGGTCGAACACGGCCACCGGGGGCCTGCTGCTGTCGCTCACCCGGCCACCCTAGAGCGCGCGGCCCGGAACGGGCGCCCGGAGCCCGTGCCGCGTGCGGCTTCGGGAATCTGTGCGGCGTGCGGGCGTTGAACACCATGTGACCTCCGTACTCGCCACCACCCGCTTCTCCGTCCTCGACCGTTCCCGCATCCGGGCGGGCCGCAGTGCCGGGGAGGCGCTGCGCGACACCGTGGAGCTGGCCCGGGAGGCCGAGCGGCTCGGCTACCACCGGTTCTGGGTGGCGGAGCACCACGGCGTGCCCGGGGTGGCCGGATCGGCACCCACCGTGCTCGCCGCCGCCCTGGCCGGGGCCACGAGCCGCATCCGGGTCGGCACCGGGGGTGTGATGCTGCCCAACCACCGGCCGCTGGTCGTCGCCGAGCAGTTCGGCGTGCTGGAGTCGCTCTTCCCCGGCCGGGTCGACATGGGCCTCGGCCGCTCGGTGGGCTTCACCGACGGCGTCCGCAGGGCGCTGGGCCGGGACAAGGACGACGCCGAGGACTTCGACGCGCAACTGGCCGAGCTGCTCGGCTGGTTCCGGGGCACCTCGCCCACGGGCGTGCACGCGCGCCCCGCGGAGGGGCTGACCGTACCCCCGTTCGTGCTGGCCATGGGCGAGGGTGCGGCGGTCGCCGCCCGGGCCGGCCTGCCGATGGTCATCGGGGACCTGCGCGACCGGGACCGGATGCGCCGCGGCATCGACCGCTACCGCGCCGGGTTCCGTCCCTCCGAGTGGAGCCGGGAGCCGTACGTCGTCGTCTCCGGGTCCGTCGCGGTGGCCGCCACCCCCGCGGCGGCCCGGCGGCTCCTGGTCCCGGAGGCGTGGTCCATGGCCCACGCCCGCACGCGCGGCTCCTTCCCGCCGCTGCCGCCGGCCGAGGAGGTCGAGGCCCGGACGATGACCGGCAAGGAACGCGACCTGTACGAGGCGGGTCTCGCGGGCCACGTCGCCGGCACCGAGGAGCAGGTCGCCGACGAGCTGGAGCGGCTGGTGAAGGAGACGGGCGCGCAGGAGGTCCTGGTCACCACCAGCACGTACGACCGCGCGGCGCTGCTCGACTCCTACCGGCGGCTCGCCCGTGTCACCGGTACGGGACCGCTCGGCGCCCCGGCGTAGAATCGCGGGGTTTGTCCCGCCCACCGTACGGAGCCCTCCGCGATGCACAGCCCCCACGACCCGTACGTCCGGGTGCGCGACGCCCGCGAACACAACCTCAAGGGCGTGGACGTGGACGTCCCCCGGGACGTGGTGGCGGTGTTCACCGGGGTCTCGGGATCGGGCAAGTCGTCGCTGGCCTTCGGGACGGTCTACGCGGAGGCGCAGCGGCGCTACTTCGAATCGGTCGCGCCGTACGCCCGCCGGCTGATCCACCAGGTCGGCGCCCCCAAGGTGGGTGAGATCACCGGGCTGCCGCCCGCCGTGTCGCTCCAGCAGCGGCGGGCGACCCCGACGTCCCGCTCCTCGGTGGGCACGGTCACCAACCTCTCCAACTCCCTGCGGATGCTCTTCTCCCGCGCCGGCGACTACCCGCCGGGCGCCGAGCGGCTGGACTCCGACGCCTTCTCGCCGAACACCGCGGCCGGGGCCTGCCCTCGGTGCCACGGGCTCGGCCGGGTGCACCGCACCACCGAGGAACTGCTGGTCCCGGATCCCTCGCTGTCGATCCGGGACGGTGCGATCGCCGCGTGGCCGGGGGCCTGGCAGGGCAAGAACCTGCGGGACGTCCTCGACGCGCTCGGATACGACGTGGACCGGCCCTGGCGCGAGCTGCCCGCCGAAGCGCGGGAGTGGATCCTGTTCACCGACGAACAGCCGGTGGTCACGGTGCACCCGGTGCGGGAAGCGGGCCGCATCCAGCGGCCGTACCAGGGCACGTACATGAGCGCTCGGCGCTATGTGATGAAGACGTTCGCGGACTCGAAGAGCGCCACCCTGCGGGCGAAGGCGGAGCGATTCCTCACCAGCGCGCCGTGTCCGGTGTGCGGCGGCGGCAGGCTGCGGGCCGAGGCGCTCGCGGTGACCGTGGGCGGCCGCACCGTCGCCGAGCTGGCGGCGCTGCCGCTCACCGAGCTGGCCGGGCTGCTGCCGACCGAGGGCGAGACGGCCAAGGTCCTGACCGAGGACCTCACCTCCCGGATCGCGCCCGTCGTCGAGCTGGGGCTCGGCTATCTGAGCCTCGACCGGCCCACCCCCACCCTGTCGGCGGGCGAGTTGCAGCGGCTGCGGCTCGCGACCCAGCTGCGCTCCGGGCTGTTCGGCGTCGTGTACGTCCTCGACGAGCCCTCGGCGGGTCTGCACCCGGCGGACACGGAGGCGCTCCTGACGGTGCTGGAGCGGCTGAAGGCGGCGGGCAACTCGGTGTTCGTGGTGGAGCACCACCTGGGCGTGATGCGCGGCGCCGACTGGATCGTGGACGTCGGTCCGCGGGCCGGGGAGCACGGCGGGCGGGTGCTGTACAGCGGTCCGGTCGAGGGGCTGGCCCGCGTCGCGGAGTCCGCCACCGCCCGTCACCTCTTCGACCGCTCCCCCGCGCCGGGCCGCGAGGTACGCGCCCCGCGCGGCTCGGTGACGGTCGGTCCGGTGACCCGGCACAACCTGCGCGGGGTGACCGCGCGGTTCCCGCTCGGGGTGCTCACGGCGGTGACGGGCGTGTCCGGCTCGGGGAAGTCGACCCTGGTCGGCGAGATCACCGAGGACCTGGCGGGGGTGGACCGGCTGGTCTCCGTGGACCAGCGGCCGATCGGCCGCACCCCGCGCTCCAATCTGGCCACGTACACGGGCCTGTTCGACGTGGTACGGAAGGTCTTCGCGGCCACCGGCCAGGCGCGCGAGCGCGGTTACGGCGTGGGCCGGTTCTCCTTCAACGTGCCGGGCGGGCGCTGCGAGACCTGCCAGGGCGAGGGATTCGTCAGCGTCGAGCTGCTGTTCCTGCCGAGCACGTACGCGCCGTGCCCGGACTGCGGCGGGGCGCGCTACAACCCCGAGACGCTCGAAGTGGCGTACCGCGGGCGGAACATCGCCGAGGTGCTGGACCTGACGGTGGAGGGCGCGGCGGAGTTCTTCGCGGACTCACCGGCGGCGGCCCGCGCTCTGGCCGCGCTGCTGGACGTCGGGCTGGGGTATCTGCGGCTGGGCCAGCCCGCGACCGAGCTGTCCGGCGGGGAAGCCCAGCGCATCAAGCTGGCGAGCGAGTTGCAGCGCGGGCGCCGGGGCCACACCCTGTACCTGCTCGACGAGCCGACGACGGGTCTGCACCCGGCCGACGTCCAGGTGCTGATGCGGCAGTTGCACGGCCTGGTCGACGCCGGGCACACGGTGGTCGTGGTCGAGCACGACATGAGTGTGGTCGCGGGCGCCGACCACGTGATCGACCTGGGGCCCGGCGGCGGCGACGCGGGCGGCCGGATCGTGGCCGCCGGAACACCCGTCGAGGTGGCGGCCGTCGAAGGAAGCGCCACCGCGCCCTATCTGGCCCGTGCCCTGGACGCCGGGAAGCGCCGGTGAACTCCGTTCACCGGCGCACGGTCCCGCGCTGAGGACGGGGGACGGTCACTCGCGGCCCCGCCGCTTGCCGCTCCGACCGGTCTCGTCCTCCGTGAAGGACTCGGTCTCGGCCTCGATGCGCTCCTTGCGGACCTGGCCGCGCACCGTCTCGTTCTCCGTGAGCTCCTCCGTGGTCATCCGGACGCGCTCCACCGGCACCGTCTCCGTCTCCACGACGGGGCGTTCCGCGTGCAGCGTGACCTCGTGCTCGGCCTCGCTGATCTCAGGCCCGGCCAGGGCCTCGTCACGGTTGGCGTCCGTGATGGGCTCGCGCACCACGCGCACTTCCTCGTGGGTCACCGGAACGGTCTGCTGGACCTCTTCGGTGACCACGTACTTGCGCAGCCTGGCCCGGCCCGACTCGTGCCGTTCGACGCCGACGTGCATCTGCTCCTCGGAGCGGGTCATGGCCTCGTCGCCGCGCATGCCCTCGCGCTCCATGGCGTCCTTGCGGCCGGTCATGCCGCCCGCGGTCCCGGCCGTGCCGCCGGTACCGGCCGTACCGCGTACGTCCTTCTCGCCGGTCCGGCCGGCCAGGCCCGCCGCACCCGCGGCTCCGGCGGCTCCGGCCGCGCCCGTCGGGCCCGGTCCCGCGGCGAAGCGGCCGTCGTCGGTGCGCTCGGCCTCGGACAGCACGCTGTCCCAGTTGATGCCGTAGTAGTCGTAGAGCCGGTGCTCCTCGGTCTCCGACAGATGGCCGCCCGCGTCGACGTCGACCGAGGGCGCGCCCTTGACCTGGTCCTTGCCGTAGGGAACCTCGAGGTGGTCCTGCACCAGCGCGGCGTCGCGGATGGGTACGAAGGACTCGGCGGAGCCGAACATACCCGTCTTGACGCTCACCCACTCGGGGCGCCCGGTCATGTCGTCGAAGAAGACATGCTTCGCGTCGCCGATCTTGTTGCCGTCCCCGTCGTAGACCGGTTGGTCCAGGACGTTGGCGATCTCTTCACGGGTGATCATCTGCCATCACCCTCCTTTCGAGTGCCTGCCTTCCGGTTGTCCGCATCCAGCGGTAAGGAAACGGCACAAACCTCACAAAGAACACATACTTTTCGAAGGTGCTTTCCCGGGGTCACCGTGGACCTCGTCCTCGACGGCCCGGGCCAGGGAACGGCGGTCACGGTGACGACCTGGCGGTACGACCGGTCGCACCTCCACCTCGGCGGTCAGGCCGCGGGCCGAGGCCACCCGCCACAGGGAGGCGAGCAGCGTGTCCGGGCCGACGAACGCGGGCGTCGTGCTCACCGCCCGCTCCCCGGCCCGGTAGCGGATCAGGACCGGCAGGACCGGCACCCCGGCGTCCAGGGCGGCCTGGAACACCGCCCGGCGGAAGGGGCCGTGGGCCCGTCCGCACCACGTGCTGCCCTCGGGGAAGGCGGCCACCGCGGCGCCCGCGCGCAGGGCCCGCGCGATCGCCTCGACCGTGCCCGGCAGGGCCCGCGGCCGGTCCCGTTCGATGAACAGCGCCCCGGCGCGCGCCGTCGGCCCGCCCGCCACCGGCCAGCACCGTATCTCGCTCTTGGCCAGCATCCTCGCGGGACGTACGGCGGCCAGCAGCGGGATGTCGAGCCAGGAGACGTGGTTGGCGACCAGGAGCAGCCCGCCCCCGGGGACGGCGGCCCCCGTGACGCGGACCCGGATCCCCGCGGCCCGCACCACCCCCCGGCACCAGCGCCGCACCAGGGCCGCGGGCAGCCTGCGCCTGAGGCCAAAGGGCGCCAGCACGACGGCGATCCCGGCGAGGAGCAGCACCGCGACCGCGGTGAGCCGCAGCACGGCCCGCGGTACGGCCGCCACGGCCGCGGTCGGCTCCACGCACACGGCGGGGGTGCAGGGCGCGAAGGGGAGCCAGCCGCTCATCAGGCCGGGGCCAGCGAGAGGAAGTGCCGCAGGTAGCGCGGGTCGACCCGGTTCATCGGCAGCAGCACGTACAGGTCCGCGACGCCGAAGTCCACGTCGTGCGCGGGCTCCCCGCAGACCCAGGCGCCGAGCCGGAGGTAGCCGCGCAGTAGCGCCGGCAGCTCGGCGCGGGCGGTGGGCGCCGCCGGGCGCGGGACCCACGGCAGCAGCGGCCGCACCCGGTACTCCTCGGGCGCCAGGTGCTTGGTCCGTACCCGGTCCCAGGCACCGGCGGCGAGGGCCCCGCCGTCGGCGAGCGGGAGTGAACAGCAGCCCGCCAGCCAGGCGTGGCCGCGGTCGGTCATGTAGCGGGCTATGCCGGCCCAGACGAGTCCGATGACCGCGCCGTCGCGGTGGTCGGGGTGCACACAGGACCGGCCGACCTCGACCAGGGAGGGCCGGATCGCGTCCAGCGCGGAGAGGTCGAACTCGCCCTCCGCGTACAGCCGTCCGGCGACCGCCGCGCGCTCCGGCGGCAGCAGCCGGTAGGTCCCGACGACCTGCCCGGTCGTCTCCTCGCGCACCAGCAGGTGGTCGCAGTACGCGTCGAAGGCGTCGACGTCGTGGCCGGGTTGCGGGCTCGCCAGCAGCGCGCCCATCTCCCCGGCGAACACGTCGTGCCGCAGCCGCTGGGCGGCCCGCACGTCGTCCTCGTCGCGGGCGAGGGCGACGGTGTAGCGGCGGGGAGCGGCGGGTTTCGGGGGACGGTCAGCGGTCAGTACGCCGGTCATGGGTGCTCTCCTGGTCGTGAGAACGCGGTCGCGGGACGGCTCGACCCAGTTCTTCCGACACCGGCTGTACTGCGCATGACGAGTGCCGGGAGCGCGGATGTGCGCTTCCTGAATGCCGGGAGCCCGGTCGCACTTCCCGGATGCCGGGTGCGCGCAAAGCGAGACGGGGCCGGGAGGAGCACCTCTCCCGGCCCCGTCCGTCCGCACCTTTCGGCGAACGTCGGTGGGGCTACTTCTTCGCCACCTTGCGCGTGGCCCGCAGCCACTCCTTGTTCATGCTGGTGATGGACACCAGCGGGATGCCCTTCGGGCAGGCGGTCGCGCACTCACCGGTGAGCGTGCACCCGCCGAAGCCCTCCGCGTCCATCTGCCCCACCATGTCGAGCACTCGTGTCTCGCGCTCGGGCGCGCCCTGCGGCAGGACGTTGAGGTGGTTCACCTTCGCGGAGGTGAACAGCATCGCCGCCCCGTTCGGGCAGGCCGCCACGCACGCGCCGCAGCCGATGCACTCCGCGTGCTCGAAGGCGAGGTCGGCGTCCGGCTTGGGCACCGGCGTGGCGTGCGCCTCCGGCGCGGCACCGGTGGGGGCGGTGATGTAGCCGCCGGCCTGGATGATCCGGTCGAAGGCCGAGCGGTCGACGACCAGGTCCTTGACGACCGGGAAGGCGGACGCCCGCCACGGCTCGATGTCGATGGTGTCGCCGTCCTTGAAGGACCGCATGTGCAGCTGGCAGGTGGTGGTGCGCTCGGGGCCGTGGGCGTCGCCGTTGATGACCAGCGAGCAGGCGCCGCAGATGCCCTCGCGGCAGTCGTGGTCGAAGGCGACCGGGTCCTCGCCCTTGAGGATGAGTTCCTCGTTGAGGGTGTCGAGCATCTCCAGGAACGACATGTCCTGCGAGATCCCGTCCACCTCGTACGTGGACATGGCGCCTTCGGCGTCGGCGTTCTTCTGGCGCCAGACGCGCAGGGTGAGCTTCATGCGTAGCTCCGCTGGGTGGGGTGGACGTACTCGAAGACCAGGTCTTCCTTGTGCAGGGTGGGGGCCTCGCCGGTGCCGGTGAACTCCCAGGCGGCGGCGTACGCGAACTCGTCGTCCTTGCGGGCCGCCTCGCCGTCCGGGGTCTGGGACTCCTCGCGGAAGTGGCCGCCGCAGGACTCGGAGCGGTGCAGCGCGTCGAGGCACATCAGCTCGGCCAGTTCCAGGTAGTCGACGATGCGGTTGGCCTTCTCCAGCGACTGGTTGAACTCCTCGCCGGTGCCCGGGACCTTGATGCGCCGCCAGAACTCCTCGCGGATCTGCGGGATGCGCTCCAGGGCCTTGCGCAGGCCGGAGTCGGTGCGGGCCATGCCGCAGAACTCCCACATCAGCTCGCCCAGTTCCCGGTGGAAGGAGTCCGGGGTGCGGTCGCCGTCGACGGACAGCAGCAGGTTCAGCCGGTCCTCGGTCTCGGCCAGCACCTCCTGCACCACCGGGTGGTCGTCGTCCACGTCGTCCTTGTGCGGGTTGCGGGCGAGGTAGTCGTTGATGGTGGCCGGCAGCACGAAGTAGCCGTCGGCCAGGCCCTGCATCAGCGCGGAGGCGCCGAGGCGGTTGGCGCCGTGGTCGGAGAAGTTGGCCTCGCCGATCGCGAACAGGCCTGGGACGCTGGTCTGGAGGTCGTAGTCGACCCACAGGCCGCCCATCGTGTAGTGCACGGCGGGGTAGATCCGCATCGGGACCTTGTAGGGGTCCTCGTCGGTGATCCGCTGGTACATGTCGAAGAGGTTGCCGTACTTGGCCTCGACCGCCCCCCGGCCCATGCGCTCGATGGCGTCGGCGAAGTCCAGGTAGACGCCCTGCCCGCCGGGGCCCACTCCCCTGCCCTCGTCGCAGACGTTCTTCGCGGCGCGGGAGGCGATGTCACGGGGCACGAGGTTGCCGAAGGACGGGTAGATGCGCTCCAGGTAGTAGTCGCGCTCGTCCTCGGGGATCTTGTTCGGCGGCCGGTCGTCGCCCTTGGCCTTGGGCACCCAGATCCGGCCGTCGTTGCGCAGCGACTCGCTCATCAGCGTCAGCTTGGACTGGTGGTCGCCGGTGCGCGGGATGCAGGTCGGGTGGATCTGCGTGAAGCAGGGGTTGGCGAAGTAGGCGCCACGTCGGTGCGCCCGCCAGATCGCGGTCGCGTTGGAGTTCATGGCGTTGGTGGAGAGGTAGAAGACGTTGCCGTAGCCACCGCTGGCCAGGACGACGGCGTCCGCGAAGTAGGTGTCGATCTTCCCGGTGATCAGGTCCCGGGCGACGATCCCGCGGGCCCGGCCGTCCACCACGATCAGGTCGAGCATCTCGGTGCGCGCGTGCATCTCGATGTTCCCGGCCGCGATCTGCCTGCTGAGCGCCTGGTAGGCGCCGAGCAGCAGTTGCTGGCCCGTCTGGCCGCGGGCGTAGAAGGTGCGGGAGACCTGGACGCCGCCGAAGGAGCGGGTGTCGAGCAGGCCGCCGTACTCGCGGGCGAAGGGGACGCCCTGCGCCACGCACTGGTCGATGATCTCGACGGAGATCTGCGCGAGCCGGTGCACGTTGGACTCGCGGGAACGGAAGTCGCCGCCCTTGACCGTGTCGTAGAACAGGCGGTGGATCGAGTCGCCGTCGTTGCGGTAGTTCTTCGCGGCGTTGATGCCGCCCTGGGCGGCGATGGAGTGGGCGCGGCGCGGCGAGTCCTGGTAGCAGAACTGGACGACGTGGTAGCCCTGTTCGGCCAGTGTCGCGCCCGCGGAGCCGCCCGCGAGGCCGGTGCCGACGACGATGACGGTCTTCCCGCGCCGGTTGGCGGGGTTGACCAGCTTCGCCTCGAAACGGCGCGTGTCCCAGCGCTCGTTGACCGGTCCGGCGGGGGCCTTGGTGTCGGCGACCGGCTCGCCGGTCGTGTAGTCGGCGTAGGTTGTCATGTCAGCTCACCACTCCGGTCATGACGCCCACGGGTACGGCGACGAAGCCGATCGTGAGCAGCAGCGCGAGGACGTTCGCGGTCGTCTTCAGGGCGCGGTCGCGGGTACGGCTGCCCGCGCCGAGGGTCTGGGCGGCGCTCCAGAAGCCGTGCCGGATGTGCAGGCCGAGGGCGAGCATCGCGACGATGTAGATGACGTTGCCGTACCAGGTGGAGAAGGTGTCCACGACGTTCTGGTAGGGCTTGCCGCTCTCGAAGCCGCCGGTGTGCACGGTGCCGGTGGTCAGGTCGAGGATGTGCCAGACGATGAACAGGCCGAGGATGACCCCGCCCCAGCGCATGGTGCGCGTCGCGTAGCTGGAACGGGGCTTCTTGTGCACGTACTTGCTGGGCCGCGCCTTGATGTCGCGCCGGCTGAGCTGGTACGCGGACGTGGCGTGGGCGACGACGGCGACGACCAGCACGACGCGGATCAGCCAGAGCGTCCACTCGTAGTGCATGAACGGCTCGCCGACCGTGCGCAGCCAGTGGGCGTAGTGGTTGAACTCCTCGACCCCGAAGTAGATCTTCAGGTTCCCGATCATGTGGGCGACCAGGTAGAGCAGCATGACGAGACCGCTGACCGCCATCACTGTCTTCTTGCCGACGGTCGAGTCCCACACGGTGCGCGCCATGGACGGCCGTCGGTCCGTCCGCGTTGCCAGAGCCATGTCACAGGACGTTACGGGCCCGGCACCCCATCGGTCCAAGACATGGAACACCTGGTTTCCATAGGGTTTGCCTATCAAGGCCGTATGCTCGCCGTATGCAGTTGCAACAGCTCCAGTACTTCGTGGCAGTCGCCGAGACCCGGCACTTCACCCGGGCCGCCGAGGTGGTCCATGTGGCGCAGCCCTCGCTGTCGCAGCAGATCAAGGCGCTGGAGCGGGAGCTGGGCGCCGACCTGTTCCTGCGGGCGCGCGGGAACATCACGCTCACCGACGCCGGGGAGGCGCTGCTGCCGCTGGCCCGGCGCATCCTGGCGGACGCGGACACCGCCCGGCACGAGGTGCTGGAGCTGGCGCAGCTGCGCCGGGGCCGGGTCAGGCTGGGCGCCACCCCGAGCCTGTGCACCGGCCTGCTCCCGGACGTGCTGCGCGCCTTCCACGACCGCTATCCCGGCATCCAGCTGCTCATCGAGGAGGGCGGCTCGCACGACCTGGTGCGGGAGCTGGCGCGCGGCGCGCTGGACCTGGCCCTGGTGGTGCTGCCGCTGCCCACCGCCTCGCCGGCGCTGACCACGGTGGAGCTGCTGCGGGAGGACCTGGTGGTGGTGTCGTCCCCGGAGTCGCCCCGGCCGGGCGGCGGGCGCCGTGCCGTGCGCATCACCGACCTGGAGGGCGAGCGTCTGGTGATGTTCCGGCACGGCTACGACCTGCGGGAGCTGACCGTGGCCGCGTGCCGCTCGGCCGGGTTCGAACCGGACTTCGCCGTGGAGGGCGGGGAGATGGACGCGGTGCTGGGCTTCGTGCGGGCCGGGCTCGGCATGGCGGTCGTCCCGCGGATGGTGGCCGCCCGCTCCGGACGCGGACTGCGGGTGACCCCGCTGGCCCGGCCCGGCCTGCACCGGACCATCGCCCTGGCCCACCGCAGCGACGTGGCTCCGCCGCGGGCGGCGCGGGAGCTGCAGCGGATGCTGCTGGAGCGGTGACGGCCCCGGGCCCCGGGCTCGGTTCCCCTCACGCGAGCACGGCCGGCCTGAGCACCTCCTCGCACCAGCGGCGGAAGCTCGTGGGCGCGGTGTCCGGGGTGGTCGGCTCGGCGGCGCCGTAGAAGCCCTGGGCGTCCATCGCCGAGGCCATGTCGGCCAGGCCCTGGGCCCCGGCCTCGCTCGCCCCGAAGCGGAGGGCCGACGCCCGGTACTCCTCGGGCGTGGTCTCCCGTACCCGTACCGGCCGGCCCAGTACGTCGGACAGCACCTCGGCCATGCCCTCAGGGGTGAGGTCGTCGGGGCCGACGAGCGGGACGTCGGCGCGGCCGGTCCAGGAGGCGTCGAGCAGCAGCCGGGCGGCCGTGGCGGTGATGTCGGCGGTGGCGCAGGTCCGCAGGACCCGGTCGGCGGCGCAGGCCATGCGGAACTCGCCCGTGTCCCGCAGGACGGCCGCCTGCCCGAGCAGGTTCTCCATCAGGAAGGGCGGGCACAGCGCCCGGTAGTGCACACCGGTCGCCGCGATCCGGTCGTCCATGGCGAGCGAGGCGGAGATCGGTCCGGCGTCCTTCGCCACGCCGCGCCCCAGGCTGGAGACGGCGACGACCCGTTCCACGCCCTGCCGCGCGATCACCTCGCACAGCGGCAGCGTGAAGTCGCGGAAGTGGCCCTCGACGCTGTCGGCGCCGGGCGCGGGCGGCACCAGCCAGAACACCCGGTCGGCATCCTCGCAGGCCGCGCCCAGGACCTCGGCGTCGGCGTGCGAGCCCTGGAACACCTCGGTCCGCTCGCGGGCGCGGGCGGTGAGGCGGCCGGGATCGCGGGCGATGACGCGCACGGCGGTCCCGTCGTCCCTGGCGTCGAGGGCGTCCAGGACGTCGTCGAGGACCTGTCGGCCGATTCCGCCGGTCGGGGTGGTGATGACGATCACGAGCACAACTCCGGTTCAGGGAGGGAGAAGAGAGTGGGTGCGCTGTCGGGGCGGGAGGTCGGTTCGCTTCGCGCTCCGGCGCTCTCCCATCCTGTTCGCCGGGCGCCCGGAACTGAAGGATCGATCGGGTCCCGCTTGTTACCCTGAAGGCAATGCCGGGGGGCATCAAAGGAGGCGGAGGATGGAGTCGCGTTCCCTGCGCTACTTCGTGGCGGTCGCCGAGGAACTCAACTTCGCGCGCGCCGCCGAGCGGCTGGGCATCTCTCCCCCGCCCCTGTCCAGGGCGATCCGCCGTCTGGAGACGGAGCTGGGCGTCACCCTGTTCGAGCGGACCACCCACAGTGTCACCCGGACCCCGGCCGGGGACGTGCTGCTCGCCGAGGCGCGCGTCGCACTGGACGCCCTGGAGGCCGCCGGACGGCGGGCCAGACGGGCGGCCGAGGGACCGAAGCTGGTGCTGGCCGTGAAGGCCGACGGGGACGCGGGGCTGCTGGAGCCGATCCTCGCGCGCTACGCGTCCGAGCCCGGGTCCGTGCCGGTCGTCGTCCGGCTGTGCGGGTGGCAGGAGCAGCCGCGGCTGCTGCGCGCCGGCGAGGCGGACGTCGCCCTGGTCCACGCGCCGTTCGACGGGGCCGGTCTCGACACGGAGACGCTGGCCGCCGAACCGCGCGTCGCCGTCCTGGCCGCGGACCACCCGCTCGCCGCCCGCGATCGCCTGGAGCTGGCCGACCTCGGCCTCGACGCGGGCAGCGTGGAGCGGCACATCGACGAGGCGCGGCGCGGCCACGACGATCTGGCCCAGGTGCTCACGGCGGTCTCCCTCGGCAAGGTCGTCACCCTGCTGCCCGCCTCGGTGACCACCCGCTACCCCCGCCCGGGCGTCGCCTACCGCCCGGTCCCGGACGCCCCTCCGGTCGTCCTCTCCCTCGCCTGGCCCCAGCAGTCACGCTCCACGGCGACCGCGGCCTTCGTCCGCGCCGCGACCGAGGCCGCCGAAGCGACGCGCGACGGTGTGTGATCCGGTCGGCGCCGCCCGCGGCGCCCCTCAGCCCGTGGCGTCCACCAGGGCCAGCTCGTGGAGCCGCTCCGGTGGGCCCGGGCGGGCGTAGTACCAGCCCTGGGCCGTGTCGCAGCCCAGTATGCGCAGTTGCTCGGCCTGGGCGCCGGTCTCCACGCCCTCCACGGTGACCGCGAGGTCCAGGCTGTGGGCCAGGGCGACGATCCCTTCGACGATCTTCAGGTCGACGGGGTCCGCCGGGAACTGCTGCATGCTCTGCGTGAACGAGCGGTCCAGCTTGAGTACGCTCACCGGCAGCCGGCGCAGGTTGGCGAGGTTGGAGTAGCCGGTGCCGAAGTCGTCCAGGGCGATGTCCACGCCCATCTCGGCCAGCCGGCGCAGCGGTTTCAGCAGGTCGTCGTCCGCGCCGATCAGCGCCGACTCGGTCACCTCAAGGCACAGCGCGTCGGGCGCGACGCCGGTCCGCTCCAGGATCTCGACGGTGTCCTGGACCAGGCCGGGGTGGGTGAGCTGACAGGGCGAGAGGTTGACGTTGATGCGCAGCGGGCCCGCGGCGCCGCTCTCGCCGTACCGCTCGCGCCACAGGCGGGCCTGTCGCACGGACTGTTCGAGGACCCAGCGCCCCAGCGGCACGATCAGCCCCGTGTGCTCGGCGAGCGGGATGAACCGGTCCGGGCCGAGCACCCCGTGCTGCGGGTGCAGCCAGCGCACCAGCGCCTCGGCGCCGCGCACACTGCCGTCGCCGAGATGGACCAGCGGCTGGTACTCGATGAAGAACTCGCCCCGCTCAAGGGCGGCGGGCAGCGCGGTGGTCAGCCCGTGCCGGGTGATGACACGGGCGTCGGCCTCCGGGTCGGCCAGCTCGAAGCGGTTGCCGCCCGCCGACTTGGCCCGGTACATGGTGATGTCGGCGCTGCGCAGCACCTCGGCCGGGCTGCGCTCGCCGGCCGGGCCCTCGACGATGCCGATGCTGCCCCGCACGGTCAGTTCGCGTCCGTCGACGCTGACCGGGGCGAGCAGCGCGTTCATGATGCGCCCGGCCAGCTCGTCGACCTCGTGCCGGGTGTCGGGTCCGGTGGTCAGCGCCACGAACTCGTCGCCGCCGAGCCGGGCCACCATCTCGCCGGGCGCGGTGGCGCAGGCCTGGAGGCGGTCCGCGACCTCCACCAGCAGCCGGTCGCCCGCCGCGTGGCCGAGGCTGTCGTTGACGGTCTTGAAGCCGTCGAGATCGAGGTAGCACAGGCCGAAGCGCTGGCCCGGGCCCGCGTTCAGGGCCTTCTCCAGGCGTTCGAAGAAGAAGCTGCGGTTGGGCAGGCCGGTGAGCGCGTCGTGCGTGGCCTCGTAGCGCAGCCGCAGGTTGAGCAGCCGCCGTTCGGTGGTGTCCTCCATCAGCGCGAGCTGGTACTGCGGGGTGCCGTCGGCGTCCCGGAGCAGGGACACGGTGAGGTTCGTCCACAGGACCGTCCCGTCGGGCCGGTAGAAGGCCTTCTCCACGTGGTAGTGCTCGCGCTCGCCGCGCACCAGTTCCTCGTAGAGCCGCCAGGTCTGCGGCGCGTCGTCGGGGTGCGTCCACTCCGTCGCCCGGCGGCCGCCGAGTCTGGAGTCGGCGATGCCGAACATGCGCATCAACGCGTCGTTGACCTGGAGGACGTTGCCGTCCAGGTCGGCGATGCCGATGCCTATGGCGGCGCCCTCGAAGACCGCGCGGAAGCGGGCCTCGCTGGCGTGCAGGGCCTCGGCCACCACGCCCTGCGCCTTCAGGGCGGCCTGCGCGATGGCCTCCTGCTCGGCGAGGGTCCGGGCGCGCAGCGCCCCGGCGAACCCGGCCGCCATCGCGTGCTGGAGCCGTGCGGAACGGGCCCGCAGGTCCTCCGGGTCGCCGTCCTCGCCGCAGTAGAGGACCAGGTAGGCGTCGACGCAGTCCAGCGTCCGGGAGAGCGCCTCGGGGTCGGTGCAGTGCGCGTCGACGAGCGCGGCACCGACCGCCCGGGCCTCGCCGGCGTCGAAGCCGCGGGCGTGCAGCACCTCGCTCAGCCGACGGGCCAGCGGCAGCAGTTCCGCCTCGAACTCGGGCCGGGTGGACGATGTCGAGGTCACCGGGAACACCGCCCGGCTCCAGATCGTGGCGAACCGGCGCAGCCTGTCCTCCGGCCCGTCCGGCTCCGCGCTCACGCCGTACGCCCCACGCCGGCGAACCCGGAGAACGCGTACGGGTCCTCTTCCTCCGGCTCCCCCTCCGGCCTCCAGCGCGGCATCGGAACCAGTCCGGGTTCCACCATGTCGTACCCCTCGAAGAACCGCGCGATGTCGTCGCGCGAACGCATGATCAGCGGATTGCGGATGTCCTTGTACACGTCCACCGCGCCCCCGGCCCGCTCGGCGGGCAGCGGGATTCCCTCGTACGAGGCGTGCGTGAGGACGAGCAGGCTGCCGGGCGCGAGCGCGTCGCTCAACTCGGCCACCGCAGCGTACGGGTCGTCCTCGTCTTCCACGAAGTGCAGTATGGCAACCAGCAGCAGGGCGACCGGTCGATTCAGGTCGATCAGCCGCTCCACCTGCGGGCTGGCCAGGATCTCCCGTGGCTTGAGCAGGTCGCCGGCCACCACGTCCGCGTCGTCGTTGCCCGCCAGGACGGCCTCGCTGTGCGCGACCGCCACCGGGTCGTGGTCGACGTACACCACGCGGGCGCCGGGGCGGCTGCGTCCGGCCACCTCGTGGACGTTGCCGAAGGTGGGGATGCCGGAGCCGATGTCGAGGAACTGGTCGATGCCCTCGTCGGCCGCGAAGCGCACGGCCCGGCGCATGAACGCCCGGTTCGCCTGCATGATCTTGGGGAGTCCCGGCATGAACTCCATCGCCCTGCGGGCCGCTTCCCGGTCGACCTCGAAGTTGTGCGAACCGCCCAGGTAGAAGTCGTAGATCCGGGACACGCTGGGCACCGAGACGTCGATGCTGCGAGGGGCCCAGGCGGGACGCTCCATCTAGCTCTCCAAGGCATAGGCGATCCGGTGTTCGAGCTGAGGCTACTGATCGCCCGCCAAAGGGGCGAGCCCAAACGGAAATTGACCGTCCGTTCCCGGTCACTGCCCGCGGCACGTGCCGTGGGCGAAGGCATGCCAAAGCGCACGAACGGGACCGTCCCCTCCGTCCGGGAACGGAGGGGACGGAGGGGACGGCCCGTGGTCGTGCGCTGAAGGCGGGCGGGCGGGAGGTCGCTACTTCTTCGGCGCGCCGACCGGCTTTCCGTCGGGCTTGACGGCGTACCAGGTTCCGCCCACGCCCTGACCGTTGGTGTCCCCGGCCTTCTTGTCGCCGGCGAAGGTGTAGATGGGCCAGCAGTCGATCGTCTGCTGGGCGGCGCCGTCGGGCCGGGTGAAGCTCATCAGGCCCTTCTTCTCCACGCCCTTGGTGTCGTCGGCCTCGACGGGCGCCACGACCGGCCACTTCTCCAGGCACGCTCCGGTGCAGGCCGACACCGGTTTCGGCCAGGCCTCGTCCTTCATGAAGCGGTAGACGGTCATGCCGTTCTTGTCGACGACGATCTCGCCGAGCTTCGGGTCCTCGCGGGTGGACAGCCCGGCGGCCGGTTCGGCCGTGGCCTTCTTGCCGTCGGCGGCCAGCGCGTACCACTTCTTGCCGACGCCCTGGCCCTTGACGTCTCCTGCGGCGGTGTCCTTGGCGTAGCGGTACGCGGGCCAGCCGCCGATCGTCAGCTGCTTGGTGCCGTCGGGGCGGGTGACCTCGCCGAGCAGGTCCTTGTCGATGCCCTCGCCGACGAGGGCGTCGTCCGCGGCCACGGGCGGCCACATGGTGGCGCAGTCGTTCTCGCAGGTCGTCTTGGGCGGCTGGGCGGTGTCGGCGTCGAAGCGGTAGAGGGTACGGCCCGCTCCGTCGGTCACCAGCTCGCCGATCTCGGGGTTCGCCGAGACGGACAGCTTGCCCGCGGGCTCCGGCGCGCTCGCCGAGGCCTGCCCGGCGCCCGCCCCGGTACCGAGTCCGTCGCCTGCGCCGAGGTCGCCGACGTCGCCGGGGGCGGCCGCCGTGGCACCCACGTTCTGACTGCCGGTGGCTCCGCCGCCGTCCTGGCCGCACGCCGTCGTCAGCGCCAGCAGCGCCGCGGCGCCCGCCACGAGTGAGGCGCTCCGCCAGGAGGTCTTCATCGTCAATCCCCGATCGTCACGAAGGTGTTGGGGCGCCCTGGTGGGCCGCCGCACGACACTGGGTACGCACGGGGGAGCCCGTTGTGTTCAACCGGCCGCGGGTTTTCTTCCCGCCCGCCACGGGCGTGGGGCCCCCTCGTACAGGCTTCCGGGCTCCGGCGCGGGCGGGTCCTCCGTCGTCAAACCCCTGGTGGGGTCGTGTCCCTCCTTCGGGGCAATCGCCGGGCACTCGGGCGTGGGGCGGTGCGCCAGGCTTCATGATCTGCGTCGTGCATGGACCCGAACCGACCCGATCCGCCGCCGCCGGACGGGTGTTGGCCCTGGTGACACTGACGTTCACCCTCGTCGGCATACCGGTCGGCCCGGCCCAGGCCGACGCCTGCGCGTACGCGTCGACCGGACCGGACGGCACCGACGCGGTGGCGGTCGCCGGGAGCGCTTCCTGGCCCACCTTCCCGCCCTGTCCCCGGCCGACTCCGACGCCCACACCCACCCCGACGCCCACCCCCACGCCTCCCCCGCCGCCCGAGCCCACTCCCCCGCCGCCTCCCGCACCGAAGCCTCCGCCGCCCAAGTCGCCGACACCGAAGCCCGAACCGCCACCCCCGCCTCCGCCCGCGCGCCCGGCGCCGCCCCGGACCACACCGACCCCGGCCCCGACGCCCCGTCCCACCCCGCCGCCGGTCCGTCCCGCGGCGCCCGCGCCCGCACCCTCGGTCACGCCCGAACCCACGCCCCGGCCGTCGCTCAGCCCGGTGCACTATCCGCGCCACCGCGCCGCCCGGGCGCCGCAGCGGCCCTCGCGCGGGGCCACGTCGCCGCTCGTCTTCGTCCTGCTCATCACGGTGCCCGCGGTGGTCGCCGTCGCCGCGCTCCGTGCGCGCTGATTCCTGGAGGCCTCTCTTGCCGGAATGGCTTGTTCTCACCCTCGCGATGCTGGCCGCCTGTGTCGTGGTGGTCATCGTCACCCTCCTACGGCACCGCACCGCGTCCGACGACGAGGACATCACCGAGACCCCGGACGTCATCGAGTACATGACGATGTGGATCGGCGTGGTGTACGCCATCGTCCTGGGCCTGGCCATCGCCGGTGTCTGGGAGGCGCGCAGCGCGGCCCAGGCCGACGTGCAGACGGAGGCCGTCGCCCTGCACGAGATCTCGGAACGGGCCCGGGTCTACCCGCCCGACGTCCGTGACCGCATCCGGGCGGATGTCAACGCCTATGTCGGACACGTCGTCACCACCGAGTGGAAGACCATGGCCGACCGCGGCGAGGTGACCGACCGCGGCACCGAACTGCTCGACCGGGTCCGCGCGGACGTCACCGACTACGAGCCGAGGTCGGACTTCGAGGCGCAGGCGTACCAGCCCCTCGTCGACCAGGTGGCCCTCGCGGACCAGGCCCGGAACTCCCGAACCCAGTCGACCGGGGCCACCATGCCGGGGGTGGTGTGGTTCGGGCTGATCGCCGGGGCCGTCGTCACCATCGGGATGGTCTTCGCCCTGCAGATCCGGCGCACGACGCGCGAGCTGGTCCTCGCGGGGCTGTTCTCCGCGCTGATCGCCTTCCTGCTCTTCCTGATCTGGGACTTCGACGCCCCGTTCAGCCGGGGCATGGCGGCGTCGACCGACCCGTTCCTGAGCCTCTTCCCCGGCGCCGGGAACTGACCCGGCACTGGCACGGCGGTGGGGACGGTGACGGCCGACACGCCGTCACCGTCCCCTGAGCGGCCCACACTCTTGCCCCATTCGCGCGACTGCGATCGCGGCGGGGCGCACGGCTTCCTAGCGTTTCGGACATCGAGGTGCATTCCTGGCGCGAGCGGAACAGGTCCGCCGCTGCTCCTCGGGGATCCGGAGGACTCACCATGCGCGCGATACCCGTCGCCTCGGTCGCACTGCTGGGCGGCGCCGCCCTCTCCGCCTGCGTACCGGCCGGGGCCGTGGGCTCGAACACGTACGGCTTCACCGTCAGCCCCGCCACCGTGGCGCCCGGCGGTGAAGTCACGCTGGGGGTGGGCCGTACCGCCGCGGGCTGCCGGGGCCGGGTGACGGTGACCTCGCCGGTGTTCGACACGGTCACCATCCCCCGTGACGAGTCGTCGGCGACGGCGCGGGTCGACCGGGACGCCCGGCGCGGTGCGGTCTACCAGGTGACGTTCGCCTGCCGGGACAAGACCGGCACGGTGGACCTGACCATCGCGGGCGGCGGCTCGCACCACCCGTCCGACGAGCCCTGGCACTCCAAGGGCGTGCACGCCGGGGAGGGCGGCAGCGTCGCCGGGTTCGACCTGAAGCAGATCGGCATCGGCGCGGCGCTCGTCGCGGGGGCGGTGGGCACGGCGTACCACCTCTCGCGCCGCCGTACCGGCGAGCACGGCTCCTGATCCCGCCCCGCATAGCGCAGCCCCCGCCGACCGCAGGACTCCGCCCCGGATCCGACGAAGGTCCGGGGCGGAGTCCTGCGGTCGTGCTCCGGCCGCGGGCGCTCAGATCCGCCGCTCGGACCGGCGGCGCATCCAGAACAGACCGCCACCGGCGACGGCCGCGGCGACGAGCCCGCCGCCGATCGCGATGTCGGTCGAGGTCGCCCCGCTGGAGCTGCTGCCGCCGAGGCCGCCGCGGACACCGCCGATGACGGTGAAGGCCGCCGGCCGGGTCAGCCGCCGGCCCGAGCAGTTGACGGTGATGTCGTACGAGCCCGGCCTGGCGTCCTGCCTGATGGTGGCGGTGCCCCTGGACGTCTCGTTGGCTCCCCTGACCGGGGTCAGGTGGGTGGTCCGGAAGGCGTCCGAGGTCATGGTGCCGCCCTGGGGGCAGCCGTCGACCGTGACGGTCATCTGGCCGCCGCGGGCGATCACGCTGGGCAGCGCGACGATGTTGCTCGGCTGGTTGTGGTCACCCCCGGCGGTGGCCGTGGGAGCGGCCAGTCCGAGGACAGCGACGGCGGCGCCGGCTGCCGCGAGGGCACGAGTGTTGCGCATGTGATCCTCCGCGGAAGACGCCCCGGGTCCCGTCCCCGGTCGATCGGCGAGAAAGCGCCTCCCAGAAAGACCCTCAGTTGCCCTGCCCGCAGCCGCATTTCGGGAATGGTCCGTCCTGGTGAGCGGGTTACCGGGACGGAACCGCGCCAGTGGATATCGCCGCAGGTCACGCCCCGTCAGAAAATCTCCGTCGGTCACCTCCCGGATGGCTCACGGAAGGACGCGCGCACCACCCGTTCGCCGCCGCCCCGTCGCCGGTCCCCCGCACGGCGCTTAGCGTGCTCGTATGCGCGGATGATCCGGCGACGGCCGGGTCGAGAGGGGAAGGCGAATGTACGACTCCGAGTTGGCCGAAGAGGAGGAGCGGCGGAGGAAGCGCGCTCCCTGGGGCGTGATAGCGCTTGTTCTGCTGACCGGTCTCGCGCTCATCCGCAACGGCTCCGGGGAATTCGACGTGGGCCCCCCGCAGCCCGCGTCGGCCGCCGCCTCGGACACCCGCGCGGCCGCCGGCGACGGCGCCGCCTCGGGCGTCACGCCACTGCCGTACTCGGTGCCCGACCGGGTCTCCGTCCCCGCCATCCAGGTCGACGCGCCGGTCATGGGGGTCGGCCTCGACGCGGACGGCTGGGTCGACGCGCCGCCGCCCGAGGACCCGAACCTGGCCGGCTGGTTCACCGGGGCGGTGTCCCCCGGGGAGAAGGGCACCGCGGTCGTGGTCGGCCATGTCGACAACGAGCAGGGCCCCGCCGTCTTCTACGGGCTCGGCGCCCTGAAAAAGGGAAACAAGGTGGAAATCCACCGCCAGGACGGAAAGACTGCGGTCTTCGAGATCTACGGCATCGAGGTCTTCGAGAAGAACAATTTCCCCGGCGACCGGGTCTACGGCTCGAAGGGCGGCCCGGAACTGCGGGTCATCACCTGCGGCGGCGGTTTCACCAAGCAGAACGGCTACGACGGGAACGTCGTCGCCTTCGCCCGCCTGGTCGGGGACCGCTGAGCGTGCCCCGGCCCGGCGGGCGCGGCGGCTGCGGTCAGATCAGGCGGCGCCGGGGAACGGTGAGGTGGTACCCGGAGTCGAGCAGCTCGGGCAGATAGCGCCGCAGGGCGCGCACACTCTGCGACCGGTCGCCCCCGGCGTCGTGCGAGAGCACCACGACGCCGGGGGCCGCGCCTTCCTCGACCCGGTCGACGATGGTGCCGGTGCCGGGTGTCGTCCAGTCGAGGGTGTCCACGGTCCAGGCGAGCGGTTCCATGCCGAGGTCCGCGCCGAGCTGGAAGGCGGCGCGGTTCCAGGCGCCGTACGGGGCCCGGAACCAGCGGGGCGCCTCGCCGTAGGCCTGCTCGACGACCTCGCTGGTGCGTTCCATCTCGGAGCGGATGCGGCGCCGGCTGAGGCTGGTCAGCAGCGGGTGGGACCAGGTGTGGTTGCCGACCACGTGCCCCTCGTCGGCCATCCGGGTCAGCAGGTCCCGGTTGTAGTCCGCCATCTCCCCGCACACGAAGAACGTCGCGCGCACCTCGTACTTGGCGAGGGTGTCCAGGATCCGCGGGGTGTACTCGGGGTGGGGTCCGTCGTCGAAGGTGAGCATCATGGTGCGGCCCCGGCCCGTCATGCGCAGGATCGGCTCGCTGCGCACCGGGGGCCGGCCGGGCGCGGCCCGTGGGGCGCCGTATCCGGTCAGCGGCTGGAGGCGGTAGGCGGAGGGCTTGAGCGGGCTGCGCTGCGGAGGTCCGGGTGCGGGGACGGGGGCGGGCGGCCGGGACGGTCCGTGTCCCAGGCCCGCCGCGAGTGCGCCGCCGGCGCCGGCCGCGCCCAGGGCCGCGGCGCCGGTGAGCAGGGTGCGGCGGGTGAGCAACTGGTCCTTCTTCATGACTCATCAGTCGCCCGGTCACGGTGCGCCGCACCTGAGCAACACCGGGGCGGCGGCATGAAACCACCCGCCCGGCTCAAGATCGCCGGGGACTCCGATAGCCTCGCCGCGTGACGGAACAGCACTCCCATCAGTTCGAACGCGGCACGGACGGACCGAAGGTCATCGTCGTCGGTGTCGACGGCTCCGACTCCTCGTTGCGGGCCGCGGCCTACGCCGGCGGGCTGGCCAGGCGGCAGGGCGCCCTGCTCGCCGTGGTGTACGTGCAGCCGGTGCTGGCCGGGGGTGCGGCGCTCGGGGCGTCGGTGGCGGAGACGACCGACGAGATCGCCGAGGAGCTGGTGGCCCAGATCCGGGAGGCGACCGAGCGGGCGAAGGGGATATTCGACGTCCGCTGGGAGTTCCACACGTTCCGCGGCGACCCGTACAACGGCCTGGTGCAGACGGCCGACGAGCTGAAGGCGGACGCGGTGGTGGTGGGCGCCTCCGAGCAGGCCGGCCACCGCTTCGTCGGCTCGGTAGCGGTGCGGCTGGTGAAGGCGGGGCGCTGGCCGGTGACGGTGGTGCCATAGCACCGACGGCGTCGGTGCGGGCGTCTTGGGTCCTGTGTGCGTCGTGACTTCCGTCACGGACGTGTGTGCGTCATCATGATCCACCGTCAGCCGTTTGCCGTTCACGAAGAGGTGAGGCGCATGGCCCGGTTCCGCATGGGTGAGGGTGTTCTCCGCCGCAAACCCATCGAGCACATCGAGGAGACGGAGAGCGGCGGGGGCCTGGTGCGCTCGCTGGGGCTGTGGCAGCTGACCGCGATCGGCGTCGGCGGCATCATCGGGGCCGGGATCTTCACGCTGGCCGGCACGGTCGCCAACGGCACGGCGGGTCCGGCGGTGCTCGTCTCCTTCCTCATCGCCGGTGTCGCGAGCGCGGCGGCCGCCCTGTCGTACGCCGAGTTCGCCGGGCTGATCCCGAAGGCGGGCTCCGCCTACACCTACGGGTACGCGGTCCTGGGCGAGCTGGTGGGCTGGTTCATCGGGTGGGACCTGCTTCTGGAGTACACGGCGATCGTGGCGGTGGTCGCGATCGGCATCTCGGGCTACTTCAGCTTCCTGGTCGGCGAGATGGGCGCCGATCTGCCGAACTGGATGCTGGGGGCGCCCGGCACAGGGGGCGGGCACAAGGTCGACCTGTTCGCGGCCGTGCTGTGCCTGCTGATCGCGTACCTGCTGACGCTGGGCATCCGGAACGCGGCCCGCTTCGAGATGGTCGTGGTCGTGCTGAAGGTGCTGGTGGTGCTGCTGGTGATCGGGGTCGGCGTCTTCCACATCAACAGCTCCAACTACCACCCGTTCTTCCCGTTCGGGGTCGGCGGGGCGTTCACCGGTGCGGCGACGGTGTTCTTCGCGGTCTTCGGCTACGACGCCATGTCGACGGCGGCCGAGGAGTCGAAGGACGCCCAGCGGCACATGCCGAAGGCGATCATCTACTCGCTGATCATCTCGATGGTGCTGTACGTCGCGGCCTGTCTGGTGCTGACCGGCATGCAGAACTACAAGGAGATCGACCCGGAAAGCGGCTTCTCCACGGCGTTCAAGTCGGTGGGGCTCAGCTCGCTGGCCGACATCATCGCGGTCGGCGCCATCATCGGCATCCTCACGGTGATGTTCACCTTCATGCTGGGTGTCACCCGCGTGTGGTTCTCGATGTCGCGCGACGGGCTGCTGCCCAAGTGGTTCGCCAAGACGCACCCGACGCGGCACGTGCCGACGCGGGTCACCTGGATCGTCGGGGTCGCCTCGGCCGTGATCGCCGGGTTCCTGCCGATCGGCGAGGCGGCCGAGCTGACCAACATCGGCATCCTGCTGGCGTTCGTGGTGGTGTGCGCGGCGGTGATCGTGCTGCGCTACCGGCAGCCGGACCTGCCGCGCACCTTCCGTACCCCGTGGATGCCGTTCGTGCCGGCGCTGGGCATCGTCTTCTCGATCTGGCTGATCACGTTCCTGCAGTGGCAGACCTGGGTGCGGTTCGCCGTGTGGTTCGTGGTCGGCCTGGTGATCTACTTCGCGTACTCGTACCGGAAGTCGGAGCTCGCGCGGCGCTAGATGTGTTGTTCGGGGAGGTTGGTGACGCGGCTGGCGGGGGTTTGGCCTGCGATGCCGGTGTGGGGTCGGTGGTAGTTGTACCAGTGCAGCCAGTGG
>NZ_JBVJEA010000014.1:0-216216 GCF_055581985.1 Streptomyces sp. NPDC042336 | reverse complement strand
ACGGCCGGTCTCGAAGGCATGGAGGTCCCGCTCCGCGTCGCCGTCATGGGCTGCGTGGTCAACGGCCCCGGCGAGGCCCGCGAGGCCGACCTCGGTGTGGCCTCCGGCAACGGAAAGGGGCAGATCTTCGTCAAGGGCGAGGTCATCAAGACCGTTCCCGAGTCGAAGATCGTGGAGACCCTGATCGAGGAGGCGATGAGGATCGCCGAGCAGATGGAGAAGGACGGCGCGTCGGGGGAGCCGGCCGTCACCGTGAGCTGAAACGCGGACCGAAGGGGGCCCGAGCGTGACGATTCTGGAGAACATCCGGGGACCACGCGACCTGAAGGCGCTGTCCGAGGCGGAACTCGGTGAACTGTCAGAAGAGATACGTGACTTCCTGGTGCACGCGGTCGCCCGCACCGGCGGTCACCTCGGACCCAACCTCGGCGTGGTGGAACTCACCGTCGCCCTGCACCGGGTCTTCGAGTCGCCGGACGACCGCATCCTGTGGGACACCGGCCACCAGAGCTACGTACACAAGCTGCTGACCGGCCGTCAGGACTTCTCCAAGCTGCGGAGCAAGGGCGGCCTGTCCGGCTACCCCTCGCGCGAGGAGTCCGAGCACGACGTCATCGAGAACAGCCATGCCTCCACCGTCCTCGGCTGGGCGGACGGCCTCGCCAAGGCCCGCCAGGTGCGCGGGGAGCGGAGCCACGTCGTCGCCGTGATCGGCGACGGCGCGCTCACCGGCGGCATGGCCTGGGAGGCGCTGAACAACATCGCGGCGGCCCGGGACCGGCCGCTGATCATCGTCGTCAACGACAACGAACGCTCGTACGCCCCGACCATCGGCGGCCTCGCCAACCACCTGGCCACCCTGCGCACCACCGACGGCTACGAGCGGGCCCTGGCCTGGGGCAAGGACGTGCTCCAGCGCACCCCCGTGGTCGGCAACACCGTCTACGAGGCCCTGCACGGCGCCAAGAAGGGCTTCAAGGACGCCTTCGCGCCGCAGGGCCTTTTCGAGGACCTCGGGCTGAAGTACCTCGGCCCGATCGACGGGCACGACATCGGCGCCGTGGAGTCGGCACTGCGCCGCGCCAAACGCTTCCACGGCCCGGTACTGGTGCACTGCCTCACCGAGAAGGGCCGCGGCTACGAACCCGCCCTGCGCGACGAGGAGGACCACTTCCACACCGTCGGCGTGATGGACCCGCTCACCTGCGAGCCGCTGAGCCCCTCGGGCGGGCCTTCCTGGACCTCGGTGTTCGGCGAGGAGATCGTGCGGATCGGCGAGGAACGCGAGGACGTGGTGGCGATCACCGCGGCCATGCTGCACCCGGTCGGCCTCGCGCCGTTCGCCGCGCGCTTCCCCGACCGGGTCTGGGACGTCGGCATCGCCGAGCAGCACGCCGCCGTGTCCGCCGCCGGTCTCGCGACCGGCGGACTGCACCCCGTCGTCGCCGTCTACGCCACCTTCCTCAACCGCGCCTTCGACCAGCTCCTGATGGACGTGGCGCTGCACCGCTGCGGCGTCACCTTCGTCCTGGACCGGGCGGGCGTCACCGGTGTCGACGGGGCTTCGCACAACGGCATGTGGGACATGTCCGTCCTCCAGGTCGTCCCCGGGCTGCGCATCGCCGCGCCGCGCGACGCCGGCCAGCTGCGCGCCCAGCTGCGCGAGGCGGTCGCCGTGGACGACGCGCCGACGCTGCTGCGCTTCCCGAAGGAGTCCGTCGGCCCCGCCGTACCCGCCGTGGACCGGATCGGCGGCCTGGACGTCCTGCACGCCGCGGACCGGCCCGAGGTGCTGCTCGTGTCCGTCGGCGTGATGGCGCCCGTCTGCCTCGGGGCCGCCGAGCTGCTGGAGGCCCGCGGCGTCGGCTGCACCGTGGTCGACCCCCGCTGGGTCAAGCCCGTCGACCCGGCCCTCGCGCCCCTCGCGGCCGGGCACCGGCTGGTGGCCGTGGTGGAGGACAACAGCCGTGCCGCGGGGGTCGGTTCCGCGGTGGCGCTGGCGCTCGGCGACGCCGAGGTCGACGTCCCGGTGCGCCGCTTCGGCATCCCCGAGCAGTTCCTCGGGCACGCCAAGCGCGCCGAGGTCCTCGCGGACATCGGCCTCACCCCGGTCGACGTCGCCGGCCGGATCGCCGCGAGCCTGGCCCTCGCCGGACCGGCCGGTGACCAGGCGGCGGACCGGACGGCGAAACCGGTGGTGGAACAGTCCGGCGACGGACGGATCGTCATGCCAGCGCAAGGAGAGAACTGAATGACCAAGGAGTTCGACCTCGCCGCGCTCTTGGCCGAGCGCGGGGCCGAGCGGTACGAGCTGCACGCCAAGCACCTCAACCACCAGCTGCCGCGCATGCTGCACACCATCGGCTTCGACAAGGTCTACGAGCGGGCCGAGGGCGCGCACTTCTGGGACGCGGACGGCAACGACTACCTGGACATGCTCGCCGGGTTCGCGGTCATGGGCCTGGGACGTCACCACCCCGTCGTCCGCAAGGCGCTGCACGACGTCCTCGATGCCTCGCTCGCCGACCTGACCCGCTTCGACTGCCCGCCGCTGCCCGGGCTGCTGGCCGAGAAGCTGCTCTCCTACAGCCCGCACCTGGACCGCGTCTTCTTCGGCAACAGCGGCACCGAGGCCGTCGAGACCGCCCTGAAGTTCGCCCGCTACGCGACCGGCAGACAGCGGATCCTGTACTGCACGCACGCCTTCCACGGACTGACCACCGGCTCGCTGTCCGTCAACGGCGAGGACGGCTTCCGCAAGGGGTTCGCACCCCTGCTGCCCGACACCGCCGTCCCGCTCGGCGACCTGGAGGCCCTGGCCCGCGAGCTGAAGAGGGGCGACGTCGCCGCCCTGATCGTGGAGCCGGTCCAGGGCAAGGGCGTGCACGAGGCCCCGCCCGGCTACCTCCTCGCCGCGCAGGAGCTGCTGCACCGGCACAAGGCGCTGCTGATCGCCGACGAGGTGCAGACGGGCCTCGGCCGGACCGGCAAGTTCTACGCCTACCAGCACGAGGACGGCGTGGAACCCGACCTGGTCTGCGTCGCCAAGGCGCTGTCCGGCGGGTACGTGCCGGTGGGAGCCACCCTGGGCAAGGACTGGATCTTCCAGAAGGTGTACTCCTCGATGGACCGCGTGCAGGTCCACTCGGCGAGCTTCGGGTCCAACGCGCAGGCCATGGCCGCCGGGCTCGCGGTGCTGTCGGTGATGGAGAACGAGGAGATCGTGGCGAACGCCGCCGCGGTGGGGGAGCGGCTGAAGTCCCGGCTGGCGGCGCTGGTGGACCGCTACGAACTGCTCGCCGACGTCCGGGGCCGCGGGCTGATGATCGGCATCGAGTTCGGCCGGCCAAGGTCCCTGAAGCTGCGCAGCCGCTGGACGATGCTGCAGGCCGCGCGCAAGGGGCTGTTCGCGCAGATGGTGGTCGTGCCGCTGCTGCAGCGGCACCGGATCCTGACCCAGGTGTCCGGCGACCACCTGGAGGTGATCAAGCTGATCCCGCCGCTGATCATCGACACCGCCGACGCCGACCGGTTCATCGACGCCTTCACCGAGGTGATGGAGGACGCGCACAACGGCGGCGGCCTGATGTGGGACTTCGGCAAGACCCTGGTCAAGCAGGCGGTGGCCAACCGCTGAGGATCTTTTGCCTCAGAGGCAAGTAATTTGCCTCAAGGGCAAAGCTCGGGCTGAATGGAGGCATGAGCTCCTCCGAGACCGGCCCCGCCGAGGGGCCGGTCGCCACCGTCGCACCCCAGCTGCGCGAGCTGCGGCGGCGGGCCGCCCTCACCCTGGAGGCCGCGGCCCGCGCCGCGGGACTGTCGCCCGCCCACCTGTCCCGCCTGGAGACCGGTCAGCGCCAGCCTTCACTCCCGATGCTGCTCTCCCTCGCCCGTGTCTACGGTACGACCGTCGCCGAGCTGCTGGGCGAGACCGCCGCCGACCGGGACGCCGTCGTGCGCGCCGCCGACATGGAACCCACGAGCGCGGGCGGCTGGACGTACTACCGGGCCGGAGCGCCGGGCCGCGCCATGCACGCCCTGCGCGTCCAGGTGCCGTACGGCTCCCAGGGCGACGTCGTGCGCGTGCACCCGGGCGAGGAGTGGCTCCACGTCCTGCGGGGCCGGTTGCGGCTGCGCCTCGGGGACACCGAGCACCGGCTCACCGCGGGGGACAGTGCCCACTTCGACTCGATGACCCCGCACCGGATCGCCGCGCAGGACCCCGACGGGGTCGAGCTGCTCTTCGTCCACACCCTGCTGCGGAGCCCGACAGCCGCGCTGTGCCTCGGCCCGGCGCCCGGCCCGAACCCTGGAGAGATGCCATGAGCACCATGGAGGACAAGTTCCCGCGCGCCCTGTGGGTGCGACTGCTCGTCTACATCGCCCTGGGGCACGTCTTCGGCGGCTTCCTCTACCTGCTGTTCGAGGTGGGCGCCAAGTAGCGCCGTCCGCGAGCGGGCGCCCCCGGGCTCAGTCCAGCATCCGCTCGCGCAGCCGCTCCCGCGTCCGCGGAGTGAGCCGCAGCCCCTTCTCCAGGTACGCGTCGACGCCGCCCCACGTCTCCTCGATGGTCTCGAAGGCCGCCGCCAGGTACTCGGCGCGCGCGTCGAACAGGGGGCTGAGCAGCTCCATGACCTCGGGGGAGTAGGCCGAGGCCGCGGTGGAGCTGCGGCGCACCTTGTAGCGGCGGTGCGCGGCGTTCGACTTCAGGTAGTCCTCGACGACGGCCTCGCGCTCCACGCCCAGGGCGAGCAGGGTGACGGCGACGGACAGCCCCGCACGGTCCTTTCCGGCCGCGCAGTGCATCAGTGCCGGGACGCTGTCCTCGGCGAGCGCGTGCAGGATCCGGGAGTGCTCCGCCGTGCGCTCCGTGACGATCGAGCGGTAGGAGCCGATCATCCGGTCGGCGCCCTTGCCGTCGGCGAGGATCTCGCGCAGCTGGTCGAGGTCTCCGTCGCGGACCATCTTCCAGAACTCGGCGCCGTCGGCCGGATCGCTCAGCGGCAGGTTCACATTGCGCACGCCCGGCAGCTCGACGTCCGGGCCCTCGAGCTTCTGGTCGGCCGCGTTGCGGAAGTCGAAGATCGTGTGCAGGCCCAGCGAGGCCAGGAACGCGGCGTCCTCCCCGGTGGCGTGCGCCAGGTGGCCGCTGCGGAACAGCACCCCCTGCCGCACCCGCCGCCCGTCCACGGTCGGCAGTCCGCCCACGTCCCGGAAGTTGCGCACACCGGTCAGCTCGGGTTCGGTCGACGGGACCTGCTGCGTCACGGGGGCTCCTCCCACTCCGCCCCGCCGCCGCTGCTCGCCGGCGGGCACCACTCGACGATACGGCATCCCCTGTGCGCGAAATCGTACTCCGAAGAGTATTGCAGGCTGATAAGGGTCTTCTGTCCGAATTGGCGCCTTGATGACAACTGGACCTGAAATGGCGGAGGGTGAATGCGTGGTGCGTGAGCAGCGTCATATCCGTGACCGTGCGTGGCCCGTCATGTTCACGTAATTCGATTGGTTTTCCGGGGTGTTCGGGAAAAGCGCCGGGATGGAAATCGACACAGGGTTACCGGTTATTCCCGTAAAGGATCAATCGGAACACCGGTCGCGGGAACCCCTCGCTTGTCCGTGTGCGTCCCGGTCCCTTACGTTCACCACCGATCCGGACGGACGCCTAATCCTGCCGCCGACCGGAGCCCGCACTCATCGACCACCCGTACACGGCAGGAGCGGGGGACCCACAGGTAGAACTGCCTGTTCCGGTTCCCGGAACGGCTTGGGGTAAAGCCGCGTTCCGACGCGGCCGGGCATCTCCAGCCCGCACCCGACAGCTCACCTCGCAGGCGCCGGAGAGGAATTCGCCATGCCCGCGAAGGGTAAGCACCGCCGTACCAGGGCCATGCGCCTGACCCGCACCATCGCCGTCGCCGGAACCGGTGGCGCCGCGCTCGCGCTCCCGCTGATGGGTGCCGCCGTCGCCAACGCCGCCCCCGCGCACTCCGTTTCCGAGCAGGCCGTGCAGTCCGTTCCCACGTCGGCCAAGAAGGCCGCCGCGAGCGGCGCCGAGAAGAACTCGGATTCCCGGACGTACACCGTGAAGAGCGGTGACTACCTTTCGAAGATCGCCGACGAGCAGCACGTCGACGGTGGCTGGAAGAAGCTCTACGCGGACAACCGCGAGGCCGTCGGTTCCGACCCGTCGCTGATCCACCCCGGTCTGAAGCTCTCGATCGGCGGCCAGGCCGCCAAGTCGTCGGCGCCGTCCTCCGCGCAGTCGCACAAGCCCGCGCAGAAGTCCGCCGAGAAGCCCGCCGCCGAGAAGCCGGCCCAGAAGTCGACGGTCGCCGAGAAGGCCTCCTCCTCGGACTCCTCGAACACCGGCACCCAGTCCGCGGGCACCACCAGCGGCTACACCTCCCCCGTCCAGGGCGGCACCGTCGGTACCCCGTACCACCAGTCCGGCAGCATGTGGTCCAGCGGCTACCACACCGGCACCGACTTCGTCGTCCCGACCGGCACCTCGCTGAAGGCCGTCGGCGCGGGCACCGTCGTCTCCGCCGGCTGGGGCGGCGCGTACGGCAACCAGGTCGTCATCCAGCTCGCCGACGGCCACTACGCCCAGTACGCCCACCTCTCCTCGCTCTCCGTCTCCGCCGGTCAGTCGGTGACGGCGGGCCAGCAGGTCGGCCTCTCGGGTGCCACCGGCAACGTGACCGGCCCGCACCTGCACTTCGAGATCCGCACCACGCCGGACTACGGCTCGGACATCGACCCGATCGCGTTCCTGCGCTCGCACGGCGTCTCCGTCTGACGACCGGTTCCGCGCGGCCGCCGCGCCCCGAAGGCCGGACCCCGATCCCCGGGTCCGGCCTTCGGTGTATCCGGCCCCCGATACTCGGATGTATTCCGGAATTGACGAACACTTTAGGCGTGGCCTTTCTCACCGACCGTCAACCCCTTCCTACGGTCGCGTAGGTCACATTCCAGGGTGAATCATGGGCCGATGTGGCAGACGATTCGAAGAGTGACAGCAGAGCAGTGATCGGGTCGTACGTGGCGGTGGGGGACAGCTTCACCGAGGGCGTGGGTGATCCCGGCCCCGACGGGGCGTTCGTCGGCTGGGCCGACCGACTCGCCGTACTGCTCGCGGACCGGCGCCCCGAGGGCGACTTCACGTACACGAACCTCGCCGTGCGCGGCAGGCTCCTCGACCAGATCGTGGCGGAACAGGTCCCGCGGGTCGTCGCACTCGCGCCGGACCTGGTCTCGTTCGCGGCCGGCGGCAACGACATCATCCGGCCCGGCACCGATCCCGACGAGGTCGCCGAGCGGTTCGAACTGGCGGTGGCCGCGCTGACCGCCGCGGCCGGCACCGTGCTGGTGACCACCGGGTTCGACACCCGCGGGGTGCCCGTCCTCAAGCACCTGCGGGGCAAGATCGCCACGTACAACGGGCACGTCCGCGCCATCGCCGACCGCTACGGCTGCCCGGTGCTCGACCTGTGGTCGCTCCGCAGCGTCCAGGACCGCAGGGCGTGGGACGCCGACCGGCTGCATCTGTCGCCGGAGGGCCACACCCGCGTGGCACTGCGCGCGGGGCAGGCCCTCGGCCTGCGCGTCCCGGCCGACCCGGACCAGCCGTGGCCGCCGCTGCCGCCCCGCGGCACGCTCGACGTCCGGCGCGACGACGTGCACTGGGCGCGCGAGTACCTGGTGCCGTGGATCGGGCGCCGGCTGCGCGGCGAGTCGTCGGGCGACCACGTGACCGCCAAGGGGACCCTGTCGCCGGACGACATCAAGACGCGGATCGCCGCGGTGGCCTGACGGCGTCGCCGGACGGGCGGGACGGAGCGAGGTGCGTGACACGACTCGCCGGGGCGGCGTGCCGGCGGTTCCTAGCGGCGGGCGGGGGTCAAGGCCGCCCGGTCCAGGCCCAGTTCCCGGGCCAGGGCCTCGTCCACCCACTCCTGCGCCCGGGCCCGTGACACGGTGCCCGTGTACGAGGTGAGCTGCACCGCCAGCCCGTCCAGCAGCGCCGTCAGCCGCAGGGCCGCGGCGTCCGGCTCGGGGCAGGAGAACTCACCGGCGGCCACGCCCTCGGCGATGACCCCGGCGATCGCCGCCTTCCACTGGCGGTCCAGCTCGCGGGTGACCTCCCGCAGCGCGGGCTCGCGCGGCGCCGCCGCCCAGCCCTCGATCCACAGCCGCCAGCCCTTGGCCGGACCGGTCGGCGCATACCACCGCACGGCCGCCCGCAGACGGCGCAGCGCCGACGTGCGACGGGCCAGCAGCCCCCGCAGATGGGCGAGATCGTCCTCGGCGGCGCGGGTGAACGCGGCGGCGACCAGCCGCTCCTTCGTGGCGAAGTGGTAGAGCACCAGGGCGTTGCTGACGCCGAGCGCCGCGGCCACGTCGGCGATCCGCAACGCCGCCACGCCCCGCGCCGATATCTGCTCGATGGCGGCGCCCAGCAACTCCTCGCGCCGCTCCGCCACGCTCAACCGGACTCTCCCCACGCACGTCACCCTATACAGGCGCCCGGACGTGCGGTGACGCCCTTCCCGGCCGCCGTGTGCCGGGGGAACACGGATGTGCCGTCCGTCGTTCGAGGTGACGTAGGACGAGAAGACCACAATGAGAGCCTGAACCACTCCACCTGGAGGTACCGTGGCCGCTTTCCGTTCCCCGAGTCCCGGGCTCAGCGTGCCGCGGCCCGCGGCCTTCGGCGTGGACCCGAGCGGTGAGCGCATGGCGCGCATCCGCAGATCGCCGCACTTCCGCGACGGCGTCTTCCAGAACCCCGGGGGCACCGCCCGGACCCGGCCCTCCGGATCGGCCGCCGAATTCGCCAAGATCTACTTCAACAAGGAGGCACGGCTGCGCCGGTCCCCGCAGGGACCGGTCCCGGTGCACGCCACCACCCTGGCCGACCTCGCCCGGCCGCCCGCCACCGGACTCCGGCTGACCTGGATGGGCCACTCCAGCGTGCTCGCCGAGATCGACGGCCAACGCGTGCTCTTCGACCCGGTGTGGGGCGAGCGCTGCTCCCCGTTCCCCTTCGCCGGCCCCAAGCGCCTGCACCCGGCGCCGCTGCCGCTCGCCGCCCTCGGCCCGGTCGACGTCGTGGTCATCTCCCACGACCACTACGACCACCTGGACATGCCGACGATCAAGGCGCTGGCCGGCACGGACACCGTCTTCGCCGTACCGCTCGGGGTCGGCGGCCACCTCGAACACTGGGGAGTCTCCCCCGACCGGCTGCGCGAGCTGGACTGGCACGAGTCGACGCGCGTCGGCGGCCTCACCCTCACCGCCACCCCGGCCCGGCACTTCTGCGGACGCGGGCTGCGCAACACCCAGCACACCCTCTGGGCGTCCTGGGTCGTCGCCGGTGACGAGCACCGCGTGTACCACAGCGGTGACACCGGTTACTTCGACGGTTTCCGCGACATCGGCGCCGCGCACGGCCCGTTCGACGCCACGATGATCCAGCTCGGGGCGTACGCGGAGTTCTGGCCGGACATCCACATGACCCCCGAGGAGGGCGTCCGCGCCCACCTGGACCTCCAGGGCGGCCGGCCGCACGGCGCGCTGCTGCCGATCCACTGGGGCACCTTCAACCTGGCGCCGCACGCGTGGGCGGAGCCGGGGGAGTGGACGCGGGACGCGGCCGAGGAGGCGGGGCAGGCGGTGGCGTTCCCGCGGCCGGGGGAGCCGTTCGAGCCGGCGGGGGAGCTGCCGGTCGAGGCGTGGTGGCGCGGGGTGTCGGCGCCGATCGCCCACCCGTGGCGCCGCCCGCGGGCCGCCGGGGCGGTGGCCGGGACCAGCAAGGGGGATCTCGACCTCGCGGGTGAGCGGTGACACCGCTCACGGACGCGGGGGACGAGGCTGCCTGAGGGGGCGGGCCGGGCGGCACCCGTCTGCCGCCCGGTTGCCCCGGGGCCTCAGTACAGCTTCTTCCCCTCCGCCAGCATGGCGACGAACTTCTCGATGCGGGCCGCCCTCGTCTCCGCCTTCTTGGCGTCCTCGACCCGGTGCAGGATCGCGAACCGGTTGCGGCTGTCCAGGGTGGCGAAGAAGTCGCGCGCCGCTGGCGCCGCGTCCAGGGCGGCCTGGAGGTCGTCGGGCACCGTCGCCTTGCTCTGCGACGCGTACGCCGCCTCCCAGCGGCCGTCCTTCTTGGCCCGGTCCACCTCGCGCTGCCCTGCGGGCCGCATCCGGCCGGCCTTGATCAGCTCGGTGGCCTTCTCCCGGTTCACCTTCGACCACTTGCTGGCGGACCGGCGAGGGGTGAAGCGCTGCAGCCAGTACTGCTCGTCCTGCTTCTTCTTCTGCCCGTCGATCCAGCCGTAGCACAGGGCGGACTCCAGCGCGTGGGCGTAGTCGACGCCGTCGACCCCGGAGCCGTTCTTCGGGATCCGGAACCACACCCCCGTGGTGTCCTCGTGGTGCTCCTCCAGCCACTTCTCCCACTCCTCCTGCGTGGCGAAGGACAGGACCGGATCAGGCGACTTCCGCGCTCCCTCAGACATGGACGCCATGAAATCCCACCCCCGGGGGCGGGTCAACAACCCCACCGGAACACCCGGCCACGGCCGATCCTCCCGCCGGGCCGTGCACAAAGTTGAGCAGCCGACCCGGAGCGCCCCGGCGTACCGTCCCCGCTGGTCGAGCGACACACCGAAAGGCGGACGCATGACGACGATGTACGAGCACGTCGGCGGGGAAGCGGCGCTGCGGCGGCTGGCGGAGCACTTCCACCACCTGGTGCTGGAGGACCCGCTGCTGGGCGACCTGTTCCGTGCCGGATCGCCGTACCACGCCGACCATCTCACCGCGTTCCTCGCCGAGATGCTCGGCGGCCCCGCCCGCTACACCGACGAACTCGGCGGCTTCATCGCGCTGTTGCGGGCCCACGCCGGCATGCGGATCACCCCCGAGCAGAGCGACCGGTTCGTCGCCCTGCTGCTCAGGGCCGCCGACGACGTCGGGCTGCCCGACGACGACCGCTTCCGCAAGGCGTTCACCGGCAACCTCGAGAAGGCCGCCGGCTTCACCACCAAGGCCTCGCAGGAGGACGACCACCCCATGCTCCAGCCGCCGTACCCGGTGCTGGGCCGCTGGCAGTGGTGAAGCGGCACCGCTGAGACCGACCGACGAGACGAGGGGGAACGTTGAAGTCCGCGGAGCCCGTCCCCGTGTCATCCGCCGAGGTGACCGCCGGCACCACCTGTGAGCGACTGCTCCGCATCCTGGAGCCCCTGGTCACGCGGACCGGGCCGCTCGACCCCGACACCGACCTGGCCGACGCCGGACTCACCTCGCTCGCCGCGGTCCGCCTGATGCTGGAGATCGAGACCGAGTTCGGCACCGAAGTGCCGCTCTCCCTCCTCCTGGAGTGCCGCACCCCGCGCGACCTCGCCCACCGGATCGACCGCGCCGAGCACGCCGACGCCGAGGACCGCTGGGACGGCGACGGCGCCACCGGTCGCGTGGACGTGGTGGCCGAGCCCGCGTCCCGCCACGAACCCGTCCCGGCGACCCCCATGCAGGAGGCGTACGTCGTCGGCAAGTATCCGGAACTCGACCCGGACGCCTTCGGCTGTCACCACTACCACGAGTTCGCCCTCGACGGGCTGGACACCGACCGGCTGGCCCGGGCCTGGCGGCGGCTCGTGGAACACTTCGACGCCCTCCGGCTCACCGGCGTCGGCCGCAACCAGCACGTCCGGGAGAGCGCCCGGGTGCCCGAACCCGTCGTCCACGAGACGGCGGACGCCGACGCCCTGGAGGCCGAGGCGAGCGCCGTACGCCGCAGGCTGTCCCACCACCGCTACCCGCCGGGCCACTGGCCGCCGTTCCAGGTCGAGATCTGCCGGGAGCCCGCCGGACGCGCCGTGATCCATCTCAGCCTCGACGGCACGGTCACCGACGCGCACGGCACCGACCTGCTGCTGCACCACTGGTGGCACGCCTACACGTCCGAGGAACACCCCCTGCCCGAGGCGCCGTTCAGCCTCCGCGACACCCTGGACGCGCTCGCCCGCCACCGGGGCTCCGCCGCCCACCGCGCCGCCCTGACCCGGGCCGCCGAACGGCACAAGGGCCTGCCCGGCGGTCCGTCCGTACTGCTCGCCGAACCCCCCGAGCCGCCGCCCGGCCTCAACGGCCACCCGCGCACCCCACGCCGCGGGCGACTGACCCCGGCCCAGTGGGCGGGCCTGCGCGCGCGGGCCGCCGGGCTGCGTGTCTCACCCACCTCGCTGGTGCTGACCGCCTTCGCCGAAGCCCTGACACCGGCCGGTTCGGACGAACCGTTCACCCTCGTCCTGACCACCACCGACCGGCCCCGGCTGCCGTCCGCCGCCGAGCAGCTCGTCGGCCCCTACACCTCCGGCTGCCTGCTCGTCGTCGACGGCCGGCCACCCGACCCGGACGAGGCCGCGCGCGCCCTCCACCAACGGGTGTGGGAGGCGCTGTCCCACGCGAACGTCGGCAGCGTCGAGGTGCTGCGCGAACTGCGCGCCCAGGGCACCCGGGCACCGGCACTGCCGGTGGTCTTCACCAGCCTGCTCGACCTGGGCCTCGACGGTGCCCGGCGGGGCAGCATGAGCGACCACGAGCGGTACGCCGTGGGCCAGACCTCCGGCATCGCCCTCGACCACCAGATGCGGGAGCGCGACGACGGCCTGGACTTCCGCTGGGACACCGCCGACGGCCTCTTCCCGCCGGGCGCGCCCGACGCCCTGTTCGGCCGCTTCTGCCGGCTGCTGCAAGGCCTGTGCGAACCGGCGCCCGACACCCCGCTGCCCGCCCGGGAACTCCAGCAGGCGTACCTGGTGGCGCGGCTCGACGGCCACACCGGCCGCGGCTGCCAGTACCACCAGAGCTTCCACGTCGACGACCTGGACCTCGCACGGCTGCGCGGCGCCTGGCAGGAACTCGTCACCGCACACGAGGCACTGCGCCTGCGCACCGGCGCCGACGGCACGCTCGGCGTGCTCTCCACGGCTCCGGCCGACGCGTGGATCCCGGTCCTGGACGTCCCCGAAGGCGCGGACGCCGACGCCGTCGACCGTGCCGTACGCGCCGACATGACCCACCGGCCGTTCGGGCTCGGCCGGGGAGCCCACACCGACCTCAGGGTCGTCCGTGCGCCCGGACGACCCGCCACCGTGCATCTGTCGGCCGACCTGCTCGTCGGGGACGCCCGCAGCATCGTGCTGCTCGCCCGCGACCTGCTGCGCCGGTACGCCGACCCCCTCGGTGCCCCGCCCGTCCCGACCAGGCTGCCCCGCGCGTCCCGGCCGGTGACCGAGGAGGCCCGCGCCCACTGGCGGGACCGGCTCGCCGGCCTGCCGGCCGGGCCGGAGCCGCGGGACACGCGGACCCCCTCGCGCCCCCGGCGACGCGAGCGCCTGCTCACCCACCGCACGGCCCTCGTGGCATGGGCGGACCGGCACTCGGTGAGCCTCGACGCCACGCTGCTGGCCGCCTACTGCACCGCACTCGCGGCCCTCCAGGACAAGCCGTTCGCGCTGCCCGTGGTCTGCTTCACCGGCTCCGACGCGCAGCGCCCCGCCGAGTTCACCGAACTGACCTGGGTCCGCTCCCCGGAGCCCGGCACCGACCCGGCGACCCTCGCCCGCGCCTACTGCCGGCAGCTGGCCCAGGACCTGGAACGGGGCGGCGGCGCCGGTCTCGCCGAGATGCGCTCCCTCGTCGTACGGCGCCGCAGGGACGCGGACTTCGCGCATCCCGTGGTCTTCACGACCGTCCTCGACGTCTCGGACCGCCCCCTGCCGGCCGGCGTGCGCCCCGGTCCCGCGGGCACGGCCACCACCGACGTCGCCCTCGACTGCGTGACGGTCGACGACGGAACGGCGCTGCACCTGGCGTGGGACGCGCTGGACGAGCGGTTCGAGGACGGCGTGCTGGACGAGGCGTTCGAGCGGTACGCCGACCTGCTCACCGCGCTGGCGACGGAGACCGGCGCTACCCCGGCCGACGCCGAGCGCCACCGCCTCCTGTACGGCTTCAACGACACCGCCCGCCCCTACCCGGCCGACGGCCCGGTCCACCTGCTCTTCGAACAGCAGGCCCGCAGCCGCCCCGACGCGGTCGCGCTGCGCTGGCGCGAGGGCACCATGACGTACGGCGAACTGAACCGCCGGGCCAACCTCCTCGCGCACCGGCTGCGGCGAGCGGGCGTCGGGGACGGCACCTCCGTGGGCATCTGTGTGCGGCGCGGCCCGGCGATGGCCGTGTCCGTGTTCGCCGTCCTGAAGGCGGGCGGCGCCTACGTCCCCGTGGACCCCTCACTGCCCCGCGACCGGGCGCACGGCATGCTCCAGGACACCGGCACCCGGCACCTGCTGGTCACGGCGGGCGGCCCCGGCTGGCAGGTGCCGGACGGCACGGACGTCCTCGACCTGGACGCGCCCGGGGCCACCGGGGCGGACCTGCCCGACCCGGGCGACCCCGCGCCCGTCACCGGCCCGGACTCGGTCGCCTACCGGCTGTTCACCTCCGGCAGCACCGGGCGCCCGAAGTGCGTGGTGGTGGCGCACCGCTCCCTGCACAACCTCCTCGACTGGTGCCGGCGCACCTTCGACTTCGGTCCGGGCGACACCGGGCTGTGTGTCACCTCCCTCGGCTTCGACCTGTCCGTCTTCGACATCCTCGGACTCCTCGCGTACGGCGGCGGCCTCTACATTGCCGACGAGGCCGAGCAGCGCGACCCCGAACTGCTCGTCGACGCCCTGCTGCGCGAGCCGGTCACCTTCTGGAACTCCGCGCCCACCACCCTGGCCCGGCTCGCCCCGCACCTGGCCGAACACCGCGGACGCCCCGGCACCGCCGACCTCCGCCTGGTCTTCCTCAGCGGCGACTGGATCCCGCTGTCCCTCCCCGACGACGTGCGCGAGGTGTTCACCGGGGCCCGGGTGATCGGTCTCGGCGGCGCCACCGAGGCCACCGTCTGGTCCAACTGGTACCCCGTCGCGGACGTCGACCCCGAGTGGCGCAGCATCCCGTACGGCAGGCCCATCGACAACGCCCGCTACTACGTACTCGACGGGCACATGGAGCCCTGCCCCGTCGGCGAGGAGGGTGACCTCTACATCGCGGGCGACTGCCTCAGCCTCGGCTACCACGGACAGCCCGAACTGACCCGGGAGCGGTTCGTCCCCGAGCCCTTCGGGAAGGATCCGGACTCCCGCATGTACGCCACCGGGGACCGGGCGGCCTACCGCGACGACGGCGTCCTGGTGTTCCTGGGACGACGCGACCACCAGGTGAAGATCCGCGGCTTCCGGGTCGAACTCGGCGAGATCGAGCACCGGTTGTGCGCCCACCCCGCCGTGCACGACGCGGTGGTGGTGGCCCGGCCCGACGGCAGCGGGGACCGGCGCGTGGTCGCGTACCTGATCGCCGAACCGGGCACCGCCCGGCCCTCCGTGTCCGAGCTGCGCGCTCACGCGGCCCGGACCCTGCCCGACTACATGGTCCCGAACTTCGTGGCGTTCCTGCCGTCCTTCCCCGCGACGGACAACGGCAAGCTGGACCGGGACGCCCTGCCGTGGCCGCTGCCCGACGGGCCGTCCGAGTCCGACGGGCCGTCCGTGTCCGGCGAGCCGGAGCCACCGGCTCCCGCACGGCGCCCCGCCACCGGAACCGGCACCCCGTTCCCGTCCGCCGGTGAACTGGCCGAGGAGATCGGCGCGTTGCTGGCCGACCTGATCGGCGTGCCCGAACTGGACGCCACGCTGGACCTGTGGGACCAGGGCGCCACCTCCTTCACCCTGGCCCAGCTGTCCTCGGCCCTGCGGTCCCGGTACGGCCGCCGTGTGCCCGTATCGGCCCTGCTGGCGGAGCCGACGGTCGCCGGGATGGCCCGCCACCTCGCGGGTGGCGATCCGGCGACGGCGCCCGCGGAGTCCGCGGAGTCCGCGGAGCCCGCGCGGGAGGAGCGGTCCGCGCAGGACCGTCCCCCGGCGCCGGACTCCGTGGAGTTCTTCTCGGCCGAGGACCGCGACCGCTTCAAGTCGGGCGCCTGGCACCTGCGGCAGCGCTCCGACGACGAACCCCTCCTCGTGCTCGACGGCCCGCTCCCGCCCGCCGACCGGTACCGCGAACGCGCCACCCACCGGGACTTCGCCGACGGCCCGCTGGCACACGACGCCTTCCTCCGCTTCCTGGCCGCCCTGCGCTCGCGGCCCGCCGGTGACGGCCCACGCCGCCTGTACGCCTCCGCGGGCGACACCTACGCCGTGCAGACCTATCTGCACGTCAAGCCGGGCGCCGTCGAGGGCGTCCCGGGCGGCGTCTACTACCACCGCCCCGACGACCACGTCCTGCAACGCGTCGGCACCGGCCCCGGCATCGACCGCACCGTCCACTTCGCCTACAACCGGCCCGTCTTCGACCGCGCGGCGTTCGAGGTGTACCTGGTCTCCGAACCGCGCGGCATCGAGCCGCTGTACGGCGAGGAGTCGCAGCTCTACCTGGCCGTCGAGGCCGGGTACATGGGGCAGTTGCTGATGAGCGGGCAGCGGGAGAGCGGCGTCGGCCTGTGCGCCGTCGGAAGCCTCGCCTTCGACCGCGTCCGTGACACCCTGCGGCTCCATCCCGGCCAGCGGCTGCTGCACGCCTTCCTCGCCGGACCGCTGCCCCGCGAGTCCAGTAAGGATGTCCGGCCGGTCCGCGAGCTGCGGGCGGCCGACGCGGGACCGGCCGCGCCGCCGGCCCCGGCGGACATGGCCGTGATCGGCACCGCCGGGCGCTACCCCGGAGCGGACGGCCTGGAGCAGTTCTGGGACAACCTGCGCTCCGGACGCCGCTGCCTCGGCCCGCTGCCCGCCGAACGGCTGGCCGCCTTCGCCGCCGCCACCGGCACCGCGCCGGACCCGGCCGCGACCTGGCCGCACGGCGGCTACCTGCGCGGCGACGACGGATTCGACGGCCGGCTGTTCCGTGTCTCACCCCAGGAGGCCGAGGGGCTGGACCCCCAACTGCGGCTGCTGCTACCCGTGGTGTGGCAGTGCCTGGAGGACGCCGGCCACACACCCGGCAGTCTCAGCCGCGACGGTGAGCGGGTCGGGGTGTTCACGGCGACGATGTGGCACGACCACCGGCAGACGGGCGAGACCCGGTGGCGGGAGGGCGCACCGGCCCGCCAGGCGGCCGCCGCCTCGGACCTCCCGGCGCGGATCGCGCACTGCCTCGGGTTCGAGGGCCCCGCCGTAGCGGTGGACACCGCCTGCTCCTCCTCGCTGACCGCGCTGCACCTGGCCGTGACCAGCCTGCGCCAGGGGGAGTGCGACGCGGCGCTGGTGACGGGCGTCAACGTCGTCGCCCACCCCTACCACCTGGCGCTGCTGCGCGACCTCGGCCTTGCGGCGGCCCGGCCGTCCGCCGGTGCCTTCGGAGCCGAGGACACCGGCTGGTCGCCCGGCGAGGGCGCGGGCGCCCTGCTGCTGCGTCCGCTGCGGGACGCCGTGGAGCGCCGGGACGTCCTGCACGCGGTCGTCGAGGCGACCGGCACCGGTGCGGCCGGACGGCCGGGCCCCTTCGGGATGCCCGCCGCCGAACCGCTCGCCCGCTCCCTCGCCCGCATGCTGCGCCGGCACGGCCTCGACGGCGCCGACATCGGGTACGCCGAGTGCGCCGCCTCCGGCGCCCTGCTGGCCGACGCGGCCGAATTGGATGCCCTGCTCAGCGCGTTGCGCCCGCCCGGCACGGACGGGAACCTGCTCGTCGGCACCGTGAAGCCGTCCATCGGACACCTGGAGGCGGCCTCCGGGCTGTCCCAGCTGACCAAGGTCCTCCTGCAACTGCGTGAGCGCACCCTCGCCCCGACCGTCCCGGCGCCCCGGCGCACCGAACTGCCCGACTGGGCCCGGCTCACCGTCGCCGACACCGCCCGGCCCTGGACGCCGGTCGCGCCGGGCGCGCCGCTGCGCGCGCTCGTCAACGCCGTCTCGGCGACCGGCGCGTACGGCCACGCCGTGCTCAGGTCCGCCGACGGCACCCACCGAGGACCGGGCGCGCCCGCCCCGGACCCGGCCGAACGAAAGGACAGCGGTGACCGGTACCTGGCTGAAGAACGGTAGCGCCGGAACGGACGCGCCGCTGCGCCTGTTCTGCTTCGCCCACGCCGGCGGGGGCGGCGGCTTCTTCCAGCCGTGGCGGGAGAAGCTGCTGCCGGAGATCGAGGTGTGCCCGGTGATCCTGCCCGGCCGCGAGACCCGCGTCGCCGAGCCCGCCTTCCGCAGCATGGAGGATCTCATCGGGCCGCTCTGCACCGGCCTCGCTCCCCACCTGGACCGGCCGTACGCGCTGTTCGGCCACAGCACCGGCGCGGCCATCGCCTACGAGGTCGCCCGCCGCTTCCAGGACGACCCGGTGCGTGCCCCGCGCCGGCTGCTGGTCTCGGGGCGGCGCGCCCCGCACCTGGCGGCACGCCGGCCGCCGTACGCGGGGCTCGCCGACGACGACTTCCTGCGGGTCGTCGCCGAGCTGGGGGGCACTCCGCGGGAGGTGATGCGCCAGCGCGACCTGATGCGGATGTTCCTGCCCGCGCTGCGCGCCGACTTCCACCTCAACGAGAGCTACCGGCCACTGCCCGGTCCCCGGCTGACCTGCCCGCTGTCCGGGTTCACCGGCGACCACGACCCGGAGGTCACGCCGCTGGAACTGCGCCTGTGGGAGACCACCAGCGACGGTCCGTTCCGCCTGCGCGTGTACGAGGGCGACCACTTCTACCTGGCCGGGCTGCCCGAGCCGCTCCACTCCGACCTGCGCCGGGACCTGAGCGAGACCGTGGGGCAGTCGGTGCCCTGACCCTGGTCACGGCGGGCCGAGGTGCCGCACCACCGTCACGTCCGGTCCGTGGCCCCGCCGTACGGCCACCGCGAGCAGATGCCGGTCGCCCCGGGACCACTGGGCGAACTGCCACCGCGGGCCGTCGTCGTCGGCCGCGGTCAGCCGGGGCCCGCCGGGGGCGTCCGGCGTGACGGCGTAGGAGTCCGGGGGCAGCAGGAAGCCCAGGCCGCGCGCCTTGCCGTACGCCTCCTTCAGCGTCCAGTGCCGCAGGAACACGCCGCCGCGCTCGCCGGGCGGGGCCGCGAGGACCCGGGCGGCCTCCCGGGGGTGGAACATCGCGCGGGCCACCCGCACGGGGTCCACCGGGCGGTCGGTGACCTCCACGTCGACGCCGCAGTCCAGCTCGGGACAGACCAGGCAGACCGCGAGTCCGGGGGCGTGGGCGACGCTGAAGCGCAACCGGGGCACGGTGGGTGGCCCGGCGAGCTCGGGACGGCCGTGCGGCCCCGTCGTCAAACGCCATTCGGCGGGCCGCACCTCGGGCACGCACCGGCTGAGCGCGGTCCGCAGCAGAGTGCGGGCCGCGACGTACAGGCGGCGGTCCGCGACCCGGCGGAAGGCCGCCGAACGCCGCCGCTCCTGCGCCGAGAGCAGGGCGCGGTCGCCGTGGGCGTCCGGTGCGACGGCCCAGACATGCGCGAGGGGAGCGCCGGTGACCGGGTGGTGCAGGGCGACGCGGGGCGGCGGCGTCTCCTCGGCCATGGCGCCTCCCCGCTTCCCGTGCACGGCCGTCGGGCCTTCCGCGGCGATTGTCGAGCCTGCGGCGCACGCAACCGGCCCCGCCGTGCAAAAGTGAGCAGATCCGCGAGGCCCGTGCCGGTTACAACCGGGAGAGCCGGGGCCCGGTGGCGGCCCCCGACCGCGGGAGCGACCATGGCCGTCGGCATCGAAGCGATCAACGCCTACGTGGCACGCGCCTGTTTCGATGTGGCGGAACTCTTCCGCGGCCGGGGCCTGGACATGAGCCGGTTCGACAACCTCATGATGCGGCAGAAGTCGGTCAACCTGCCCTGCGAGGACGCGGTCACCAACGCCGTCAACGCGGCGAAGCCCCTCCTGGACCGGCTCACCACCGAGGAACGCGACGCCGTCGAACTCCTCGTCGTCGGCACCGAATCGGGACTCGACCTGGGAAAACCCCTCTCCACGTACATCCACCACCACCTCGGCCTCAGCCCCCGCTGCCGCTCCTTCGAGGTCAAACACGCCTGCTACGGCGGCACGGCGGCCCTCCAGACAGCCGCCGGCATCATCGGCGCCTCACCCGTCGAGACCGCCAAGGCACTGGTGATCGCCGCCGACGCGCCGAGCGCGGCGGCCCGCGGCACCTACTGGGAACCCTCGGAGGGCGCCGGCGCGGTCGCCCTCCTCGTCGGCCGCGATCCGCGGGTCCTGGAACTGGACCCGGGCGCCAGCGGTCTGCACACCTTCGAGGTGATGGACACCCTGAGGCCCCGCCCGGACCTGGACTACGTCGACTCCGACGTGTCCCTGCTGTCGTACCTGACCTGCCTGGAGCGCAGCTTCGCCGCCTACCGAGAGCGGGTGGCCGGCGCCGACGTCGTCGACAGCTTCCAGCACCTGGTGCTGCACACCCCGTTCGCCGGCATGGTCAAGGGTGCTCACCGGAAACTGCTGCGCACCCACAAGGGCCTGGGACCCCGCGAGGCGGCCGAGGACTTCACGCTCCGGGTCGCCCCCACGCTCCACTACGGCTCCCGGGTCGGAAATCTCTTCTCCGCCTCGCTGTACCTCGCCCTGTGCTCCCTCCTGGACCACGGCGACCCGGAAACCCCCTGCCGCATCGGGCTGTTCTCCTACGGTTCCGGGTGCGGCTCGGAGTTCTTCAGCGGCGTCCTCGGGGAGGAGGCCGCGGACGTCGCCGGGCGGATGCGGATCGGCGCCGCGCTCGACGCCCGGCGGGCACTGACCATGGAGGAGTACGACGCCGTCACCGAACTCGGCGGCGACCGCGCGTTCGGCGTGCGGGACCTGGACGTCGACACCAAGCCCTACGCGGACCTGTACGGCGAACTCGCCGACGGAGCCGGGCTGCTGGTGCTCGACCGCATCGAGAACTTCCACCGCCTCTACTCCTGGAGCTGACCGACCGATGAGCCACGGCACCGTCCGGGTCAGGCACCAGGAATCCGCCGTCCTGCGCATCACCCTGAACCGGCCCGAGCGCGGCAACACCGTCGACTCCGCCCTGATCGCCGACCTGCACGAAGCCCTGGACGACGCCGAGAACGCCGACGACTGCCGGCTGGTCGTGCTCGACTCGCCGGGAGGCACGTTCTGCAACGGGATGGACATGGGCGAGGCGGCGGGGGACATCCGCACGGGAGCCGCCCACGGCAGGGACGCGGAACGGGGAGCAGACAGCGGTTCGGCGTTCTTCGGACTGCTGCGGCGGCTCACCGAAGTGCCGCGGATGACCCTCGCCTGCGTGGACGGACGGGTGGCGGGCGGCGGTGTGGGACTCGCCGCGGCCTGCGACCTCGTCCACACCACCGAACGCGGCGTGTTCAGCCTCCCCGAGGCCCTGTGGGGACTGCTGCCGTGCAGCGTGCTCCCGTTCCTGGCCCGCCGCACCGGCGCGCACACCGCGGGCACGATGACCCTCACCACCCTGCCGCTCACCGCCCAGGAAGCGGTGCACCGGGGACTCGCCGACGAACTCTCGCCGGACCCGGGCCCGTTGGTGCGCCGCTTGCTGTCCCGGCTGACCAAGATCGACGCCCGGATGATCGGAGAGGCCAAGGGATACCTGTCCGCGCTGCATCCCGTCACCGCGGAGACCGAGCGGCGGGCGGTCACCGAGTTCGCCCGGCTCGCCGCGGCGCCCGGCGTCCGCGAGGGCATGGCACGGTTCGCCGCCGAAGGGCGCTACCCGTGGGAGCGGTGAGCGCCGGGTCCGGGCCGTTCCGGAACGGAGCACCAGGAAGGCGGCCGACGGGCGTCGTATGGGCCTTTCCGGGCCAGGGCTCCCAGCGCAAGGACATGGGCGCCGGCCTCTTCGACCGCCACCCCGGCACGCTCGCCCGCGCGGACGCCGTACTCGGCCGCTCGGTCCGTGAACTGGCCGCCGATCAGGCCGCGTTGCGCGACACCCGCGTCCTGCAGCCCGTCCTGTACACCATCGGCGCGCTGACCTACCTCGACCGTGCCGCCCGGGAGCCGCAGCCCGACTGCATGATCGGACACAGCCTCGGCGAGTACACCGCCCTCTACGCCTCCGGCGCCCTCGACTTCGAGACCGGACTGCGGCTCGTCGTGGCCCGCGCCGAGATCATGGGGCGGGCGAGCGGGGGCGGCATGCTCGCCGTCGTGGGACTCGACGTCGAGCGGCTGCGGGAGGTCATGCGCCGTGAGGGCGTGGACGACATCGACGTCGCCAACCACAACTCGCCCGTGCAGACGGTCCTCTCCGGCCCCGAGGACTCCGTCCGCGCCCTCGCGCCCGTGCTCCGCCGTGAGGGCGCGGGCAAGTGCGTACTGCTGCACATCAGCGTCGCCGCCCACTCCCGCTACATGGCCGGGGCAGCCGACGAACTCGGCGCCGTCCTCGACACCGTCACCTTTCACGAGCCCCGCGTCCCCGTGGTCTCCAACGTGACGGCCCGCCCCCACCGGAGTGACCGGATCGCCCTCCGGCTGCGCGAGCACATGTGCCGGGAGGTGCGCTGGTGGGACAGCCTGGCCCACCTCGTCGAACAGGGGGTCACCGAGCTGGTCGAGCTGGGCCCCGGAAGCGTGCTGACCAAGCTGTGGGCGACGGCCCGGGCCGAGCTCGCGCCGCCGCGGAACGGGCCGCCCCCGGCAGCGCGGGACGGGCAGGACCGCGAGGCGCGAACAGTGCGGGGGCCGGGGCCGGGGCCGGGGGCAGGAGGTGACGGCGCGGCGGCACCGGGAACGCGCACGCGGCCGGCCGCGCCGGGACGCCGCCGCGCCCCGGTGACCCGGGAACGGCTCGGCTCGACGCGGTTCCGGGAGCGGTACGGGACCGAACTGGCCTGGGTCGTGTCCGGGACCGGCGACGGAGCCGTGGGCGACGAGGTCTGCCGGGCCGCCCGGGCCGCAGGGCTCGCGGCCTGCACCGACCCCGTCCCCGGCGCTCCGCCCCAGGAGTCGCCGGGCCGTGCGGGCCGGCACGGCTGGGGGATCGGACTGTGCCCCGGGGCGGACGCGGACGAACAGGTCACCGCACTGCTGGCGCACGAGGTGCGCTACGTCGAGGCCCGCCACCCGTACGGCCCCGACGCGGCACTCGTCCGCTTCCGCTTCACCGGCGCCCACCGCCGCCCGGGCGGCGGCCCCGTGGCCGTACGGCACGTCGTCGCCCGCGTCACCGGACCCGACCAGGCCGCCGCCTTCCTGCGCCCGCCCGCCCCGGCCCTGCTCGCCGAACTCGTCGGCACCGGAGCCCTGTCGGCTCGCGAGGCGGACGTCGCCCGTGAGCTGCCCGTCGCCTCCGACCTGGCCGTCCAGCACCCGGGGGGCTGGCACGACGGCGGCGCCGACGCCTACCACCTGCTGCCCGCCGTGGCCGCGCTCGCCACCCGGAGCCCCGGGCCCGAACCCGTGCACGTGGGTCTGTGCGGAGTCGTCGGCACACCGGAACAGGCCGCCACCGCCTTCGCCCTGGGCGCCGCCTTCCTCGTCTCCACCTCCCTCACCGCCTGCGCACCCGCGGCCCGGCTGGCCGACCCCCTCAAGGACACCCTGGCGAGGGCCGTCGATGACGACGTCACCTGGGCGCCCACCGAACGGCACGCCACCCTGGGGGTCCTCGCACGGGTCGTCCGCCGGGGCACCCTGTTCCCCGCCCGGGCCGGCCTGCTGTACCGGCTCCTGCGCGAACACCGCTATTTCGCCGACGTCCCCGAACCCCGGCGCCGGCACGTCGAGGAACACCTCCTGGGCGGCCCGGCCGCCGAGCCGCCTGCGGCCACCGGAGCCGACGGACGCCTGCGCACGGCCGACGTGTTCCGCGGATACGTGCGGGAGACCGCCCGCCGTACACCGGCCGGCGCCCCCCTGCGGCCCCTGGACCACCAGCTGCCGTGCGACCCGGACCTCACCCACTTCAACCGTGCGGCGGCAGGCACCCCGCTGGCCGCGTGGACCGCACGCACTCCGGCCGCGGTGGCCGGACACCTCCTGACAAACGCCGCGGAACTGCTCACCGAGCGAGCCCCGAAGCGGGCCGAAACGCGCCCATGAACCAGCGGACACACCAAGCAATCGCTACGGTCTGCGACGGACAGTGGGGCCCCGCCCACGGGACCCCACGGGCATGCGGCATGCCCGGACCAGCCCGGACCGAGCCCAGGCCGACACCCGTGGAGTGAGACGGCATGAACCCTTTGGAGCGCACCGACAGCGACATCCCGCCCGGCGGCGCCGGTACGGCCCCGGTCGACCCGTGCGTCGTGCTCGTCTCGGCCGGCGACCCCGACCGGCTCGCCCGCGCCGCCCGCGACCTGCGTGACCGGCTCGGCACGCTGCTGCGCCAGGACCGGGCGCCCGCCGCCGCCGACGTGGCCTGGACCACCCAGACCGGCAGGGTGCCCATGCGGCACCGGCTCGCCGTAGTACGCCCCGACCTGGACGGGGTCGTCGCCGCGCTCGAAGCCTTCCTCGCCGGCCGCCCGGACCCCGCCGTCCACACAGGACGGGCCGGGCAGGCACCGGCCGGTGCGCCCGGCACCGCCACCGACGCGGCCCGGCTGTGGGCCCAGGGCGCCGACCTGCCCTGGGAGACCTACTGGCACACCCCCCGGGCCCGTGTCGCCCTGCCGGTGTACCCGTTCACCGCCACCGACGCGCCCGCGCCGCCACCGACGGCGGAGCCCGCCGCCGGCGCCGCTCGGGACACGGGGGCGGACACCCGGGCGGCCGAGCTGGAGACGGCCCTCCTGGACCGGTACGCCGAGGTGTCCGGGATACCCCGGGACGAACTCGACGCCCACACGCCCTTCGTGGAGTACGGGCTCACCTCCCTCCAGGTGGGCGAACTCAACCGGCTGCTCGCGGACGACTGGGGGGTCGGCACCCGGACCCTGTTCTTCGAACACGGCGACATGGCCCACGTGGCCGAGGACGCCGTGCGCCGCTGCGGGGCCACCCCGCGCCGTGCGCCGGACGCCGGACGACCGCGGACCACGGCCGGGCCGGCCGCCGCAACGAGAGCCGCCGCGGAGCCCGGCCCGGCCGCGGAGCCCGGCCCCGCCGAGGAGGCCGACGGCGCGATCGCCGTCATCGGTGTCGCGGGCCGCTTCCCGCAGGCCGGGGACCTGGAGGCGTTCTGGGCCAACCTGGAGTCCGGGCACGACTGCGTCACCGGTCTGCCCGCCGACCGGCACCGCCCCGGCTGGCCCGTCGACGAGATGATCGGCGGCTTCCTCGACGGCGTCGACCGCTTCGACCCGCTGCTGTTCGGCATCACCCCCCGCGACGCCGCCCTGATGGACCCGCACGAGCGCCTCTTCCTCGAGACGGCATGGGCCGCCCTGGAGAACGCCGCCCACCCCCGGCAGCGGCTGCGCGAGCGGCACGGGTCACGCGTCGGCGTCTACGCGGGCGCCATGTACGCCGACTACTCCTTCTTCGGCGTGGAGGAGACCCTGCGAGGGCGCCCCGCCTACAGCGGCGGCGCGCTCGGCAACATCGCCAACCGGGTCTCGTACATCCTCGACCTGCACGGCCCCAGCCTCGCCGTGGACACCATGTGCTCCTCGTCGCTGGCCGCCCTCCACCTGGCCGTCCGCGCGCTGCGCGCCGGTGACTGCGAGGTCGCCCTCGCCGGGGCCGTCAACCTCTCCCTGCACCCGAACAAGTTCGTGCAGCAGCGGCTCATGTCCCTGACCTCGACCTCCCGGCGCTGCCGCAGCTTCGGCGCGGACGGAGACGGGTTCGTGCCGGCCGAGGCGGTGGGCGTACTGGTGCTGAAACCACTGGCCCGGGCCCTGGCCGACGGCGACCGGGTGCGCGCGGTGATCCGGGGCACCGCCATGGTGCACGCCGGACGCACCAACGGTTACATCGTGCCGTCCCCCGTCGCGCAGGGCCAGGTCGTCCGGGACGCCCTCGCCGACGCCGGGCTGCGGCCCTCAGACATCGACTACCTGGAGGCGCACGGCGCCGGCACCGCGCTCGGGGACCCCGTCGAGATCGACGGCCTCGCCCGGGTGTTCGGCGGCGACGACCGCCCCGCGGGGTCGCTGCCCATCGGCTCGGTGAAGTCCACCATCGGGCACGCCGAGGCCGCCGCCGGCATGGCCGCGCTCACCAAGTGCCTCCTCCAGATGGAACACGGCACCCTGGCCCCGACCCTGCACGTGGACCGCCTCAACCCGAACATCGACTGGGACGCCGTGCCCTTCCGCCCCCAGGACGGGGCCGCCCCCTGGCCCCGGCCGGCCGGACCGGACGGCGCCCCGCGCCCCCGCCGCGCGGGCATCAGCTCCTTCGGCGCCGGCGGGACCATCGCCCACGTGGTGCTGGAGGAGTTCCCCGCCGCCGCCCGCCAGGACCCGCCCCCCGTCCCGGCGCCCCGGCTGCTCGTGCTCTCCGCCCATGACGAGGCACGCCTCAGGGACACCGCCTCCCGCCTCGCCACCTGGCTGCGCCGCCCGGACGGGGCTCCGCTCGCCGACGTCGCCTGGACCCTGCAGACCGGCCGTGAACCCCTGCGCGAACGCCTCGCCCTGGTCGTCGGCGACGAGGCGGACGCCGCCGCCCGCCTGGCGGAGTTCGCCGCCGGCCGGGACCCGGACGCCGCGAGTGCGGCACGCGGTCGCGCACCCCACGGCGGCCGGCCCCAGGGACGCCTGCTGCCGGAGGGCCCGGACCCCGACCTCACCGCGCTCGCGCGGCACTGGGTGAGCGGCGGGCCCGTCGACTGGACCCGGCTGTACACCGGCTCCGCACCGCGCGTCACCACCCTGCCGTCCTACCCCTTCGCCGCGATGCGCTGCTGGATCCCCGAGCAGGACTCCGCCGGCGGACCCGCCGCCTTCCCGGACCCGCGTCCCGGCCGTGACACCCCGGCCTCGCCACAGGACGCCCGGGACATCGAGTTGCTGCGCCGCGAATGGCTGCCCACCGGAGAGGCGGCCGACGGGAGCGCCCCCGCCGAGGGCGCCGTGGTGTGCCTGTACGGCACCGCGACCCGAGCCGTGGCCGACGCGCTCGCCCGCACGGCACCGCCCGGCGCCCTCGTCCCGGTCCTCGTACACGACGGCCACTCTCCGTCCGGCGCGGCTGAGTTCGGCGACGACGCCCAGGCCGACGCCGTCACCAGTGAACTCCTCGCCCGCCATCCGCTGATCGCCGGCTGGATCGACCTCACCGACCTCGACCGGCCCGACCCCGCCGCCCCCGGCCCCTGGACCGCCCGCCTGCTGCTGATCCGCCGGCTCGTCGGAGCCCGGCCCGGCGCCCGGCTGCGCGGCCTCCAAGCGGTACGAGGACTCCAGGACCTCGACGGACCCGCCCCCTGTCCGTCCGGTGCCCGCATGGCCGGGTTCCTGCGCTGCCTCGGCGCCGAGTACCAGCGGCTGGACACCACCGTCCTCGACACCGACCTGCCCACCACCGACCCGGAACGGCTGGCCGCCGCGCTCTGGGGCGAGTGGCACCGGCCCGGCGGGCGCGCGGAGGTCTGCCACCGGAACGGACTGCGCTACGAACCCGTCCTGCGCCCCACCCTGGCCCGGCACACCCCGCTCGTACCGGACCCGGGCCGGGCCTACGTCGTCACCGGCGGCACCCGGGGCATCGGTGCCCGGGTCGCCGCCCATCTCGTCGAGCGCGGAGCACGGGCCGTCGCGGTGCTCGGCGGCAGGCCACTGCCGCCCCGCGAGCGGTGGGAGACCCCGGGAGCCCTCGGTGCCGCCGAAGCCGAGGCCGTCGCCGGCGTGCGGCGACTGGAACGGCTCGGCGCGCGCGTCCTGGCCCACGGCGGCCCGCTCACCGACCGCGCCGCCGTCGGTGCCTTCCTGGACCGGGTGCGGTCCGAACTGGGACCCCTGGCAGGCGTGGTGCACTGCGCCGGCGGTCCGGGCGGCGGCCGGCCGGCCTTCGTCGGCAAGGACACGGCCACCGTCCGCGCGACCTTCGCGCCCAAGACCGACGGCCTGGAGACGCTCGCCGACCTGTGCGAGGGCGACCGGCTCGACTTCTTCGTGGCGTTCTCCTCGGCCTGCGCCCTCGTCCCGCGCCTCGCCGTCGGCGTCACCGACTACGCGGCGGCCAACGCGGCGGCGGACCTGCTGCTCGGCCACCGGGTCCGTACCGGGGGCGCCCACCTGCGCTCCGTGGCCTGGCCGATGTGGACCGAGAGCGGCGCGGCACGAGGGAAGGACAACGTCTGCGCCCCCGTCGGCCTGGACACCGTCGACGACGCCACGGGGCTGCGCATCCTGGAGCAGGTGATCGCCATGCCCTGGGGCGGCACCGTCCTGCCGGCCCTGGCCCTGGACGCCTCCTTCGACGCGGAGACCCTGCTGGACACCCGGACGGACCGGAGCCCGGCCGCGCCACCGGAACCGGCACCGGCACCGGAGCCCGCGCGCACCGGCAGCGGCCCCGCCTGGCTGGTCCCGCTGGTGTGCGCGGTCCTCGGCACCCCGGAGACCGACCTCGACACCACGGCCGACTTCACCGACCTCGGCGTGGAGTCCGTGATGCTGGGGGAACTGCTGGAACGCGTCGAGGACGCCGTCGGCAAGCGCCTGCCGCCCTCGCTGCTGCTGGAGCACCCCTCGGTGCAGCAGCTCCACGACCACCTGACGTCCCTCGGCCTGGCTCCGCGGCCCGTCCCGGTGGCGGAGGCACCCGTCCCGGTGGCCGAGGCACCCGTCCCGCCCGCTGCCGCTGCCGCTGCCGTGCCGCCGCTCCCTGTCCCGGCGGCGGCCGCCGCGGCCCCCGCCGGCCGCCGTACCGACGGCCATGTGGCCGTCATCGGCATGGCGGGGCGGTTCCCCGGCGCACCGGACGTCGCCACCTTCTGGCGCAACCTGGTCGAGGGCCGCTGCGCCGTCACCGAGGTACCGGCCGACCGCTGGGACACCGCGGCCCACTACCGCCCGGAGTACGAACCGGGACGCAGCACCGGGAAGTGGGGCGGCTTCCTGGACGGTCTCGACCTGTTCGACCCCGGGCCGTTCCAGCTCGGCGACGACGAGGCCACCGTGCTGGACCCGGGGATCAGGCTGTTCCTGGAGGCCACCCGCGACTGCCTGGCCGACGCCGGCTACCGGGGCGAGGAACTGCGCGGCCGGGACGTGGGCGTCTTCGTCGGCGGGCGGATCTCCTCCTACCCGCTGCGCGCGCCGCTGCGCCCCGACGTCCTCCAGTCCGACCAGAACTTCCTGGCCGCCCAGGTGGCCCACCGCTTCGACTTCCGGGGCCCCGGCCTCGTGGTGGACAGCGCCTGTTCGTCCTCCCTGGTGAGTGTGCAGCTGGCGTGCCGCAGCGTGCTGTCCGGGGAGACGGAACTGGCCCTGGCCGGCGGGGTGGAGATCCTGCTGGACGAGCGGCCCTACCTGGAGTTCAGTGCGGCCCGCGTGCTGTCGCCCACCGGCCGCTGCCGTCCCTTCGACGAGCGGGCCGACGGCATCGTGCCGGGGGAGGGCTGCGGTGCCGTCCTGCTGAAACCGCTGGCGGCCGCCCTGCGCGACGGCGACCGCGTGCACGCGGTGATCGAGGCGGTCGCCGTGAACAACGACGGCCACACCATGGGCACGACCACGCCGAACCCGGTCGCGCAGACCGACGTCGTCCGCAGGGCCCTGGCCGCGGCCGGGCGCCGGGCGGAGGAGATAGGACTGGTGGAGGCGCACGGGACCGCCACCCGGATCGGCGACCCGATGGAACTCAAGGCGCTCACCGACGCCTTCGCGGGCGCCGAGGAGCCGTACGGCCGCTGCGGCATCGGCAGTCTGAAGGCCAACGTCGGTCATCTGCTGAACGCGGCCGGCGTGGCGGGTCTGATCAAGGTCGCGCTGAGCCTGGAGCACGGGGTGGTGCCGCCCACGCTGTTCTGCGACACGCCCAACCCGCGCTTCGACTTCGCCCGCTCGCCGTTCCGGCCCGTGACCGAGGCCGAGGCGTGGACGGCGCCGCCCGCGCGCCGGGTGGCGGGGGTCAGTTCCTTCGGTCTGGGCGGTACCAACGCCCACCTCGTCGCCTCAGCCCTCGACCCGGCCGAGCGTCCGGCGGGCGTACCGGTGCGCGAGCCGCTGCCCGCGCCCGCCTACGCCCGACGGCGGCTGTGGCTGGACCGGAAGGCGGACGGCGGCTCCGCCCCGGGCCCCGTGCCGTCGGCGGCCGAACGCCGTACGTCTCCCGTGCCGCGGACGGAACCCCGGCCGGCACCCGCCCGTGCCGCCATCCTCGATCTGCACTTCGTCACCCGCCGGGTGACGGACGGCGTTCCCGAATCAGGTCCGGCGGCGCGGGTGCCGTAGCACCCGGGCCGCCCTTCACCACCACGGAAGGAAGCACCCCCCATGGAGAACTCCGCAGAGGCGGCCCCCGGGCCCGCGGACGCGGCACCGGCCCTGCCCACTCCTCGTCAGGCCGCCCTGGCCATCGCCGGTGTGATGGCGGGGATGCTGCTGTCGGCCCTGGACCAGACCGTCGTCAGTGTCGCCCTGCCCAGCATCGTCAGTGAACTGGGTGGTCTCGAACGGCTGCCCTGGGTGGTCACGGTCTACCTGGTCACCTCCATGGCGGTCACCCCGCTGTGGGGCAAGGTGTCCGACCTCTACGGCCGCCGGACCGTGGTGCAGTGCGCCATCGGCGTCTTCGTCGTGGGGTCCGTGCTGTGCGGCGTGGCCCAGAGCATCGGGCAGCTCATCGTCTTCCGCGGCATCCAGGGCCTCGGCGCGGGCGGTCTGTTCGTGCTGGCGCTCGCCGTGATCGCCGACGTGGTGCCACCGGAGCGCCGAGGCCGCTACCAGGGCCTGTTCGGGGCCGTGTTCGGCCTGTCGAGCGTGGTCGGGCCGCTGGTCGGCGGCTGGTTCACGGACGGTCCGGGCTGGCGCTGGATCTTCCTGGTCAACGTGCCGGTCGGGGTGCTGGCCCTGGTGGCCACCGCCGTCGGCCTGCGCGTCCGCGGTCCCCAGCGCCGGCACACCATCGACTTCACCGGCGCCGCCCTGGTGGCCGGTGCCGTCGTGTGCGCCCTGCTGTACCTGAACTGGGCCGGCGAGGCCCACGGCTGGGCCGCGCCCGGCTCGCTGGCGCTGGCCGCCGGTGCCGTCGTGCTCGGTGCCCTGTTCGTGTGGGCGGAGAACCGGGCGGCCGAACCCGTCATCCCCATGCGCCTGTTCCGCAATCCGGTCTTCGGCGTCGGAGCCCTGTTCGGACTGCTCGCCGGGGCCGCCATGTTCGCCGGCATCGTGTACCTGCCGCTGTACTTCCAGACTGTCATGGGCATGTCGTCGACGCGCTCCGGACTCGCCATGCTGCCCGCGATGTTCGGACTGACCTTCACGTCCATCGCATCCGGTCAGCTGATCAGCAAGACCGGACGGTACAAGGTGTTCCCCGTCTCCGGTTCCGCACTCCTGGTCGTCACCATGCTGCTGCTCTCCCGGGTCGACGCGGGCACCCCCTACTGGCAGATCGGCCTGTACGCCTTCCTGTTCGGCGCCGGAGTCGGCCTGGTGATGCAGCCCGTCATCACCGCCGTACAGAACTCCGTGCCGCCGCAGGACATCGGCGCGGCCACCAGCTCCGCCAACTTCTTCCAGCGCATGGGGTCCGCGGTCGGGGTCGCCGTCCTCGGCACCGTCCTCACCAGCCGGGTCGCCGACCGGCTGGCGGACGTCGGCCAGGACGCGGCACGCGCCGCCGACCAGGGCGTCACGGCTCTGCACCGGCTGCCCGAACCGGCGCGCGGCGACGCCCTGGACGGCTACGCCCACGCCATGGGCGACATGTTCCTGGTGTGCGTCCTGCTGGTCGGACTCGCCCTCGTGGTGTCCCTGTTCCTCAAGGAGATGCCCCGCGAGAACGACCCGGCCGCCGAGGAGCCGGCGCAGGAGACGTCCACGGCAGGCTGACCTGCCCGGGCGGGCGGCACCGTCCCCGGCCTGCTCAAAGTTGTGCAGCCCCTGCGCGGCGGTCCGCCTAGCGTGGCTCGCGCCGGCCCCAGGCCCGGCACGAGCCACGCATCCTGCGCACTGGAAGGACGGCCATTCATGGACCAGCGGACAGCCCGGAGCGCGGCCGGTCCCAGCCCCGCGTCGGCCCAGAGCCCCGTGCCCACCGACAAACTGCTGCACTCGGGCAACTCGGGCTTCACCATCGCCCGCAGCGCCCAGCTGAAGTACGAGCACCGCGACGAGGGCCGCAAGCTCTTCGCCGACGTGATCGCCTACATGAACCAGTCCGACCTCAACGGTGCCTCCTTCTACTTCTACGAGGAGGCGTTCGGCAAGCAGGACCGGGTGCACTGGCTGATCCACTGGAAGACCCCGAACGACTACGCCATCAGCCTGCACATGGTCGATCACGACGAGAAGATGATCGACCTGCTGGAGAGCGACCGGGTGCCCGAGGACGCCGGCGCGGGTGTGTGGGGCCGGGCCGTCGTCGAGGGCTCCGTGCGCGAACGCATCCTCGTCCCGCAGCACGGGCTGGTGCACGAGGAGGAAGATCACGACAGCGGCGAACTCTGGGTGGACCCGGCCAGACTGCAGACCGACCAGTCCGACACCGAGCTGCTGCACTCCGCGAACTCCCTGCTCACCCTGCACCGCACCGGCCAGGCCTCGCACGAGTTCCGCAAGGAGGCCCGGCTGTACGCGTTCGCCTGGCAGAACGAGGTCAACCGCAAGCTGCCCGGTCGCGCCACCTCGTACCTCTACGAGGAGACCTTCGGCGTGATGGACCGGCTGCACTGGCTCATCCACCTCAAGGACTTCGACGCCTACCAGGAACTGCTCGAACTCGAGCGCACGGACGCCGACTTCCGGGCGCTGGGCGAGCGGCAGTTCATCGCCGAACGCAAGGGCGGCGGCACCTGGGGCCGTTCCTTCGTGCCCGGCACCATCGAGGACACCGTGCTGCTGCCGTACCAGCTCCGCCCGGGCGCGTGAGGGCCTGGCTCTTCGCCGGCCAGGGGGCACAGCGCGTCGGAATGGGGCAGGGTCTCTTCGACCGCTTCCCCGAGTACGTGGCGGCCGCCGACCGCGTCCTCGGCGAGTCCGTGCGCGACCTGTGCCTCGACGACCCCGACGGCCGGCTGAACCGGACCCGGTGGACCCAGCCCGCGCTGTACGTGGTCAACGCGCTCGCCTGTGCGCAGGCGCTGGCGGAGGGGCCCGCACCCGACGTCCTGGCGGGACACAGCCTCGGCGAGTACAACGCACTGCTCGCCGCGGGCTGTTTCGACTTCGAGACCGGCCTGCGGATCGTGTGCCGGCGCGGGGAGCTGATGGGTGAGGCGGACGGCGGCGCCATGCTGGCCGTGGTCGGCCTGTCGCCGGACGCCGTCCGAGCCCTGCTCGACCGCAGCGGCGCCACCGACGTCGACCTGGCCAACCTCAACACCGCCACCCAGGTGGTGGTGTCGGGGCCGGCCGAGAGCGTCAAGGCGCTCCGCGCCGCCGTGCGGGCGGCCCCGGGCGCCCGCTGCGTCCCGCTGGCCACCAGCGGTGCCTTCCACTCCCGGCACATGCGCCCCGCCCAGGAGCGCTTCGCCGCGTTCCTCGACTCCGTCGAATTCCGGCCACCGCGTATCCCGGTGATCGCCAACGTCACGGGCCGGCCCTATCCGGCCGACGGCGTGGCGGACCTGCTGGCCCGGCAGATCGCGGCTCCGGTGCGCTGGCACGAGACCCTGCGGGAACTGGTCCGGCTGGGGGTGACCGAGACCGACGAGTTCGCCCCGCGCCCGATGCTGCGGCAGATGTGGGAGTCGGTACGGGCCGAGCCGGACACCGTGCCGCAGCCGCAGCCGCAGCCGCAGCAGCCCGTACCCGTGCCGGTGGGGGTGCGCCGGGAGGCCCCTCTTGTCGCCCCCGGGCCGGAAACCGCCCGGGACCCCGCCGCCGCCCGGCTCGGCAGCGCGGAGTTCCGCCAGGACCACGGCGTGCGCTACGCCTACCTCGCCGGCAGCATGTTCCGCGGGGTGTCCTCGGTGGAACTGGTCGCCCGGCTCGGAAGGGCGGGCCTACGCGGCTACTTCGGCGCCGGCGGACTGGACCTCGGCGCCGTCGACAAGGCCCTCGCCGAACTCGCCCGCACTCCGGGCCTCGACGGCCGCTACGGCGTCAACGTGCTGCACGACCTGACCCGTCCAGGCGCCGAGGACGCCCTGACCGACCTGCTGCTGCGGCACGACGTCCGGCACGTGGAGGCCGCCGCCTTCACCACCGTCACCCCGGCCCTCGTCCGCTTCCGGTTCACCGGCGCCCACCGCACCGCGGACGGCGCCCCCGTCGCCGTACGCACCTTGGTCGCCAAGTGCTCGCGTCCCGAGGTGGCCGCCCACTTCATGGCGCCGCCCGCCGAGGAACTGCTGCGGCGCCTGGTCGCCGGGGGCGCGCTGACCGGGGCCGAGGCCGACGCGGCGCGCGGGCTGCCGGTGGCGCAGGACATCTGCGTGGAGGGCGACTCGGCCGGCCACACCGACGGCGGGGTCAGCCTGGCCCTGGTGCCGACCACGGCCGCGCTCGCCGCGCGACTGACCGCACAGCACGGCTACGCCCGCCGTCTGCGGGTGGGGGCCTGCGGAGGGCTGGGCACCCCCGAGGCGGTCGCGGCGGCCTTCGTGCTCGGCGCCGACTTCGTGGTCACCGGCTCGGTCAACCAGTGCTCGCCCGAGGCCGGCACCTCGGACGCCGTGAAGGACCTGCTGGCCGCCCTGGACGTCCAGGACACCGCGTACGCGCCCGCGGGCGACCTGTTCGAACTCGGCTCCCGCGTCCAGGTGGTCCGCAAGGGCACCCTCTTCGCGGCCCGGGCCAACAAGCTGTACCAGCTCTACCGCGGCCACAGCGGCCTGGACGACCTGGACGAGGCCACCCTCACCTGGCTGGAACGCGACTGTCTGCGCGCCTCGCTGGACCAGGTGTGGAAGCAGACGTGCGCCCATTACCGGGACACCGGACGCGACCACGAGATCGAACGGGCCGAGCGGGACCCCCGGCACCGGATGGCGCTCCTGTTCAAGTCCTACTTCGCCCGCACCAACCGGGCCGCCCAGGACGGGGACCCCGCCGAGCGGGCCAACTACCAGGTGCACTGCGGACCCGCGGCCGGCGCGTTCAACCGCTGTGTCGCCGGCACCGCCCTGGAGCCCTGGCGCGAGCGGCACGTCGAACGCATCGCCGAGCTGCTGATGACCGGGGCGGCACGGGTCCTGGACGAGCGCCTGGCCGCCTACGCCCAGCCCGGTCCCCACCCCTCGACCCACCCATGACACACACGAGGAGAGCGACATGACCCTGGACAGCGGCACGCCCGGTGTTCCGCCCGCCCGGCACCAGACCACGCAGCCCACCGACCGGATCCTGCACTCGGCGAACGCCGGGGTCGTCGTGGAGCGGGTCGCGCAGATAGCCGCCGGCCAGGGCGACAGCGCGCGCCGGCTGGCCCGTGAGGCAGCGGAGTTCGTCAACACCAAGCATCCCGGCCTCGCGACCGTGTTCGTCTACGAGGAGACCTTCGGTGTCAAGGACCGTCTGCACTGGCTGATCCACTTCCGGTCCCTGGAGGACTACGAGCGCCTGCTGCACATGGGCGGTCCCCGCGACTTCCGGGACGGGGTGCTCGGCGGCCATGTCTCGCAGCACCAGGCCGACGCGTGGCAGGCCGCGTTCGTGCCCGGCAGCGTGCGGGAGACGATGATGCTGCCGCACCGCTGGGGGATGTTCGGCACCGCCACCCAGACCATGGCCCAGGACCCGTCGATGAGTCCGCTGGCCGCCGACCGGGACGAGCCCTGGTTCGAGGTGCAGCCGGCGCACCATCAGACCGCCGTCCCCGCCGACCGGCTCCTCAACACGGCCACCGCCGGGGTGATCATGCACCGCGTGGTCGACTTCAGCTACAAGTACCGGGCCGAGGCCCGCCTGTTCGCCCGCACGGTCGCCGAGAACACCAACCTGAACGCCGACGGGGACGCCACCGCGCTGGTCTTCGAGGAACTGTTCGGGACCATGGAGCGGATGCACTTCCTCATCCACATGAAATCGCTGGGCACGATGTACAAGCTGATGGGCATCGACGCCCGCACCGACCCCGCGGCGCCGCGTGCCACGTACATGCAGGACTGGGTGCCCAAGGAGCAGGGCGGTGGGCGCTGGGACAGCCTGATGCTGGAGGGCAGCGGGAACGACGGCTGCCTGACGCCGCAGTACTGGGCGGACTGAGGGCGCACGAGGAGGCCGCGGCACTCGGGTGAGTGCCGCGGCCTCCTCGCGTTGTCCGGCGGGGCCGGCGTCAGGCCATGGTGGTGACGCAGAACGGGTGACCGGCCGGGTCGATCAGGACGACCCACTTCTCGCCGCCCGGCTGGTGGTCCGGCTTGGTGGCCCCCAGGGAGGTCAGCCGCTCCACCGACTCGTCCAGGTCGCTGACGCTGAAGTCGAGGTGCATCTGCTTGTCGTCACCGGGCCAGGAGGGCTGCTTCAGGCTCTGGACCCGCTGGAACCCGATGCGGCTCGAACCGTCGGCGGTACCGATGTAGGCGAAGTCCTCGCTCGCGAAGAGCGTCTGATAGCCGGTGACGGCGCTGTAGAACTCGGCCAGAGCCTTCGGGTCCGGCGCGTCGAGGGTGACCGCTGCCAGCTGCCCAATGGGGGACATGAAAGGTTTCCTTCCTCAGGACGATGATCGTCTCGGCGTGCAACCTCCGCGTGCACCTCCGGCGTTCGCGAGCCTAGGCCCTCACCGGTGCGGGCGCACGCGGATCGCCGGGACTACTCGAAGGAGTGGTCCAACGCGATCGCCGCGTGACCGTCCGGACCCGGGTTGTCGCAGAAGTAGGTGCCGGTCCCGCGCAAACCGGCCAACCCGCCCGTTCCGGAACCCTCCAGCACCTCCAGGGTGGCCTTGGCCGTGCCCCCGCCGGTGGTACCGGTGACCTGGAGGACGAAGCTGCCGCTGCGGTCGCCGATCCGGCCCGTCACCCGTTCCAGCGCCGTGAACACACTCGCCCCGTCGGGCGACAGGGCGATGAGGACCTGCTGGACGCCCTCGCCCTCGATCTGCCCCCGGTAGTGGTTGGCCACCTGGCCGTGCAGCAGCAGCGGAGCACCCTCCGTCTGCTGGTAGGGCGCGGGCTGCCAGGGATCCCAGGTCATGGTGCTGGTCGACTGCATGTGCTGTCCTCTCGCTCGCGGTACCTCGGCGAACCGGTGGCCGGACTGCCGACGGGGATCAGCCGGATTCTCGCGCCTGATTACCGCTGGATCTGCTCACTTTTGAGCGATGCAGAGAAAGGCAATTCCGGGGTACCGGGACAGGAAAGCGCGCTGTTATCTTCGAGGCATGACCGATGAATTCCAGGAAATGCCCGAGGACTGGACCCGCGCCCTCGCCGTGGTGGCGCATCCCGACGACATGGAATTCGGCGCGGCGGGCGCCGTGGCGCGCTGGACCGCGGCCGGGAAGTCGGTCGCCTACCTGGTGGCCAGCCGGGGTGAGGCCGGCATCGACTCGATGGCGCCCGAGAAGGCCGCCGAGGTCCGCGAGGCGGAGCAGCGGGCCAGTGCGGCCGTGGTGGGAGCGGCCGGAGTGGAGTTCCTCGACCACCCCGACGGCCGGATCGAGTACTCCGCCGAGCTGCGCCGCGAGTTCGCCGCCGCGATCCGCCGGCACCGTCCCGAGCTGGTCCTCGGCTTCTGCCACCACGACCACACGTCGACGGGACGCTGGAACTCGCCGGACCACCGCAACACCGGCCGCGCCCTGCTCGACGCGGTGGGCGACGCGGCCAACCGCTGGATCTTCCCCGAGGACGGCCCCGGCCCCTGGCAGGGCGTCCGCTACGTGGCGGTCTCCAACTCGCCCAAGCCGACCCACGCCGTGGACGTCACCGACCACATCGACCGGGCGGTGGCCTCGCTGGAGGCCCACGCCAGCTACCTGGCGGCCATGCAGCCGCCCGTCACCGACGTCCGCGGTCCGCTGCTGGGCCTGGCCCAGGCGATGGGGGCGCGCTTCGGCGGCCGTCCGGCGATCGCCTTCGAACTCATACCGCGCTGACCCGCCGGGCCGAACGCCCCCGGTCCGGACACCGCCGGGCCGGGGACGCGGCGGCTCAGCTCCTGACGTACACGCTGCGGTGCACGCGCCACTGCTGCACCCGGGGACGGTCCTGGTCGGGCAGGGCCCGCAGGGCGGCCAGCGCGGGCTCGACGACCCGTGCCCAGGTGTCGTCGTCGACGTCCCACAGGTACGGCGGCAGCCGGCGCTCCAGGCTCTCCAGGAGCTGCCGGGGGGTCGTGGCCCGCTCGTAGTCGGCGGCGAACTCGTGCCGCAGCCGCTCCAGCCCCACCTCCCGCGCCGCCGCGTCGAGGCCCTCGGGCGTGTCGGGGCGCCGCGGCTGCAGCACCGCCAGCCGGTCCAGTACGGCGACCAGCTCGTCCGGATCGGCGGCGGGATCGCCGTGCACCGCGAGCAGCCGCCCCCCGGGGCGCAGCACCCGCGCCGTCTCGCGCAACGCCCGGGGCATGTCCCCGACGAGGTGCAGGACGTGGGTGAACACCACGTTGTCGAAGCTGGCGTCGGCGAACGGCAGCGCCCTCGCGTCCCCCACGCAGACCCGCCCCGGGAGCCGTTCGGCCGCCCGTGCCAGCATCGGCGGCGACACGTCGACGCCGCGCACGTCGTGGCCCAGTTCGGCAAGTCCCGCCGCCACGATTCCCGTGCCGACGCCCACCTCGAGCACCGGGCCCGGAGCCAGGTCCCCGGCCAGCTGTGCCGCGGCCTGTCTGCCGCGTTCCATTCCGCCCCGCATCCGGTCGTAGTCGTCCGCGACCCGGTCGAAGGCCTTGGCCTCGGTCACCGCGCAGTTCCTTCCGTGTCGATGTGCCAGGTGATCTCCGCGTACCGCACGAGATCGGCGACCTCCCGCGGCGCGCGGACGAACTCCGTGATCAGCTCCGCCACCAGGACGGGGCGGTCGTGCGGCGCGTAGTGACCGGCGACGGCCAGTTCCGCGTACCGGGCGTGCGGGAAACAGCGCGCGGCCTCGCGGGCCCGGGCGGGAGAGGAGATGCCGTCGAACTCCGAGCAGACGAACAGCGTCGGCACGGCCACCCGGGGCGCCTGCGCCGCGGAGTCGAGCCGCCACAGATCCATGAGCTGACGGGCGTACCGCACGAGCACCTCGGCGTCCCGGAAGGGCCGCCGCACCTCGTCGGCGAGTGCCCGGCTCAGCACCCCGAGCACCCCCGCGTCCCGGGCGCCGGGGCTGCCCGAGCCGCCCGCGGCGCCCGGGGCCAGCAGGTCCAGCATCCACGCGGCCTTCTGCGGCCTGCGGTCCAGCGCGCGGCACACCGCCGCCAGATCGGACTCGTACTTGGTGTCCATGCCGTCCCAGCGGTCGTTCTGCCGGAACGTGGCGTTCAGGAACACCAGGGAGGCGACGGCCTCCGGACGGTGCTGCTGGAAGGCGGTGGCGATCTTGGCGCCGGTGCACCAGCCGAGGAGATGGGCGCGCTCGGCGCCGACGGCCTCCAGCACCGCGTCGATGTCGTCGAGCTGGTGCCGGGTCCCCCAGGCGGGATCCTCCCGCTCGGTGCCGCGCACCTGCCAGGTGACGACGCGGTGGTGCGGGGCCAGGTGGGCGCACAGCCGGGTCAGGAAGCCCGGTCCCTGCCCGAGCGCGTTCAGCACCAGGAGGGGCGGACCCTCGCCGGTCCCGCCCTCGAACAGCACCAGCGGCCGCCCCGCCACGTCCACGACGCGCCGCCGCAGACCACCATCCGTGCCCGGCGCCGCGTCCGGCGACGCCCGAGCGGCCCGGACCGCGCCGAACAGCTCCCACTGCCCGGCGGGGGAGAGGGAGGGGGCGCCCTTCGAGGGGGCGGTCCCGTCGGCGGGAGGCGGCAGCGGAGCCTCCGCGGTCGCGGTCGCGGTGGTGTCCGTGTCCGAGTCCGTGTCCTCGTCCGTCCCGCACAGGCGTACCGCCTGACGGCGTACGTCGGTCAGGCGGAGGTCCAGGAGCCGGTCGACGGCGTTGAACGCCGCGCGGTCCGGCACCGGGCGGACGTCGATGCCGTGCACCGCGCCGGCCCGGGCGAGCACGTCGGTCAGCGGGACCGGGGCGGGCCGGGGCACCGAGGAGAAGCCGTCGGGCAGGTCCCCGGGCGCGCCGGCCCGCCAGAGTTCCCCGGCAGCCCGTTCCGCGGTCAGCAGGGGCAGGCCGAGACCCGCCACACCGGCCACCCGCAGCGGTTGCCGCTCGAACCAGTCGGGCACCCGGTCCGCCACCTCCGCGCGCACCGAGTCCAGCGCCCACAGCAACCGGTGGGCGCCCGGCGGGCACTCACCCAGCGCCGGGGCCCGCGCGTCCACCACCGGCGCCGTGCGCAGCATCCGCCAGGACACCCCGGCGTCCAGGCACGCCTCCACGGCCATCCGTTCCAGGTCCCGGCAGGACCGCTGCGCCCGGCCGTCGTCCGGCGCCGGGTCCTGGCCCACCTGCACATAGCGGCGGGCCCCGAGGCCGGGCAGCGCGGCGAGCAGCGAGCCGGCCAGCGCGGCGTCCGCGCGTGCCCCACGGGCCTGCGACCGGTCCCAGCCCGGCACCACGCACCACACCTGCTCCGCCGGCCAGGTCTTCAGCTCGGCGTCCACGCCGTCCGGCTCTGCACACACCACGGTCAGCCGCCGCGCGTCGAGCCCGTCCGGCCCTTCGGCCCCGCTGCCGCTTTCCGCCACGAGCCCGGCCAGCTCCTCCCGTCCCGGAGCGGGCGCCCCGGGACGGGACCGGACGACGGAAAGCAGGACCACCTCGGTGCCGGCGGCACCATCCGCGGCCGCCAGGCAACGGGCGGCGAGCCGGCCGGCGAGGAGCGGCGACGTACCGGCGATCAGCACCCGTTGCGGCATGCGTGACGTCCTCCTGTGGCGAGGGGCGCCGCCGAGCTTCCGATTCCCGGGGCCTGGAAACAAAAAGAAGAACCCAGATGGTCCGCTCTTTACGGGCCGGAATTCTGCTCAATAGTGCGCACGCCGAAAAACTACCCGGACGCCCTTGCGGCGACGGAAATTCCGTCGTTAGCATCCCCGCGCAGCATTTCTCTCGAACGGGCCCGCACGCCCATTCCGCGCCGTTCCCGGAACCGGCCGCGCGCGTGCACGGCGATACGGACCACCCGGCACACCGGCACCACCCTGGCGACGACAAGAAGGACGAGGCGCACCGTGGCGACGAACTGGGACGAGACCTTCGAGAAGCTGGTCAGGGCCGCACTCACCGACTACCCCCCGACCGCTGAGCTGCGCGCCGACGTCCCGCTGCCCGCACACGGCCTGGACTCCCTCGGCATGGTCGGACTGTCCGCCCGGCTGGAGGACGCCTACGGCATCGAGTTCCCCGACGGAGCCCTGGCCCCGGCCAGCTTCGCCACCCCGGCCGACCTGTGGCGTGTGGTCAGCGGCTGTCTGGCGGACCGGTGACGCCCGGCGCGCCGGGCACCCGGCCGGGTGCCGCCAGGATGCTCCAGGACTGGTTCGCCGACGGCCTCGCCCGCAACCCCGACGGCCCCGCCCTGCGCATCCTCGACCGCCACTGGACCTACACCGAGGTCGACGCGCTCGCCCGCACCTGGGCCGCCGCGGTCGTCGCGGCCGCCGAGCCGGGCGCACCGGTGGCCGTGCTCGCCGCCAAGACCCCCGAGGCGTACATCGGCCTGCTCGCCGCTCTCCACGCCGGCGCCCCCGCCGTACCGCTGAACCCGGAGAACCCGGTGGCCCGCAACGCCGCCGTACTGCGGGCCGCGGGCTGCGGTGCCGTGATCGCCGCCCCGGACGCGGCGGCGCAGACGGCCCGCCTCGTGGAGTCCGCACCCGTCCACGTCGCCCTGGCCCCGGGTACGCACCGCACCGCCCTGCCCGCGAAGCTGCCCAGTGCCGTCGGCGGTGCCCGCGTCCTGACGGCGGAGGAACTGTCCGAGCCCGGCGCCGGGCCCGGCCGGCGGCCACCCGCGGGGACGCCCGACGACCTCGCCTACATCCTCTTCACCTCCGGCTCCACCGGCACCCCGAAGGGCGTGCCCGTCAGCCACGGGAACGTCTCGGCGTTCCTCGCCGCCTCGCTCTCCCGCTACGGCGTGCGGCCCGAGGACCGGTTCAGCCAGGTCCACGAGACCACCTTCGACCTGGCCATGTGCGACATCTTCCCGGCCTGGGCCGGTGGGGCGTGCGTGTGCGTCCTGTCCCGGCTCCAGGCCCTGGACCCGGCCCGCTGGGTGCGCCGGTACGGACTGACCGTCTGGCACAGCACCCCCAGCCTCGCCCGCGGCCTGCAGCGTGCCGACCGGCTCGCCCCCGGGAGCCTCGCCGGCCTGCGCCAGTCCGTGTTCGCCGGTGAGCCCCTGCACGTGGACACCGCACGCTACTGGCAGCGCGCCGCGCCCGACGGCGTCCTCGACAACATCTACGGCCCCACCGAACTGACCATCGCCTGCACCGCGTTCCGCTGGCATCCCGGCCAGGACCTGTCCGACCCGGGGTACGGCGCCACTGTACCGATCGGCGTCGCGAACACCGGGATGGAGGCGATGCTCCTCGGCCCGGACGGCTCGCCCGCCGACGGCACCGGCGAACTCGTCATGACCGGACCCCAGATGTTCCGCGGCTACCTCGAACCCGCCCAGAACGCGGGCCGGTTCCTGGAGCACGGCGGCCGGCGCTGGTACCGCACCGGGGACCAGGTGCGCGCCACCCCGCACGGCTTCGTCCACCTCGGCCGCACGGACGCCCAGGTGAAGGTCAACGGCTACCGGGTGGAGGTCGGCGAGGTGGAGGCGGCCCTGCGCGACGCGTCCGGCACCGACGCCGTCGTGTTCGCGCTCTCTGCGCCCGGCGGCACCCGGCTCGTCGGCTACCTGCTCGGCGACGCCGAACCCGACACCACGCACCTGGCCGAACGGCTCGCCGACCGGCTGCCGCCCTACATGCTGCCCCGACACCTGTGGTGGCTGCCCGAGGCACCACTGAACGCCCATGGGAAGACGGACCGGACCCGGCTGCGCGAGGACGCCGTCCGCCGGCTCGGACACGAGGGGGAAGCCACGCCGTGAACGACCCGATCGAGTGTCACCTCTCACTGCCTCACGACGACTTCATCATGCAGAACCACCGCATCCACCAGGTGTCGGTGATGCCGGGCGCGACCTTCCTCGACATCGTGTACCGGATCCTGCGCGCCCAGGACCTGGACACCGAGCGGGCGACACTGCGGGACGTGCTCTTCGCCGAGCCCATGGCCACCGCCGTGGGACGCGACCTCGCCGTACGCGTCACGATCGGCGCCCCGGACGCCACCGGCGCCCGCCCCGTGAAGGCGGCCGGCGCGGCCGTGGCACCCGGCACGGACCCGGCGACGGCGGAGTCCGACGGCATGACCTGGCGCCCGCACTTCTCGGCCCGCCTGGAGTTCACCGACGAACCCCCGCCCCCGCCGATCGACCCGCGCGCCCTGCTCACCCGCGCCCGGCACAGCCGGGACATGGCCGAGCTGTACCGGCAGGCACGGGCCGAGGACATCGAGCACGGGCCGCCCATGAAGGGCTTCGGTGAACTCCACCTCCTCGACACGGGCGGTCTGCTGGCCCGCCTCGAACTGGACCCCGCCTCCCGGGACCAGGAGAACGCCTTCCATCTCCACCCGGCGAAGCTCGACGCCGCCACCCTGGTCACCTTCGGCCACCGCCCGCCGCCCGGCCCCGACCCCTTCATCCCGGTCCACATCGCGAGGTTCCGCGCCCCGCGCGCGGTGACCGGACCCTGCTGGGTCCACGTGCCGACGGCCGAGACCGTCGCCCCGTCCGGCGACGTGATGCACAACGACTGCCTGGTCTACGACGAACAGGGCCGCTTCGTCGCCGAGTTCACCAAGCTGAGCTGCAAGCGGGTGCGGCACGCCGGACTCATCACCCGCCTGCTGGACATCCCGTCGGCACCGCTGGAGCAGCGGCCCAGGCCCGCCGCCACCGCGGCCGGCGGCGATCCGGAGCAGCGGCTCGCCGCGCACCTGCGCGCCCTGATCGGCGGCCTGCTGGGCCGGGCCCCGGACGCCGTGGACCCCCACCGGGGCTTCTACGAACTCGGCCTGGACTCGGTGACGCTGCTCACCCTGAGCACCGAACTGGAGAAGGCCGTCGACGGGCGCCTCTACCCGACGTTGCTCTTCGAGCACCCGGACGTCGCCTCCGTCGCCCGGCACCTGGCCCAGCGGCACACCGTCACGCTGCCGGCCGAGGACCGGGCCGCCGCGGCACCCGGCGCGGCGGCGGACACCGCCCCCGTGCAGCCGCCGGGTCCGCCCGCGACACCCCCGGCGTCCGCTCCGCGCCTCGGCCTCCACCGGCCCGGCTGGGTCCCGAAGACCGCCACCCCCGCCCCGCAGCCCTCCGGCGACCTGCTCGTCGTGACCGCCGACCCCGCGTTGCCCTCCGCCTTGCGCGACCGCGCCGCCTCCGGCCGGCGCATGGTGCACGTGCTGCCCGCCACCGCCTACGAGCGCACCGGGACCGACACCTGGCGCCTGCCCACCGGCAGCCGCGCCGACTTCGGCCGGCTGCTGGACGAACTGGCCGCCGAGGGCGCCGTCCCCTCCGTCCTGGCCGTCTGCCCCGCACCCGCGCCAGGCCCCGCCGCCGACACCACCGACGCCTACGACGTCGTCTGGGCGCTCGCCGGCGCGCTCGCCGCCCGCCCCGCCGACACCCCCCGCGAACTCCGCTTCCTGTACAGCGCCGACCACGAGGACGCGGCCCCGCAGCATGGCGCGATCGGTGCCCTGGCCCGGGGCATCACCGCGGAGAACCCGGCCCTGCGCTGCCGCAGCACCTGTGTCGTCGGCGCGCCGGATGCGGGGGAACTCGCGGACGTCCTGCTGACGGAGGCGGCCGACGACGGCGAGGACAGCGAGAGCATGCACCGGCACGGCGAGCGCCACGTGCGCCGCCTCACCCCGCACACGCTCGACGGACCGGACGCGCCCGCCCTGCCCCGGGGAGCCGTCTGCCTGGTCACCGGCGGAGCGGGCGGGGTCGGCTCGCTCCTGGCCGAACACCTGGCCGGCACGCACGGTGCCCGTCTGGTGCTGTGCGCGACCCGGCCGCCCGACGCCACGATCACCGCCCTGCTCGACCGCTGCGCCGCACGGGGCGGCGAGGCGCACTACCTGCGGGCGGACGTCTCCCGCCCCGAGGACGCCGAGGCCGTCGCCGCCCGGTGCCGCGAGCTGTACGGCCGTATCGACGCGGTCCTGCACTGCGCCGGCCGCACCGACGACGCCCTGCACTTCCGCCGGGACCCGGCCGAGACGCACGCCGTGCTCGCCCCGAAACTGGCCGGCACCCTCCACCTCGACCGGGCCACCGCCGACAGCGACCCGGCCCTGTTCGTCCTGTTCTCCTCGCTGTCCGCGGTCGTGCCCAACACCGGCCAGTGCGCCTACGGCTACGCCAACGCCTTCCTCGACGCCTTCGCCGGCCACCGGGCGGCCGACCCCGCGCGTACCGGACGCACCCTGTCCCTCGCCTGGCCCTACTGGGCCGAGGGCGGCATGCGCGCCGACGCCGCCGCACTCGCGCGCTCCGCCGAGTCCGGGATGCTGCCGCTGCCCACCGGGGCCGCGCTCGGCCTGCTGGACCGCTGCCTGGCCGGGCCGGACACCCCGGCCCGGCTGGTCGCCGTACACACCGACGGGAACGCGGCCGGACCGCTCACGACCGGGCTGTTCGCCCCCGCGCCGGACCGGGCGGACACGGTGCCGTCGGCCCCCGTGGCCGCGCACGCGCCCGCGAACGCCTCGGCCCGCGGGCGCGGCGCCCGCCCGGTACCCGCGCCCGTGGCGATCATCGGAGTCGCCGGGCGCTATCCCCAGGCCGCCGACCTGGACGCCTTCTGGGCCAACCTGGCGGCCGGCCGGGACTGCGTCACCGAAGTACCGCCCGACCGCTGGGACCACGACGCCCTCTTCGACCCCGAGCCCGGCCGGCCCGGACGCACCTACGGCCGTTGGGGCGGCTTCCTGGCCGGTATGGACCGCTTCGACCCGCTGTTCTTCGGCATCTCCCGGCGCGAGGCCGAGCGCATGGACCCGCAGGAACGGCTGTTCCTGACCATCGCCTGGCAGACACTGGAGGACGCGGGCCACCCGCCGGAATCCCTCACCGCCGAGCAGGTCGGCGTCTTCGCCGGCGTCATGTGGAACCACTTCCAGTTCGTGCCGGACCCCGACGACGAGGCCGCCCCGGTGGCCCTGCACTCCTCCGTCGCCAACCGCGTCTCCTACACCTTCGACTTCCGGGGCCCCAGCATCGCCGTCGACACCGCCTGCTCCTCGTCGCTGACGGCGCTGCAACTCGCGGTGGAGAGCCTGCGCCGCGGCGAGAGCACCTGCGCCCTCGCCGGGGGTGTCAACCTCATGCCGCATCCGCAGAAGTACCTGCAACTCGCCCGCGGACGCTGGCTGTCCCGGGACGGCAGGTGCCGCGCCTTCGGCGAGGGCGGTACCGGCTACGTACCCGGGGAAGGGGTCGGAGCGGTCCTGCTCAAGCCGCTGGACCGGGCGCTGGCCGACGGCGACCACGTCCACGGCGTCATCCGCTCGGCCCGCGTCAACCACAGCGGCCGCACCAGCGGGTTCACCGTGCCCAGTCCGACCGCGCAGGCCGCGCTCGTCGCCGACGCGGTCCGTGAGTCCGGCGCCGACGTGCGCGACCTCGGCTACGTCGAGGCCCACGGCACCGGCACCTCGCTCGGCGACCCCATCGAACTGGACGGCCTGCGCACCGCCCTGGCCACCTTCTCGGCCGGGCCAAAGCACGTGGCCATCGGGTCGGTGAAGACCAACATCGGCCATCTGGAGAGCGCGGCCGGCATCGCCGGACTCACCAAGGTGCTGCTCCAGTTCCGGCACGGCCGCCTGGCGCCCTCGCTGCACGCCGACACGCTCAACCCGCACCTCGACTTCGGTGACGGCCGGCTGGCGGTGCAGCGCGCCGCCGCGCCCTGGCCGCGCCCGTCCGGCGGCCGGAGGCTCGCCGGAATCAGCGCCTTCGGCGCCGGCGGCTCCAACGCCCACGTCGTACTGGAGGAGCCCCCGCCGGTCCCGGCCCGGCCCGCGCCACGAGGCCCCCGGCTGTTCGTGCTGTCCGCCAAGGACGAGGAGGCCCTCAGGGAGCGGGCGGCCGCCCTGCTCACCCTCCTCACGCCGGACGCGGAAGGGCACCGGGACGCCGTCGCCGGGGAGCCGGCTCCGATCCGGTCCCTGGTCGCCCGGCGCCTCGCGGTGCCCGAGGCGTCCCTGGGCGGTGGCGAGACCTTCGAGGACCTCGGCCTCGACCCCGCGGGCCGACTGGCCCTGGCCCACGACCTGGCCGCGCACACGGAGACCGAACAGGGCGTCCCGGCGGAGGAGTTCGCGGCGGCGGTGCACCCCGGCACCACCCTGGACGAGGCCGCCGAGACCTGGGCCGGACTGACCCTGGCGGCCCGCACGGGCGAGCACGGCCTGCCGAGGCTCGACGACCTCGCCCACACGCTCCGGGTGGGCCGCACCGCGATGCCGGTCCGGTTCGCGGTCGTCGCCGACGGGCTGCCGGAGCTGCGCGCGGCCCTGGAGGGTCTGGTCAAGGGCGCCGAACCGGGACCCCGCACCTACCGGGGGACCGCGTCGGCCGATGCCCGTACACCCGCGCGCGCGTCGGCGACCACCGCCGGCACCCTGGAGGACCGGGCCCGCCGCTGGGTCGCGGGCGAGACCGACGACGCCTACGACGCCGACGGGCCCGAGGCGGGTGCGCCTTGCCGCCGGGTGCCCCTGCCCGGCTACCCGTTCCGGGAGGAGAGCTGCTGGCCGGGCGGATGGACAGGGCGGCCGGCCACGGACCGGGAGGTGACGCCCGCGCGGGGCCCCGTCACGGCGCCCGTCCCGGCCCCGGCGGAGCGCACCCCGGACGGCTCCCCGGCCACCGTCCCGGACCCCTCCCCGGCCACCGTCACCGACGACTCCCCGGCCCTTACCGCTTCCTCTCGCGACGACGGTGCCGAACTCGTCGTCCTGGACGGAGGGATCGGCCTGATCAGGATGAACTCGCCCATGTTCACCGAGCGGTTGCTCGGCGACCTGCGCGCCGCCTTCGAGGCGGTCGCCGTGCGCCCGGACGTCAAAGCGGTCGTCATCACGGGCTCCGACGGCGTGTTCAGCATGGGCGGCACCGCCGAGGCCCTGGAGACACTCGCCGACGGCGAGGGACGCTTCACCGACCAGGCCTTCGTGTACGAGGGGTTGCTGCGCTGCGACCGCCCCGTGGTCGCCGCGATCGACGGGCACGCCTCCGGCGGCGGCCTGGCCTTCGGGCTGTACGCCGACGTGGTGCTGTTGGCCGAAGAGAGCGTCTACAGCGCCAACTTCGTCGCGTACGGCTTCACCCCCGGCATGGGGGCCACCTACGTCCTGGAACGCCGGTTCGGCTCGGCCCTCGCGGACGAGATGATGCTCACGGGCAGGCCCCTGACCGGCGCCGAACTGCACCGCCACGGTGCCATGGTGACGGTCCTGCCGCGCGGTGAGGTGCTGTCGGCGGCCCTGGACCGTGCCCGCGCGCTCGCCGCGCGGCCGGAGGGAGCCGTACGCCGTCTCAAGCGGGAACTGGCCGGCCGGGTGCTGGCCCGGCTGGACGAGGTGGTCGGACGCGAGGTCCGGATGCACGAGGAGGTGCTCGGCACCGGCGCCCGCGACCGCGTCAGGGACCACTTCGCCCGCGTGGAGGCCTTCGGCGGGCCGGGGAACACCACGGCGAGGACTCCCGGCCCCGCGCTCCGGCCCGAGCCCTCCGTGGCCCCGGCGGAGGAGGCCGCACCGGAGCCCGCACCGGAGACCGCCGCCGGGCCCTCCGACGCCGAGGTGCGTGCGGACGTCGTCGCGTCCCTGGTGCAGGTCCTCTACCTGCGGCCGGAGGAGATCGACGACGAGCGTACCTTCGCCGAGATGGGGCTGGACTCGATCGGCGCCGTCGAGGTCGTCCGCCACCTCAACGAACGGCACGGCGCCGGTCTGGAGGCCGTCGCGGTCTACGACCACCCGACCGTGCCGGCCATGACCGCGGCTCTCCTGAGCGCCCGCCACCGGACGGCGGCCCTCCACCGCGCGGCCGTCGAACACCGCGCGGCCGTCGAACCGGCGGCGCGGGCCGAGGACGACAGCCGCGGCACCGGCGCCGGCACCGACGCCGGAGGCACCGCCCCCGGCCCCGCCCCCGCGCCGGAACCCACCCCGCCGGCCACCCCGGCGCCCCGGCCGGTGCCCCCGGCCCCCGGCACCGCCGTACCGGCCACGTCCACCACCCCCGCCGGCACGGTGACCCTGCGCCCGGTGCCCCGCCGTTCCCCGGCCGGGGCCAAGGCCGTACCCGGCGAGGAGGAGCGGAGCCCCGACCCCGAACCCGAACCGGCCGCTCCACCGGACGGACCGGACGTCGCCGCCGCCGACATCGCGGTGATCGGCATGTCCGGCCGTTTCCCCGGCGCCGACGACCTCGGCACCTTCTGGAAGAACCTGGAGGCCGGGCGCAGCGAGATCGCCGAAGTGCCCCCGGAACGCTGGTGCGTGGACCGCTGGTACGACCCGGACCGGTCCGTCACCGACCGCACCGACAGCAAGTGGGCGGCGCTGGTGGACGGAGCGGACGAGTTCGACCCCGCGTTCTTCCGGCTCTCGCCGCTGGAGGCGGAGGCCATGGACCCGCAGCAGCGCCTCTTCCTCCAGGAGGCATGGAGGGCGCTGGAGGACGCCGGGCACGGCGCCGGCGGGACCGACCGGCCGACCGAACGCGGCACCCGGGACTGCGGGGTGTTCGTCGGCTGCGGCGCGGGGGACTACGCGGACCTCCTCGCGGCGGCCGGACAGGCCGACACCGGGCACGCCTTCCTCGGCTCCTCGCCGTCCGTGCTCGCTTCCCGCATCTCCTACTTCCTCGACCTGACCGGCCCCACCCTCGCCGTCGACACCGCGTGCTCCTCCTCCCTCACCGCCGTCCACCTGGCATGCGAGAGCCTGCGTCGCGGCGAGTGCCGTACCGCCCTCGCGGGCGGCGTCGCCCTGATGTTCACCCCGCGTCTGCACATCCGCTGCAGCAACGCCGGAATGCTGTCCCCCTCCGGCACCAGCGCACCCTTCGACGCGCGGGCCGACGGCATCGTGCTCGGCGAGGGCGTCGGCGTGGTCGTACTGAAGCCGCTGGCACGGGCGATGGCCGACGGCGACCACATCCACGGCGTCATCAAGGCCACCGGCGTGAACGGCGACGGCCGGACCAACGGCATGACCGCGCCCAGCGCCGCCGCCCAGACCGAACTCCTGCGCCGCGTCCACCGCGCGGCCGGTGTCACCGCCGCGGACATCGGATACGTCGAGGCCCACGGCACCGGCACCCCGCTCGGCGACCCGATCGAGGTGAAGGCACTTCAGGACGCGTTCCGCACCGACGGCTCCGACGGCACCGACGGCACCGACGGCACCGACCGTGCCGCTCCCGCCGGGCCGACCGTGCTCGGCTCGGTGAAGGCCAACATCGGGCACACCACCATGGCCGCCGGCATCGCTGGCCTGCTGAAGGTGCTGCTGGCGCTGCGGCACCGGCGGATCCCCCCGACCCCGCACTTCAGCGAGGCGAACCCGGAGATCGACCTGTCCCGGGGCCCCTTCCGCGTGCTCACCGGCGCCGCCGACTGGCACCCCGGCCCCCGCGGCACCCGGACCGCCACGCTCAGCAGCTTCGGCTTCAGCGGCACCAACGTGCACGCCGTCATCGCCGAGGCGCCGCCCCGGCCGCCCGCGCCCGCCGAGGCCACCGAGACCCGCCGGGACCGGCTGATCCCGGTCTCGGCACGCGACCGGAACGCCCTGGACCGGGCCCTCACCGGGCTCGCCGACGCCCTGGAGAGCGAGGACGCGCCCGCCCTCGCCGACATCGCACTCACCCTCGCCACCGGCCGCACCCACTTCCCGCTGCGTGCCGCGCTGGTCGTCCGGGACCGGGCCGAACTCGTCCGCGCGCTCCGCGCCGCCGCCGCGGGTGGCGAGATGCCGTACGTGTACGCGCCGCTGACCGCCGAGCCCGGTCTGCGCACCCTCGCCGAGACGTACGCGCACGGCGGGTCCGTCGACTGGGCGGCCCTGCACCCCCGCGGCGCCGCGCGCCGGGTGCCGCTGCCCACCTACCCCTTCGCCCGCGACCGGCACTGGCTGCCCGGCGCCCGGCCGGACACCGGCGCACCCCGCCGCTGCCAGGACGCCCCCGGCACGCTGACCCAGGCCCTCGACCCGCGCGACCGAGTCGTGGCCGACCACCGGCTCGCCGGGCGGCCCGTGCTGCCCGGGGTCGCCGGCCTCTCGCTCGCCGTACGCGCCGCCGCCCGGCACGGGATCACCGGGGCCGTCCGCGTCTCCCGGGTGCAGTGGCTGCGCCCGGTGGTGGCGGGCGCCGCACCTGACGTCCGGGTCACGACGAAGGAGGACCCGGCGGGCGGAGTGGCCTTCGAGCTGACGGCCGCCGACGGCGAACGGGTGCCGTGCGTCCGGGGCCGCGTGGAGCCGCTCACCGGCGAGGACGCCCCGGAGCGCCCGCTTTCCGTCGAGGCGGTGCGCGGACGCTGCCCCTCCTGGCACCCGGGCGAAGACCTCTACGCCGCCTTCGCCGCCGGAGGCCTCGCGTACGGGCCCGCCTACCAGGCGCTGGAGGGCGTCTGGGCGGGTACCGACGAGGCGCTCGGCGTGCTGCGGGCCCCGGACACGCCCGTGGGGGAGGAGGCGTCCTGGCCGCTCGACCCGGCCGTCCTGGACGCGGCCCTCCAGACCCTGAGCGTGCTCGTCCGCGACACCGGCGGCGGACCTCTCGTTCCCTTCGCGCTGCGGGCCCTGGAGGTGCGGGCCCCGCTGCCCGCACACGGCCACGCGCACGCGGTACGGGACGGCGCCACGTTCACGGTACGGGTGACCGATTCCGGGGGCCGGGTCTGCGCGTCCTTCCTGGGAGCGGCGCTGCGACCGCTGCCGGCGGCGGAGGACGAGCGGGAACCGGTGGCCGGACGACCCGAGACCCTGGTCCTCGTGCCGCGGCTCAGGGAGGCCGGCCCGCCGGACCGGGCGACACCGCCCGACGCGGGGACGGCCTGGGTGTTCCACACGCCCGCCGCCCGGCCACTCGCCGCAGCCCTCGCGGACGCGGGGCGTGCGGCGACCACCGTCGCCCTCCCGGCCGCCGACGGCACCGCGTCCTTCGCCGTGCCCGACGGCGTGCCGGACACGGTCTACTGGCTCGCCCTGCACGACCCCGCCGAGCCGGTGCCCGTACAGGGGCCCGACCCGGCGACCCTCGGCCTGTTCCGGCTGCTGAAGACGCTGCTCGGGCGCGGAGCCGGCAGCCGGCGGCTCACCGTGAAGGTGGCACTGTCCGGTGCCGTCGCCGACGATGAGCGCGGACCCGTCCAGCCGCACAGCGCCGGTCTGATCGGGCTGACGCGGTCGGCCGCCGCCGAGTACCCCAAGTGGCGCGCGGGCTGCGTCGACCTCCCCCCGGAGCGGTCCGCACCGGAGGAGTCGGCGGGCCTCCTGCTGGCCGAACCCTGCACGGAACCCCTCGTCGTCCTGCGGGGCACCCGTCGGCTGGTGCGCGCTCTGGCCCCGCTGCCGGTCCCGCACCCCGCCGGGCCGGGGAGCGCGCTCCGCGACGACGGCGCGTACGTCGTGATCGGCGGTACGGGCGGCATCGGCACCGCGCTCGCCCGCCACCTGGCCCGGAACCACCGTGCGCGGCTGGTGCTGGTCGGCCGTCGTCCGCAGGACGACTCCGTGCGGGCGCTGCTCGCCGAACTCGACGCGCTGGGCGGGCACGCCGCGTACGTGCGCGGCGACGTGGCCGATCCGGCCGACGCCCGGCGGATCGTCGCCGAGGCGCGGCAGCGGACGGGCCGGGTCGACGGTGTCTTCCACAGTGCGCTGGTGCTGCGCGACCGCACGCTGGCCGCCATGGACGAGGACACCTTCCTGGAGGTGCTGGCGCCGAAGACGAGCGGCCTGACGGCGCTGGCCGCCGCGCTCGACGACGAGCCGCCCGGCTTCCTGGTCTGCTTCTCCTCGGCCATCTCATTCACCGAGGCACCGGGACAGGCCAACTACGCCGCGGCCAGCACCTTCGAGGACGCCTTCGCCGGGTACCTGCGCGAGCGCTCCTTCCCCGCCTCGGTGATCAACTGGGGTTTCTGGGGAAGCGTCGGCGTGGTCGCGCAGCAGCGCCGCGTCGAGCGGTTCGCCGAACTGGGCATCGGCTCACTGGAGCCCGCCGAGGGCATCGACGCGCTCACCCGCGCCCTCGGGGCGGGTCCCGCCCAGGCGGTCGTCGTGAAGGCCGCCCCGCGGGGACTCGCCCTCCTCGGCGCCGAACCCGACGCCACCACGGACGCCCTGGCGCGGGCCCGCGCAGGGTTCGCCGAACTGGAGCGGGTCGCGGCGAGCCTGCTGCGCGCCCGGCTGCCCGGAGCGGACGGCGATCCCGACACCGTCCTGGCGCGGTGGAGCGGCCGGCACCCGGAGGGCGGAGCCGGTGAGCGGCTGCTCCGGGCCGTGGTGGACCTGCTGCGGCGCTCCGGACCCGGAGGTCCCTCCCCGCAGGAGGTGATCGCCCGTCATCCCGCCATGCGCCCGCACGTCACCCTGCTGCGGCGCTGCGTCGAAGCCCTGCCCGAGGTGCTCGACGGCTCCCGGCCGCCCACGGACGTGCTCTTCCCGGACGGGTCCGTGGACCTGGTCGAATCCGTCTACCGGGGCCAGCCGTTGTCCGACCACCACCACCGGCTCATGGCGGCCGAGACCCTGGCCGCCCTGAGATGCCACCGGCCGGGCGACGCCATGCGCCCGTTGCGGATCCTGGAGATCGGCGCGGGCACCGGCGCCGGGACGGCGTTCGTCCTCGACGCCCTCGACGAGGTCCTGCGCGACACGGGCGGCGCCCCGTCCGTGTCGTACACCTACACGGACGTCTCCTCCGCCTTCCTCGCGCACGGCGAGCGGGAGTTCGGACCCGGCAGGCCCCACCTGTCCTTCCGGCTCCTCGACATCGAACGCCCGCCCGCCACGCAGGACTTCACCCCGCACGGCTACGACCTGGTCCTCGCCACCAACGTGCTGCACGCCACGGCCGACATCGAGCGGACCCTGGCCCATGTGCGCGAACTGGTGGCCCCCGGCGGCACCCTGCTGGTCAACGAGGTCACACGGGCCTCCGACTTCCTCACCCTCACCTTCGGACTGACGCCCGGCTGGTGGGCGTTCCGGGACGCCGGGCGCCGGCTCCCGCACACGCCTCTGCTGGGGCCGGACCAGTGGCACCGGGCGCTGACGGCGAGCGGATTCGGGCCGGTCAGGACCCTGGGCGTGCCGGACACCCCCGTCGAGCGCCTGGACCAGTGTGTGTTCGTGGCCCGGACGGCTCCCGAGTCCGTCGCCCGCGAGGCCGCACCCGACGGTGCCCGGGTCCGCGCGTATGTGCGTGACGTCTTCGCCGAGGTGCTGAAGTTCGACCCCGGCGCGCTGGCCGACGAGGTCACCTTCGACAACTACGGGGTCGACTCGCTGGTCAGCCTGCGCATCGTCAGCCGCTTCGAGGAGGATTTCGGGGAACTCCCCGCGACGCTGCTCTTCGAGAGGCTGACGATCGCGCAGCTGGCCGGCTACTTCGCCGAGGAACACCCCGCAGGCGTCGCCGAGTTGCTCGCTCGCTCAAGTGCGCACCCGCGGACGCCGGCGGTCGCCGGGACGCCGGCCCCGGAGCCGCGCCCCATGCCGGCCCCGGCCGCGTCCGGGGACATCGCCGTGATCGGGGTCAGCGGGCGCTACCCGGGTGCACCCGACCTGGACACGTTCTGGCGCAACATCGCCTCCGGCACGTCTTCGTTCAGCGAGGTGCCCGGCGAACGCTGGGACTGGCGGCCGACGTTCGACGCCCGGCGCGGCACGCCCCAGCGCAGCTACAGCCGATGGGGCGCCTTCCTGGACGGCATCGACCGGTTCGACCCCGCGTTCTTCGGCATCCTGGGCCGTGACGCGGCGCACATCGATCCGCAGGAACGGCTGTTCCTGGAGACCGCCTGGAACCTGCTGGAGGAGAACGGTCACCTCGGTCCGGACACCCACGACCCGGACACCGGTGTCTTCGTCGGGGTCATGTACGGCACCTACGGACAGCTCGCGGCCACCGGCTGGCCCGAAGGCCGCCTGTCCGGCGCGCACTCGGCACACTGGTCGGTCGCCAACCGGGTGTCGTACTTCTTCGACTTCCAGGGCCCCAGCCTCTCCGTCGACAGTGCCTGCTCGTCCTCGCTCACCGCCGTCCACCTGGCCTGCGAGAGCCTGCGGCGCGGCGAGTGCAGTACCGCGGTGGCGGGCGGGGTGAGCCTCGTCCTGCACCCCGCCCACCATGTGTCGCTGAGCGCCCTCAACATGCTGTCCGCCGACGGCAGGTGCAAGGTCTTCGACGCCGACGCCGACGGGTTCGTGCCCGGCGAGGGCGTCGGCGCCGTCCTGCTCAAACCGCTCGACCGCGCCGTCGCCGACGGCGACCGGATCTGGGCGGTGATCAAGGGCGGCGCCATGAACGCCGGCGGCAGGACCGGCGGCTACACCGTCCCCAACCCCAACGCACAGGCCGCCCTCGTCCGCCGTGTCCTGGAACGCACCGGCGTGCCGCCCGAAACCGTGTCGTACGTCGAGTGCCACGGCACCGGCACCTCCCTCGGCGACCCGATCGAGATCGCGGCACTCGGCAAGGCGTTCGGCCAGGCCCCCCGCCCGACCCCCTGCGCGGTCGGCTCGGTCAAGTCCAACATCGGACACCTCGAGGGCGCGGCGGGCATCGCCGGACTGACCAAGCTGCTGCTCCAGCTGCGCCACCGCCGCCTTGCGCCCTGCGTCAACCTCGACACCCCCAACCCCAGGATCGATTTCGCCACCGCGGGCCTGGAACCGGTCACGACGCTCACCGACTGGCCCGCGTCGCCCGACGGTTCTCCCCGCCGGGCCGGCGTCAGTTCCTTCGGCGCGGGCGGAGCCAACACCCATCTGATCCTGGAGGAGTACCGCCAGCCGGACACGACCGCTGCCGAGTCCACCGGACCGCAGCTCTTCCTGCTGTCGGCGCGCTCCGCCGAACGCCTCCGGGTCCACGCCCGCGCCGTGGCCGACCACCTCGCGGGTCCGGACGGCACCGGGACCGCCCTCGCCGCGCTCGCCCGGACCAGCCAGACCGGCCGGCGTCACTTCCCGGAACGGCTGGCGGTCGTCTGCGCCGACACCGACCGGCTCGCCCTCCTGCTGCGCTCCTTCGCCGACACCGGCCGTGCCGAGATCCCCGGCCTCGTCGTCGGCAGGGCCGCCCCCGGCCGGGGCGACAGGCGCCACGGGCCCGACTCCGCCCTGCTGCGCGACGCCCGTGGCACCGATCCGGCGCCTGCCCTCGCGCGGCTCGCCGGACGCTGGGTCAGCGGTGACGACGTCGACTGGACCGTGCTGTGGGAGGGGAGCGCGGTACGGCGGGTGCCGTATCCCACGTACCCCTTCGAGCGGACCAGGCACTGGCTCGACACGGGCGTGGCGGACCCGACCATGGGAGGCACCACCACGCGGGAGCCGGTTCAGGAAGCGGCCGGGACGCCGCGACCCCCGTCCCGGGAAGACGCGTCCGGCGCCCTGCACCGCCTCGTTCCCGCCCTGGAGCCGTGCCCTCCGGCCGCGTCCGTGCCGGTCGATCCGCCCCGTCGGGTCCTGCTGCTCGGGCCGGACTCCTCCGTGCGCCGTGCCCTGGCCGAGGAGTTCGCCCGCAGGGGCGCCCACTGCCTCGCGGTGAGCGCGGGCGTGCCGGGAGCGGACGACGCCGTGCCGGCCACCCCCGACGCCCTGCGCCGGTTCGTGCACGACCTGGCCGAACGCGACCTGCTGCCCGACACGCTCGTCCTGGCCTGCCCGCCGGAGGCCGGACCACCCGGTCCCGGCACCGTCGCCGACGACCTCGACCGCGGACCCCACCTGCTCCTGTGGACGGCGGCGGCCCTGCTCGCCCGCGACCGCCGGGTGCGGCTGCGTACGGCCGTCGCACACGGGCCGGCCGCGCGGCAACCGCAGTTCTCCGCGACCGGCGCCCTGCTCAAGTCGCTCGCGCTGGAGCACAGCGGCTGCACCGCGGTGGTCCTCGGCTTCGAGACGTACGCGGACGCGGCGGCCGACACCGCCACGGCCGCCCGGTTCGCCGAAGCCGTCGCCGACGAGCTGGAGCACCGCGGCGACGGTGTCACCGAAGTCGTCCACGACCGCGACGGGCGGCGGCACCTGCGCCGCCTCACCGAGCGGCCCGTGCCGCCCGGGACCACGGACGCGCCGCTGCCGGTCCGGGCCGGCGGCGCCTACCTCGTCACCGGCGGCGCGGGCGCCCTCGGCCGGATCCTCGGCGGGCTCCTCGCCGACACCGCCCCCGTCAACCTCGTGCTCGCCGGACGCTCGCCGCTCGACGACGACATCGAGCGGCGCACGGCCGAGCTGTGGCGCGGCGGCAGCACCGTCTGGTACCGGCGGACCGACCTCTCCAGCGCGACGGACGTCGCCGGCCTGATCGCCGACATCCGCAGCCGCTACGGCACGCTGGACGGCATCGTGCACGCGGCCGGAGTGCACCGCGACGCCCGCGCCGTGGTCAAGACCGCCGCCGAGTCGGCCGAGGTGCTCGGTCCCAAGGTGGCCGGCACGGTGCTGCTGGACCACGCCACCCGCGACGAGGACCTCGACTTCTACGTCCTGTGCGCCTCCCTGGTGGGGGAGACCGGCAACCTGGGACAGACCGACTACGCCTACGCCAACGCCTTCCAGCTGGACTTCGCCGAGGGCAGGGAGCGGCTGCGTACACGCGGCGAGCGCTCGGGGCGGACCGTGGCGATCGGGTGGCCGCTGTGGGAGGACGGCGGCATGGACGTCGACGACGCCACCCGCAGGCTCTTCGCCCAGCTCTGGTCGATGGCACCGCTGCGCACCGGCACCGGCCTCGCCGCCTTCCGCGCCGCCCTGACCGGCACCGGGACGCGATGGCTGCCCGTGGAGCGCATGCCCGTGGAGCGGACGCGGGTGGAGCGGACGCCCGTGGAGCGGCCCCCGTCCCCGGCCACGCACACGACCACCGCGGTGGAGTCCTCCGCCGGGTACGAGAGGGAGGTACGTACGAACACCACGAACGGCGCCCGGCACCCGGGCACCGATGCCCCGAACGAGGCGGTGAGGCGCCGACTGCGCGCCTTCACGGCGGAGTTCCTGCTGGTCGACCCTGACGAGGTCGACACCGCCGCCGAACTGATGGACCTCGGCTTCGACTCGATCTCGCTGAGCGAGCTGATCGTCCGCGTCAACGACCACTACGGCCTGGAACTGCTGCCGACCGTACTGTTCGAACACCCCACGCTGGACGACGTGGCCGCCCACCTCAGCCGCGAGCATCCGGCGGAGGTGAGCGCCGTGGAACCGGCACCGGCCCCGGCGGCGGCCCCGGCGGCGCCCGCGGCACCCCGGCCGGCGGCGGTGGTCCGGGACCCGGAGCCCGCCGCCCCGGCGCGGTCCTCGGCGTCGGCTCCCGCGAGCCGTCGCCGGGACGTGGCCGTGATCGGTATGGCGGGGCGGCTTCCGGGTTCGCCGGACCTGGACGCCTTCTGGCGCCATCTGAGCGCCGGGGACGACCTGGTCGGGCCCGTGCCCGCGGACCGCGCCGACCTGCTGGCGGACGCCACCACGGCGGGCCTGCGCGGCGGGTTCCTCGAGAACGTGGCCGACTTCGACGCCGCGTTCTTCCGGATCTCCCCGGCCGAGGCCCGGCTGATGGACCCCCAGCACCGGCTGTTCCTGGAGACGGTCTGGCGCACCTTCGAGGACGCCGGACACCGGCCGGAGGACCGCGCGGGCACCTCGACCGGCGTCTTCGTGGGCATGGCCACCTCGGACTACGGCGAGCTGATCGCCCGGTCCGGCGTGGACCCCGAAGCCCACATGGCCACCGGAGTCGCCCGCTCCCTGGTCGCCAACCGCGTGTCCCACCTGCTCGACCTGCGCGGACCCAGCGAGACCGTCGACACCGCCTGCTCCAGCTCCCTGGTCGCCCTGCACCGCGCGGTCGGTGCCGTGGCCGGCGGCGAGTGCGACGAGGCGATCGCGGGCGGCGTCAGCCTGGCGCTGAGCCCGGGGCTGTTCCGGGTGTTCGACCGGTCCGGCATGCTGAGTCCCGCCGGACGCTGCCGCACCTTCGACAAGGACGCCGACGGATACGTCCGCGGCGAAGGGGTCGGCGCCGTGCTGCTGAAGCCGCTGGAGCGGGCCGAGGCCGACGGCGACCGTGTCCTCGCCGTCGTCCGGGGCAGCGCCGTCAACCACTGCGGGCGGTCGCCCTCGCTGACCGCCCCCAACCCGCGTGCCCAGGCCGACGTCGTGGTCCGCGCACACCGTGCCGCCGGAGTCTCCCCGGCCACCGTCACCTACATCGAGACCCACGGCACCGGCACCCGGCTCGGCGACCCGATCGAGGCCGAGGGCCTCAAGGACGCCTTCACCCGCCTGTACGGCGACTCCGGCGAACCCGTGCCCGCCGAGCCGCACATCACGCTCGGCTCGGTGAAGACCAACATCGGCCACCTGGAGGCGGCGGCCGGGATCGCCGGGCTGCTCAAGGTGCTGCTCGCCCTGCGGCACGGCACCCTCCCCGCCCATCTGCACCTGCGGGAGGCGAACCCCTACCTCCGACTGGACGGCACGCCGTTCCGCATCGGCACCACGACCACCCCGTGGGAAGGTGCCAAGGACGAGCACGGCCGCCCCTGCCGGCGGGCGGGGATCAGCTCGTTCGGCTTCGGCGGCACCAACGCCCACGTCGTCCTGGAGGCCTGGACGCCCCCCGACGACGCACCCCGGCCCGCCGCACGCCCCCGCGCGTTGCCGAGGGCCGAGTTCCAGCCGCGCCGCCACTGGTTCAGCGCCCCGACCGCACCCCGGCCGGCGAGGACGGAGTCCCTCATGCCGCACCCCGAAGACGCAGCCACGACCACACATCCGCAGCACGCCGCGGAGCCCGCACCCGCCACACGCCCCCGGGTACGGCTCCAGCCCCTCGGCGCGACCGCACCGACCGCACCCGCCCCCGCCCCCGAGGAGGCCGCCCCCGCGGAAGTCGCCGCGGAAGAAGCCGCTCCCCTCCGGCCCACGCCACAGACCCGCGTCGAGCACCCGGCAGAAGCGGACACCACGCCCCCCGCGGCACCCCCGACGGGTGACCCACGGCCCGGCGTGACGGAGATCCGCGCCACCGTACGCGACCTGGTCGCCGACGTCCTCGGCCTGTCCGCCGCCGACCTCGCCCACGACACGCCCTTCGCCGACCTCGGCCTGGACTCCATCTTCCGCATGGACGTGGCCCGTGCCCTCAACGACAGGCACGGCCTCGACCTCCAGGGCGCCGACCTGTACGAGCACGACACCATCGCCGCACTCGCGGACCACGTGCTGACGGCCATCGGCACCGGCACGGCCCGACCGGCAATACGCGAGATCCCGCCGCCCGCACCGGACGGCCGTGACGACGCCCGCGACGCCCTGCGCCAGGTGCTGGAACGGGCCCTCGGCCGACCCATCGATCCGACGGTCACCTTCGAGGAGAACGGCTTCACCTCCTTCGACATGCTCCGCGGTGTCAGCGCCCTGGAGAGCGGCCTCGGCGCCCTGCCCAAGGCCCTGCTCTTCGAGCGGCCCACCCTCGACCGCCTCACCGACTCCCTGTGCGAGACACACGGCGAGCAGGCCGTCGCCCGGGTCCGGCCACCGGGCCGGCAGGAGACTCCGGCACCCGCTCCCGGCCCAGCCACCGGGGCCAGGACGCTCACCCGTACCGAGGCTGCCGCCGACCCCGAACTCGGCCCAGCCGTGGCGGAGTTGGAGCGGCAGTACGGCAAGGAGAGCGGGCTCGGCGGCCGTGACATCGCCCCGCACCTCTTCGTCGGCGCCGAACGCCGCGGCCTGTTCGCCCTGTCCAAGCGGGACCGGACCCTGCTCGTGTGGAACTACACCGGACCCGAGGACCACTTCGCCGAGCTGGCCGCCGAGTACTTCGACCACGCCCGCCGCACCGGCCTGCGCCCCAACCTGCTGTCCCTGGTCCCCCTGGCGGAGGTGGGCGGGGATCCCGTCACCGCGACCCCCTTCGGGGCGCTCCAGCGCATCGAGGACCTCGGTTCCTTCAAGCTGTCCGGCGGCCGGATGAGCCGGCTGCGGTACATGGTGAAGCGGTTCGAGAAGGCCGGGGCCTGCCGTACGGTCGAGTACCGCAGCGGCGACGACCCGGCCGTGGACGCGGAGCTGGCCGCACTCGTGGACGGCTGGGCGGCGACCAAGCAGATGGTCAACCCCTATGTGCGCCGGGTGCGCGAGGAACTGGCCGGCGGCAGGCTCGACGAGCGTCACCGGCTGTTCCTGACGTATCTGGACGACGCCCTGGTGAACGCCGTCGTCGTCACCCGGATCCCGTCCGAGAACGGCTACCTCCTCGACGTCGAGTTCTACCCCGGCGACATGCCGCTCGGCGGGCTGGAGTTCGCTCTCGTGCGGATCCTGGAGCGACTGCGCGAGGAGGGCTGTGAGGTCTTCAGCTTCGGCGCCAGTTTCGGCGGCGAGCCCGGCACCTCGCCCAACGCCTCCGAGGCCGCCGTACGCGCCCTGGCGGAGCTCCGCGACGCCGGCATCTTCGGCGGCGGCAACTACCAGTTCAAGAACAAGTTCCGTCCCGAGAACCGGACCCTGTACCTGGTGCAGCCCGAGGGCGACGGGGCCAGCGAGGTCAGCGACGTCATCCTGATGATCGCGGACCCGGCGGCACCCGTGGCCGCCGCCCCCGCACCGCGGGAACCCGGTCCCGACCGGGCGCCCCGCGAGGCCCGGCTGTCCGCGCACGGCCACAATCCCGTCCGGCTGCCGCACCTGGCCGTCGAACTGGACCTGATCACCGACTCCTGGGCGGACCGTGCCGATCCCTGGCAGCGCGACAGGACACGGGCGCTGGGCGAACTGGCCGACGCCGCCGGGGTCACCGGGGAGGAGCCGCCGGCCGTGCCCTGGCTGCCGTTCGCCCACCGGTTCTTCGCGGCGTCCGGCCGTGCGGCCGAGGAGCGGGTCTGCAGGGCCTGGCCGGGGCCGCGCGGTCGGGTCCTGCACGCCTCGGCCTTCCCGACCTGGCTCGGCGCACTGGCGGAACACGGCTTCGACCCGTCCATCGCGCTGCCCGTCGTGGGCGAGGGCCCCTTCGCGGCGGACCTCCGGCTCACGGCACTGGAGGACGCGCTGGACCGGTACGCCGGGCACGTGTCCTTCGTCCTCGTGGAGATGGCCACCAACGCCCACGGAGGCGCCCCGCTCTCCCTGGAGAACCTGCGCGGCGTCGCGGAGCGGACGCGGGCCCACGGCGTGCCGTTGGTGGTGGACGCCACCCGGCTGCTGGACAACGCGCTGCTGGTCTCCGGTGCCGGCCCGGACCGGCCGGCCCGGGACCCGTGGGAGGTGGTCCGCGAGATGCTGGGCCTCGCCCAGACGGTGACGTTCAGTCTCTCGAAGGACTTCGGGGTCGACGGCGGCGGACTGATCGCCACCGGCGACGAACGCCTGGCCGAGCGGATCACCGAGCGGATGCTGGAACGAGGCCGGGAACCGGGCCTGTCCGCGCGCCGGCTGCTGTCCGCCGCCCTGCTGGACCAGGACTCCACGACGCGGCTGGTGACCGAGCGGGTGGCGAACGTGGCCGCGTTCCGCCAACGCCTGGAGCTGGGCGGGGTGCCCCTGGTACCCGGCCCCTCCGCGCACTGCGTGCTGCTCGACGTCGACAAGGCCGCCGCCGGCAGCACGCTGCGTCACCCCGTCGCCTCCCACCTGGCCGCGATCTACGCGGCCACCGGCGTACGCGGCGGCCCCCATCTCGGCCCCGGCGCCCGCCTCGCCGACGGCTCCGCACCCCCGGAACGGCACCTGATCCGGCTCGCCGTACCGCTGGGCATGGACCGCGCGACCCTGGAACGGGCCGCCGACCGGATCGCCGCGCTCGTCGCCTCCCCGGCACCGCTGCCGGACCTCACGGAGGTCACCGGCACCCCCGGGCCCGCCGCGCTGCGCTGCTACCACCCCACCGACGCCCTGCCCACCGACATCCGCGAGGCCCTGGAGGAAGGCCCCGCGTCCGCCACCACCGCGTCCGCCAACCACGACGTGCTCAGGGAGCGGGTCCCCGGGGTGCGCCGGCACCTGCTGCCGATGGCCGACGGCACGGTGGAGGTGTTCGACTGCGGCAGCGGCCCGGCCGTACTCATGCTGCCGCCGTTCAACATCGGCGGCGGTGTCTTCGCCGACCAGGTGGCCGGCCTGTCGGACCGCCACCGGACACTCGTCGTCCACCACCCCGGCGTGGGCGCCACCACCACGGCGGACGACATCTCGCTGCCCGGCATCGCCGACCTGTACGCCGAGGTCCTGGACCGGCTCGGCGTGCGGGGCCCGGTGCACGTGGTGGGCACCTCCTTCGGCGGTCTCCTCGCGCAGAGCTTCGTCCTCGCCCATCCCGGCCGCGCCGCGTCGCTGGCGCTGGTGTGCAGCTCGTACCGCTACGCCAACCGCGTGGGCGAGGTGAACCGCCTGGCGGACCTTGTCGCCGAGGACCTGGACCGGATCGTCGCCGCCGGGGCCGAGGACGTGGCACGGCACCGCGCCGAGTACACCGAGCGGCTGCTGCGCTGCGAGAGCATGGCCCCGCACATCGGACTGCGCTACCTGGACGTCTTCGCCCAGCAGCCCGACCTCCTGGGGCGGCTCGGCGACATCGCCCTACCCACCCTCGTCGTGGCCGGCGGTGTCGACGCCGTCGTACCGCGCAAGACCTCGCACCTCATGCACGGCGCCATCCCCGACGCCCGCTACCACGAACTGCCGCTGGCCGGGCACTTCCCGACCGTCACCGACCCGGACGGGGTGACCGCCGCCCTGGCCGCATTCCTGTCCGAACTGGGGGAGGAGCGATGACCGGGTACGGCATCGAGGCCCTGGACGTGTACGCGGGCAGCGCGGCCGTCAGCGCCCGCGCGGTGTTCGACGGACGGGGCCTCGACCCGCGCCGCTTCGACAACGTCGCCTCCGACCGGCGGTCGGTGGCGCTGCCCTTCGAGGACCCCGTCACCCACGCCGTCAACGCCGCACGTCCCCTGCTGGAACGGATGCCGCCGGCCGACCGCGACCGGATCGAACTCCTCGTCACCACCAGCGAGTCCGGCATCGACTACAGCAAGTCCATCGCCTCCTACGTCCACGAACACCTCGGCCTGCCGTCCACCTGCCGCATGCTGGAGATGAAGCAGGCCTGCTACGCGGCCACCGGCGCACTGCAACTAGCCGTCGGCTACCTGGCCGCCGGAGTCTCGCCCGGCGCGAAGGTGCTCATCGTCGCCACCGACATGTCCCTCGCCGACGAGCGCGCCCAGTACGCCGAGCCGGTCACCGGCACCGGAGCCGTGGCGCTGCTCGTCGGCGGCCGGCCCCGCGTTCTCACCGCCGATCCGGGCGCGTTCGGCGTGCACGCCTTCGAGACCCTGGACTCCGCCCGGCCGGGCCCCGACCTCGACATCGCGGACGCCGACCGGTCGCTCATGGCCTACCTGGAATGCTTCTCGCGCAGCTTCGCCGACTACCGCTCCCGCGTGGAGGGCGCCGACTTCGCGACCACCTTCGACCTGCTCGCCCTGCACACCCCGTTCTCCGGCATGGTCCGGGCCGCACACCGCAGGCTGCTGCGCGAGCTGTACCGCAGCCCCGCCGCCGCCGTGGCGGAGGACTTCGAACGCCGGGTCGCGCCCTCCCTGGTCCACCCCGGCCAGACCGGCAACCTCTTCTCCGGCTCGCTCTACCTGGCACTGGCCAGCGCCCTCGACCACACCGGGCTCGACGGCCCCGCCCGCATCGGGCTGTTCTCCTACGGTTCCGGCTGCTCCTCGGAGTTCTTCAGCGGCGTCGTCGGCCCCGAGTCGGCCGCCGCCGTCGCCGAGGCACGCATCGGACCCCGGCTCCGGGCCCGAGCCGACCTCGACTTCGCCGAGTACACCGCGCTGCTCGCGGAGAACACCGACTGTCTGCGACCCGTCCCGCACCGCGACATCGACCCCGGCCGCTACGACGCCCTGCTGCGCCGGGCCGTGGACCGCCCCAAGCTCCTCGCCCTGACCGGTGTGCGCGACCACCACCGCCAGTACGCGTGGATCTGACGAACCGGAGGTAACCGAAGTGAACGGATCGGACGCAAGCGTCCCCGGCACCGACAGCGCCGAGGAACGAGTCCTGACGGTGCTGCGCCGCACCACCCTGGACATCGTGCCGGAGGTCGAACCGGCCTCGTTCACGCCCGACCGGACCCTGTCCGAACTGGGCTGCAACAGCATCGACCGGGCCGAGATCGTCACCCTGGCCATGGAGGAACTGGACATCGCGGTGCCCGTGCACGAGTTCCACCAGGGGATGGACATCGGCACCCTGGCCGCGCTCATGCTCAAGCAGCTGTGAGCGGACCCGCCGCGGGCGGGAGCGCGGTGGTGGTGACCGGGCTCGGTGTGCTCGGCGCCGTCGCCGCCGGCCCCGAGGACCTGACCGTCGCACTGCGCTCGGGACGGTGCGCCCTCAGCACACCGTTCCCACCCGCCGACGCGGACCGGCCGGGCGTGTCCTGGCCCGCGTTCACCGCCGACCTGGCGGCGGACGACGTACCCGACCGAGCCCTGGAGACGCTGCCCGGCCTGCCCGACGCCCTGCGCGGCGCGGCCCGGCGGACCGTGCTGCGGGCGCCGGTCCCGGTACGGGCGGGCGTCGTCGCCGCGCTCCAGGCATGGCTGGAGGCCGGGCTCGACCGTACGGCGCCGCCGCCCGAGCGCATCGGCGTCACGGTGGCCGGCAACAACCTGACGGAGCGGGTCACCGAGGACGGCCGGGCCCGTGCCGAGCGCAACCCCGCCCACCTGCCCGCCCGTTACGCCCTGCAGCACCAGGACACCGATCACGTCGCCACGCTCAGCCGCGTCCTGGGCCTGCGGGGCGAGGGCTGCACGGTCGGCGGCGCCTCGGCGAGCGGCAACCTCGCCCTCGTCCACGGCGCCCGGATGCTCACCGCCGGGGCCGCCGACGTGTGCCTCGTCGTGGGCGCCATGACCCGGCTGTCGCAGCTGCAGACCCGCGGCTTCCTCACGCTCGGCGCGATGGCCCCGGCGGACGGCGCGCCCCCGCACCCCCCGGCGCCGTTCGACACCGGCCACCGGGGCTTCCACCCCGGGCAGGCGGCGGCCTGCGTGGTCCTGGAGACCGCCGCCTGTGCCCGGCTCCGCGGCGCGCCCGCCCTGGCCCGGATCGCGGGCGGCGCCGTCGTCCTGGACGGCAACCACCTGGCCGACCCGTCCGTGGACGGAGAGGCACGGGCCATGTCCGGGGCACTCGCACGGGCGGGCGTGGGCGCGGCGGACATCGGCTGGGTCAGCGCCCACGGCACCGGGTCGCCACTGGGCGACCGGACCGAGGCCGACGCCCTGCGCAAGGTCTTCGGAGCGGGCGACGAGGGTCCCTGGATCAACGCGACCAAGACACTCTCCGGGCACTGCCTCAGCGCCGCCGGCGTGGTCGAGGCCGTGGCCGCCGTACTGCAACTGCGGGCCGGGTTCGTGCACCCCGACCCCGGTCTTCGCGAGCCCGTCGACGCCGGTCTGCGCTTCGTGCGCGACGAGCCGCGGCGCGCTTCCGGCGGCTTCGTGCTCTCGAACGGATTCGGCTTCGGCGGCATCAACACCGCCGTCGTGCTGGCCCATCCGGACGCCTGAGCCGAGCCGTCGACAGCGCCGATGCTCAGAAGTGAACAGAACCGGGGCAGCGCCGGAACGTAGGGTCGCAACCCGTGCCGGGAGCGGGCCGATGGTGGCAGCGAGGGAAGGGTTTCCTATGACGGACACGACCGACAACACCGGAGCGCTGCGGGACGCCGATGCCGAACCGCCCGCCTTCCCGCAGGAGAAGGCACCGGGCTGCCCCTTCGACCCGCCGCCCGGATACCGCCGGTTCCAGGCCGAGGACCCGTTCGCCCGGGTCACCCTGCCCAGCGGCCAGCGGGCGCGCGTGGTCACCCGGCACCGGGACGTACGGGCCGTGCTGGACGACCCCCGCTTCAGCGCCGACAGCGCCCACCCGGACTTCCCGCGGATGTTCCCCCGGCCCGTGCCCCAGGTCCTCAAGGGCACCTTCCCCCGGCTCGACGGCGCCGAGCACCTGCGCTACCGCCGGATGCTCGCCAGGGACTTCACCGGCCGCAGGGCGGAGGAACTGCGGTCCCGGATCGAGCAGATCGTGGACCACCGCCTGGACCTGATGGAGGAGCGGGGCGGCCCGCTCGACCTCATGGAGGAACTCGCCTACCCCGTGCCGTCCACCGTCGTGTGCGAGCTGCTCGGGGTGCCGGCCGAGGACAGCCCGCTGTTCGAGTCCCGCACCCGGGTCCTCATCAACGGCCGCAGCACACCCGAGGAGACGCTGCGGGCCAAGGACGACATCCTCCACCATCTCGAGGGGGTGGTGGCGGCCAAGGAGAAGCAGCCCGGCGACGACCTGATCAGCCGGCTTCTGGTCGAACAGGTCACCCCCGGACTGCTGGACCGCGCCGAGGTCGCCGTCATCGCCTGGCTGCTGCTCGCCGCCGGCCACCACACCACCGCGACCATGATCGGCACCGGCACCATGCTGCTGCTGGAGAACCCGGACCAACTGGCCGCCCTGCGCGCCGACCCGGCGCTGCTGCCGGGCGCGGTGGACGAACTGCTGCGGCACCAGACGGCCATGCAGATCGGCATGAACCGGATCGCCACCGAGGACGTCACCATCGGGGAGCAGACCGTGCGCGCGGGGGAGGGCGTCGTGTGCCAGCTGGCGACGGCCAACCGGGACGCCGACGTCTTCCCCGACCCCGACCGCTTCGACGTGACCCGCACCGCCCGCGGCCAGCTGGCCTTCGGCCACGGCCCCCACCAGTGCCCCGGACAGTCCCTGGCCCGCATCGAGCTTCAGGTCACCGTGGGCCGGCTGTTCGACCGGCTGCCCGGACTGCGGCTCGCCGTCCCCGCGGCCGACGTGCCGTTCTGGCACCACCTGTTCGGCATCCACGGCGTCAAGGAACTGCCGGTCACCTGGTGACATGCGGCGTCGCCCCGCGGCCCGGGGCGGCCCCGCCACGGCCCCGCCCGAGCGACGGAGGAGGAGTCGTTGTCGGAGGTACAGCAGGAGCTGGTCCACCTGTTCGACGGGTTGCGCGCGGTCTCGCTGTCCACCCGGCGCAGCGAGAAGTGGCGGCGCTACCCGCCCGACATACTCCCGGCGTTCATCGCCGAGATGGACTTCCCCGTCGCCGAGCCGGTGCTCGAGGCCATCAGGGCGCACCTCACCGTGGGCGGTGACCTCGGCTACGCGTACGCCTACACCACCGAGGCGCCCGTGCAGCGGGCGTTCGCCGCCTGGGCACGGGCGAGTTACGGCTGGCGGGTGGAGCCGCGGAGGGTGGTGCTGTTCCCGGACACCATGCGGGTGATGGAGGTGGCGCTGGAGCAGTTCACCGAGCCGGGCGACGCCGTCGTGGTCGACGTGCCCGCCTATCCGCCCTACTTCGAGGCCATCGCCGCGGCCGGCCGCCAGGTCGTGCCCCGGCCGATGCGGCTGCGCGGGGGTCGCTGGCGGCTCGATCTGGAGGGGCTGGCCAGGGCCTTCCGGGCCGGGGCCGCCGCGTATTTCCTGTGCAACCCGCACAACCCCACCGGGCGGGTCCTGACCGGTGACGAACTGCGCGAAGTACTCGCGCTGGCGGCGGAGTTCGGGGTCGCGGTGATCTCCGACGAGGTGCACGCGCCGCTCACGCACCCGGGGCACCGGCACGTGCCGCTCGGTTCGCTGCCCGAGGCGAGGCGGGTGGCGACGGTGACGGCGGCCTCGGCGAGCAAGGGCTGGAACCTGTCAGGTCTGAAGTGTGCGATGGCGGTGGCCGGCCGGTCCCGGGACCACGACCGGCTCATGGAGATGCGGCCGAGGGAACGGGACGGCGTGGGCATACTCGGGGTGAGCGCGAGCGAGGCCGCCTTCACCCTGGGCGGCCCCTGGCTGCGTACCGTCCGCCACTACCTGCACGGCAGCCGGAGGATGCTCGTCGAACTGTTCGAGTCCTTCGGTCCGGACCTGGTGCTGGTCCCGCCCGAGGCGAGCTATCTGGCGTGGCTCGACGGCCGGCGGCTGGCCGACCGGCTGGGCAGTGACGATCTGGCGGAGTTCTTCCTCGGCCGCGGCAAGGTTGCCGTCAGCGACGGCCGGGAGTACGGGAGCGAGGGCTTCATCCGGCTCAATTTCGGCACCTCCCAGCGCTTGCTGGAGGAAATGGTCCGCCGGATGGAGAAGGCTGTGCGGGAGGAGTCCCCGGAATCGGGCGGTGCCGCCGGGGCACCGCCGCCGAATGTTCCTGGATATCCCGCTCCGGTGTGCAGTTCTTACAGACCGGCGGACAAGGAGGAGTTCTCCAGATAGTCCGTCAGCTCGGCTATGTGGATACAAAGATGTGCTTCCTCGGTGCGGTGAACCACGCCGGCCACCGAGAATCTCTTGAGGAAGTAGCCGACGCGGGAACGTGTTGTCCCTACCATTTCTGCCAGCTCTTCCTGCGTTATTCGATCGCGTATCTGAGCGGTCTGGTCCTTGCGTCTTCCGACCTTTTCCCCGAGTTTTACCAGCAGTGCCGCCAGTCTGTGCTCACTGTCCATCGTCACCAGATTGGCGATCACCTGCTGCTGCTCCAGCAACCGGTTCGCCATGTGGCCGATCAGCGCCTCGCGCAGCGGCGGATCGCAGTCGTTCAGGATCTGCGCGACGTGGACCTGCACCAACGTCGTGACCTGCATGGCCTGTGCGGTCTCGGTGTGCTTGGCGGCCAGTACGCTCGACTCTCCGAACACGTCGGCGGGACCGTGTATGGACAGCAGGCACTGCTTTCCGTCGCGGGTGTGCGTCAGTGTCTTCACCTGACCGCTCTCGACCAGATAGATGTGCGCGTCGGGCTGACCGAGATTGTACACGTGTTCTCTCCGGCCGACACGAAATCTTGTCCCCCTGATGGTCCCTCTTCTAGCTGCTTCCTGAAGTGCGGTGGCCAGACTGCGCTCTGTGTTACAGAAGGGTTCCATTCCACTCCCGGTGACCTTATTTGATCGCCAAAGCCGCTGGTGAAGAATGTTGTGCAGATCGAATTCCTGCGCCGAATCTAAGGCATCGGTCCAAGGTAACGGTAGTGCTACGGTCCAGGTTGGCTGCAAATGGCCGCAACACGGTGGGGCGGATTGTTCTACGACACTCCGCCGGCACACCGCCGAAAAATAACTCCGGGTTCTCGCGGGGCCGCCGGAGCCGTAGGGTGTTGTCGTGGCAGAGGGGATCGAGGCGGTACTGGCGGAGAAGTACGCCTGCTTGTTGCCGCATCTGGACGAGCGGCAGCGGCGGCTGGCACTGGGAGCGGACGCGAGGGCTCTGGGGCGCGGAGGCGTCCGGCTGGTGGCCCGGGCCGCCGGGGTCTCGCGGGAGACGGTCTCGCGCGGCGTGGCGGAACTCGCCGGCGATCCGGGACCGCCGGGCCGGGTGCGGCGTGCGGGCGGCGGGCGCAAGCGGCTGCGGGACAAGCACCCCGGCCTGGTGCCGGCCCTGCTGGCACTGGTGGAACCCGGGCCGCGCGGGGATCCGGAGTCGCCGCTGCTGTGGACGACGAAGTCGACCCGGAAGCTGGCCCAGGCGCTGACCGCCCAGGGGCTCCGGGTCGGTTCGGACACGGTGGCGGCGCTGTTGAAGGAGGAAGGATTCTCCTTGCGGGGTGCCGGCGGCACGACCGAGGGGGCCCGCCACCCGGACAGGGACGCCCAGTTCCGCTACGTCAACAGCCGGGTCCGGGAGTTCGCCGACGCCGGACAACCGGTGATCAGTGTGGACGCCAGGAAGGCGCCGGCGCCGGGCGACCGCGCGGGCGCCGGGACCGACCCGTACGAGAGCCACGAACCGCCCGAGAGCCCCGGCCGGACGCCGGTCGGCTGTGACGGTGACACCGCGGCGTTCGCGGTGGCCACCCTGCGACGCTGGTGGGACGGCGAGGGCCGGCGCCGCTACCCGGATGCCGCGCGTCTGCTGATCACCGCGGACGTCGGAGGCTCGGACGGCTGCAGGGTGAGGGCGTGGCAGAAGGGACTCGCGGACTTCGCCCGCTCCACCGGCCTGACCGTGACGGCCTGCCACATCCCGCCGGGAACCTCGAAATGGAACCGCAGCGAGCACCGGCTCCTGTCACGCATCAACACGAACTGGCGGGGGTGGCCGCTGACCAGTCACGAAGTCGTCGTCAACAGGATCGGTGAGGTCGCCACCGGCACGGGCCCGGCCGTCCCGGCCGTCCACGCCGAGTCCGGTCCGGCACAGGTCCCCGTCCGCGTCCACGTTCCGGACGAGGCCGTCGCCGCTGTGCCGCTGACCCCCCACGACTGGCACGGCACCTGGAACTACACCCTCGACCCGGGACGGCCGGCCAGGACGTGCCTGAAGCCCTGAAGCCCTGAAGCCCTGAAGTTATTTTTCGGCGGCTGCCCGGGGCCACGGCGGTCGGACGCAACCCGTCCGACGACGGCAGAGGTTTCGGTCCCCGCCCCGCGCGGTGGGTGGTCCAGCAGGTCATCGGGGGCCTCCAGCCGCCCCCGCTCCTCGTTCGCGCCCCGGCCACCGGCCTCGCCCGCAGCCGCTCCGGGGGAGCGCTCCTGCCGGGCGAGGGGCGGCGCATCCGCGATCGGACCGTGCGCGGACCGCCGGCGGGACGCTGTCGAACCCCTGTGAACGGAGGGAGTCAAGAGTGATTTTCAGCCGAGAATCCGCCTTCTGTTCGAGCTTCTCTTCGAGTCCGCTCCACCGGATGTCTCCGGCTCGCGGTCGCCGTCACGCGCGGTGACTGAATTTGATGGAGTCCGACCGTTTCTCCGTCGTTCGGGAACGGGTGTGTTTCAGGCTTATCGGTCTGTCGTACGAGGCCTCATACCAGAGCGGGACATTGCCCGGGGGACTTTGGCAACTGCCCACCGCACATGAGGAGCAGCCGACTACTGTCAGTGTCCGTCGGGCGACGTAGGGCCGACGGACCAGTACACGGACCAGTACGAGGACACCGATGTCTCACCTCCGCGCCCCGGCCGCGCGAGCAGACCGCCGCGAGGGCGGGCGGCACGGCCGGCCGGCCCCACGGACCACCGCCGCGCTGCCCGAGACCCACATACGGTCCCAACTCCTGAGGCTCGCCGTCCTGCCGCCGGTCGCGGTGGCCCTCAGCGCCTGCGCGGTCGTCCTGTTCACCGTCCGGTCCACCGGCGCCCGGCCCGGCCCCGTCCTGTGGGCCGTCCTGGCCGGAGCGGTCTCGGTGACCGTCGTGGCCGTCGTCGTCGCCGCCTTCGCCGCCGACCGCGCCGCGCGGTCCGTGCACGACCGCGTCGGCGCCCTGCGGCGCAGCACCGCGCGCCACGAGGGCGACCTGCGAGCCGTGGTCGATGCGTTGCGCCGCGGTGAGACCCCGCCCCAGCGCAAGCCGCGCGGCGGACCGCCGGACGACGCGGACGACTTCGAACTGCTCGCCGCCGACCTCTCCCGCGCCCACGACGGCGCCGTCACAGCCGTCGTCCGGGCCGCCCAGCTCTCCAGCCAGGCGGGCAGCGAGCAGAAGCTGGAGGTCTTCGTCAACCTCGCCCGGCGCCTGCAGTCCCTGGTGCACCGGGAGATCTCCATCCTGGACGAGCTGGAGAACGAGATCGAGGACCCCGACCTCCTCAAGGGCCTCTTCCACGTCGACCACCTCGCCACCCGCATCCGCCGCCACGCCGAGAACCTCGCCGTGCTCGGCGGTGCCGTCTCCCGCCGCCAGTGGAGCAACCCGGTCGACATGACCGAGGTGCTGCGCTCGGCCATCGCCGAGGTCGAGCAGTACTCCCGGGTCCGGCTGGTTCCGCCGATCGACGGCACGCTGCGCGGCCACGCCGTCGCCGACGTCATCCACCTGCTGGCCGAACTCGTCGAGAACGCCACGCTGTTCTCCGCCCCGCAGACCCAGGTGCTGATGCGCGCCAACCTCGTCACCTCGGGGCTGGCCGTCGAGGTCGAGGACCGCGGACTGGGCATGCCGGTCGACGAGCAGAGCCGGATGAACGCCCTGCTCGCCGACCCCGACCAGGTCAACGTCGCCCGCCTGCTGGCGGACGGGCGCATCGGGCTGTTCGTCGTCTCCCAGCTCGCCAAGCGGCACGGGATCACCGTGCGGCTGCAGACCAACATCTACGGCGGCGTCCAGGCCGTACTGGTCGTGCCGCAGGCCCTCTTGGGCGCCGGGCCGGGGATGCTCCCCGGAGGCGCGGCCCACCCGGCGGAGGCCGCCGCGGGCGAGCCGGTGCCCGTGCCGCCGCCCCGGCACCAGCCGCGGGCCGTGGCCCCCGCGATGCCGCCGGCGGCGCCGGACGCACCCGCTCCCGCCCCGCCCGCTCCGGCCCCGGCTGTTCCCGCACCCGCCCCGGCCCCGGCGGGGACCGGTCCCGTCCAGGTGCGCAGGGCCGACGGGGAACCCGTGCCGCTGCCCGTGCGCGGCACGCACCGCAACCGTCCCACCCCGGCCGCCGCCGTGCCCGGTGTGCGGTCCGAGGACCGGGGTGTCCTCGCCGAGCACGCGGCCATCCCGCCCGTCCCGCGGCACAGCGCGGTGCGCGGGACCATGGGGAAACCCCAACTTCCGCGCCGCCGCGCCCAGGAGCACCTCGTGCCCCAGCTGCGCGGTGGCCCCGCGCCCCGCCAGGAGCCCGAGGAGTACACCGGCCACGACCCGGGCCTGATGGCCGCCTTCCAGCGCGGTGTCGGCCTCGCGGAGGCCCGGCAGCGCACCGAACCGGCGCCCCTGGCACCGGCCCACGGCGACCCGGGCATGACGGCCGAATGACCACCCGCACCACCACCTCCACGACCACCCCCACCACCCCCGTCCTCATGACCAGCGCTCCCGCAGACCTTCGTACCCCAAGGAGTCGATCCACCATGGCGAGCGATGCGCCGACCGGCCAAGTGTCCGACCTCGACTGGCTGATGAGCGGCCTCGTCCAGCGCGTGCCGCACACCAGCAGCGCGGTGCTCCTGTCCGCCGACGGACTCGTGAAGTCCGTCCACGGACTCGACGCCGACAGCGCCGACCACATGGCGGCCCTGGCCTCCGGCCTGTACTCCCTCGGCCGCAGCGCCGGCGTCCGCTTCGGCGACGGCGGGGACGTGCGGCAGGTCGTCGTCGAACTCGACTCGACGCTCCTCTTCGTCACCACCGCGGGCTCCGGCACCTGCCTGGCCGTGCTGGCCGGCCGCGAGGCCGACGCGGCCGTGCTCGGCTACGAGATGGCGATGCTCGTCAAGAGCGTCCGCCCCTACCTGGTCACCGCGCCCCGGCAGCACGCCGTCGAACCCCCGGCGATGAGGCCTTGACGGTGGCCGCGGCCGGCGACGGGCCCTGGCTCGACGAAGCGGCCGGACGGCTGGTGCGCCCCTTCACCGTCAGCAACGGCCGTACCCGGCCCACCGTCGCGCTCGACCTGATGTCCCAGGTCATGGCCACCGGGGCGACCCCCCTCGGCTACCTCGGACCCGAGCACGCGCAGGCACTCGACCTGTGCCGGGCGCCCCTCCCGGTCGCCGAGCTCGCCGCACATCTGCGGCTGCCGGTGGCGGTCACCAAGGTGCTGCTCTCGGACCTCGTCGACTGCGGCGCGCTGACCACCAAACCCCCCGCCGCGTTCCACCACCACCCCACGGACCGGGCCCTTCTGGAGGCAGTGCTCGATGGACTACGACGACAGCTCTGACTACGCGCACGGCGAAGGCGCCGACCCGTTCCCCACCGCCCTGAAGATCCTCGTGGCGGGCGGGTTCGGCGTCGGCAAGACGACCTTCGTCGGCGCGGTCAGCGAGATCGCGCCGCTGAGCACGGAGGAACTGCTCACCACGGTCAGCGCCGCGACCGACAATCTCGACGGAATCGAGAACAAGCTCGAAACGACCGTGGCCATGGACTTCGGCCGCATCACCCTCGATGCCGAACACGTCCTGTACCTGTTCGGAACGCCCGGCCAGGAACGCTTCTGGTTCATGTGGGACGAGCTGTGCGAAGGCGCGCTCGGCGCGGTGATCATCGCCGACACCCGCCGCCTGGAGGAGTCCTTCGCCGCCGTCGACTTCTTCGAGGAACGCGGACTCGGCTTCGTCGTCGCGATCAACGAGTTCGACGGCTCCTACCGCTACGACCCCGAGGAGGTGCGCGCGGCCATGGACCTGCACCCCGAGATCCCGATCGTGCGCTGCGACGCCCGGATCTCCAGCTCCGGCGTCCAGACACTGCTCACCCTCGTACGCCACCTCATCGCCCACACCCCGGCCCCGGCGTCGGGGTCCGGCGCCGGAGTCCGCCCATGAGCTACGACCCGCCGCGCCCGGCCGGACGTCTGCTGCTCACCCCCGAGGACCGGGAGGCCCCCGCCCGGGTACGACGGCTGCGCCTGCTGGGTCTGGCGGAACGCTCCGATCCGGCCCTCGACGCCTTCGCCGCCCACCTCGCCGGCCTCGCCGAGGCGCCGTACGCGATGGTCAACTTCCTGGTGGAGGGCGGGCAGTTCTTCGCCGGGCTGCGGGTGCCCGAGGTCCCGCCGGTGACGCGGGGCGACGGGACCAGCCCCGAGTTCGGCCGGGTCCAGCCCAGGGACCACGGCTTCTGTCCTCACGTGGTGGTCCGGCGCAAGGCGCTGGTCCTGGAGGACGTGCGCGACTATCCGCGCTTCGCCGGCAATCCCGTCGTCGACGCCTTCGGCATCCGCTCCTACCTCGGCGCCCCGCTCATCGACAGCACGGGGACGGTCCTGGGCACCGTCGCCGCCGCCGACGTGCGGCCCCGGAGCTGGGGTACCGCGGGGCTGGTCACGATCAAGTCGGCGGCGGCCGACCTCGTACGGCGCATCGAGCGCAGCGCGGAGGACGGGCTTCCGCTGTGAATCGCAGGGCGATCGGCTGCCCGGGGCGTGCGGCGTGAAGGAAAGCTGCGGCCGGGCTTAAGAAAGGCTCGATGGACCCGGGGCGGTGTCGTACGGCAGATTGCTGTGCGATTCCCCTCCCCTCCCCGGACGCGGGCCGCTTCGGCGTGCCCACCGCCGGGACCTCACCCCCGTCAGGAGCCGTTCAGTTGAAGGCGCTGGTCAAGGAGAAGGCGGAGCCCGGGCTCTGGCTCGCGGACGTACCCGAGCCCGCCGTGGGACCCGGTGACGTCCTCATCAAGGTGCTGCGCACCGGCATCTGCGGCACCGACCTGCACATCCGGGCCTGGGACGGCTGGGCGCAGCAGGCCATCCGCACCCCGCTCGTCGTGGGGCACGAGTTCGTCGGCGAGGTCGTCGGCACCGGGCGCGACGTCACCGACATCAAGACCGGCGACCGCGTCAGCGGCGAGGGCCATCTGGTCTGCGGCAAGTGCCGCAACTGCCTGGCCGGACGGCGCCACCTGTGCCGCGCCACGGTCGGTCTCGGCGTCGGCCGGGACGGGGCGTTCGCCGAGTACGTCGCCCTGCCCGCCGCCAACGTCTGGGTGCACCGCGTCCCCGTCGACCTCGACGTCGCCGCGATCTTCGACCCGTTCGGCAACGCCGTGCACACCGCGCTGTCCTTCCCGCTGGTCGGCGAGGACGTCCTCATCACCGGCGCCGGACCGATCGGCCTGATGGCCGCCGCCGTGGCCCGGCACGCGGGCGCCCGCAACGTCGTGATCACGGACGTGAGCGAGGAGCGGCTGGACCTCGCCCGCAAGGTCGGCGTCAGCCTCGCCCTGAACGTCTCGGACGCGTCCATCGCCGACGGACAGCGCGAGCTGGGCCTGCGCGAGGGCTTCGACATCGGCCTGGAGATGTCCGGCCGCCCCGAGGCGATGCGCGACATGATCGCCAACATGACGCACGGCGGCCGGATCGCGATGCTCGGCCTGCCGGCCGAGGAGTTCCCGGTCGACTGGGCCCGCATCGTCACCTCCATGATCACCGTCAAGGGCATCTACGGCCGCGAGATGTTCGAGACCTGGTACGCCATGTCCGTGCTGCTCGAAGGCGGCCTCGACCTCGCCCCGGTGATCACCGGCCGGTACTCCCACCGCGACTTCGAGGCCGCGTTCGCCGACGCGGCGAGCGGCAGGGGCGGCAAGGTCATCCTCGACTGGACCGCGTAAGTCATCTGCTTTCCTAGGAGCTTCTGAGATGTTCGACTCCGTGCGCGACGACCTGCGCGCCACCCTCGACGAGATCCGGGCCGCCGGCCTGCACAAGCCCGAACGCGTCATCGGCACCCCGCAGTCCGCGACTGTCAACGTCACCGCGGGCGGCCGCCCCGGCGAGGTCCTCAACTTCTGCGCCAACAACTACCTCGGCCTCGCCGACCACCCCGACGTGGTCGCCGCCGCCCACGAGGCACTGGACCGCTGGGGCTACGGCATGGCCTCCGTGCGCTTCATCTGCGGCACCCAGGAGGTGCACAAGGAACTGGAGGCCCGGCTCTCCGCGTTCCTCGGCCAGGAGGACACGATCCTCTACTCCTCCTGCTTCGACGCCAACGGCGGCGTCTTCGAGACCCTCCTCGGCCCCGAGGACGCGGTGATCTCCGACGCCCTCAACCACGCCTCGATCATCGACGGCATCCGGCTGTCCAAGGCGCGCCGCCTCCGCTACGCCAACCGCGACCTCGCCGACCTGGAGCGGCAGCTCAAGGACGCCTCCGACGCGCGGCGCCGCCTGATCGTCACCGACGGCGTCTTCTCCATGGACGGCTACGTCGCCCCGCTCGCCGAGATCTGCGACCTGGCCGACCGCTACGACGCCATGGTCATGGTCGACGACTCGCACGCCGTCGGCTTCGTCGGCCCCGGCGGGCGCGGCACACCGGAACTGCACGGCGTCATGGACCGGGTCGACATCATCACCGGCACCCTCGGCAAGGCGCTGGGCGGCGCCTCCGGCGGCTACGTCGCCGCCCGCGCGGAGATCGTCGCCCTGCTGCGCCAGCGGTCGAGGCCGTACCTCTTCTCCAACACCCTCGCCCCGGTGATCGCCGCCGCCTCCCTCAAGGTGCTCGACCTGCTGGAGTCGGCCGACGACCTGCGCGTACGGCTCGCCGAGAACACCGCACTGTTCCGCCGCCGGATGACCGCGGAGGGCTTCGACATCCTCCCCGGCGACCACCCCATCGCGCCCGTCATGATCGGCGACGCGACGCGGGCGGGCCGCATGGCGGAGCTGCTCCTGGAGCGCGGCGTCTACGTGATCGGCTTCTCCTACCCGGTCGTCCCCCAGGACAAGGCCCGCATCCGCGTCCAGCTGTCCGCCGCCCACTCCACCGACGACGTGAACCGCGCGGTGGACGCCTTCGCCTCCGCGCGGGAGCAGCTCGCCGCCTGAAACCCCGGCTGACCTGAGAGAATCGATCCCATGATCGAGGCGCGGCGGCTGCACATCCTGCGAGCGGTGGCGGACCACCGCACCGTGACGGCGGCCGCCGCCGCGCTGTACCTCACCCCGTCCGCGGTCTCCCAGCAGCTCGCGGCCCTGGAGCAGGAGACCGGGCACCGCCTGGTCGAGCGCGGAGCCAAGGGCGTACGGCTGACCCCGGCCGGCGAGATCCTGCTCAGCCACACCAACGCCGTCCTGGCCCAGCTGGAGCGGGCCGAGGCCGAGCTGGCGGCGTACGGCTCGGGCGAGGCGGGCACGGTCACGGTCGCCTCCTTCGCGACCGGCATCGCCCTCGTCGTCGCGCCCGCCCTGGCCCGCCTCGCCGCATCGGCGCCCGGCATCCGCATCCGCGTCCAGGACGCCGAGGGCGACGCCAGCCTGCCGATGGTCCTGGACCGGCAGGTCGACGTGGCCGTCGCCGTCGAGTACCGCGGGGCGCCCTCCGCCGACGACCCGCGCCTGACCCACGTCCCGCTGTACGCCGAGCCCTTCGACGCGGTCGTCCCGGTCGCCCACCGCCTCGCCGACGCCGAGGAGGTGCCGCTCGCCGAACTGGCCAAGGACACCTGGATCGGGCCCTACCCGGGCAACCCCTGCCACGACGTGGTCGTGCTGGCCTGCGAGAGCGCCGGGTTCCAGCCCCGCCTCGAACACTCCTCGGACGACTTCCGCGCCGTGGTCTCCCTCGCCGCGGCCGACGCCGGTGTGGCGCTCGTCCCGCGCTCGGCGCTGCACGGCACCGATCTCACCGGCGTGGTCGTCCGCCCGGTCGACGGGGTCGCGCCCACCCGCCGCGTCTTCGCGGCCGTCCGCCGGGGAGCCGAGGAGCACCCGCTGATCCGCCCGGTGCTCGACGCACTCGGCGAGGCGGCCCGGGCGTGAGGCCTCCGTAACACGTGCGTCTCATATCGGGGATAGCCTCCCGAATATGAGAGACGACGACCGCGAAACGGACCCGGTGGACGCCCGGCTCGCCGCCCGGCTGGCCGAAATGCGGGCCGAACACGGCTGGTCGCTGGGGGAGCTGGCGGAGCGCAGCGGGGTGAGCCGGTCCACGCTGTCCCGGGCCGAGCGGGCCGAGACCAGCCCCACCGCCGCCGTGCTCAACCGCCTGTGCGCGGTCTACGGACGGACCATGTCCCGGCTGCTCGGCGAGGTCGAGGAGGCACCCGCGCTGCTGGTGCGGGCCGCCGAGCAGCCCGTGTGGGAGGACCGCCCGGCCGGGTTCGTACGCCGCTCGGTCTCCCCGCCGCACGCCGGACTGCGCGGCGAACTCGTCGAGGGACGGCTCACCCCGGGCGCCGACATCGCCTACGACCGTCCTCCCGTACCCGGCCTGGAACAGCACGTCTGGGTCCTGGAAGGGGCCCTGGAGATCACGGCGCAGGACGTGGAGCACCACCTCGCCGCCGGGGACTGCCTGCGGATGCGTGTGTGGGGGCCGACGCGGTTCCGGTGCGCCGGGGACGAGGGCGCGCGCTATGCGCTGGCGGTGGTGCTGCCGTGATCGTGGACCGGGTCGACGAGCGCGGGGTGACCGCGCTGCTGGACGGCTTGGCCGGGCTGCTGGCCGACACCGTCGCGGGCGGCGCCTCCGTCGGTTTCCTCGCCCCGCTGGGCCATGCGGAGGCCGCGCACTGGTGGCGGGGGCGGGCCGCCGCCGTGGCCGCCGGGCACCTCGTCGTCTGGGTGGCGCGGGAGGGGGAGCGGGTGACCGGAACGGTGAGCCTCGCCCTGCCGGACAAGCCCAACAGCCGCCACCGCGCGGAGTTGGTCAAGCTGATGGTGTCCCGCGAGGCCCGCGGCCGGGGGCTGGGCCGCCGGCTGCTGACCACCGCCGAGGAGGCCGCCGCGGCGGCCGGCATCACCCTCCTCCACCTGGACACCGAGACCGGCAGCCCCGCCGAGCGCCTCTACCGCTCCGCCGGGTGGACCCGGGCCGGCACGATCCCCGACTACGCGGCCGACCCGCGCGGGGAACTGCGGCCGACGACGCTCTACTTCAAGCAGGTCGGGGAGCGGGTGGGCGCACCCGCCACCGCCGGGTGACTGTCGGTGGCGGCGGCTACCGTGCCTGCCATGCCGGACGCAGAAGACGTACGCCGTATCGCCCTGTCCCTGCCGGACACGACGGAGAAGACCGCCTGGAGCATGCCCACCTTCCGGGTCGCGGGAAAGATGTTCGCGACGCTGCCCGACGAGGAGACCTCCCTCGCGGTGCGCTGTCCGAAGGAGGAGCGCGACGAACTGGTGCTGGCCGAGCCGGAGAAGTTCTGGATCGCCGCGCACGAGGCCCAGTTCGCCTGGGTGCGGGCCCGGCTCGCCGCCCTGGAGGGCGAGGACGAGCTGCGCGACATCCTCGCCGACTCCTGGCGCCAGGCGGCCCCGCCCCGACTGCTGGAGGCCCATCCCCGGCTGGGGCTGCCCGCCGGGGGCTGAAAACCCCTCGGGCGTTGTCAGTGCCCCGTGGCATGATCCGAAGACGTGCGCGACAGCCGGGACCGGAGGGGGGGTTCCGGCTGTCGGACGCTCGGTGCGACGGGAGGGCAAGGGGAGGGGAGAGCACGCGATGGCCGGTACGTCGTCGCGGCCGACGGCGGCGCGAGTCGTCTGGTCACGGGACTTCGCGTTGTTCTTCGCCGCCCGGGCCGTGGCCCGGCTCGGCGACACCATGCTGCCCGTCGCGCTCGCCGCCGGACTGCTCCAGCACGGGTACGGGGCGGGCGCGGTCGGCCTCGCCATGGCCGCGACGGCCGCCGCCTTCGCCGGTCTGGTCGTCTTCGGCGGAGTCCTCGCCGACCGCTTCAGCACCCGCAAGCTGATGATCGGCGCCGACCTGGTCCGGCTCGGCACCCAGGCCCTGGCCGCCGCGCTCTTCTTCTCCGGGCACGTCGTGCTCTGGCAGATCTGCGCGATCGGCTTCGCCAACGGCGTGGCGGGCGCCGTCTTCCAGCCCGGCGTCGCCAGCACCGTGCCCCGGCTCGCCTCCGACGTCCAGGGCGCCAATGGCGCGATACGCGTCGCCGAGTCCGCCGCCCAGCTCGCCGGCCCCGCCGTGGCGGGCCTGCTCGTCGGCTTCGCCTCGCCCGGCGGGGTCTTCGCCGCCCACGCCACCACCTACGCGGTCAGCGCCGTGTGCCTGCTCCTGCTCCGGCTGCCCCCGCTCGCGCCGGGGAGCCGAGCGGTGTCCGGCCGGGGGAGCAAGGCCTTCCGAGCCGACCTGGCCGAGGGGTGGCGGGAGTTCCGTGCGCGTCGGTGGCTGTGGAGCGTCATAGCCGTCTGGTGCGTCTACATGATCGCGGTCTGGGGTCCGACCGTTCCGCTGGTCGCCACCGAGGTGGTGCGGGAACACGGCCCGCGCGCCTACGGTCTGGTCAACTCCGCCCTGGGCGCGGGGACCGTCGTGGGCGGCCTGCTCGCCCTGCGGCTGCGGCCGCTGCGCATGCTCCGGGCCGGGGCGATCGCCCTCGTCGGCTTCGCCGCCTTCCCCGCGAGCGTCGGTGCCGGGCTCGGCGTACCCGCCATGGCGGCCGGAGCCGCCGTCGCCGGGGCCGGCATGTCCTTCTGGGGCGTGATGTGGGCGACCAGCGTGCAGACCCAGGTCCCGCCGGACGTCCTCAACCGCATCCACGCCTACGACGTGGCGGGCTCGCTGGCGATGATGCCGGTCGGCCAGGCCCTCGCGGGACCGGCCGCGTCGGCCCTCGGCGCCGACCACGTGCTGCTCGTCGCCGGAGCGACCAGCTTCGCCGTGTGCGCGGCCCTGCTGCTGATACCGGCGGTGCGCGGGCTGGTACGGGTGGAAGCGGCCGCGGCGGGGTCGAGCGGCGCCCCGGCCCCGGCCGACGCAGGGGCCGAGCCGTCCCGCACACGGAAGCGCTGACGCCCCCGGACCCCGCGCCGGAAAAGCGATGCGCGACCACCGGCCCGAGTGCGGTATGGTTTTCCTGCGCGTTCGACCGGGGGAAAGCCCAGGTCAGACGGGTAACGGGACGTGGCGCAGCTTGGTAGCGCACTTGACTGGGGGTCAAGGGGTCGCAGGTTCAAATCCTGTCGTCCCGACCGGAGACGGTCGTTGATCGAGGGGCGGTTTCGGAGAGATCCGAAACCGCCCCTCGATTGTTCTGCCTGCGGCGTGCCTGGCCGCTCGGGCGAGATGCCCGATATATCACTGTCGGGTGTCCGCGCTCATCCTCTGCCACTTCGCGCTCGCGCTGTTCGCCGCGCCGTTGGTGAGACGGTGCGGAACCCGTGCCTTCCTCGTACTGGCCCTGCCGCCCGCCGCGGCGACCGCCTGGGCCGCCACCCGGTGGAGCACGACGGCCGCGGGCGGCGCGGACACCGTCGTGTGGCGCTGGCTGCCGTCGTACCACGTGGACTGGGCGCTGCGGCTGGACGCCCTGGCCGAACTCATGGTGCTGCTCGCCGCGGGCGTGGGCACCCTCGTCCTGGTCTACTGCGCCTCCTACTTCGACGACCGCTCGCGACAGCTCGGCAGGTTCGCCGGGAACCTCCTCGCCTTCGCCGGGGCGATGCTCGGTCTGGTCCTCGCCGACGACCTGATCCTGCTCTACATCTTCTGGGAACTGACGACCGTCTTCTCCTACCTGCTGATCGGCCAGACCAGCGACCACAAGCGGAACCGGCGCAGTGCCCTGCAGGCCCTGACGGTCACCGCGCTCGGCGGACTGACGATGCTCGTCGGCTTCCTGCTCCTGGGGCACGAGGCGGGCACGTACCGCATCTCGGCGATCCTGGCCGACCCGCCGTCCCCGTCGGCGGCGCTGTCCACGGCGGTCGTGCTGATCCTCGTCGGCGCCCTGTCCAAGTCCGCGATCTGGCCGTTCAGCCTCTGGCTGCCCAACGCCATGGCCGCCCCCACCCCCGTCAGCGCCTACCTGCACGCCGCCGCGATGGTCAAGGCGGGCGTCTACCTCGTCGCCCGACTCGCCCCCGCCTTCGCCGACGTCACGCCCTGGCGCCCGCTCCTGCTCGTCCTCGGCTCGGTGACGATGCTGCTGGGCGGCTGGCGGGCGCTGCGGCTGTACGACCTGAAACTCGTCCTCGCCTACGGAACCGTCAGTCAACTCGGCTTCCTCGCCGTCCTCACCGGCGCGGGCCGCTACGACACCGGCCTCGCCGCCACCGCCATGATCCTCGGGCACGCCCTGTTCAAGGCACCGCTCTTCCTGGTCACCGGCATCGTCGACCACGCCACCGGCACCCGCGACCTGCGCAAGCTCTCCGGTCTCGGACGCCGGCTGCCCGCCGTGTGCGCCGTCGCCGTGATCGCCGGGGCCTCCATGGCCGCGGTGCCGCCCCTGCTCGGCTTCACCGCCAAGGAGGCCGCCTTCCAGGCGCTCCTGGACGGCGGCACCGGCGACCGCTGGGCGCTCGCCGCGGCCGTCGTCGGCTCCGCCCTGACCACCGCCTACACCCTGCGCTACCTGTGGGGTGCCTTCGCCCGCAAGCCCGGCCTCCCCGACACCGACGCGCACCGGGTCCCGGCGGCCTTCCTGGCGCCGCCCGCCGTGCTCGCCCTGGCCTGTGTCGTCCTCGGCCCCGGAGTGCCCTGGCTCCAGGACCTCCTCGGCACCTACGCCGGGCAGTTCCCGGCGCCCGCGCACCCGTACCACCTGGCGCTGTGGCACGGAGCGGGCACCGCGCTCGCCCTGTCAGGCGCGGCCTGGGCGGGCGGGGTCCTGCTGTTCCTCGCCGCGGGACCCGTCCAGCGGGCCGGCCAGGCCGTCGCCTGGCGCTCCGCGGACCTCGTCTTCGGACGGCTGCTGCTCGCCCTGGAGCGCACCGCCCTGCAGTGCACCGGACTGGTGCAGCGGGGCTCGCTGTCGGTGTACCTGGTGACGACCATGAGCGTGGTCCTCGCCGGGCAGATCGCCGTGCTCGTCGCGGACGAACCCTGGGCCGCGGTGCCCGCCCCACGCCTGTGGGACCACCCCGCCCAGGCCGCCGTCGCCCTGCTGACCTGCGCGGCGGCCCTGCTGTGCCTGGGTGTGCGGCGCCGGATGAAGGCGGTCGTGTTCGCCGGCCTGACCGGATACGGCACCGCGCTGCTCTTCGTCGCGCAGGGCGCGCCCGACCTCGCGCTCACCCAGTTCTGCGTGGAGACCGTCTCGATGATCGTCTTCGTGCTGGTGCTGCGCCGGATGCCGGTGCGCTTCGAGGAGAACTTCAGCCGGTGGCGGCGGCTGGTGAGGATGCCGGTGGCCCTCGCGGGCGGCGCCGCCGTCGCCGTCGTCGTCTGGATCATGGCGGGGCACCGCCGGGCCGACAGCGCGGGAGCGGCGATGGTCGAGGAGACCGCGCACCACGGGCTGAAGGACGTCGTCGCGACGATCCTGGTCGACCTGCGGGCCTGGGACACCATGGGCGAGTCCGCGGTGCTCGCCGCCGCCGCGATCGGCGTCACCAGCCTCATCTACCTGCACCGCCGCGCCGACGGCGCCGAGCAGCCCGTACTGCCGCTGCCCGGGGACCACCCGCACGCCGGACTGCGCACCGCCTGGCGGGCGAGCCGGTACGAGTCGGCGGGGCTGCCCAGCGGCGACGAGGGCGCACCCGAGCGGACCTGGCTCGCCGCCAGCGCCACCCTCGCCCCCGAGCGCCGCAGCCTCGTCCTCGAAGTGGTCGCCCGCCTCATCTTCCACCCCGTCCTCGTCCTCTCCGTCTACCTGCTGCTGTGCGCGGAGAACCTGCCGGGCGGCGGCTTCGTCGCGGGACTGACCGCGGGCGTCGCCTTCATCGCCCGCTACCTGGCCGGCGGCCGCCACGAACTCGCCGACGCCGTGCCCTTCAAACCGGGCGTGTTCACCGGCCTCGGTCTGTTCCTGTCCACCGGGGTCGGGCTCGGCGGCCTCGGCGAGGGCACCGTGCTGCACGGCTGGACCTGGCACGGCCACCTGCCGGTGTGGGGCGACGCCCACCTGTCCACCGCCGTCCTCTTCGACTGCGGGGTCTACCTGCTGGTGCTCGGCGTGGTCCTGGACATCGTGCGGGCCCTCGGCGCCCGGATCGACCGCCAGATCGAGCGGGCCGCCCCGCGCCCGGAGGCGGGCCGGGCATGACCGTGAGCCTGTCCCTGCTGGTGGCGGCCGCCGTCCTCAACGCCGTCGGCGCCAGCCTGCTGCTGACCCGCTCCCTGACCCGGATCCTGCTCGGCGCCGTCGTCCTCGGCAACGGCGTCAACCTGCTGGTCCTCGCCGCCACCGGCAGCGCGGGCGACGCACCGCTGCTCTACCCGCACATCATCCGCAACCGCGTCACCGACCCGCTGCCCCAGGCCATCGCTCTGACCGCGATCGTCATCACCCTCGCCACCACCGCCTTCCTGCTCGCCATGGCCTACCGCAGCCACCAGGTCACCGGCTCCGACGAGATCAGCGACGACACCGAGGACCGGCTGGTCGCCCTGCGCGCCGAGTTCCTCGACCGGCGCGGCGAACTCCGCGACCGCTACCGCGAGGCCCGCGCCGAGGACGGCGGCGCCGACGCCGAACAGCGCGCGCGCTACCGCGCCGCCCGCAGACGGCTGCGCCGGCGGGTCCGCGAGGAACGCGCCTACCAGGCCCGCGCCAACGACGTGTCCGGGAATCTCTGGAACGACATCCTCGGTGCCGACCCCGAGGACTACCGGGAAGGCCGCGAGCTGGGCTCCACCGACGCGGCCGGCCGCCCCGGGCCCGCCCCGGCGCGCGTCGCCGGGCCCTCCAACGACCCCGAGGAGACCGGCCGCGAGCCCGACTCGCTCCCCGGCGAGGACTCCTGCCACCCGCCGCCCGACCAGCCCGACGACCCCGGGGGCGCCGGCACGGAAGGAACCAGGTGAACGCGCTCGTCCCGCTCCCCGTCCTGCTGCCCCTGTGCGTCACCGGCCTGAAGCTGGCCATCGGGCCCCGGCTGCACCGGTTCCAGCGCTTCATCAGCATCGCCGTGCTCGGCGCGGTCCTGGTGCTCTCCATCCTCCTCATGGTCGCCGCCGACCGCCACGGCCCGCTCACCGTGCACCTCGGCGACTTCGCACCGCCGGTCGGCATCACCCTGGTCGCCGACCGGCTGGCGGGTCTGATGCTCACCGTCTCCAGCGCCGTCACCCTGCTCGTCCTGGTGTACTCGCTGGGCCAGGGCATGGCCGACCGCGACGACCAGGCGCCGGTCGGGGTCTTCCACCCCGCCTACCTCATCCTCGTGGCGGGCGTCTCGTGCACCTTCCTCGCCGGCGACCTCGTCAACCTCTACGTCGGCTTCGAGATCATGCTCGTCGCGAGCTTCGTCCTGCTCACCATCGGCGGCACCGCGACCCGGGTCCGGGCCGGATCGACGTACGTGATCATCTCGCTGTTCTCCTCGGTGCTCTTCCTGATCGCCATCGCCATGACCTACGCGGTCGCGGGCACCGTTAACCTCGCCCAGCTCGCCGAGCGGCTGCAGGAGGTGCCGCTCGGGGTGCGCACCCTGCTGGAGGCGATGCTGCTGACGGTCTTCGCGATCAAGGCGGCGGTGTTCCCGCTCGCGGCCTGGCTGCCCGACTCCTACCCCACCGCCCCCGCACCCGTCACCGCGGTCTTCGCCGGACTGCTGACCAAGGTCGGCGTGTACTCGATGCTGCGCACCCAGACCCTGCTCTTCCCCGGCCACCGCCTCGGCGACCTGCTGATGCTCGCCGCGCTCGCCTCCATGGCCGTCGGCATCCTCGGCGCGGTCGCCCAGACCGACCTGAAGCGGGTGCTGTCCTTCACCCTCATCAGCCACATCGGCTTCATGGTCTTCGGCATCGCCCTCGCGGGGCGCGGTTCGATCGCCGGGGCGATCGTGTACGTGGCCCACCACATCACCGTGCAGACCACCCTGTTCCTCGTCGCCGGGCTCATCGAGCGGCGCGACGGCACCACGGAACTCACCCGCCTGGGCGGCCTGGCGAAGACGGCGCCGCTGCTCGCCGTGCTGTTCTTCGTGCCCGCCATGAACCTCGCGGGCATCCCGCCGCTGTCCGGCTTCATCGGCAAGCTCGGCCTGATGCGGGCGGGCGTCGCCGACGGCGGCGGCTGGGCCTGGGCACTCGTCGCCGGGTCCGCCGCCACCAGCCTGCTCACTCTCTACGTCATGGCCAAGGTCTGGAACCTCGCCTTCTGGCGCGACGCACCACCGGGGGCCGAGGAGGAGGGCGTCGTGCTGGAGTCGGCCGAGGACGACGAGACGGGCGACGACGAGGAGGAAAGGCCCACCGGGTCGGGGAGCGGACTGCCGGTGCCCGCGGGCGCCGTGGTCACCGCCGGCTTCCTCGGGCAGTCCATCACCACCACCAAACGGCTGCCCTGGCCGATGCCGGCGGCCACCGGCGCCGCCGTCGCCCTCGGCCTGTCGTACACCGTGCTGGGCGGCCCCCTCACCACCTTCACCCAGGCCGCCGCCACCGAACTCCTCGCCCGTACCCCCTACATCGAGGCGGTGCTCGGCCGGTGAGCGACCTCTTCCGCGACCGTTCCCCCTACAGCTGGTCCTTCCGTGTCGGGCGCGGCCGGCGCGTGCTCGACCTGCCGCTCGTCGGCTGGCTCACCGTCATCTGGATCCTGCTGTGGGGCACCCCCTCCTGGGCCAACCTCGTCAACGGCGTCCTCGTGGCGGTCTGCCTGTGCCTGGCCTTCCCGCTGCCCGCCGTGGACATCGGCCTCAGGCTGCGCCCCCTGGGAATCCTGCGCCTGGCGGCCTACCTGCTGTACGACATGTTCTCCTCCAGCGTCGAGGTCACCCGGCAGATCCTCGCCAAGGGCCCCTACCACGCGGCGGTCGTGGCCGTCCCACTGCGGGTGCGCAGCGACCTCATGCTGACGGCCACCGCCGTCGCCGTCTCCAACGTCCCCGGTGGCTCCGTGATCGAGGTGCGCCGCTCGACGGCCACCCTGTTCCTGCACGTCCTCGACGCGGGCGAACCCGGCGAGACCGAGGGCGCCCAGCGGCAGGTATGGCGCATGGAGGAACTCGTCGCCCGCGCCTTCGGCACAGCCGAGGACATCGCCGACGCCGCCCGTCCCGTACCGGAAGGTGAGCCCCCGTCGTGACCACTCTGCACGCCGTCGAAGACGCCCTGCTCGTCGCCTCGCTCGCGATGATCCTCGTCGCCGGCGCACTGCTGCTGTACCGGATCTGGTACGGCCCCTCGATGCTGGACCGCGCCGTCGCGCTGGACGTGGCCGCGGCGCTCATCATCGCCGGCATCGGAGTCAAGGCCGCCCACGACCGCGACTCCTTCTACTTCCCCGTGATGCTGGTGCTCGCCTTCCTCGGATTCACCGGCTCGGTGGGCATCGCCCGCTTCATCGCCCCACGCGACCGGCCCTCCGTGCGGGCGGACGGCAGGCAGGACCACCGGTGAACGCCTGGGCCGAGGCCGCCGACCTGGCCGGGACCGTCCTGCTGTTCCTCGGCTGCCTGCAGTGCCTGCTCGGTGTGATCGGGATGCTCCGCTTCCCCGACGTGCTCTCCCGCAGCCACGCCGCCACCAAACCGCAGACCCTCGGGATGCTCCTCGCCCTCGCCGGGGTGGCGCTGAGGCTGCGCCACGGCACCGACGTGGGCACCCTCGCGCTCATCGTCTTCTTCCAGTTCCTCACCGGCCCGGTCGCCTCCCACCTGGTGGCCCGGTCCGCCTACCGCACCGGGCAGACGGGCTCCCGGGGCCTGCTCAGGGACGACCTGGACCCGCAGCTCAGCCACGAGGAACGGCGGGAGGAGTAGCCCCGGGCCGGGGGCGGGCTCAGTCCACGCAGCCCACGTGCGCCAGTGCCTGCTTCAGCAGCACCCCGTGCCCGCCCGGCATCTCGCTGCGCACCGCCTCGGACAGGGCCTCGCGCGGATCGAACCAGACCAGGTCGAGGGCGTCCTGGCGCGGCCGGCAGTCACCGGTCACCGGTACGACGTAGGCGAGCGAGACCGCGTGCTGCCGGGGGTCGTGGTACGGCGTGACACCGTGCGTCGGGAAGTACTCGGCCACCGTGAACGGCTGGAGCGAGGCCGGCACCCGGGGCAGCGCCACCGGGCCGAGGTCCTTCTCCAGGTGGCGCAGCAGGGCGTCCCGGACCCGCTCGTGGTGCAGCACCCGGCCGGAGACCAGCGTCCGGCTGACCGTCCCGTCCGGTCCGATGCGCAGGAGCAGACCGACGCTGGTGACTTCGCCGCTGTCGTCCACCCGCACGGGCACGGCCTCGACGTACAGGATCGGCATGCGGGCGCGCGCCATTTCGAGTTCGTCGCTCGTCAGCCAGCCCGGCGTGGTTTCGGTCATGTCAGACATCGCTTGATCATACTTTCAGCCGTTCGTGCTTCCTGGGCGGCGCTCCGGGACTGTGACCCGTCCCACGCCGCTCAGCCGTCGTCCGCCGGACCACCGGGCAGCCGGTAGACCCGCCGGGCATTGTCCCGCCCCACCCAGCGGACCAGGCGCAGCGCGTCCGGGAGGGACAGCTCGTCGGCGTCCAGCCGCTCCTGCAGCAGCCCGGCCAGCCCCTGCCGGAAGACCAGCGCCCCCAAGTGGTGGAACTCGGCCAGGCCATAGGCGTCGGAGCTGTGGAGCAGCTTGCGGAACGGGGTGATCTCCAGTGCCTCCGCGAGGACCGCGCCCGCCCGCGCGGGGCCGACGTGGTGCAGGGTCAGTCCCACGTCGAGGTAGACCCGCTCGAAGACCGCGGACAGATAGGCCGCCTGGCGCTGGTAGGGCCAGCAGTGCAGCAGCAGGACCGGGATCGTGCCGGCGGTCAGGTGCAGCCAGTCGGTCAGCAGGGTGGGGTCCACCCGGTGCAGGCGGATGTCGCCGTCGCCGAACCCGGTGTGCAGTTGCAGCGGCCGCCCGAGGTCCACGGCGGTCCACAGCAGGTGTCTCGTCAGCACCGGATCGTCGAGCCGGCCGCCGCCGCGCGCGAGCCAGCGCCGGGCCGCCTCGGTGACCTCGGCGGGCGAGGGACGGGACGGGTCCAGGTCGAACCCGGTGCGGTAGGCCGCCACCGACTTGACGCCGACCACGCCGGGCTGTCGTACCGCCTCCCACGCGGCGGTGCGGAACGCCCGCGCGTACGCGTCCGGTTCGACACCGGCCGCCGCCACCGCCTCCGCGACGCCCTCCAGCCGGACCACCTCGTACGCCCTCGCGCCCGCCGCCCCGGCCAGCTCGGCCGGGGCGGTCACGCGGTGCGGGGCGTACCCCGTGTCCACACAGAACACGCCGGTGCGCGCGGCCCGCAGGAACCGCCGGTTGACCTCGGCGGCGCCCAGTTCCGCCCGGCGGGCCAGGTACACGTCGGCGGGGGAGTGGCGCGGCAGACCCAGCAGGGGCGCGCAGTGGCGGCGCACGGCGAGGCCGGCGGGGCTGTCGAAGGGGGAGACGCCGGGCCACGCCTCGCCCTCGGTGAGCAGGGACTCGAAGCCCGCGCGGTCCAGGTCCCCGGTGACGGCGCCGTGGCAGTGGTGGTCCACCAGCTCCAGCGCGGCGAGCCGCTCGTGCACGGGCCCGGCGGCCATCTCAGTACTTCCACCGGTAGGCCGCCGCCACACCGTCGTCGTCCAGCCCTTCGACCGCCCCCGCCTCGCCCAGCCGTACGGCGATCACCGCGTCGGCCAGCACCGGACCCAGTGCCTCGCGCAGTACGCCGTCGGCACGGAAGGCCTCCACCGACTCCATGAGCGTGACCGGCAGCCGCCGCACACCCCGGGCCGCCGCCTCGGTGGCGCCGAGCCGGGCCGGGTCGCCGGTGGTCTCCTCGGGCAGCGGCGCCGACGAGGAGAGCCCGTCCAGGCCGGCGGCGATCACCGAGGCGAGGGCGAGGTACGGGTTGGCGGCCAGGTCGACCGGCTTGACCTCCAGGTTCGCCGCGCGGTCGCGGACCCCGGTGGTGCCGGTGACGATGCGCAGCGCGGCCTCACGGGTCTCCCGGCCCCAGGCCGTGAACACCCCGGCCCACTGCGAGGGGCGCAGCCGCAGCCGGCTGGCCGGGCTCGGCGCGGTCATCGCGGTGAGCGCCGGGAGGTGGCCGAGGACTCCGGCCACGAAGGACTCGGCCGCGGCGGTCATGCCGTACCGGCCCGCGCCGCCCGCGTGCAGGTTCTCGCCGCCGCGCCAGGCGGAGAGGTGGAGGTGCCCGCCGTTGCCGACGCCCTGTCCGAGGACCGTCGGGGCGAAGGAGACCCGCAGCCCGTGCCGCCGGCACACCGCCCGGATCGTCTGCCGCACCAGGACGCTGCGGTCGGCCGCCGCCACCGGGTCGAGCGCGCCCACCGAGACCTCGAACTGCCCCGCCGCGTACTCGGGATGGAACTGCTCCACCTCCACGCCCTGCGCCGCGAGCGCCGCCAGCAGATCGGCGGCGCAGTCGCTCAACTCCACCTGGCGGGCGGCACCGTACGCCGGTCCTGACACCGCCGGGACGAACGCGTCGCCGTCCGCGTCGCCCCGGCCCACGGCCCACTCGATCTCGACGGCGGCCCTGAAGGTGATGCCGTGCCGCTCGGCGGCCCCGGCCACGGTGCGGCGCAGGACGGTGCGGCCGCACGCCGGGTGCGGTGCGCCCTCCTGCGTGATCCGGTCGACCGGCGCCCACGCCCAGCCGGGCTGCGCCGCCAGCACGGTCAGCCGGTCGAGGTCGGGGTAGAGGCGCAGGTCGCCGTCGGGGGAGCCGAGGACGTCCGTGGTGACGATCGAGTCGTCGGCCAGGAAGGTGTCGAACACCGGCGACATGCCGACGCCCCAGGCCGCGGCCGCGGCGAGCCTTGCGGTGGGCACGGTCTTCACCCGGGCGATCCCGGCGGTGTCGACGTACGCCAGCACCACGCCGTGCACGCCCCGTCCGGTCAGCTCGCCGGTCAGCGCGGTGGCCCGCTCGACCTCGCCGGGGCGCCCGCCGGGCACGGGATCGCTGTCGCTCACGTCTCGGCTCCTTCGCGCGTGCGCCCGTCCGTCGCGCACCATTGTGCCGCCCGGTGATCACCCTGTCCGGGTTTCATCGGATCTGCGCACGACGTGGTGGAGCCCGGCGCGGTCAGTCCAGGTCGGCGGGCTGGGGCGAGGGGGTGCCGCCGTCCAGGACCGTCCGCAGGCGCTCGGTGCCCTGGCGCACCGCCTGTTCGACGGAGTCGGTCCGGCCGCCGTCGAGTCCGCCACCCGTGACGGTGACGGCGGAGGTGTCGACGCGGACCGTGGCGATGTCCAGGGTGAGCGTGGCCGGACCGTCGCCGGCGTCGCCCTGCACGGTCACCCGCAGCCCCGTGCGGGCGTCGCCCACGTCGGGCACCGAGGCCTCGGTCACCTGGACCGTGCGCTCGGTGCCCCCGGAGCCGGTGGCGGTGAACTCGTCGCAGGTGTCCGGCAGGGTCCGCAGCCACTTCATCCGGGCGTCCAGACCGGCTCGGTCGTACCCGGCGACCTGTTCGAGCAGCCGGGAGTCGCCCTGCTCGAAGCCGGTGAGGGCGGACGGCCCGGAGGGGTCGCCCAGCAGGTCGTCGCCGTAGAGGGCGTCCAGCAGTGCCTGGCAGTCCGTCGCCTCGGACTTCGCGGTGAGGAAGTCGGCCACGTCGACCTTGCCGACGAGCAGCCGGTCGCGCCACTTGTCCGCGTCCTGGACCTGGTTCCAGTCGCCCTCCAGGTCGGCCTCGGTGAGCAGGGCGGCCTTGGCACCGGCCTCGGTGAGGGTCGTGGGGGAGGCACTGGGGGAGCCGGTGGGGGAGGTCGTGGGCGAGCCGCTCGGGGTCTGCTTCGCCGCGTTCTCCGGGGCGACCCCGGCCTGTTCGGCGGCGGTGTCCGAGGAGCTCTGCGACCGGCCGCCGTCCGAGCAGGCCGCGGTGGTCAGCAGCGCGCCCGCCGCCAGGGCGGAGGCCAGGAGACGGACGGGGTGGGACGGACGACGGCTCATCGCGGGATGCCTCCTGGGACGGGAAACGGTGTCCTCAGCGCATCACCGGGGCCGGGGGCGCACCAGCGCACGGGCCTGTTCGGGTGACCGGCGCGGCCCGGCGGAGCCGCGGGTCCGCGACGGGCACGGACCGCGGGACCCGGCGCGCTCAGCCGACGCGGTCGAGGGTGTCCTCGGCCACGTCCTTGTCCACCGCCGCACGCACCAGCGCGGCCGCGAGGACGGCGGGTTCCGTCTCCTTCCCGGCGAGGGACAGCAGCCGGTCCCGGTCCCCGGGCAGGCCGAGCCGCTCCGCGCCCTGGAGGGCCTTGCGGTCCAGGCGGGGCCCCGCCTGCGGCCAGACCAGCTGGACCTCCCGCAGGAAGATGTCCGCGCCGGTCGGTCCCACACCGGGGAACTCCTGGAGCAGCCGCCGCACCTGCGAGACGTCGCCGTCCGCCTCGTCGCGGAGCCGGCGCAGGTCGCCGCCCCACCGCTCGATCAGCAGTTCGGCGGCCTCGCCGAGCTGGGTGGCGGTGCGCTCGTCGTAGCGCCGGTAGCCGCCCCGGCCGAGCGCGTCCACCCGCTCCTGCCAGGTGGCGTCGGTCATGCGGCGCGGGTCGCGCAGTCCCGCCTCGCTCAGGGCGCGGGCGGCGGCGACCGCGATGGAGGCGCTGATGCGGGCGCTGAGCAGGTGCGCGAGGACCAGCAGCCGGTAGAGCGGCTGCGGGGTGTCCTTCAGCCGGATGCCCGCCTCCTCGGCGTACGTCCGCCCGTGCGCGTCGACGAGTTCGCGCACGGTCCGGCGTTGGCCGCGGTCCGCCGTCACGGCTTCAGCGGGTCGTGACCGACCGTCATGAGCCGGTGCCGCAGCCGGGTGTCGTCGGATACGGGCTCGTTCTCCAGGTCGGTCTGCGAGGTCACGGTGTCCACGACCTTGCGCATCGCCCGCAGGTCGTCCTCGGTCAGGTCGGTACGCCGCTTCTGCAGGATCGCGAGGACGTGCTGTCCCAGCGGCGGTCCGGCGTCGTCCGGCAGCGGCTCGGTCAGCTCGCCGGAGTCGCGCACCCGGAGCCAGTCCGCGAGTTCCGCGGAGGTCATGTTCACCACGCGGTGGAAGTCCTCCCACAGCGCGTCGAGTTCGAGGGCGTCGGCCATGAGGTGTCCCTCATTTCGTCGTGCGTACGTGCGTGTTGCGCGGTCAGCCGGAGCAGGGCCGCGCGCTCCGCCTCGTCGGTGCCGCCCCACACGCCCGACGTCTGCCCCGACTCCAGGGCGAAGGCCAGGCACTCGGGGGTCACCGGGCATCTGGCGCAGACGCGTTTGGCGGCCGCCGTGTCCCGCAGGGCGGGTCCGGCGGTGCCCACCGGGAAGAACAGATCGGGGTCCTCATCCACGCAGGCGGCGCGGCGCAACCACTCCATGCGGGCGCGGGTGCCCATGGGGCGCGGGGGCAAACGCCCGGGGGCCCCGCACGGACCCGGCTCGCGGCCTCAGCGTGCGAGCACGCCGTCCAGGAATCGGGTGAGGTCGGCGAACACCTCCGCCCGGTTGGTCTCGTTGAAGACCTCGTGCCGGGCGCCCGGGTAGATCCGCTCGGTCAGGCCGCCGCCGTTCAGCGACTCGACGCCGACGCGGCTGCCGGGCAACGGCACCAGCCGGTCGTCGTCGCCGTGCACCCACAGCAGCGGCAGCCGGCCGACGTCGCCGCCCTCGGCCACGGTCTCCAGCGTCCGCACGAACGCCTGGAGCGTCGGCCGCTTCATCGGCCCGTGCCACACCAGCGGGTCCGCCGCGTACGCCGCTCCCACCGCCGGGTCGCGGGAGAGCGAGGCCGGGCTGATCGGGGTGTCGGGGATCTCCTCCAGGGCGAGCAGCCGGCGCGGCAGCTCCCAGTCGCCGATGACCGGCCCCGACAGCACCAGCGCCGTCAGCTCGCCGGGGTGGCGCTGGGCGTAGCGGGAGGCGATGAGGCCGCCCATGGAGTGGCCGATCATGACGACCGGCAGGCCGGGGTTGGCGGCACGGGCGAGGCCGGCCACGGCGTGCACGTCGGTGACCACGTCCTCGAAGTCCTCGACGACCACCCGCTCGCCGTCCGAGCGCCCGTGCCCGGTGTGGTCCGGCGCGTAGACCGCCGCGCCGTGGCCGGTGAGGACGCCGGCCACCTCCGCGTAGCGCCCGGTGTGCTCGCCGTAGCCGTGGACCAGCAGCGCGACATGGCGGGGACGCCCGGCGGGCCACTCGCGGACGCGGATCCGCCCGCGCGTTCCGGTCAGCGTGTGCTCGCGGGCCTCGGCCATGTCTCCTCCGGCTGCGTCGGCGACGGTCCTCCGGAGGATCTTCCCAGGACCCGGTCCGGCGGTCTATAGTCCAAAACTAGCAGTGCTAATTAAGGGTAGTGCTCATCAAGGTTCGCGGTGGTCGACGCGGCGGCGCGCCGTCCGGCGACCGCGCGACGACGGTCAGGAGTCCCTCGTGCGTCCCGTCCACTTCGCGGCCGCCCGCCGCACCCCGATCGGCAAGCTGCGCGGCGCGCTGTCCACCGTGCGGCCCGACGACCTCGCCGCCGCCGTGATCCGGGGCCTGGTCGCCGACGTACCCGCGCTGGACCCCGCCCGGGTCGACGACGTGTACTGGGGCGCCGCCAACCAGGCGGGCGAGGACAACCGCAACGTCGCCCGCATGGCCGCCCTGCTCGCGGGCCTGCCCGAGACCGTGCCCGGTGCCACCGTGAACCGGTTGTGCGCCTCCGGCCTCGAAGCCGTCACCACCGCCGCGCGCACCATCGCCGCGGGCGAGGCCGACGTCGTGCTGGCGGGCGGCTCCGAGTCCATGAGCCGCGCCCCCTTCGTGCTGCCGCGCCCCGAAGAGGCGCTGCCGCACCGCATCGAGACCGCCGACACCCGGCTCGGCTGGCGCCTGGTCAACCCGGCGATGAAGGACCTGCACGGCCTGCTCGCCATGGGGGAGACGGCCGAGGAGGTCGCCGAGCGGTACGGCGTCCCGCGCGAGCGCCAGGACGAGTTCGCCCTGCGCAGCCACCGCCTCGCCGCCGAGGCCCGGAAATGCGGCCACTTCGACGACGAGATCCTTCCCGTCGAGCGCCCCGACGGCGTGGTCGTCGACTCCGACGAGTGCGTCCGCGAGGACACCTCCCTGGAGAAGCTCGGCCGCCTGAGGCCGGTCTTCCGCCCCGGCGGCACGGTCACCGCGGGCAACGCCTCCCCGATGAACGACGGCGCCGCCGGCCTCCTGCTGGTCAGCGAGGAGGCCCTGAACGACCTCGGCCTGGAGTCGCTCGGCCGCTATGTCGCGGGCGGCTCGGCCGGTGTCCACCCCGACGTCATGGGCATCGGCCCGGTCCCCGCCACCCGCAAGGTCCTCGCCCGGGCCGGCTGGAGCGTCGACGACATCGCCGATGCCGAGTTCAACGAGGCGTTCGCCGCCCAGGCCCTCGCCTGCGTCGACCAGCTCGGCATCGACCCGGACCTGGTCAACCCCACCGGCGGCGCCATCGCGCTGGGCCACCCGCTCGGCTGCTCCGGCGCCCGCATCCTCACCACCCTGCTCCACCGCATGCGCCGCACCGGGGCCGGCCGCGGGCTGGCCACGATGTGCGTGGGCGTGGGGCAGGGCAGCGCGGTCCTCGTCGAACGCCACTAGGCCCCGCCCCCCCAGCCGCACAAGCCACCCCCTCTGCAGAGCCGCAGCAAGGAAACGGAGCATCACCCCATGGCAACCCTCTCCGTCGCCGCAGTCCTCGCCGAGAACGCCCGGCGCCGTCCCGACAAGGAGGCGCTCGTCGAGGGCGACCTGCGGCTGACCTTCGCCGAGGTCTGGCGGCGGGCCCGCGCCCAGGCCGGTGCCCTCGCCGGCCTGGACGTCCGGCCCGGGGACCGGGTGGCGCTGATGGCACCGAACACGGCCGACTTCCCCATCGCGTACTACGCCGTCGCCGCGGCCGGAGCCGTCGTGGTGCCGGTGCACCTGCTGCTGTCCCCGGCCGAGGTCGAGCACGTCCTGCGCGACAGCGGCGCCACCCTGCTGCTGTGCCATCCGGCGCAGGCGGAGACCGGAGCGGCCGCCGCGCGGGAGACCGGCGTACGGATGGTCACGCTGGGCGAGGAGTTCGGCGGGCTCGCCGAGCAGGCCGAGCCCCTGCCCGCGTACGTCACCCGCGACGCCGACGACCCGGCGGTCGTCTTCTACACCAGCGGCACGACCGGCGTCCCCAAGGGCGCCGTGCTCAGCCACTTCAACCTGGTGATGAACGCGACGGTCAACGCCTTCGACGCCAACGACATCCGGCCCGACGACGTGGCGCTCGGCGCGCTGCCCCTCTTCCACGCCTTCGGCCAGACCGTCTCCCTGAACTCCACCTGGCGGGCGGGCGCCACCCTCGTCCTGCTGCCCCGCTTCGACGCGGCGCGCGCCATCGAGCTGATGGTGAAGGAGGGCGTCAACACCTTCCACGGGGTGCCGACCATGTTCGTCGCGCTCGCCGCAGCGGCGGCCGGCGCCGAGGCCCTGCCCAAACTGCGGGTGTGCGTCTCCGGCGGAGCCTCGCTGCCGGTGGCGGTGCTCGAGCGGTTCGAGGCGGCCTTCGGGGCGACGATCTACGAGGGGTACGGGCTGTCGGAGACCTCCCCGGCGGCAGCCGTGAACCAGCCGGTGTTCGGCGCCAGGCCCGGCACCATCGGCCACCCCCTGTGGGGCGTCGACGTGGAGATCGCCCGCGCCGAGGTCGAGGGCGCGGTGGAACTGCTGCCCACCGGCGAGCTGGGCGAGGTCGTCGTCCGCGGCCACAACGTCTTCTCCGGCTACCTCGGCCGCCCCGAGGCCACGGCCCAGGCCCTTGTCGACGGCTGGTTCCGCACCGGTGACCTGGGCACCAAGGACGAGGACGGGTTCCTGAGGATCGTCGACCGGAAGAAGGACGTCATCATCCGGGGCGGCTACAACGTCTATCCGCGGGAGGTCGAGGAGGTGCTGATGCGCCACCCCGGTATCGCCCAGGTCGCCGTCATCGGGCTCCCGGACGAGCTGCACGGCGAGGAGGTCTGCGCCGTGGTCGTGCGCGCCCCCAGCACGACGCCCGACGCCACGCCAGACGCGGCCGGGGTCACCGAGTGGTCCAAGCAGCACCTCGGGCGGCACAAGTACCCGCGCCGGGTGGAGTTCGCGGACGAGCTGCCGCTGGGGCCGAGCATGAAGGTGCTCAAGCGGGAGCTGCGGGCGCGCTACGCCGAGCACTCAGCATCAGGAGCCCCCCAGGCATCCGTCGGCCGCTAAGGACCGATGGGCGAGACGGTGCTTACGGCGCCGGTGGGGGTGCGCATAGCATCGGTCCCCGCAATGGACACCATGACGCTCTGGCACCTCACCGGCTGGGAATTCGCCGCCCTCGCCTTCGCGGCCCTGCTCGTCGGCTTCTCCAAGACCGCGGTGAGCGGGGCCAACACGGTCAGCCTCGCGATCTTCGCGGCGGTCCTGCCCGCCCGCGCCTCCACCGGCATCCTGCTGCCGGTCCTGATCGCCGGTGACGTCCTGGCCGTCCTCACCTACCGGCGCCACGCGCACTGGCCCACCCTGTGGCGGCTGTTCCCGGCGGTCGGGGTGGGCGTGGTCGTCGGCACCGTGTTCCTGGTGTGGGCCGACGACGCCGTCGTGCGCACGTCGATCGGCGTGATCCTGCTGTTCATGGCCGGGGTGACGGTGTGGCGCCGGCGGCAGGCCGAGGCCACCGAGCAGCCGGACGAGGTCACCTCGCGCGCCGGCCGGGTGAAGGCCCGCTCGTACGGCGTCCTGGGCGGCTTCACCACGATGGTCGCCAACGCGGGCGGCCCGGTGATGTCGATGTACCTGCTCTCCGCGGGCTTCAGGAAACTCGGCTTCCTGGGTACGTCGGCGTTCTTCTTCCTGATCGTCAACGTCTCCAAGCTGCCCTTCAGCGCGGGGCTCGGCCTGATCGACGGCCGCTCGCTGCTGCTCGACGCGGCGCTGGTGGTCTTCGTGGTGCCCGGCGCGTTCCTCGGCAAGTGGGCCGTGAAGCGGATCAACCAACGCCTGTTCGAGCGTCTGGTGATCGCGGCGACGGTTGTGGGGGGTCTGCAGCTCCTGCTTGCCTGACCCGCTGCGGGAGACCGTTGCTGAGGTCCTCCACCAGCAGGCGCTTGGCGATGGCGTCGACGGCGGCGCGCAGGTCCGTGTCCGTGGGCCGGCCGATGTCCCGCTCCACCCGGTCCTCCAGCCAGGCCGCCCACGCCCGGCCGATCACCAGGGCCTCGCGGGCGCCCGCGTCGGTGTGGGAGAGCAGGGAGCCGTGGCGGGTCAGGAACCCCTCCTCCACCATCCGGTCGAACACCGGCAGCAGCACCTCCGGGGGAAGCCGGCGGCGGGCCGCGATCAGGCCGAGGCTGGCGTGCCCGACGAGCCGTGTGAACAGGTCCACCTGCATCACGGCCCAGGCACCGGCGACGTCCAGGCGGGTGTCGCTGCCCGCGATGATCCGGCGCGCGGTGTCCAGCTCCGTACCGCCGATGATCTTCCCGACGGAAGCCTCCAGCGTCCGCCTGCTGCTGGCGTCGTGCGGTGAGGCGAAGCCCTCGCCCATGTCCGTGGAACCCGCGCGGGCGCTGTCGCGCAGCTGGACCTGCTTGAGGAACAGCGCGACCAGGAAGCCGAGGACGGCGACGGGCACCGTCCACAGGAACACCGTCTGGATGGTGTCCGCGTACGCGTCGACGATCGGCGCCGACGCCCGGGGCGGCAACCGGTGCACGCCCTCCGGACTGGTCGACGCCCTGGCGATCACCGACGGGTCGGCGGCGCCGGTGCCGGCCGCCGCCGTGACGCCGTCGCGCAGGTTGGGACCGAGCGCGTTGGCGTAGATCGTGCCGAACACGGCGGTGCCGAAGGAACTGCCCAGCGTGCGGAAGAAGGTGACACCGGAGGTCGCGGTGCCGAGGTCGGCGTACTCGACGGTGTTCTGCACGGCGATGGTCAGCACCTGCATGGACAGGCCGATCCCGGTGCCGAGGACGAACATGTACAGCGACTCGAGCCCGGCGCCCGTGGAGGCACCCATCAGCGACATCAGGTACAGGCCTGCGCCCATCACCAGCGTGCCCGCGATGGGGAACAGCCGGTACCGCCCCGTCTTGCTGACCACGTTGCCGCTGAACACCGAGGCGATCAGCAGCCCCGCCACCATCGGCAGCGTCCGCACCCCGGAGACGGTCGCCGAATCCCCGTCCACGTACTGCAGATACGTCGGCAGGTACGTCAGCGCGCCCAGCATGGCGAAGCCGACGATGAAGCTGAGGATCGAGCAGACCGTGAACACCGGGTTGGAGAACAGCCGCATCGGCAGCATCGGTTCGGCCGCCCGGGTCTCCACCCAGCAGAACAGACCGAGCGCGACGAGCCCGCCCGCGAACAGGCCGATGATCACGGCCGAGCCCCACGCGTACTCGTTGCCGCCCCAGCTCGTCGCCAGGATCAGCGCGCTGGCGCCGACCGCGACCAGCGCGATGCCCAGGTAGTCGACGACCGGACGGGCGGCCGACTTCACCACCGGGATGGTGCGGGCGGCGGCGATCACGACGACGACCGCGATGGGCACGTTGACGTAGAAGGCCCAGCGCCAGGTCAGGTGGTCGGTGAACAGCCCGCCCAGCAGCGGTCCGATGACCGTCGCGACCCCGAACACCGCGCCGATCGCGCCCTGGTACTTGCCCCGCTCCCGCAGCGGGATGACGTCCGCGATCAGCGCCATCGACGTCACCATCAGGCCACCCGCGCCGACGCCCTGCACCGCCCGCCAGATGATCAGCAGCGGCATGTCGGTCGCGAGCCCGCACAGGAAGGAGCCGGTGATGAACACGACCGCGGACACCTGGAAGACGACCTTGCGGCCGAACAGGTCGCCGAACTTGCCGACCAGGACCGTCGCCACGGTCTCCGCGAGCAGGTACGAGGTCACCACCCACGACATGTGTGCGGCGCCGCCCAGGTCCGAGACGATCGTGGGCAGCGCGGTGCCGACGATCGTCTGGTCCAGGGCCGCGAGGAGCATGCCGAGCATGATCGTGACGAAGACGACGTTGCGGCGTCGCCGGTCCAGCACGGGCGGCTGGGTGGCGGCGGTCCGCGGCGATTCCTCGGCGACTGTCACACGGTCACGATCACACCGGTGCACCGGCCACGCATGCGGGAGCGGTCCGCCCGGGTGTGCCCCGGAGCCCGTTCTGGCCCCGCCCGGTCAGCGGTCGCCGGGGTTGCGCCGCAGCAGGTACGTGTCCATGATCCAGCCCTTGCGCTCCCGTGCCTCGGCGCGCAGCCGCTCGATGCGGGGCGCGGCCTCGGCGATCGGACCGGAGGCGAGGATCTCGTCCGGGGTGCCCAGGTAGGCGCCCCAGTAGATGTCGATGTCCTGGTCCGCGTACCGCCGGAAGGTCTGGTGGGCGTCCAGCATCACGACCACGTCGTCCGTGTCCTCGGGGAAGCCCTCGGCGAGCCGCCGCCCCGTGGTGATCTGCACCGGGCGCGCCACCCGGTTCAGCCCGGTCCGGTGCCGGGCGACCAGCGAGGAGACGCTGCTGATGCCGGGGACCACGTCGTACGCGAACGACACCGAGCCGCGCTCCAGGATCTCCTGCAGGATGCCCAGCGTGCTGTCGTAGAGCGCGGGGTCGCCCCACACCAGGAACGCGCCGCTCTCGTCCTCGCCCAGCTCCTCGGCGATCAGCCGCTCGTAGATGCCCGCGCGGGCACTGCGCCAGTCCCCGACGGCCGGCGAGTACGCCGCCCCGCCCGCCTTCCGGTCCCGCTCGGGGTCGCGCGCCTCGACGACCCGGTACGTCCCCTCCGGTATGTGCGTCTCCAGCATGTCCCGGCGCAGTCGCACCAGGTCGGCCTTGGCCTCGCCCTTGTCCAGGACGAAGAACACGTCCGTGCTCCGCAGCGCCTTGACCGCCTGGAGCGTCAGCTGGTCGGGGTCGCCCGCGCCGATACCGATCACATGAATTGTCCGCACGCCACGAGTCTGCCGTACGCCACCGACAACGCCCCGGCCGGGCTGCCCCGGCGGGACTCAGCCCCGCAGCCGGGGCGCCCGCGCCGCCGCGTCCACGGACCCGCCGCCCTCCACCTCACCGGCCAGCTCCCGGGCCCACCCGGCGACCGCGCCGAGGTCCATCCCGTACGGCCGCTCCCGCCCGGCCCCCGACGCCGCCCACGCCGTGACGGCCCCCGCCCCGCGCCGCAGCAGCCTGGCCCCGCCGGTGACGTTGCCGCGCGCGGAGTGCGTGAGGCCGACGGCCAGCTGGGCCAGGCCCCGCCACAGCTCCCGCTCCTCCTCGGGCCCCGACTTCCAGGCGTCCTCGAAGACCTCGTGCGCGTGGAAGGGCTTCCCGTCGTCCAGCAGCCGCTGCGCCTCGGCGACCGTCTCCTCCGGCGCCCGTACGACGCCCTCGGGCTGGCGGGCCACGCCGTCCGCGCCGTAGGGCAGCGGGCGTCCGAGCCCGTCGCGCGGCCGGGCGTTGCGCGCCCGCCCCTCCTCGTCGCGGTCCCGCCCCCGTGCCGGGCGGTCGGAGGCGGTGCTGTCCACGGGGGTGTCGGCAGGGCTGTCCATGGGTCCGATTGTCCCTCTCCCGTGCCCGCTTAGGCGCGGCCCGGTCCGTGGGGTAAAGTGCTGTCCGCGTGATCGCGCGGTTCACCGCGCGTGACGGCACCGGGACGTGGCGCAGCTTGGTAGCGCACTTGACTGGGGGTCAAGGGGTCGCAGGTTCAAATCCTGTCGTCCCGACGGTGAAGAAGCAGATGAGAGGGGTCCTTCGGGGCCCCTCTTGATCGTTTCCAGAGGTGCCGTCTCACACATTCTCACGGATGCTGTTGATCAAGGTCGGCCGAGCAGTTCGGCCAGCTTCTCCGGACCCGCCCTGAGCGACTGCGGGTTGGGATGCACGCAGGTCCGCCTCGTGAACCCGAGACCGCCTTTTCCGGCCTCAGGTCGAGGCGTGACGAAGGGCGGGGCCGCGGGAGGCGCCAGTTCTTCAGAGTGGCCATGGCTTGCTCGCCGAGGCAGTGGATTCCGGCCCGGATGCGGTATTGCCGACGTTGCGGCCTTGGGACGCCGACCGCGGACGGGCGCCCGGGTGGTGCCGCCGGCGCCTCGATACGCCTTGTCCGTCCAGCACTTCACCTCCGCGTCGCGGGGGTGTAGTCACCGGCAGCACGCATGTCGTGGCGAGCGCCCGGAACGGTGGGTGAGGCCGCCAGCAGCCGTCCTGCCGCATCGGCGACGGCCTGCCACGCCGGGCTCGTCGGACATGGCGGCGCCGACACGGCTGAGAGCTACCACGGAGCTGCGCACCGACCGGTGAGCGGACGGTGCGGGCCCGGTCTACCGGTTCGCGGCTTCCCGAGAGGCGATCCGGTTCGTGCGACCGACCGCGCGGCCCACCGTATTGCGCACCGCGAGGCCCGGCCGGGCGCGGGGCACCATGAGCCTCGCTGAACACAGCTGAGCACACCGGAAGGAGTCCGAGCCGGCCACTGCGACCACCCGGGCACCCCGGCCCGGCTCGCCGTGCTCCGCGAGGTCGCCCGGGAGACCGGGGCCACGGTCAACCAGGTCGTTCTCGCCTGGCAGATCGGCGCGGAACTGCCGATCGTGCCGCTGGCCGGGGCCTCGTCGGTGGCCCAGCTGGAGGAGAACCTGGCCGCCGTGGAACTGGAACTGACGGCGGACCAGCGGGCCCGTCCGGACGCGGTCCACTGAGCCCGGTCAGTTCCTGACCAGCAGCTGGAAGTCGAACGCGTACCGGGACGCGCGGTAGACGTGCGTCCCGTACTCGACCGGCCGCCCGGTGTCGTCGTACGCGATCCGCCGCATGGTGAGCAGCGCGGCGCCCTCCTGCTCGCCGAGCAGCTCGGCCTCCTCGCGGGAGGCGTTGCGGGCGCCGACGGTCTGGCGGGCGCTGTGCAGGGTGACGCCGCGGGAGCGCATCATCCGGTACAGACCCGTCGACTCCAGCCGGGCGTCGTCGAGTTCCAGCAGTCCCGCCGGAAGGTGGTTGCACAGCATCGCCACCGGCTGCCCGTGGGTGAGGCGCAGCCGCTGAAGGACGGCGACCTCGGTGCCCTCCGCGACACCGAGGGCCGCCGCGACCTCGGCGGTGGCCGGGACGCCCTCGTTGCGCACCACCCGGGTGCCCGGGCCCTGCCCGGCCGCCTCCAGGTCGTCGTAGAGGCTGCTCAGTTCCAGCGGGCGCCTGACCTGGCTGTGCACCACCTGGGTGCCGACCCCGCGCCGCCGCACCAGGAGCCCCTTGTCGACCAGCGACTGGATCGCCTGCCGGACGGTCGGCCGGGACAGGCCGAGGCGCACGGAGAGGTCGACCTCGTTGCCCAGCAGGTTCCCCGGCGCGAGGACGCCGCGCGCGATCGCCGCCTCCAACTGCTGGGCCAGCTGGTAGTAGAGCGGCACCGGACTGCTCCGGTCCAGGGCGAAGTCCAGGATGCCGGTCGCGGACGCGGTCACGGCGCGTGCGGGGTCGCCGGTCTTCGCCATGGACGTACCTCCCTTGCGTAGGGGACGGGCTGTCGGGGAACCGGGAGCGTCAGAGGTGGCGGCGACGGTCGGCGACCGCGCGGTCGTAGGCCGCCCGCGCGTCCGTGGCGGCCTCGCGGGCCGACACCTCGGCCACCGGCACGTCCCACCAGGCCTCCGCCGGCAGAGCGTCCCCCGCGGGCGCCGTCTCGACGTACACGCACGTCGGGCGGGTCGCCGCACGGGCCGTGGCGAGCGCCTCGCGCAGCTCCCGCACTGTCTTGGCGCGCAGCACGTCCATGCCGAGGCTGGCCGCGTTGGCGGCGAGGTCGACAGGGAGCGGGGCGCCGGTGAAGGAGCCGTCGGCGACGCGGTGGCGGTAGTCGGTGCCGAAGCGCTCGGCGCCCACCGACTCGGACAGGCCGCCGATGGAGGCGTAGCCGTGGTTCTGGACCAGGACCAGCTTCACCGGAAGGTTCTCCTGGACGGCCGTGACGATCTCCGTGGGGTTCATCAGGTAGGTGCCGTCGCCGACCAGGGCCCACACGGGGGTGCCGGGCGCGGCCTGCTGGACACCGAGCGCGGCCGGGATCTCGTAGCCCATGCAGGAGTAGCCGTACTCCAGGTGGTACTGGCGCGGGGACCGGGCCCGCCACAGCTTGTGCAGGTCGCCGGGGAGCGAACCGGCCGCGTTGATCACCACGTCCTCGTCGCCGACGACCGCGTCCAGGGCACCCAGCACCTGCGTCTGGGTCGGCACCGCGCTGTCGTCGTCGGCGCGGAAGGCCGCCTCGACCGTCTCGTCCCAACGGGCCTTGCCCGCGCGGTACTCCGTCTCGTACGCGGCGTCCACCCGGTGCCCGGCCAGCGCCTCCGTCAGTGCCGCGAGCCCCGACCGGGCGTCGCACACCAGGGTGGCGGCGGCGAGCTTGTGGGCGTCGAAGGCGGTGATGTTGAGGTTCAGGAAGCGGACGCCGGGGTGCTGGAAGAGGGTGCCGGAGGCGGTGGTGAAGTCCGAGTAGCGGGTGCCGACGCCGATCACCAGGTCGGCGGTGCGGGCGAGGGCGTCGCTCACCGCGGTGCCGGTGTGGCCGATGCCGCCGAGGTCCGCCGGGTGGTCGTGGCGCAGCGCGCCCTTGCCGGCCTGGGTGGAGGCGACCGGGATGCCGGTGGCGTCCACCAGTGCCTTCAGGGCCTGTTCGGCCTCGCTGTGGTGGACGCCGCCGCCCGCGACGATCAGCGGGCGCGCGGCGGTGCGGACCGCCGGGACCGCCTCGGCCAGCTCCGCCGGGTCGGGCGCCGGGCGGCGTACCCGCCAGACGCGGTCGGCGAAGAACTCCTCCGGCCAGTCGTACGCCTCGGCCTGCACGTCCTGCGGCAGCGCGAGGGTGACCGCGCCGGTCTCCGCCGGGTCACTGAGCACGCGCATCGCCTGGAGGGCGGAGGCGAGGAGCGCCTCGGGGCGGGTGATCCGGTCGAAGTAGCGGGAGACGGGCCGCAGGGCGTCGTTGACCGACACGTCGGCCTCGACCGGGTGCTCCAGCTGCTGGAGCAGGGGGTCGGCGGCGTGCGAGGCGAAGTAGTCGCCGGGGAGGAGCAGGACCGGCAGGCGGTTGATGGTGGCGAGGGCCGCGCCGGTGACCAGGTTGGTGGCGCCGGGGCCGATGGAGGTCGTCACCGCCTGCGCGGACAGGCGGTTGAGCTGCCGGGCGTGGCCCACGGCGGCGTGCACCATGGCCTGTTCGTTGCGGCCCTGGTGGTACGGCATCGCCTCGCGGTACTCGACGAGCGCCTGGCCGAGGCCGGCCACGTTGCCGTGGCCGAAGATGCCCCAGGTGCCGGCGATCAGGCGGTGCCGCACGCCGTCGCGTTCGGTGTACTGCGCGGCCAGGAAGCGCACCAGGGCCTGGGCGGTGGTCAGTCGGCGGGTGGGCGCGGCGCTCATGCGGACCTCTCCGGTGCGGTGTAGAGGGGGAGTCGGGGGTCGACCGGCTGCTCGGGCCAGGTGTCCCGGACCCAGGCGTGGTCGGGGTGGTCGCAGATCAGCCAGGCGCGCTCGGGCTCCGGCCCGGCCATGACGTTGAGGTAGTACATGTGGTGGCCCGGGACCGCCATCGACGGCCCGTGCCAGCCGTCGGGGATCAGCACGACGTCCCCGTCGCGCACTTCGGCGAGCACGTCCGTGCCCCGTCCCCGCCCGGAGGGGGAGACGCGCTGGTAGCCGAGGCCCCGGGTGCCGTCGTGGGGCGCGAACTCGAAGTAGTAGATCTCCTCCAGCACCGACTCCTCGCCGGGCCGGTGCTCGTCGTGCTTGTGGGGCGGGAAGGAGGACCAGTTCCCGCCCGGCGTGAGCACCTCGACCGCGATCAGCTTGTCGCACTCCAGCACCCCGGCCGCACCGAAGTTGTTGACCTGCCGCGAGCAGTTCCCGGTGCCCCGCAGCTCCACCGGCACCGAGGACGCCGGGCCGTAGCGGGCGGGCAGGCGGCGGGTGCAGCGGGCGCCGGTCAGGGCGAACCGGCCGCCGCCGTGCGAGGTCAGCGTCGTGCGGGCGTCGCGCGGGATGTACGCGAAGTCGGTCACACCGCTGAACACGCTGTCGCGACCGTCGAGTTCGAAGGTCTCCTGGCCGAAGTCGTCGGCGGTCGCGACCGTGCAGCCGCCGCTCAGCGGCAGCACGATCCACTCGCTCTCGCCGCTGTCGAAGGTGTGACCGCCGCCGGGCGGCAGGTGCACCACGCGCAGGCTGGAGTAACCCCAGCCCGCGCTCTCGGGGGTCACGTCCACGGCGTACGGGCCGTCCGCCGCGGCCTTGCCCGCGGGAAGGTGATAGGTCATCCCCTGCTCCTCCGCCTCTTCTCGCTCACAGCAGTCCGACGGCCGTGTCCACCGCCTGCTCCACACTGCCCCCGGCCGGGTAGAGCAGCGAGCGGCCGACGACCATGCCCTGCACGGTGGGCAGCCTGAGGGCCTTGCGCCAGCGTTCGTAGGCCGCGGTCTGGTCCGCGGGGGAGCCTCCTATGTCGCCGCCGAGCAGCACCGCGGGCAGCGTGGAGGTCTCCAGCACCTCCGCCATGTCGTCCGGGTCCTGGGTGACGGGCAGTTTCAGCCAGGTGTAGGCGGAGGTGCCGCCGAGACCGGAGGCGATGGCGATGGAGCGGGTGACGGCCTCGGCCGACAGGTCGTTGCGGACCCGGCCGTCGACCCGGCGGGAGATGAACGGCTCGACGAACAAGGGCAGTTCGCGTGCCGCCATGGCGTCGACCGCCCGGGCGCTCGCCTCCAGCGTGGCCAGCGAGCCGGGGTCGTCGTAGTCGATGCGCAGCAGCAGCTTGCCCGCGTCGAAGCGCAGCCGGGCGATGTCCTCGGCGCGGTGGCCGGTGAAGCGGTCGTCCATCTCGAAGGCGGAGCCCGCGAGGCCGCCGCGGTTCATCGAGCCCATGACGACCTTGTCCTCCAGCACCCCGAGCAGGAGCAGGTCCTCCAGCACGTCGGCGGTGGCCAGCACCCCGTCGACGCCGGGCCGGGACAGCGCGGTGCACAGGCGTTCCAGCAGGTCGGCCCGGTTGGCCATGGCGAGCCCGCGGTCGCCGACGCCGAGCGAGCCGCGCGCCGGGTGGTCGGCGGCCACGATCATCAGGCGGCCGGAGTCGCCGATCAGCGGGCGGCGTACCCGGCGGGCCGCGGCCTCGGCGATCGCCTCCGGGTGCCGGGCGCGGACCGCGGTGAGGTCCGGGATGCTGGAGATGCTGAGGGACAAGGCGTTGCTCCGTTCAGGGAGTGGCTCGCGCGAGGAGGTCGTCGACCTCCGCCTCGGTGGGCATCGCGGAGGAACAGGCGAGACGGGAGGCGACGAGGGCGCCGGCCGCGTTGGCGTACCGCATGATCCGCTCCAGCTCCCAGCCGGAGAGCAGACCGTGGCACAGGGAGCCGCCGAACGCGTCACCCGCGCCGAGTCCGTTGACCACCTCGACCGGGACCGGCGGCACCTCGGCCGACCGGCCGTCGCGGTGCACGGCGAGGACGCCCTTCGGGCCCTGCTTGACCACCGCCAGCTCCACACCGGCCGCCAGCAGTGCCTCGGCGCAGGCGCGGGGTTCGCGCACGCCCGTGGCGATCTCGCACTCGTCCAGGTTGCCGACCGCGACGGTCGCGTGCGCGAGCGCCTCGGCGTAGTACGGGCGTGCCTGGTCCGGGTCGGTCCAGAACATGGGGCGCCAGTCCAGGTCGAACACCGTGGTGCCGGACTTCGCGCGGTGGGCGAGGGCGGCCAGGGTCGCCGTACGGCTCGGTTCCTCGCTCAGGCCGGTGCCGGTCATCCAGAAGATCGAGGCCGCGCGGATCGCGTCCAGGTCCAGCTCCTCCGGATGGATCACCAGGTCGGGAGCCTTGGGCCGGCGGTAGAAGTACAGCGGGAAGTCGTCCGGCGGGAAGATCTCGCAGAACGTCACCGGTGTCGGGTAGGCCACGACCGGGGTGACCCAGCGGTCGTCGACGCCGAACTCCCTCAGCGCGCCGTGCAGATAGGCGCCGAAGGGGTCGTCGCCGGTGCGGGTGATGACGGCGGTGGCACGGCCGAGCCGGGCGGCGGCGACCGCCACATTGGAGGCCGAGCCGCCGAGAAACTTGCCGAACGTCTCAACCTCCGCCAGGGGAACGCCCGTCTGCAAAGGATAGAGATCGACCCCGATGCGGCCCATCGTGATCAGATCGAAACGCGGGACTGACTCGGCCATGTGCGACGCTCCTTTGGCTGGGCGGGGGCCTGCCGCCTCCCAGGTGTATGACTCCTGAACGACGCTGTCAAGACTTTGTACTGACATTCGGACCTGTGAGTGAAATGATGTCTTGACAAAGTATTGACAGTGGGCGTCTCAAGGACTTGTATCCGGTCCCAGCGCAGCAACAGCCATTCTTCTCGGGTCTGGCACTCGGGTCTGGCACACGGCTCTCCCGTCGCACAGTCGCACAGTGAGGTGCAGGAAAAGATGGACCGCTCTTCGCACGCCCGCTCCCGCAGATTCGCCCCTGCCGTGGCCCTCGCCGCCGCCGCGGCCCTGACCCTCGCCGGCTGTTCCAGCAGCTCGGGCGGGAAGAAGGCCGACGAGGAGAGCGACTCGGGCGCCTCCGCGGGCAAGGCGAACACCCCCCGCATGACGGTCGCCCTGGTCACCCATCAGGCGCCCGGCGACACCTTCTGGGACATCGTCCGCAAGGGCGCCCAGGCCGCCGCCGACAAGGACAACGTCAAGCTCGTCTACTCCGCCGACCCGAACGCCGGCAACCAGGCCAACCTGGTGCAGAACGCGATCGACCAGAAGGTCGACGGCATCGCCGTCACCCTCGCCAAGCCGGACGCCATGCGGAGCGTCCTCGCCAAGGCGGAGAAGGCCGGCATACCCGTGGTCGGGCTCAACTCCGGTCTGGCGGACTGGAAGAAGCTCGGCCTGATGGAGTTCTTCGGCCAGGACGAGACCGTGGCCGGCGAGGCGCTCGGCAAGCGGCTGAACGAGGACGGGGCCAAGAAGGCCGTCTGCGTCATCCACGAGCAGGGCAACGTCGGCCTGACCCAGCGCTGCGACGGCGTGAAGAAGACCTTCGAGGGGTCCATCGAGAACCTCTACGTCAACGGCACCGACATGCCCTCGGTGAAGTCGACCATCACCGCCAAGCTCAAGCAGGACGGCGCCATCGACCACCTCGTCACGCTCGGCGCCCCCTTCGCCATGACGGCCGTGCAGTCCGTGGACGAGTCCGGCGGCAAGGCCAAGGTCGCCACCTTCGACCTCAACAAGGAACTGACCGGCGCCATCGAGAAGGGCGACATCGCGTTCGCCGTCGACCAGCAGCCCTACCTCCAGGGCTACCTGGCGGTCGACGGACTGTGGCTCTACAAGAACAACGGCAACTACAGCGGCGGCGGTGAGCAGCCGGTGCTGACCGGCCCGGCCTTCGTCGACAAGACCAACGTCAAGGCCGTCGCCGAGTTCGCCTCGAAGGGCACCCGGTGATGAGCATGGCCCAACAGGCTGAGCCGGCGGTGACCACACCGCCGGCCCCCGGCCCCCAGCAGACCGACGGGCGCACCCGCGAGCGCCCCGTGGCGCTGCGGCTGCTCGCCCGGCCCGAGGTCGGGGTCTTCCTCGGCGCCGTCGCCGTGTTCGTCTTCTTCCTGATCGCCGCGCCCACCCTCCGCGACGGCGGCTCCATGGCGACGGTCCTGTACCAGTCGTCCACCATCGGCATCATGGCGCTGCCCGTCGCCCTGCTGATGATCGGCGGCGAGTTCGACCTGTCCGCCGGTGTCGCCGTGGTCACCTCGGCGCTCACCGCCGGCATGCTCAGCTACCAGCTGACCATGAACGTCTGGATGGGCGTGATCGTCGCCCTCGTGGCCTCGCTGGCCGTCGGCGCCTTCAACGGCTGGGTGCTGATGAAGACCGGCCTGCCGAGCTTCCTGGTGACGCTGGCCACCTTCCTGGTCCTCCAGGGCGTCAACCTCGCCGTCACCAAGCTCGTCACCGGCAACGTCGCCACCGACGACATCAGTGACATGGACGGCTTCGACCAGGCCAAGGCCCTGTTCGCCTCGTCCTTCGACGTCGGCGGCGTCGAGGTGAAGATCACGGTCGTCTGGTGGCTGGTCTTCGCGGCCCTGGCCACCTGGGTGCTGCTGCGCACCAAGTACGGCAACTGGATCTTCGCCGTCGGAGGCAACCAGGACTCCGCCCGCGCGGTCGGCGTGCCGGTCACCTTCACGAAGATCACGCTGTTCATGCTGGTCGGCTTCGGTGCCTGGTTCGTCGGCATGCACCAGCTGTTCTCCTTCAACACCGTGCAGTCGGGCGAAGGCGTCGGCCAGGAGCTGATCTACATCGCCGCGGCCGTCATCGGCGGCTGTCTGCTCACCGGCGGCTACGGTTCCGCCATCGGCCCCGTCTTCGGCGCCTTCATGTTCGGCATGGTGAACCAGGGCATCGTCTTCGCGGGCTGGAACCCCGACTGGTTCAAGGCCTTCCTCGGCGTGATGCTCCTCGGCGCCGTCCTCATCAACCTGTACGTCCGCCGCGCCGCGACCCGGAGGTGATCGGAAATGACCAGCAAGACCCCAGCAGCCCCCGGCACCCACGGCGCCGTCCTCCCCGACCCCGCACCCGAGCAGGACCGCCCGCTCGTCGAACTGCGCCGCGCCGGCAAGTCCTACGGCAACATCCGCGCCCTGCACGGAGTCGACCTCACCGTCCACCCCGGCAGGGTGACCTGCGTGCTCGGTGACAACGGTGCCGGCAAGTCCACCCTCATCAAGATCATCTCCGGGCTGCACCAGCACACCGAGGGCGAGTTCCTCGTCGACGGCGAGGCCGTGCGCTTCGCCACCCCGCGCGACGCCCTCGCCCGCGGCATCGCCACGGTCTACCAGGACCTCGCGACCGTCCCGCTGATGCCGGTGTGGCGCAACTTCTTCCTCGGCTCCGAGATGACCAAGGGCCCCTGGCCCGTGCGCCGCCTCGACATCGCCCGCATGAAGCGGACCGCCGACGAGGAACTGCGCAACATGGGCATCGTCCTGGACGACCTCGAACAGCCCATCGGCACCCTCTCCGGCGGCCAGCGCCAGTGCGTCGCCATCGCCCGTGCCGTCTACTTCGGCGCCCGCGTCCTCATCCTCGACGAGCCCACCGCCGCGCTCGGCGTCAAGCAGTCCGGCGTGGTGCTCAAGTACATCGCCGCCGCCCGCGAACGCGGACTCGGCGTCATCTTCATCACCCACAACCCCCACCACGCCTACATGGTCGGCGACCACTTCAGCGTGCTGCGCCTGGGCACCCTCGAACTGAGCGCCGCCCGCGCCGACATCACCCTCGAAGCGCTCACCAACCACATGGCAGGCGGCGCCGAACTCGCCGCCCTCAAGCACGAACTGGCGCAGGTCGGCGGGGTCGACGTGGCGGCGCTGCCCGACCACGCGGACGATGCGGAGAAGGCCGCCGCGCCCGATACTGCCGACAGGACCGACGGCGCCGCATCCGGCGCCGCCGCATCCGACAGCACCGCATCCGGTACCGCCGAAGGGAAGGCCTGAGCATGCCCTCTGCCCTCGACCGCATCCGCGTCGGTTCGGCCCCCGACTCCTGGGGCGTCTGGTTCCCCGACGACCCCCGGCAGGTGCCGTGGGAACGGTTCCTGGACGAGGTCACCGAGGCCGGCTACGAGTGGATCGAGCTGGGCCCCTACGGCTACCTCCCCACCGACCCGGCCCGGCTCACCGACGAGGTGACCCGGCGCGGCCTCAAGGTCTCGGCGGGCACCATCTTCTGCGGCCTGCACCGCGGCCCCTCCGAGTGGGACGCCACCTGGGAACAGGTCAGCCGCGTCGCCGCCCTGACCCGGGCCATGGACGCGAAGCACCTCGTCGTCATCCCGTCCTTCTGGCGCGACGACAAGACCGCCGAGATCCTGGAGCCCCCGGAGCTGACCGGCGAGCAGTGGACCCACCTCACCCGGGGCATGGAGCGCCTGGGCCGCGAGGTGCGGGAGACCTACGGCCTGGACATCGTCGTCCACCCGCACGCCGACACCCACATCGACACCGAGGAGCACGTCGAGCGCTTCCTGGACGCCACCGACTCCGACCTGGTGAACCTCTGCCTGGACACCGGCCACTACGCCTACTGCGGCGGCGACAGCGTCAAGCTGATCGAGACCTACGGCGAGCGCATCGGCTACCTCCACCTCAAGCAGGTCGACCCGGAGATCCTCGCCGGCGTGCGGGAGGGCGGGGTGCCGTTCGGACCGGCCGTCCAGCGCGGCGTGATGTGCGAGCCGCCGGGGGGCGTGCCGGAGCTGGGCCCGGTGCTCACGGCGGCCCAGGAACTCGGCGTGGACCTGTTCGCCATCGTCGAGCAGGACATGTACCCCTGCGAGCCGGACAAGCCGCTGCCCATCGCGGTGCGCACCCGGAAGTTCCTGCGCTCCTGCGGGGCCTGAGACCGGCCGCGCCGGCGGGGGAGCGTCCCGCCGGTGCGCCGCTCGGCGGGCCGTCATGGGTGGTGCGCGCTAGCGTGCGCAGCACTGACCCCTCGTCCCGTTCCGGGAGGCACCCATGTCCTCGCGTCTCAACCCGTACCTCAGCTTCGACGGCGATGCCCGAGAGGCGATGGAGTTCTACGAGCAGGTGTTCGGCGGCAGCCTGGCGCTGAACACCTTCGGCTCGGCGGGCATGCCGGACCCCGCGTACACCGACAAGATCATGCACGCCATGCTGGAGACGCCGAGCGGCTTCACCCTGATGGGCGCCGACACGCCGCCCGGGATGGAGTACACGCCGGGGAACACCTTCGCGGTGAGTCTCAGTGGCGACGACGCGCGCGAGCTGCGCGGCTACTGGGAGAAGCTGTCCGCCGGCGGTTCCGTCGCCGTCCCCCTGGAGAAGCAGATGTGGGGCGACGTCTTCGGCATGTGCACGGACCGGTTCGGCGTCCAATGGATGGTGAACATCAGCGAGCCGGCGGGATGACCCCGCCGGCTCCGCCGGACCTCTGCGTCCCGCTCAGCCCCGCCGCACCTGAGCGATCGTCACCGGCCGGTGCTCGTGCAGCGAGAGGGTGCACGCCTCGGCGATCCAGCCCGCCTCCAGCGCGTCCTCGACCGTGCAGGGCGAGGGGCGGGTACCGGCGACGACCTCGGTGAACGCGGTCAGCTCGGCGCGGTAGGCGGCGGCGAAGCGGTCCATGAAGAAGTCGTGCGGAGTACCGGCCGGGAAGGTCGTGCCCGGCTCGACCGAACGCAGCGGCAGCCTGTCCTCCAGTCCGACGGCGATCGAGTCGTCGAAGCCGTGGATCTCCATGCGGACGTCGTGACCGCGGCCGTTGTGGCGGCTGTTGGAGACCAGGGCGACGGTGCCGTCGTCCAGGGTGAGGACCGCGCCGGTGGTGTCCGCGTCGCCCGCCTCCCGGATGAAGCCGGCGCCGCGGTTGCCGCCGACGGCGTACACCTCGCTCACCTCGCGCCCGGTCACCCAGCGGATGATGTCGAAGTCGTGCACCGAGCAGTCCCGGAAGATGCCCCCGGAGGCGGCGACGTACGCAGCGGGCGGCGGCGCCGGGTCCAGCGTGGTCGACCGGACGGTGTGCAGCGTGCCCAGCTCGCCGCTGCGCACGGCGGCCCGCGCGGCGGCGAACCCGGCGTCGAAGCGGCGGTTGTAGCCGATCTGGACCGGCACGTCGCGGCCCGCGAGCGCCTTGAGCACCTCGACGCCCTCCGTCATGGTGCGGGCGACGGGCTTCTCGCAGAAGACGGGCACACCGGCCTCGACGGCGGCGAGGATCAGGTCAGGGTGGGCGTCGGTCGCCGCCGCGACCACCACACCGTCCACACCGGCGGCCAGCAGGGCCTCGGGCGAGTCCGCGACCTCGGCGCCGAACCGCTCGGCGGCGGCCTTCGCGGCGTCCGCGAACGGGTCGGCCACGACGAGCGAGCCGACGGCGTCGAGTCCGGCGAGGGTCTCGGCGTGGAAGGCGCCGATGCGGCCGAGGCCGAGGATTCCGATACGCATGTGCTTGGCTGCTCCTTGCTCGGGGTGGTGTGGGGTGTCCGTGCCGGGGCCCGTGCCCCGTACGCCCCCGCTCACCGGCTCTCTCGTCGTACCCGGCCCGCCCGCAGCCGCTCGCGGAGCGCGTTCGGCGTCCACTCCTCGCGCAGCGCCCGCCGTACGAGGTCCGCCTGGGAGGGCGGTGCCAGGCCGTCGACCGGCGGGTCGCGGTCGAGGTTGGTGGGGAAGGGGTACCCCTCCGCGCTCGCGGCGACCACGTGCTCCAGCCACCGCTCGCCCACGCCCTCGGCCTTCCGTTTCAGCAGCACCGGGTAGACGGCGTCCACCACCGCCTCCCGGTCCACGGTCTCCATGGCCCGGCCGAACGCGGAGGAGATCTGGAGCAGGTTGGCCATGCGGCGCAGGCCCGCGGAGCGGTTGGCGCCCGCCGCGTGGAACAGCGCGGGGTTGAAGAAGACCGCGTCGCCCTTGGCCAGCGGCAACTGCACGTGGCGTGCCTCGAAGAAGGCCCGGAACTCCGGCAGCCGCCAGGCCAGGTAGCCCGGCTCGTACTTCTGGGAGTGCGGCAGGTACATCGTGGGCCCGGACTCCACGGGCATGTCGCAGTGTGCGACGGCGCCCTGGAGCGTGAGCACCGGGGAGAGGCGGTGCACGTGCGCCGGGTACGTGGCCGCGGCCTCGCCCGAGAGGAAGCCCAGGTGGTAGTCGCGGTGCGCGGTCTGCGCGGCACCGCCCGGGTTGACCACGTTGATCTGGGAGGTGACCTGGTAGCCGGGGCCGAGCCAGGCGCGGGCGACCAGGGCCAGGGCGTCGTTGGCGTAGTACGCGGCGAACGCCTCCGGGTCGCGCAGGGCCGCCTTCTCCAGGGCGTTCCACACCCGGTCGTTGGCGCCGGGCGCGGCGAAGTGGTCACCGGCGGCGGCGCCCGAGGCGCGCTGCTCGGCGATCAGCGCGTCGAACACGGCCGTGGCCCGGTCGACCACCGCCGGGTCCGGGAAGGCGCGCTCGAGGACGACGATGCCGGGGCCGTCGGCGAGGGCGTGGACGAGTTCGGCCGCCGTCTCCGGGTCGTCGCGCAGGTCCCCGGCGTCGTACACGGGGACGTTGCGCTCCACGGCGGAGGCCCGCGGGTACGCGGCCGGGTCGGTCGGCTGCTCGACGAGCGCGCGGAAGGCGTCGAGGTCGCAGTCGCGTTCGGAGAGTGGGGCGCGGTGGGCGGGGACGGGCGCTGCGGGCATCGTCGTCCTTTCGCTGACAGGGGCGACGCGGTGCTGTCATTCTTGTCCTGACAAACGCGTCGAACAACCAGCAGGCGGCCATCAAAAACCCCTCAGAGTGCGCCGCACGGACGAAGCGGAGGAGCCGGCCATGGGGCACCCCTTCCCGATCCGGGAGATCGCACGGCAGGCGGGCCTGAGCGAGGCCACCGTCGACCGGGTGCTCAACGGCCGCGGCGGCGTGCGCGAGAGCACCGCGTTCGAGGTGCGCCGGGCCATCGCCGACCTGGACCGCCAGCGCACCCAGGTGCGGCTGGTCGGCCGCACGTTCATGTGCGACATCGTGATGCAGGCGCCGGAGCGCTTCTCCACCGCCGTGCGGGCCGCGCTGGAGGCCGAACTGCCCGCCCTGCACCCCGCCGTGGTGCGCTGCCGCTTCCACTTCCGCGAGACCGGCCCGGCCGGGGAACTGACCGGCACCCTGGACCGGATCGCCCGGCGCGGCTCCCAGGGGGTGATCCTCAAGGCCCCGGACGTCCCCGAGGTGACCGCCGCCGTCGGCCGGCTGACCGCCGCGGGCGTCCCCGTCGTCACCCTGGCGACGGACCTGCCGGTCAGCTCCCGTGTGGCCTACGTCGGCATCGACGACCGGGCGGCCGGCGCGACCGCCGCCTACCTCATGGGCCAGTGGCTCGGCGACCGCCCCGGCCACATCCTCACCAGCCTCAGCAGCGGCTTCTTCCGCAACGAGGAGGAACGCGAGATGGGCTTCCGCGGCGTCATGCGGGCCCGGCACCCCGGGCGGGCCCTCGTCGAGATCGCCGAGGGGCAGGGCCTGGACGCCACCCAGTACGACCTGGTGCGGGCCGCGCTCGAACGCGATCCGGAGATCCGGGCGGTCTACTCGATGGGCGGCGGCAACATCGCCACCCTGCGCGCCTTCGCGGACCTCGGCCGCCGCTGCGAGGTGTTCGTCGCCCACGACCTCGACCAGGACAACACCCGGCTGCTGCGTGAGCGGCGCCTGTCCGTGGTCCTCCACCACGACCTGCGCCAGGACCTGCGCGAGGCCTGCCGCCACGTGATGCGGGCCCACGGCGCCCTGCCGTCCGCGGGTCCCTCGCGGCCGTCGGCGATCCAGGTCGTGACACCGCACAACATGCCTTGCGACACGCCCTTCGACGCCGCGACCGTGTGACGCCCGGCGGCCTTCCGGCTCAGTCGGACGCCTCGGGTCCGACCCAGGTGCCGCGCTCCGCCGACCGCGTCATCGCGTCCAGCACGGCCGCGCTGTGCACGGCGTCCGTCAGAGTCGCGCCGTACGGGGTGCCCTCCGCGATCGAGCGCAGGAAGCGGTGGGCCTCCACCACCTTCAGGTCGTCGTAACCCATGGCGTTCGCGGCCCCCGGCTGGAAGGCGGCGAACTCGCCGTGCCCGGGGCCGACGTACACGGTGCTCACGGGCTGGTCCTGGTACTCCGTGCCGCGGCTGACGCGCAGTTCGTTCATGCGGCGGAAGTCCCAGGACACCGCGCCCGTGGTGCCGTGCACCTCGAAGCCGTAGTTGTTCTGCTCGCCGACGGACACCCGGCAGGCCTCCAGGACACCGCGGGCGCCGGAGGCGAAGCGCAGCAGGCAGCTGACGTAGTCCTCGTTCTCGACCGGGCCCAACTCGCCGCCCGTGGCACGCGCGTGACCGGCGGTGGCGGCGGCGGGGCGGGCCCGCTCCGGCAGGAAGACCGCCGTGTCGGCGGTCAGCGACGCGATGTCGCCGAGCAGGAACCGGGCCAGGTCCGCGCCGTGCGAGGCCAGGTCGCCGAGCACCCCGCTGCCGCCGCGCTCCCGCTCGTAGCGCCAGGTCAGCGCGCCTTCCGGGTGGGCGGCGTAGTCGCTGAAGAGCCGGATGCGGGCATGGGTGACGCTCCCGATGTCACCGGCGGCGATCAGGTCGCGGGCGGCCTCCACGGCGGGGGCGTTGCGGTAGTTGAAGCCGACCGTGCCCTGCACACCGGCCTCGGCCACCGCGTCCGCCACCGCCCGCGCGTCGTCTGCGGACAGGCCGACCGGCTTCTCCACCCAGATGTGCTTGCCCGCCCCGGCCATCGCGACGGCGATCTCGCGGTGCAGGAAGTTGGGGGCGGTGATGCTGACCGCGCGCACCCGCGGGTCCGCCGCCACCTCGCGCCAGTCGCGGGTCGTGGAGGCGAACCCGAACTGCGCGGCGGCCTCCTCGGCCCGCCCCGGCACCTCCTCCGCTACCGTCACCAGCTCCGGGCGCAGCGCGAGGTGCGGATAGTGGTGCCGGACCCGGGCGTACGCCTGGGTGTGCACCCGGCCCATCCAGCCGAAACCGACGACGGCGACACCGAGTGCCTCGACCATGAGAGCCCCTCTTCGGACCTGTCCGTGATCTGTCCAGCGTGATCTGTCCAGGCCACCCTGGGCGGGCGTCGGCATCATGTCAACCTTTTGACAGGACAAACCTCATGGCCGGCCCAGGTCGATCGCATAGGCCTTGCGCAGCGTCTCGTGCACCGTCCACGTCGTACGGTCGCCCTCGCGCAGTACCGCCAGGTCGCCCGGCCCGACCGTGAGCGTCGGGCCGCTCGCGACCTCGATCGTGGCCGAGCCGCTGAGCACGACGAACACCTCGTCCGCCTCGGTGTCGGTGACCACCTCCGGCGTGATCTGCCAGACGCCGCGCACCCGGCGGCCGTCCGGCGACTCCCAGACCACCTTGCCGGTCACCTCGGGTGTGCCGGACACGATCTGGCCGGGGTCGAGCGGCTCGGGTTCGAGCTCGGCGTGGGGGACGTGGACAACGAAGCTGTGGGTCATGCCGCGACGTCAACCAGTGCCTGCCGGGCGCCAGGGGAGACAGGGTGTGGGGGATCGGGCCGGGCAGGCGGACACTTCGTCGCGGTCCGCGCGGGGGTGAGCAGCGCGAACGGAACTCCTGGACGGAGGCCGAGCGCGCCAAGGGACCGGACTGGGGCCCGAGGGCCACCGCGTCCCGCTCCCTCCACGGCACCCCGCCGGTCGCCTGACAGGTCCCGACAGCTCTCGCGCTCGGCTCACCGACCCCGTCGCGACAGCCACGCCGCCACCACCGCGCCGGACACGTTGTGCCAGACGGAGAAGACCGCGGCCGGCAGCGCCGCCAGGGGGCTGAAGTGGGCGGTGGCCAGCGAGGCGGCGAGACCGGAGTTCTGCATGCCGACCTCGAAGGCCATGGCACGGCTGCCGGGCTCACCCAGTCTGCCGAGGCGCCCCGCGCCGTAGCCGAGGGCCAGACCGAGCCCGTTGTGCAGGACGACGGCGACGAAGACCAGCCCCGCGGCCGACTTGATGGCGTCGGCGCTGCCCGCCACGACGACCGCCACGATCACGGAGATCGTCAGCGCGGACAGCCAGGGCAGCGCCGGCAGCGCCCGCTGCACGTACCGTCCCGCGAGCAGCCGTACGACGACGCCCGCGAGGACCGGCAGCAGCACCGTCTTGAGGATGTCGGTGACCATGGACCCGGCGTCCACCGGGAGGTACTCTCCGGCCAGCAGCAGGGTCAGCGGCGGGGTGACCAGCGGGGCGACCAGCGTGGAGACGGTCGCGACGGAGACGGACAGGGCGACGTCGCCGCGAGCCAGGTAGGTCACCACGTTGGAGGCCGTACCGCTGGGCGCACAGCCCACCAGGATCACGCCGGCGGCGAGCTGCGGCGGCAGGTCGAGCAGGTGGGCGATGGCCCAGCCGAGCCCCGGCATGATGACGTAGTGCGCGCCGAGCCCGAGCGCCACCGCCCAGGGGCGCTTCACGACGCCGCGGAAGTCCTCCGGGGTCATGGTGATGCCCATGCAGAACATCACGACACCCAGCAGGTACGGCACCGCCTCGCTCCACCCGGTGAAACTCCCGGGGAGCAGCAGGCCGAGGGCGCCGGCCAGGAGGACGAGGACCGGGAAGACGGTCACGGCACGCCGCGCGGAGCGGTCGCCGGTGACGTCGTCACCGAGGTGTTCGTCGCGTTCGTCGTGTTCGTTGTTCGCGGTTCTTTCGGTTCGCACCGTGCGAGGTAACGCCTGGTGGGCGGCGTGACGCAACGGCGTCTCGCGATGTGATCATCCCATCCGACCTGTGAGCGGACCGGGCCCGGCCCACTCGGCCGCCCGCGTGGGAGGGTTGGCTGGCGACTCCGTCCCACCGCGCGGATGGGGTAGGCTTGACCAGCGCGATCGCGGAAGACGCGGATCGCGCACCGGGACGTGGCGCAGCTTGGTAGCGCACTTGACTGGGGGTCAAGGGGTCGCAGGTTCAAATCCTGTCGTCCCGACGGTTGCGAAGGGTCTTCGCGGGCGGAAGCTCGCGGGGGCCCTTTTCGTCGTGGCGCCTCGTCCTCGTGCCTGATCGTGGTGCCTCGTCCCGGCCCGGGCCGTTTCTTGGTGGGCGGACACCCCCTTGACGCGTCCTCGGCGCCGGTCGACACTTCCCCAGTAATCCTAGTGATTAGGTAGGGAAACATCCGGGAGAACCATGACCGTCACACCGCTCGTCCCTGCCCCCGCCTTCCGCGGTCGGATCGGCCGCGACCCGAGGAGCGGCCACTACGCCGTGCCGCGCCGCTACCGCCTCCACCTGTCGCCCGGCCACGACGACTGTCTGGGCATCGCCGTCGTGCACCGCCTCCTCGGCCTGGCCGAGATCTGTCCGGTGACCCTCCTGGCCCGGCGCCCCGACTGTCCCGACGGCGGATACGCCGACCTGCGCCCGCTGTACGAGGCGAGCGCCCACCACTACCGGGGTCCTGCCGTCGCGCCGGTGCTCAGCGACGGCTGGTCCGGCCGGATCGTGAGCACGCACGCGCGCGACATCATGCGCGACCTCGCCCGGTCCTTCACCCCTCCCGCCGGCCCGGTGCTGTATCCCCGCGGCGCGGAAGCGGAGATCGCCGCCGTCGAGGAGCTGTGCGCCCGGGCCGCCGACCCCGCGGCGCTGCCCGGCGTACTCGACCTCCTGGAGCGGCGCCTGACCGCGCACTCCCACGTCGTCGGCGACCGGTTGACCGCCGCCGACATCGAGGTCTGGGCGGCCCTCGTCCGACGCGACACCCCGCGGCGTGCGGACGACCACCCCGCGCTGTGGTCCCACGTCCGGGGCCTGACCGCCCACCCGGCCTTCGGCCGTGCCCTCGCGGGCCGTCCCGCCTGACACGACGGGACCCGTGGAAGTCGCCGTGTCCGCCGCCCCCCAGCGGCGGACACGGCATGTGCCGCGACGCGTCGCCCTCCCCCGAAGGCGGCGCGTCGCGGCCGGCCCCCGGCGCCGGTCCGTGGCCACGGCGCCCGGGTGCTCGTGAGCCGCGCGGTCACCAGTACATGACCGCCGTCTCGCCGGCACCCCACGAGGAGTACAGGCGCACCCGGACGACATAGCGGCGGCCCTTGACGAAACGGGCCCTGATCGTGGCGTTGCGGGGACTTCCCCCGTCGTCCTGTCCGGCGAAGTAGCGGGGCACGCCGTCCCGCTCCTCGAACACGACGACGACGGCGTCGCTGTCGCCGAAGGTGCCCACGGTGTACTCGCGGGTCTCCGGCGGGTCCACACGGAAGTCGGCCTGCTCGCCGGGCCCGAGACCCAACGGCACCGAGCGGAACGGCACCAGCGGACCGGGCCGGCCGGTGGGCGGGTACCAGCGCAGGGCGAACTCCTTGTCGGCGGCGGAGAGTGTACCGGGCGGGTGCAGGCCCGAGCGGTAGTGCTCGGGTTCCAGGATCAGCCCCGACGGGAAGGGATACTCCATGATCGACTGCGGGTCCCAGACCGGGCCGTTGGCCTCGTCGCCGTCCAGCTTGCGCAGGATGTTGTGGAAGGTCCGCTCCCGGCTCCAGTGGTTGGGCGGGCCCGCCAGCTCGGCGTAGACGGCCTCGTCGTCCCAGAGGATGCCCGCGTACGGGTTCTGGTGCTCGTGCAGCATGCCGAGCGCGTGCCCGATCTGGTGCAGGGCGGTCGCCCGCTCACCCGGCGCGGTCAGGTCCCAGCCGAAGTTCATCGTACGGTCGTTGAGCCCGACCCGCAGCGCGTCCTTGCCCACCGCCGACCAGGACCCGTCGCCGGGCTGGAAGCCGATGCGCAGCTCCGCCTCCGACCGGTCGCGGACCTCTTCGAGGTCGAGCCCGATGCCGAGGTCCAGCCACTGCCGGAAGCAGTCGCGCACCACGTCCCGCTGCTCCTCGGTCCCCACCCACGACCCCCGCCGGGGCCGCCCGGTGCCCGGCATCGGGACCACCGAGGTGTCGGTGTCGCCACCGAGGAAGCAGTAGTGCAGCACCGTTCCGTTGACCCACATCCGCTGCCCGCCGACGAGCGCGGCGGCACGCTCGGCGGCCAGCCCCGGTGCGAGCACGGGGGCCGGCTGCTGCGCGAGCGAGCAGTAGCGTGCGGTCATGGTCATCAGGGTGCCGTCCGGACCGGTCCCGGCGCCTGAGTCGGGGGGTACTCAAGTCACCCTGTATCAGGGGTGAGTATGCCGGCTCATGTTGCCGTGACGACTTCTCTGCGGGACGCGAAGAGGCTGGAGACCCCCTGGCCGTTCACCGGCCGGGCGGACGAACTGGAGCTGGTGCGCGGGTCCGTGGCGGCCGGCCGGGGCGGGCTCGTGGTGACGGGCCCGGCGGGCGCGGGCAAGACCAGGCTCGTGACCGAGGCCGTGCGCGGCACCGACACGGTCCGCGCCGCCGGGACGCCCGAGACCGGGGACATCCCCTTCGCCGCCTTCGCCCACCTGCTGCCCGAGCGGGTCACCCTGCACCGCGCGGTCCAACTCCTGTCCGGTGTACGGCTGCTGCTGGTCGACGACGCACACCTGCTCGACGATGCCTCCGCCGCCCTCGTGCACCAGCTCGCCGTGCACGGCCGCACCCGCCTCCTGGTCGTCGCCACCGACGGCGCCCCCGTACCGGGCGCGGTGTCCCGGCTGTGGTCCGGTGAGCTGCTGCCGCGCCTCGCCCTGGAACCGCTGCCCCGCGAGGAGACCGCCGAACTGCTCACGGCCGGCACGGACACCGCCCTGGAGCCGCTCACCGTCGACCGGCTGTACCGCTTGGGCCGGGGGGACCTGCGGCTGCTGCGCGAACTGCTGACCGCCGTGCGCGGGGGCGGCCGGCTCGTGCCGGTGCCGGACACGGACCAGTGGGCGTGGCGGGGACCGGTGCCGCTCACCCCGGCGGTCCGCGAGCGCGCCGCCCACGTCCTCGACCGCACCCGCACCGAGGAGCGGGAGACGCTCGAACGCCTCGCCTTCGCCGAGCCCCTGCCCCTGGACCTGGACGCCCTCGACATACGGACCCTGGAGCCGCTGGAGGCCGAGGGACTGGTCACCGTAGACGACCACGGCGCCACCCGTCTCGCACACCCCCTGCACGGACCGGTGCTGCGCGCCGCCGCCGGCCGGCTGCGGGCCCGGCGCCTGGCCGGCACCCCGGACCGGACCGGCCCCGCCCTGGAGGCGGAACGGGCCGCGCTCGCCCGGCGCGTCGAGCAGGCCGACGTACGGGCGACCGAGGCCCCCGTGGGGGAGTGGCTGGTCGCCGAGGGAGCACCGCTGCCGACCCGGTACGCGGCCCTGCGGGCCAGGTACGCACGGCTGCGCGGACGGCTGCGCGAAGCCGCGGCCTGGGCCCGCGAGGGCCTGCGGACCCAGCACGACGATCCGGACTGCCGCACCGAACTCGCCCTGGCCGCCGCACAGTCGGGGGACGCGGCGCCGGGCGTCGCGGCGGCGGCCGCCACGTGGGCCGCCGCCGCGCGCGGTGACCTGGACGAAGCGGTCCGGACGGCCGGCCGGGGCGACCCGTACGACGCCGTCCGGCTCGGCGCACCCGAGCGGGCGGCGGGCCGGCTGACCGGCGTCTTCGCCGCGCACGCCGACGCCCTCGCGCGCGCGGACGGACCGGCACTCGACCGGGTCGCCGAGGAGCTGGAACGGCGCGGGTTCCTGCTGTTCGCCGCCGAGGCCAGCGCCCAGGCGGTAGGCGCCCACCGCGACCCGCGGGCCGCGCGCACCGCCCGGACCCGTGCCGCCGCCCTCGCCCGGCGCTGCCAGGGCGCCCGCACCCCGGCGCTGTCCGGCCTGGTGCTCGGCGAACTCACCGCCCGGCAGCGCCAGATCGTCACGCTCGCCGCCGCGGGCCTGAGCAACCGGCAGATCGCGGAGCGGCTGACCCTGTCCGTCCGCACCGTCGGCAACCACCTCTACGGCGCCTACACCCGCCTCGGCGCGGCCGACCGCGGCGCCCTGCCCTGGCTCGTGGAACTGCCCGAGCCCCAACCCGCCTGATCCGGCGGCCCCGGCGTCTCAGGCCGCACCGAACGCCGAGAAGGCCCACCCCGTCGCCTGGTGCACCGCGTCGCCCGGCAAGGAGGCCCGCGCGTCACGCAGGGCCTCCGCCAGGGACAGGCCCGCCTCCAGCCCCTTGTGCAGCGCGAGCATCAGCGGCACCACCGCGGCGTCGTTGACCGGCGCGGTGCACGCCACCACCCCGGCCGTGCCCAGCGGCAGCAGCGCGGTGACCAGGCCCAGCAGCTCGTCGGCGCCGACCGACGCGAAGCGCGCGGTGTCGCAGCAGGGCAGGATGATCCGGTACGGGCTGCGGTCGAGCCGCTCGAAGTCGTGCACGATGAGCGGCCCGTCCGCCATCCGCAGCGAGGAGAACAAGGGGCTGTCCGCACGGAAGGTCCCGTGCGCCGCGATGTGTGCCAGGGCGGCCCCGTCCAGCTCCCGCAGGACCCGTGGCACCCGCGCGTCGTCGCCCTCCAGCACGACGGTGGTTCCACGCGCGGCGGCACCACCCCCGGGCACGTCCGCGATGCGGTGGCCGCCATCGCCGGACCGCCCCGCACCGTCGCGTTCTCGGCGACCGGACCGACCGCCGTCGTCGTCGGGCCGGGGAACCCGAGTCGTGGCGACACCCGCCACGGCCGACACCCCACGCTCCCGCCCGCCGCGCGGCGCTCCATCGAGCGTTGCGGTCCGTTCCCCGTGCACCCGCCCGCCGGGCGCCGGCACCGCCCACGCTCCGGCCGGGTCTTCCTGCTCGCCGCGGCCCGGTCCGTCGTGCGGCGGTACGTCACGGGTCCGCGCCGGCTGGTCCCGCCCGCCCTGGGACGGCACCTCGCGCGTGCTCGGCGGTGCCCCGGGCGGCGTGCCCGTGCCGGTCCCTGCCGGTGTCCGTCGCCCGGTGTACCGGTCGGACAGTTCGGGAACCTCGGCGCCGCCGCTCGCCAGGCCGGGGCCGCGGACCAGGACCTGGCGGCCGCCGGGCGGGGGAGCGGTGTCCCGCGCGCGCAGCCAGCTGCTCGCCGACGGCGACACGCTCAGCACCCGTTCCCGCAGGGCGGGCAGCAGGGCCCACGGCACCCGGTGCAGCCGGCCCGGCGGGACCACGACGACCGGGCCGGACCCGAGGTGGGCCGCGGCGGGACCGAGCAGCAGGTGCTGAAGCCGGGCGCCGGCCGCCTCCACCAGGGGCAGCCGCGCCTCGGCTCCAGGATGGGCCAGCCGCCGCAGCCCGGCCTGTACGTGCTCGGCCTCCACCTCCGCCTCGGCGAGCAGCCCGGCCTCGAACCGCCGTACCCGCCCCTGCCCGCACAGCAGCACGTGCACGCGCCCGTCGAGCACCGCCAGCTCCACCAGCCGCACTTCGTCGCCCAGCCGCCGCAGCAGCCGCGCCACGTCGAACCGGTCGCCGTCGCCGGGCGCCTCGCCCCGCATGTGCAGGGTGCGGGAGCGGATCTCCCGCTCCAGACGCCGCTGCTCGCGTTCCAGCGCGGGAGCCGGCCGGCCGCCGTCCGTGCGGGCCTCCTCCGCGCGGGCGGCGAGTTCCCGGAACGCCGTCATGGCGGTGAGCAGCACCGGATCGGCCGGCGGCCGCGTCGGCGGCGCCGACAGCACCGTCGCCCGCCAGCGCTCGCTCCATCCCAGCAGCCGTCGCGGCCCGCCCGAGACCAGCGACGCCCGCTGGGCCAGCGCCGCCAGCTCCGCGCCCTGCGCGGTGGCCCGGGCCCGCAGCTCCGAGGCGCCCAGCGTCATACGGTGGTCGTCCAGGACGTCCAGGCCGCGCCGGCAGGCTTCCAGGACGCCCCGCGCCGACCCCGCCGCCCGCGCCCGCAGCGCCTGCGCCGCCCAGCCCGTCATCCGCGCCAGCGGCGGCCCGCCGTGCCGGCTGCGCGCGGCCACCGCCAGATGGCGTTCCGCGTCCGCCATCCAGCCGAGGCCCAGCGCGATCCGGCCCGCCAGCAACGAGGCCTCCGGCGCCGCCGGGGCCCCGAAGGCCGCCAGCCGCTCCGCCACCGCCGCCGCGTCCGCGACCAGCCGGCCCGACCTGCGTCCCGTGGCGACCCGCGCCTCGATCAGCACCAGCCGGGCGTGCGTCTCGTACCAGGTGCGCCGCTGCCCGGCGAACAGCCGCACCGCGACGGCCGCGCGCGCGAGCGCGGTCTGCGGCTCGTCCGCCAGCCGGGCCGCCCGCGCGGCCACCAGCAGCAACTCCGCCTTGCGGGTGGACTGCCCGCCGATCCCGTCCAGCGCCGCGATCGCCGTGTCCGCCTCCGCCAGCGCCTCGGTGGCCAGCCCCGCCGCCATCAGCACCTCGCAGCGCCGGATGGTGAGCATGAACGTCGGTGTGCCCAGCTTCGCGTACCGCTCCTCCGCCTCGTCGAGCAGCCGCAGCGCCGCCGGCACGTCACCCGACCGGAACGCCGCCAGGCCCCTGCTCTCCACCGCGTCGGCCTTGTCGTGCTCCTGGCCCGTGGTGTCCCACAGCGCCTCCGCCGCGGTGAAGTCGGCGTCCGCCCGCTCCACCGAGCCCAGCGCCAGATGCACGGTCGCCCGCAGCGTCAGCGCCCGCGCAGTCCAGATCACGTCCTCCGCCTGCCGCAGCACCGGGATCGCCCGCCGTACGTCCTCCAGCGCCTCGCCGTGCCGGCCGAGGACCCACCACACGTAGGCCCGCCGGTACAGCACCCGCGCGCGTGTGTGCCCCGTCCCGCGCGCCACGCCGCGCTCGAAGGCCTCCAGCCCCGCCCGGGTACGGCCGGCGTGCACCAGCGCCACCCCGAGCGTGGCCAGGACGTCCGCCTCCCGCTCCGCCGACTCCGCGCGCGCGGCGAGGTCACGGGCGCGCCGCAGATGGGCCAGGGCCTGCCGGGTGTCGCCGAAGTCCCGCTGCCAGATGCCGATCACCTGATGGGCGACCGAGGCGTGCAGCGGCGAGGGGTCGGCGCCGAGCAACTCCTCCGCCCGCGCCAGCGCTTCGCCCGGGGCGGCGAACACCATCGGCAGCAGGTCGAGAACCGGGTCGTTGCGCGCTGTCACTCCACGGATGGTAGTGCTCCGGAACCACGCCACACAGGTCCGAGTCTGTATCAATCGGCGGCCCGGGGACTCTGATTGACGACCGCCGTCACCACTGTGGTCACGTCCGCAGTCACCACCCCGCCCCGACCGTCGTCACCGCCACCGCCTCAGTGGAGGGCATGCCATGGCACCACAGCGATTCCGTGAGCAGTTCGACCAGATCCAGCGCTCGATGCCGGGCGTCCCGCTGGCGATGGGACCCGACGACTCCGCCGAGTTCTTCTACGAGAAGGGCGTCGTCCTCGCCCGCGACGGCGAGGAGGCACGCCTCGTCGAGGACACCGTGCGCGACCACTTCACCACCATGGCCGGACTGACGCCGGACCACGTGCGCCGGGCGAGCCCCGAGACCAACCGCACCGGTATCACCCGCATCCAGGTCGCCGACCCGGGCGAGGGCGCCGGCGGCGGCGACCCCACCGTCGCCCACGCCCTGCGCTCCCTCAGGACGGTGGAGGGCCGTGCGGGCCGCCGGCTGATCAGCCGCAACCACGTCGTCTCCATCGCCGTCAACGCCTGCCCCGGCGACGAGCCCGTGCCCGTCCCGCTGAGCGAGCCGCCGAACCCGGCCGCCGACACGACGCCGTACGACGCCGCGAGCGCCGTCGGCGTCCTCGTCATCGACACCGGTCTCATGCACGACTACCGGTCCTACCCGCTGCTGGCCCACACCGAGGGCGACGCCCAGATCAGGGAGTGCGACGACGACGGGGTGCTGTGCCAGTACGTCGGGCACGGCACGTTCATCGCCGGTCTGGTCGCCGCCGTCGCCCCCAACACCGAGGTGACCGTCCGCAACACCCTCAACGACGCGGGCGCGATCCTGGAGTCCGAGCTGGGCGAGAAGCTCTTCGAGGCCGTCGACCGCGGCGGCTGGCCCGAGGTCCTCAGCCTCTCCGCCGGCACCTCCAACGGCCGCACCGACGGCCTGCTCGGCGTGCACGCCTTCATGGAGGAACTCCGCGACCAGCGCACCCTGCTGGTCGCCGCCGCGGGCAACAACGCGAGCGCCACGCCGTTCTGGCCCGCCGCCTACGCCACCCTGCCCGGCTGGGAGGACTCGGTGCTGTCGATCGGGGCGCTGCGCTCCGACGGCGAGTTCGGCGCCTGCTTCAGCAACCACGGCGGCTGGGTGCGGGCCTACGCCCCCGGCGAGCGCCTCACCAGCTCCCTCACCGGCTTCGGGACACCCGTGCCGTACGTCTACCAGCACTCCACCTACGACGCCTGCCGGTTCGGCTTCACCTACCCCTGCACCTGCCAGTACCCCCGGCACAACGGGGTGCTGAGCGAGCCGGGCGAGGCGCCCGCCAAGCCGGACCAGGTGATGTTCGAGGGGCACGCGCAGTGGAGCGGCACCTCCTTCGCCACCCCCGTGGTCGCGGGGCTGGTCGCCTCCCACATGACGGCGCACAAGGAGACCGATCCGCGCGCGGCCGGCCGACAACTGCTCGCGGCCAACACCGAGTACGCGGAGGTGCGCGGGGCGCACGTGCCCGCCCTGCTGCCGCCCACCTGGCGCCCGGTCGCCTTCGACCCGTCGGCGGGCGGGTCGTGAACGGTCTGCTGGCGGTCGGAACCACCCGCTCCACGGCGTACGATGGCAGGTCGTACACGAGGGGTGGGACCGTGGACCGTGCAGATGTCGGGGCGCTCGTCCAGTCGGCGGCCGACGGGGACGCGGCGGCCTGGAAGGCACTGGTGGACGGGCTCGGCCCGCTCGTGTGGTCCGTGGCGAGGTCGCACGGGCTGTCCGACGCCGACGCGCACGAGGTGTACCAGACCGCCTGGTTCCGCTTCGCCCAGCACCTGGGGCGGATCCGGGAACCGGAGAAGTCCGGCTCCTGGCTGGCGAGCACGGCCCGGCACGAGTGCCTGAAACTGCTCAGGGCCTCCAGGCGGTGGACGCCGACCGACGATCCGCAGCTGCTCGACCGGCCGAGCGAGGACCGCACGCCGGAGGAGTCGGTGCTCGACTCCGAGGAGGCCGCCGCGCAGACCGAGCGCGTACGGCTGCTGTGGCAGGAGTTCGAGGAACTGGGCGAACGGTGCCGCCAGTTGCTGCGGGTGCTGATCTCCTCGCCACCGCCCAGTTATCAGGAGGTGTCCGCCGCGCTGGGTATCGCGGTGGGCAGCATCGGGCCGACGCGCCAGCGCTGTCTGCGCCGGCTGCGGGCCCGGCTGGAGGCACGGGGGACCAAATGAGCGATCTGAACGACGAACGCGGCGAACGCGACGAGTACGACGAGCGCGACGGAGAACTGTACGACGGCCTCCTGGAGGAGGAGCTGCGGCAGGCCGCCGCGATCCTGGACCCGGTCCCGGCCGAGCTGCGGCGGGTCGCCGTGGACGCCTTCGCCCTGCGCGACCTGGACGTCCGCGTCGCCGAGCTGACCTTCGACTCGCTGGTGGACGGCATCCCCGTCAGGGGGGAGTCGGACCCGCCGCGGATGCTCACCTTCCAGTCGGACGGGATGACCGTCGACGTCGAGGTGACCGCGCGGGGCCTGATCGGCCAGCTGCTGCCGCCGGGCCCGGCCGGGATCGAGGTGCTGAGCGGGCCGCGGGCGCACGCCCGGCTGACGGCCGACGACATGGGCAGGTTCACCGGCGAGGCCCCGCCCGCCGGCCCGTTCGCGCTGCGGCTGCGGACCGGCCGGGAGGTGGTCGTGACGGAGTGGCTGCGGACCTGACGCGCGCCGCGTACCGAGCGCGGGGCTACCAGGCGCAGGGCAGCGTGCGCGGCCCCCGGATCATGGTCTTGCGCCGCCAGGCCACCTGCTCGGCCGAAACCGCGAGGCGCAGCCCCGGCAGCCGGTCGAGGAGCGTGTCGACCAGCAGCTCGGTCTGCATCCGGGCGAGCACGGCACCCGTGCAGAAGTGGTGCCCGTTGCCGTACGTCAGGTGCGGGTTGGGGTCGCGGTCCAGGTCGATGCGGTCCGGGTCGGGGAAGACGTCCGGATCGCGGTTGGCGGCCAGGTACGAGACGTACACCGGGTCACCGGCGGCGATGCGCGTCCCGTGCACCTCGACGTCCTCCAGGGCGATACGGGCGAGGCCCACCGAGGTGCGGTGCGAGATCCAGCGCAGCAGCTCGTCCAGCGCCGGGCCGCGCGCCTCGGGCCGTTCGCGCATCCGGGCCATCAGCTCGGGACGGGTGAGCAGCAGGTACAGCATCTGGCCGACGTTGTGCGTGACGGCCTCGCCGCCGATCTGGAGCGGCCCCGCCAGCCCGACGGCCTCCGTCTCGCCGACCTCGCCGCGGCCCACGGCGGCGCCGAGCATCGAGTACACGTCGTCGCCGTCGCTGTCGGCCCGGGCGCGGACCGTCTCGGTGATCCAGCCGTACAGGCCCTGCTTCGCCCGCTCGGCGGCCTCGGCGCCACCGGAGGTCGAGATGATCTGCCGGGTCCAGGAGTGCACGCGTTCCCGGTCGGCGGCGGGCACGCCCATCACCTCGCTGACGACCGTTATCGGGAAGGGCTCCAGGACCCGCTCGACCAGGTCGGCCGGCGGCCCTTCGGCCAGGATCCCGTCCACCAGCCCGTCGAGGATCTCCTGCGCCCGGGGCCGCAGCCGATTCGTCGCGCCCACGGTGAAGGCGCCCGCGACCGCGCGCCGCAGCCGGTTGTGGTCGGGCTGGTCGGCGAAGGCGAGGGAGCCAGGGCGGGGCTTGAAGTGCGGGGCGAGCCGGGTGATCTGACGCCTCGTCACCTCGGCCCGCCCGAAGCGCGGATCGTTCGTGATCGCCTTCACGTCGTCGTACCGCGTCGCCAGCCAGGCCCAGCCCTCGCCGTGCGGGAGCCGGACGCGGGTCAGCGGCCCCTCGCGCATCAGCTCGGCGAGGACCGGGTCGAACTCCGGGCCGTCCAGGTCGAGGGCGGGCCAGTCCCGCACCGGGGGCGGCGACTGGCCGGTGAGCGTGGTGGTCTCCTGCGTCATCCCCCCACCCTCTCCGCGCCCCCGCCCGGCTGTCGCGCGGGAGTGCTCCAGCCGGTGGTCGGCGGGGGCGGAGGCCAGGGGGGTCAGGCGGTCACGGAGTCCACGAGCGCCGCGAGCGACTCGGCGAGCCGGGACGCCCCCGGCCCGGCCGGACCGCCCGGCTCCGTCATGTAGGTGTCCCGGCGGATCTCCACCATCAGCGCGCCGACCTCGGCCCGCGTCCCGTAGAAGTCCAGCGGCACGTACGCCCCGCCGAACGGGCTGTCCAGCCCGGTCTCCCCGCACGGGGCGAACGCCGCCCGGGCCGCGGCGAGCAGCCCGGGCGGCGTGTGGAAGGCGTCGGTGCCCAGGCACACGGGCGGGCGCGGGCCCTCGCCGTGCAGTTCGTAGGGGAGCGGCTCGGCCTGGTAGGAGTGCACGTCGACGATCACCGCCCGACCGGTGGCCGCGAGACGGTCGGCGACCGCCTCGGTCATGGCCCGCGCGTACGGCCGGAAGTACCGCTCGATCAGCGGCGCGGGGTCCGTGTCCCCGGGGCGCAGCACCTCGCGGTGCGACGTCCGCGTGTACACGGCGCCCATCCCGGCCGCGTTCATCTCCTCCCGCTCGTCCGGGAACCGCTCCGGGTCCACGACCAGCCGCGAGGCCCGGTTCACGAACCGCCAGGGAGTGAGACCGGCCAGCTCGGCGGCCCGAGCGGCGATCTCCGCGGTGTGCGCGTCGGTCATGTGGTCCAGCTCCCGCTCCAACTCGGCGTCGGACAGCACGATGCCGGGACGGACGTCGGCCGGCACCTCGCGGGAGGAGTGCGGCACGTGCAGCAGCACGGGGGAGTGGGGGGCACCCGGCAGCAGCTCGAAGGCGGGCGGGGCGTCGGTCACGGGGCGGCTCCGAGGGCGTTGTCAGTGGGGTGCGGCAGGATCGCGGGGACGGTACCGGGCAGCGAGGACAGGGGGGGCGTCGTGTCGATCACCAACCAAGAAGTGGCCGCACATCGGTTTCTGGAGGGGCTCTACGAGGACGACTACTTCCCGGAGCAGGTGGTGGACCGGGGCCGCGCGATCCTGCTCCGGCTGTGTGCACGCGTGGAGGCGGAGCGGCCGGGCGACCTGACGGCGCTCTACGCGCTGACCCACGCGGCCACCGAGGAGTTCAACGAGCTGGAGGCGGCCTTCGACGAGGCGGGCAGCGAGATCGAGACCACGGCCCGGGAGGAGATCGGCGAGGCCTTCTGGTTCGTGGCCCGGGCCTACGGCTTCCCGGACGCGGACCCGGAGGAGCTGATCGCACCACGGGAGTGGTGAAGCGGCGGCACCCCGCCTCCGACGGGACGGAGACGGGGTGCCGGGGGTCCCTGCGGGCCCCGGGGAGGATCAGGCGAGGGACGCCAGCGCCTCGTTCCAGGTGGCCGACGGGCGCATGACCTCGGCGGCCTTGGCCGGGTCGGGCTGGTAGTAGCCGCCGATGTCGGCCGGCTTGCCCTGGACGGCGTTCAGCTCCTCGACGATCTTCTGCTCGCTCGCGGTGAGCGTCTCGGCGAGCGGGGCGAAGGCCTTGGCCAGGTCCGCGTCGTCGGTCTGCTTCGCCAGCTCCTGCGCCCAGTACAGGGACAGGTAGAAGTGGCTGCCGCGGTTGTCGATGCCGCCGACGCGACGGGTCGGGGACTTGTCCTCGTTGAGGAAGGTCGCCGTGGCGCGGTCGAGGGTGTCGGCGAGGACCTTGGCACGGGTGTTCCCGGTGGCCTCGGCGTACTGCTCCAGGGACGGCACCAGGGCGAAGAACTCACCGAGGGAGTCCCAGCGCAGGTAGTCCTCCTTGACCAGCTGCTGCACGTGCTTCGGGGCCGAGCCGCCGGCACCGGTCTCGAAGAGGCCGCCGCCCGCCATCAGCGGGACGACCGACAGCATCTTGGCGCTGGTGCCGAGCTCCAGGATGGGGAAGAGGTCGGTCAGGTAGTCGCGCAGCACGTTGCCGGTCACCGAGATGGTGTTCTCGCCGCGGCGGATGCGCTCCACCGACAGCTTGGTCGCCTCAACCGGGTTCAGGATCCGGATGTCCAGGCCCTCGGTGTCGTGCTCCGCCAGGTAGGCCTTCACCTTGGCGATCAGGTTGGCGTCGTGGGCGCGGCCCTCGTCCAGCCAGAAGACGGCCGGGTCGCCGGTGGCGCGGGCCCGGGTGACGGCCAACTTCACCCAGTCGCGGATCGGGGCGTCCTTGGTCTGGCAGGCGCGGAAGATGTCACCGGCGGAGACCGTCTGCTCCAGCACCGCGTTGCCGGCGGCGTCGACCAGGCGGACCGTGCCGGTGGTGGGGATCTCGAAGGTCTTGTCGTGGCTGCCGTACTCCTCGGCCTTCTGCGCCATGAGGCCGACGTTCGGGACCGAACCCATGGTGGAGGGGTCGAAGGCGCCGTTGGCGCGGCAGTCCTCGATGACGGCCTGGTACACACCGGCGTAGGAGGAGTCCGGGATCACGGCGAGGGCGTCGTGCTCCTGGCCGTCCGCACCCCACATGTGGCCGGAGGTGCGGATCATGGCCGGCATGGAGGCGTCGATGATGACGTCCGAGGGCACGTGCAGGTTGGTGATGCCCTTGTCGGAGTCGACCATGGCCAGCTCCGGGCCCTCGGCCAGCTCGGCGTCGAAGGACGCCTTGATCTCGGCCCCCTCGGGCAGGGACTCCAGGCCCTTGTAGATGCCGCCCAGGCCGTCGTTCGGGGTGAGACCTGCCTTGGCGAGCGTCTCGCCGTACCGGGCGAAGGTCTTCGGGAAGAAGGCGCGGACCACGTGGCCGAAGATGATCGGGTCGGAGACCTTCATCATCGTGGCCTTCAGGTGCACCGAGTAGAGGATGCCCTCGGACTTGGCGCGGGCGACCTGCGCGGTGAGGAACTCGCGCAGGGCGGCGACGCGCAGCACGGAGGCGTCGACGACCTCGTCCTTCTTCACCGGCACCGACTCGCGCAGCACCGTGGTGGTGCCGTCGTCGCCGACCAGCTCGATCCGCAGGGTGCCGTCCTCGGCGATCACCGTGGACTTCTCGGTGGAACGGAAGTCGTTCTCGCCCATGGTCGCCACGTTGGTCTTGGACTCGCCGGACCAGGCGCCCATGCGGTGCGGGTGGGTCTTGGCGTAGTTCTTCACCGAGGCCGGGGCGCGGCGGTCGGAGTTGCCCTCGCGCAGGACCGGGTTGACCGCGGAGCCCTTGACCTTGTCGTAGCGGGCGCGGACGTCGCGCTCCTCGTCGGTCTTCGGGTCGTCCGGGTAGTCCGGCAGCGCGTAGCCCTGGCCCTGCAGCTCGGCGACGGCGGCCTTGAGCTGCGGGATGGACGCCGAGATGTTCGGCAGCTTGATGATGTTGGCGGCGGGCGTCTTGGCCAGCTCGCCCAGCTCCGCGAGGGCGTCCGGGATGCGCTGGTCCTCGGTGAGGTACTCCGGGAACAGGGCGATGATGCGGCCGGCCAGCGAGATGTCGCGGGTCTCGACCGCGACACCCGCCTGCGAGGCGTACGCCCGGACCACCGGCAGGAACGAATACGTCGCCAGGGCCGGGGCCTCGTCAGTGTGTGTATAGATGATGGTCGAGTCAGTCACCGGGTGCTCCGCTCCACGTCTGCAACATTGCTCGACATCAAGATATCTCGTGACCGACCCCGGCTCGACAGGGGTGGCACGGAGATTCCGGCCACGCCGCGCTCAGGGGAGCGGGACGGTCTCCTCGCCCGTCCGCTGCTGCGGGAGGACCACGGCCCCCTGCTGGAGCGCGACCGTCCGCGCGGGCGACGGGATCCGGATGCCCTCCGCGCGGTAGCGCCGGTGCAGCCGCTTGATGAACTCGTGCTTGATCCGGTACTGGTCGCTGAACTCGCCCACGCCCAGGATCACCGTGAAGCCGATCCGCGAGTCGCCGAAGGTGTGGAAGCGTATCGCCGGCTCGTGGTCCGGCACCGCGCCGCTGACCTCGGTCATCACCTCGGCGATCACCTCGGACGTCACCCGCTCCACGTGGTCCAGGTCACTGTCGTAGGAGACGCCGACCTGGACCAGCACGGTCAGCTGCTGCTCGGGCCGCATGAAGTTGGTCATGTTCGACTTGGCGAGCTGCCCGTTCGGGATCACCACCAGGTTGTTGGACAGCTCGCGCACGGTGGTCTGGCGCCAGTTGATGTCCTCGACATAGCCCTCCTCGCCGCTGCTGAGCTGGATGTAGTCGCCCGGCTGCACGGTCTTGGAGGCGAGGATGTGAATGCCCGCGAAGAGGTTGGCCAGCGTGTCCTGGAGGGCCAGCGCCACCGCGAGGCCGCCCACGCCCAGGGCGGTGAGCATCGGCGCGATCGAGACGCCCAGCGTCTGCAGCATCACCAGGAAGCCGATGGCCAGCACCAGGATGCGGGTGATGTTGACGAAGATCGTGGCCGAACCGGCGACCCCGGAGCGCGACGTCGTCACCGTCCGCACCAGACCGGCGATCACCCGTGCCGCCGTCAGCGTCGCCACGAAGATCAGCAGCACCGTCAGCACCTGGTTGACGCCGTGCTGCACCTCCCGCGTCAGCGGCAGCGCCGCCGCCGCACCCGCCACCCCGGCCGCGACCGCCGCCCACGGCACCACCGTGCGCAGTGCGGCCACGATCACGTCGTCGCCGCCCCAGCGGGTGCGCCCGGCATGGCCCGCCAGCCAGCGCAGCAGCATCCGCAGCAGGAACGCCCCCAGCAGACCCGCCCCCAGCGCGATGCCGGCGGGCAGCAGGTGGTCCATGGTCAGGTCCTCGGTCACCGGCCGTCTCCAAACCTACGGGATGTCGGGGATGCGCGATCCGGCCGGACCGCAAGGCAGTTCGACCGGCGCGAGGGTTCATCCTGCCGCATCCCGAGCGGTGGTCCGTACCGTGCCGCAGGGCGGAACGGGGCGTTTCAGACGATGCCTTCGGCGAGTTCCGCCTGCTCGCGGTCGTCGCCGTAGGCGGCGGCCGTCGGGGTGCCGTACGAACGGCGGGCGACGAACCACCACACCGTGGCCAATACGAGTACGACGACCAGGGCGACGGCGGCGTAGTTCATCGTGTCGACCGTCACCGGGGACGACTGGGGGAGGCAGAACAGCACGGTGACCAACGCCACCCACACCACCGCGACCCACCCCACCGGCCTGCTCCACCGGCCCAGGTTCCAGGGCCCCGGGGTGAACCGGTCGCCGGCCCGCAGCCGCAGCAGCACCGGGATGGCGTACGCCGGGGTGATGCCGATGACGTTGATGGCGGTCACCGCGCCGTACGCCGTCGCCGAGTACAGGGACGGCAGCGCCAGCAGACAGGCCACGGCCACCGACAGCCACACCGCGGCGACCGGGGTCTGGGTGCGGGCGGAGACCTTGCGCCACAGCGACGAACCGGGCAGGGCGCCGTCCCGGCTGAACGCGAACACCATCCGGCTGGCGGCGGCCACCTCGGCGTTGCCGCAGAACAACTGCGCCACGATCACCACCAGCAGCAGCGCGCTCGCGCCGTCCGTGCCCAGCCCGTCGAGGAGGATCTGGGCGGGCGGCACCCCGGTCGCGGTGTCGCGCGTCGCGTCGTAGTCCTGGATGGCGAAGGTCAGTCCGGCCAGCAGCACGAAGCCCGCCAGCCACGACACCCAGATGGCCCGCACGATGCCCCGCGCCGCCGACACCGAGGCGTTCGAGGTCTCCTCGGACAGATGGGCGGAGGCGTCGTATCCGGAGAAGGTGTACTGGGCCAGCAGCAGGCCGATCGCGGCCACGTACAGCGGGTTCTCCCAGCCGGTGTCGTTGACGAACTCGGTGAAGACGAAGGACGGCGACTGGTGGTGGTCGGGGACGATCACCAGCGCGCCGACGATCAGCGCGACACCGGCCAGGTGCCACCACACGCTGACGGAGTTGAGCACGCTGACCAGCCGCACGCCGAAGAGGTTCAGCACGGCGTGCAGCAGCAGGATCACCACGAAGATCAGCATCGTCTTCTCCGGCGTCGGCTCGAAGCCCCACTGGAGGTTCAGGAACGCGCCCGTGAACAGCGCCGCCCCGTAGTCGATCCCGGCGATCGCGCCGAGCAGCCCCAGCAGGTTCAGCCAGCCGGTGTACCAGCCCCAGCGGCGTCCCCCGAGCCGGTCGGCCATGTAGTACAGCGCGCCGGACGTCGGATACGCGCTGGTGACCTCGGCCAGCGCCAGCCCGACACACAGCACGAACAGGCCGACGCCCGCCCAGCCCCACAGCATCACGGCGGGGCCGCCGGTGCCCATTCCGAAGCCGTACAGGGTCATGCAGCCGGACAGGATCGAGATCACCGAGAAACTGATCGCGAAGTTGCCGAAGCCGCCCATGCGGCGGGCCAGCACCGGCCGGTAGCCGAGTTCGCGCAGGCGCTGTTCCTCGCTGACGGACGGTTCAGAGGGGCGGGGCATGGCAAACCTCCGGGACGGATGAGTGGGGGGTCAGGGGCGTCGCCGGCCGTGGCCACGGGCTCGGGCGGCCGAACGGCTGCGCGTGCGGGCCTGGAGGAACACCTCCACCGCCCGCCCGGCCGAACCGTCACCCGGGGTCCGGCAGGCCCAGGGCAGCGGCGTCCAGTAGGGGCCGAGCGCGTCGAACACCTGGTTCGCCTCCCGGAACCGGAGGGCGCCCCACAGTGCGTGGGCCAGGTGGTTCAGGTCCGGCAGGGACCGCTCGTCCCGCACGGAGAGCGCGAACCAGGAGTCGAACGCCTGCCGCGCCTCACGGGTGGCGTCCTCCGCCACCCAGTGCAGGTCCAGCGCCGCCTCCCGCGCGCCCGAGCGGCGGTAGCGCTCCACCCGCACGTACAGCGGCAGCACGTGCAGGGCCGAGCCGGGCGGCGCCGAACCCGCCGCCCAGTGCGCGAACCCGGCCGCCCGGGCGAGGCGTTCGGAGCCGCCGCGCGGATACAGGAACTGCAGCATGCGGTGGTGGGCCTCCCGGTTGTACGGGTCGCGCTTGCCGGCCTCGGCGAGCAGCCCCCAGGGCCCCGGCGGCAGCATCGGCTCCGGCGGCGCCATCCGGTGCTCCTCCCAGCGCTGCCCCTCGTCCAGCCGGGCCAGCGCCAGCAGACACACCCACGGCACCGGGTCGTGCGGCGCGGCCCGCGACGCCGCCTCGCAGGCGTGCCAGGCCTGCGGCCACAGCTCGCGGGTGCGGGGATGGTCCTCGCGGTGCGCCCGCAGCGCGCGCTCCACCGCCACCCGGGCGTGCATCACCGCGGCCGCCGCACTCTGCGGCTCCTCCGCGAGCCAGGCCCGCACCACGTCCGTACCGGCCGCCGAGGCGGCCAGCACCTGGGTGCGCCGCGTCCACTGCGACCAGGAGCCGGTCTGCTCCAGCAGGATGCGCATCGACATCCAGCGCCCGGCCCGGACTTCCTGCAGGGCCGAGCGCAGCGCGGTGTCGTGGCCGGCGGGGTCGTAGGCGGGCTGTGCTCCGTCTCTGGCCATCACACGCCCGCTGCGAGGAGCGGAACGGACCGTACGGCAGCATGGCGTGACAAACAGCCCTCCCCGGGGGCGGTGGTGCGGTGGTCGAGCGGTCGGCGCACACTATAGAGGCGGAGGTTCCGCATCTGTTCGCTTTCGCGGCACCGGCGCAAAACCCTGGCCATCAGGGCCGACTGACGGCCCGTCAGCCGCTCTTGACGCGGTGTGTCCGCGGGGGCAGGCTGGCGCGCGGTGATCGCCGAGGCCGTCGGCGGAGGAAGCGGGGAGGTGCACGTGCCGGGCTCGGTACTCGCCGTCGACCAGGGCACGTCCGGCACCAAGGCGCTGGTGATCTGCCCCGAGCGGGGCGTGATCGGCACCGGTTTCGCCGAGGTCCGGCCCCGGTACCTGCCCGGCGGTCTGGTGGAGGTCGACCCGGAGGAGCTGTACGGCTCGGTGGTCGACGCCGGGCGCCGGGCGCTCGCCGACGCGGACGAGCCGGTCACCGCGCTGGGACTGGCCAACCAGGGCGAGACGGTGCTCGCCTGGGACCCGGAAACCGGCCGCCCGCTCACCGACGCGCTGGTCTGGCAGGACCGCCGGGCCGCACCCCTGTGCGCCGAACTGGCCGACCACGCCGACGAGTTGCGTCACCTGACCGGCCTGCCCCTCGACCCGTACTTCGCGGCGCCGAAAATGGCCTGGATACGACGGCACCTCACCCGCGCGGGCCATGTCACCACCTCCGACACCTGGCTCGTGCACCGCCTCACCGGCGCCCACGTCACGGACGCCGCGACCGCCTCGCGCACCGGGCTCCTCGACCTCGACCGCGTCGAGTGGTCGCCACGCGCCGTGGAGCTGTACGGGCTGCGGGGCGAACGGCTTCCGGACATCGTGGACAACGCCGCCCCCATCGGTACGACCAGGGCCTTCGGCCCCGAACTCCCGCTCACCGGCCTCGCCGTCGACCAGCAGGCCGCACTGCTCGCCCAGCGCGTCACCGAGCCCGGCACCGCCAAGTGCACCTACGGCACCGGGGCGTTCCTCCTCGCCCACACCGGCGGCACACCGCGGCGGGGCGCCTCGGGGCTGTCCGCCTGCGTCGCCTGGCGGCTCGGCGGACGCACCGACCACTGCCTGGACGGCCAGGTGTACACGGCCGCCTCCGCCGTACGCTGGCTCACCGACCTCGGCGTCATCACCGGCGCGGCCGACCTCGACCCCGTGGGCGCCGCGGTGCCGGACGCCGGCGGCGTCACCTTCGTCCCGGCACTGGCCGGGCTCGCCGCTCCCTGGTGGCGCGGCGACCTGCGCGGCTCGCTCACCGGTCTCGGCCTGGACACCACCCCCGGGCACCTGGTGCGCGCCCTGTGCGAGGGCCTCGCCGCCCAGGTCGCGGAACTCGCCGACGCCGCGGCGGCCGACCTCGGCGGCCCGCTGACCGCACTGCGCGTCGACGGCGGCCTCACCCGCTCGACGCTCCTCATGCAGACGCAGGCCGATCTGCTGCAACGCCCGGTGGAGGTGTCCGCCCTGCCGGATGCCACCGCGCTCGGCGTCGGCGCCCTGGCCCGGCTCGGCGCGGACCCGTCCCGCACCCTCACCGAGGCGCTCCCCGACCTCGGGCCCACCACCGTGTACGAGCCCCGCGTCACCGCCGACGAGGCCACCGAGCGCCGCACCCACTTCCGCAGGGCGGTCGCCGCGCTGCTCGCCGGGAGCCCGGCATGACCGGCGGCCGGAGCCACGGCCACCGCCGCCCCGGCACGACCCGGACCACGCCCCCGTTCCCGGGTGCGGACACGCCGGCCGCCGCGTCCTCCCGCGAAAACGCTGAGCGGCCGCCCCGGCTCGCCCCGCGGCGACCCGCCGTGCCGTATCAGGCGCCGGTGCCGCCCCTGCCGACGACGCCCGGCGCCGCACGCTCCTCCGGGTGGGCTCAGCCGTGGTCCCGGTCCGTCGCAAAGCGGCATGCCGTGCCGTCCGAGACTCCTGTGCCGCGTGGCCCCGGAAACCGGCCGGGACGACGGGCCCGCGGGGCGACCCGAGGCGCCGGGACTTTCGTCGGGCGGGGTGCCACCGGGTGGCCGCGTGCCGGCCGGCCGGCGGGTCGGCCGCTCCCCGGCGCGGGGGCGCTGCGTGTCCCGGGCCGTGCGCCGCTCGAAGGGAGCCCGGCATGACCGTCACCGTGTCGGGGACGCTGCCCGGCGAGCCGTACGACGTGGCGGTCGTCGGGGCCGGGGTCGTCGGGTGCGCGATCGCCCGGCGGCTGGCGCAGCACCCGGGGGTGCGCGTCGCCCTGGTCGAGGCGCAGGACGACGTCGGGCAGGGCACCTCCAAGGCGAACACCGCCATCCTGCACACCGGGTTCGACGCCGTGCCCGGCTCGCTGGAGGCCCGGCTGGTGCGGGAGGGCGCCCGCGAACTCGCCGCGTACGCCGCGGAGTCGGGCATCCCCGTCGAGCGCGTCGGCGCCCTGCTCGTCGCCTGGGACGCGGAGCAGCTCGCGGCGCTGCCCCGCCTCGCCGAGAAGGCCCGCCGCAACGACTACCACGACACCCGCGTCCTCGCCCCCGCCGACCTCTACGCCCGCGAACCCCACCTCGGCCCCGGCGCGCTCGGCGCCCTGCACGTACCCGGCGAGAGCATCATCTGCCCGTGGACGACCACCCTCGCCTACGCCACCCAGGCGGTCCGCGCCGGAGTCGACCTGCACCTCGACTCGCCCGTCGTACACGCCGGTCACGCGGAGGGCGTCCACCGGCTCGGCACCCCGCGCGGCCCGCTGCACGCCCGACGGCTCGTCAACGCCGCCGGGCTGCACGCCGACACCCTCGACCGGAGCCTCGGCCACGACGACTTCACGGTCACCCCGCGCCGGGGCCAGCTCGTCGTCCACGACAAGTTCGCCCGCGCCCTGGTCCGCCACATCCTGCTGCCCGTCCCCACCGCCCTCGGCAAGGGCGTCCTGGTCGCCCCCACCGTCTACGGCAACGTCCTGCTCGGCCCCACCGCCGAGGACCTGGACGACAAGCGCGACACCGGCTCCACCGCCGAGGGACTGCGCCGCCTGCGCGAACAGGGCCGCCGCATCCTGCCCGCACTGCTGGAGGAGGAGGTCACCGCCGTCTACGCGGGCCTGCGCGCCGCGACCGAGCACGACGACTACCGCATCGCCGCCCACCCCCACCAGGGCTACGTCACCGTCGGCGGCATCCGCTCCACCGGCCTCACCGCCTCGCTCGCCATCGCCGAGCACGTCACGGGCCTCCTCGCGGACACCGGCCTCGACCTCGGCCCCCGGCGCCCGCTCGAACCGGTCCGCATGCCGAACCTCGGCGAGGCATATCCCCGCCCCCACCAGCGGCCCGACCTGGTCGCCGCCGACCCGGAGTACGGCACCCTGGTCTGCCACTGCGAACGCGTCTCCCGCGGTGAGATCCGTGACGCCCTCGCCGGACCGGTCCCGCCCCGCTCGCTGGAGGGACTGAGCCGCCGCACCCGGGCCCGGGCGGGCCGCTGCCAGGGCTTCTACTGCGGGGCGGTGGTCAGGGCGTTGTTCGAGGAGGCGCAGGGATGACAAGTCGACACGTCGACGTCCTGGTGGTGGGCGCCGGTCCCGCCGGACTCGCCGCCGCGTCCCTGCTCGCGACCCTCGGAGCCCGCGTCGAGGTCCTGGAGCGCGAGCAGTCACCCGGGGGAGTGCCGAGGCACTGCGCGCACCGGGGCTTCGGCAACCGGCCGCACACACTGACCGGCCCGGCCTACGCAGGTCTCCTCACCGACGCGGCCGTCCGCGCCGGTGCCGACCTGCGCACCGGCGTCACCGCCCTCGACTGGACGGGCCCGCGCGCCCTCGCCACCGTCGGACCACAGGGCACCGAAACACTCGCCGCCGACGCGGTCGTCCTGGCCACCGGCGCCCGCGAACGCCCCCGCGCCGCCCGCCTCGTCCCCGGCACCCGGCCCGCCGGCGTCTACACCACCGGCGAACTCCAGCAGGCGGTCCACCTGTACGGGCAGCACATCGGCGCCCGCGCGGTGATCGTCGGCGCCGAGGACGTCTCCCACGCCGCCGCCGGCACCGTACGGGCGGCCGGAGCCGAGGTCGTCGCGCTGGTCACGGAGCTGCCCCGGGCCCCCGCCGCACCCGCGCGGACCCTGCACGCGCGCCTGCGGCACCGCACCCCCGTCCTCACCGGCACCACGGTCACCGAACTCCTCGGCCGTGGACGCCTGTCGGGTGTGCGGGTACGCCACCGCGACGGCCGCACGACCACACTGGCCTGCGACACCGTCGTGTTCACCGGCGACTTCGTCCCCGACCACGAACTCGCCCGGCGCGGCGGGCTGACCCTGGACCCGGCGACCCGCGGTCCCGCCGTGGACGGCGCCCTGCGCACCTCGCGGCCCGGCGTCTTCGCGGTCGGCAGCGTGCTGCACGCCGTCGAGAGCGCGGCCACGGCGGCCCGCGAGGGCGCGCACGCCGCGACCGCCGTACACGACTGGCTCACCGACCGCACCGGTGCGCGACCGACGGGCCCGACGGACCCGACGGGCCAGACGGGCCAGACGGACCCGACGGGCCAGACGGACCCGACGGACCGCACGAGCCCCACGGACCCGTGCTGGCCCGTCGGCGTCCCCCTCGTCGCCGACCCGCCCCTGCTCCGCATCACCCCCAGCCGCGTCACCCCGTCCGACCGCCTCCCCTACCTCCTGCGCACGAGGGCCCCCCTGCCCCGCCCCGTCCTATACGTCACCCAGGACGGCCGCCTCCTGCACCGCGAGCGGGGCCGGCTCACCACGGCCGTACCGCACCGCCCGCTCACGCTCACGGCACACTGGACGCACCGGGTCGACCCCGACGGCGGCGCGGTCCACGTCACCGTCTCCCGGCCGCACCCGGGATGACCCGCTCGGTGACCCGGACGTCCCCTCAGATCACCCGCGCCCGCACCAGCGCCGCCAGCGTCAGCGCCCCCGGCAGCAGCGGCAGCCACACCGTCAGCAGCCGGAACGCCAGCACCACCGCCGTGGCCACGGCCGGCGGGCCGCCCGCCGCCACCAGCGCCACGACCAGCGCCGCCTCGACCGAGCCGATGCCGCCCGGCGTGGGCACCAGCGCCACCGCCACCGTCGCCGCGAGGTACGCCACCGCCAGGTGCCCGGCGGGCAGCGTCAGCCCCAGCGACCGGCCCACCAGGACCAGCACCGAGGCCTGCAACGCGGGGAACGCCAGCGCACCGCCCCACAGCGCCAGCGCGCGAGCCGGCCGGGTGTGCACCGAGCGGGCCTCGCCCAGCGCGGTCCGCAGGAAGGAGACCAGCGCCCCGCGCAGCCGCGGCAACAGCACCAGCACCCCCGCCGCCACGACCGGGACCGCGCCCGCCACGACCAGCAGCGGCACCACGGCCCCCTCGGGCAGCAGCGTGCCGAGCCGCAGCGCGCCGGGGAACGCGATCAGCAGGGCGCCCAGCAGGGCGAGACGGCCGACGCTCTCCGCCAGCAGGTACAGCGCGAGCGCGGCCGAGGAACGGGCGAGCGGCAGCCCGCACACCGTCATGAACCGCAGATTCACCGCGCTCGCGCCCAGACCCGTCGGCAGCAGGTGATTGGCCGCGCCGGCCGCGAACTGGGTGGCCAACAACCGCCGCCGGGGCAGCCGCTCCACCACGGCGCCCTGCCGAGTGCAGGAGGCGGCGACCCAGGTCAGGCAGGTCGCGCCGACCGCGGCCAGCAGCCAGGGCCAGCGGGCCGTGGCGAGATGGCCGAAACCCTCCGCGAGCACGGACCGGTGCCGGACGGCGACCACGCCCACCAGGAGCAGCGGAAGCACGCACAGGACCCGGCGGACCGGGACGCGGCGCAGGAGTGGCTTCTCGGGGACTCGAACCGCTGTCGTCACAGCACAAGACATTCCCCCAGACGCGCCAACTACGGGTGGCCGACGCGCGGACACGGGCTTACGGACCACCGGCCGTGCCGCCTTGACCTCAAGGTTGGTCGAGGTTCTACGGTCATCGGCATGAGTATGGAGACCACGGCGTGGACGCAGCTGTACAGCGCCATGCACGCCCAAGACGAGCGCCGCCCCTTCGCCCGCGCCACACTGCGCCGCATCGGCGCGTTCGCCCGCCCGCACCGCCGCCGCATCGTCCGGTTCCTGCTGCTCGGGGTGGCGACCGCACTGCTCGCCGTCGCCACCCCCGTCCTCGCCGGAAAGGTCGTCGACGCGATCGTGTCGGACGGCGACGAGGGCACGGTCGTGCGCCTCGCCCTGCTCATCGCGCTCATCGCCGTCGCCGAGGCGGTGCTCGGCATCCTCTCCCGCAGGCTCTCGGCGACGCTCGGGGAGGGACTCATCCTCGATCTGCGGACGGCCGTGTTCGATCATGTGCAGCGCATGCCGGTCGCGTTCTTCACACGCACCCGTACGGGAGCGCTCGTCTCCCGTCTCAACAACGACGTCATCGGCGCCCAACGCGCCTTCAGCAACACCCTGTCCGGCGTGGTCAGCAACGTGGTCACCCTGCTGCTCACCCTCGCCGTCATGCTGACCCTGTCCTGGCAGATCACCCTGCTCGCCCTGGTGCTGCTCCCGGTGTTCGTGCTCCCGGCGCGGCGGATGGGCCGCCGCATGGCCCGGATGCAGCGCGAGGCCGCCGCCCTGAACGCCGCCATGGGCACCCGTATGACCGAGCGCTTCTCCGCGCCCGGCGCCACCCTGATCAAGCTGTTCGGCCGCCCCGAGGAGGAGTCCGCCGAGTTCGCCGACCGGGCCCGCCGGGTCGCCGACATCGGCGTGCGCACCGCCACCGCCCAGGCCGCCTTCATCACCGCGCTCACCCTCGTCTCCGCGCTCGCCCTGGCCCTCGTCTACGGCCTCGGCGGCTTCTTCGCCCTGCGCGGCACCCTGGACCCGGGCGCCGTCGTGGCGCTGGCCCTGCTGCTGACCCGCCTGTACGCGCCGCTCACCGCGCTCGCCGGAGCCCGCGTGGAGGTCATGAGCGCCCTCGTCAGCTTCGAGCGGGTCTTCGAGGTGCTGGACCTGGCCCCGCTCATCGACGAGAAGCCCGACGCCCGCCCGGTCCCCGAAGGCCCGGTCGCCGTCGAGTTCGACGACGTCCGCTTCGGCTACCCGTCCGCCGACAAGGTCTCCCTCGCCTCCCTCGAAGAGGTCGCCACCCTGGACACCCGCGGCGGCGAAGAGGTCCTGCACGGCCTCTCCTTCCGAGCGGAACCGGGCCAGACCATCGCGCTGGTCGGCTCGTCCGGCGCCGGCAAGTCCACCATCGCCCAACTGCTGCCGCGCCTGTACGACACCGACGGCGGCACCGTCCGCGTCGGCGGCGTCGACGTCCGCGACCTGAGCGCGCGGTCGCTGCGCGACACCGTCGGCATGGTCACCCAGGACGGCCACCTCTTCCACGACACCGTCCGGGCCAACCTGCTGCTCGCCCGGCCGGGCGCCACCGAGGACGAGCTGTGGGCGGCGCTGCGCCGCGCCCGGCTGGCCGACCTCGTACGGTCCCTGCCGGACGGGCTCGACACCGTGGTCGGTGAGCGCGGCTACCGGCTCTCCGGCGGCGAACGCCAGCGCATGACCATCGCACGGCTGCTGCTGGCCCGCCAGCGCGTCGTCATCCTCGACGAGGCCACCGCCCACCTCGACAACACCTCCGAGGCGGCCGTCCAGGAAGCCCTCACCGAAGCCCTCCAGGGCAGGACAGCCGTGGTGATCGCGCACCGGCTGTCCACGGTCCGGACGGCCGACCGGATCCTGGTGGTCGAGGCCGGGCGCATCGTGGAGAGCGGCACCCACGAGGAACTCCTCGCGGCCGACGGCCGCTACGCCCAGCTGCACCGCACCCAGTTCGAGCGTCCGGCCCTGGACAAGGCCGCGTAGGGCAGGCGGCGCGGACGCTACCGCGGGCCGGACGTCCCGGCTCGCAGGGGCAGGTCCTGCTCGGCCCAGACGACCTTCCCGCCGGGCGTGCGGCACGAGCCCCAGCGCCGGCACATCATGTTGATCAGCTGGAGACCGCGCCCGCTCTCGTCGCTCACGTCCGCGTGCTGGATCTGCGGCAGGTCGGGACCGGAGTCGGAGACCTCCACGGACAGCCGCTCGTGCCGCAGCAACCGCAGCTCGCCGGGCGCGTTGCCGTACCGCAGGGCGTTGCCGACCAGCTCGCTGACCACCAGCTCCGTGGTGTCGACCAGCTCCTCGAGCCCCCACCGCTCCAACTGCTCCCGCACCGCCGCACGGGCCTGCCCGGCGGCCTTGCCGTCCGGCGGCAGCGCCCGCACGTACACGTCGCACTCCGGACCGAGCGGCCGGGCGAGGGCCGCCAGCACGATCGCGTCGTCCGACCGGTCGTCGCCGACCCGCTCCGCGACCGTCCGGCACGCGGCGGCGTCCTCGGGCAGGTCGTCGCCGAGCGCCTCGCGCAGCCGCTCCAGCTGGGTGCCCAGGTCGGCCGTGCGGGACCTGATCAGCCCGTCCGTGTACAGCGTCAGCCGGCTCCGCTCGCGCACCGGCCGCTCGACCGGGTCGTACGGGATCACCCCCGTGCCCAGCGGGGCCCCCGTGGGCACCTCCAGGAACGAGACGGTGCCGTCGGGCCCGGTCAGCAGCGGTGGCGGGTGCCCGGCGCTGGCGATGCGGAAGGTGTTGCCGCAGGGGTCGTAGACCGCGCACAGACAGGTGGCGACCTGGTCCTCCTCCAGATCACGGGCGGCCAGGTCGAGCCGGGCCAGCAACCGCTCGGGCGCGATGTCCAACGCCATCAGGGTCCGGGCCACCGTGCGCAGCCGCCCCATGGTCGCGGCGGCGGCCAGGCCGCGCCCCATCACGTCGCCCACCATCAGCGCGGTGCGGCCGCTGGGCAGCGCGACCACGTCGAACCAGTCGCCGCCCACGGCGGCCGGATCGGCGGCCGGGTCGTAGCACGAGGACACGTCCAGGCCCGGCGTGCTCGGACTGGACCGGGGGAGCAGTGCCCGCTGCAGGGTGATGACGTGGTCGCGCTCGCGCCCGTAGAGCCGGGCGTTGTCGATGTACACGGCGGCCTTGGACGCCAGCTCCATGGCCAGGGCGACGTCGGTACGGCTGAACGGCGCCCGGTGGCCGGCCCGCACGAAGTCGGCCAGCCCCAGCAGCACCCCGCGGGCGATCAGCGGCACCGCCAGGTAGGAGTGGACGCCCGCCCGGCGCATGATGTCCGACGACTCGCGCGAGGGTGCGATCACGGCGAAGTCCGCGCGTGTCATCCGGGACACCAGCACCGGCCGGCGGGTGGTGAGACACCGCTGCCCCAGCCGGTCGGCGGTGTGCACCGACAGCTCGCCCACGGGATCGGGCGCGAGGTTCAGGCCCTCGACCTCCGACACCGCCATGGCCCTCAGCCGCGGCGCCTCCCCGCCCGTGCCCCGGTCGCCCTCCTGGAACCGCAGCACCGAGTCCAGCAGGTCCACCGCGGCGCCGTCGGCCAGCTCCGGCACGGTGAAGTCGGCCAGCTCCTCCGCGGTCCGCCGCACGTCGAGCGTGGTGCCGATGCTCAGGTCCGCCGCGTTCAACCAGGCCAGCCGACGTCGCGCGCCGAGCGCCTCCGTCATCGACCGCAGCGCGCCCCGTGCCGCCCGCTGCCCGCTGACGAGGGGATTCGGGGGGCGGCGCAGCCCGCCCAGCCACGCTCGTTCCCGCACGCGTCGCCTCCTCCCACGGCCTCCTGTCCTGATTCTGCCCTGCTCCGGGACGACAGGCGACGGCGGACCCCCCCGCCGGCGTCCGCGCCGGCAGGGGACGCCGCCCGGGAACGGCTCAGTCGCGCAGCCACACCGCCGTGTCGCCCGGCAGCCGCCCGGCCTCGTCCAGGGGTCCGCTGGTGAGCAGGACGGCACCGTGCGCGGGCAGCTCGACCGGCGACGCGGACAGGTTGACGACGCACACCGGGCCGCCCGCGCGCCGGAACGCGAGGACGCCGTCCGGCGCGGGCAGCCACTCCAGGGCGCCGTCGCCGAATCCCGCGGTGGACCGCCGCAGGCCCAGCGCCTCGCGGTAGAGCGAGAGCATCGACCGCGGGTCCGCACCCTGGCGGTCCGCCGCGTACGCGGCCCAGCCCTCCGGCTGCGGCAGCCAGGGCTCGGTCTCCGAGCCGAACCCGCAGTACGGCGCGTCGGCAGCCCACGGAAGGGGCACGCGGCAGCCGTCCCGTCCCGGATCGACGCCTCCGGAGCGGAAGTGCATCGGGTCCTGGATCCGCTCGCGCGGGATGTCGGCCTCGGGCAGGCCGAGTTCCTCCCCTTGGTACAGGTAGACGGACCCGGGCAGGGCCAGCGTCAGCAGTGCGGCGGCCCGGGCGCGCCGGGTGCCCAGGGCCAGGTCGGTCGGGGTGCCGAAGGCCTTCTTCGCGAAGTCGAAACCGGTGTCCTCGCGGCCGTAACGGGTCACGGTGCGGGTCACGTCGTGGTTGCAGAGCACCCAGGTGGCCGGGGCGCCCACCGGGGCGTGCTCGGCCAGAGTGTCGTCGATGGTGCGGCGCAGCCGGTCCGCCTCCCAGGGGCAGGACAGGAAGTTGAAGTTGAAGGCGGTGTGCAGTTCGTCGGGCCGCAGGTAACGGGCGAAGCGCTCGGCGTCGGGCAGCCACACCTCACCGACGAAGACGCCCCCGTACTCGTCGGCGACCTTGCGCCAGGAGCGGTAGATGTCGTGCAGCTCGTCCTGGTCGATGTACGGGTGCGGGTCGACGCCCTCCTCGAAGTCCGCGAGCGCGGGGTCCTTCGCGAGCAGGGCGGCGGAGTCGATGCGTACGCCCGCCACCCCCCGCTCGAACCAGAACCGCAGTACGTCCTCGTGCTCGCGGCGCACCTCGGGGTGGGCCCAGTTGAGGTCGGGCTGCTCCGGGGTGAACAGGTGCAGGTACCACTCGCCGTCCGGGACCCGGGTCCAGGTGCGGCCGGAGAACTGGGAGGGCCAGTCGTTCGGCGGCAGCTCGCCGTGCGCACCGCGGCCGGGGCGGAAGTGGAACCGCTCCCGCTCCGCGCTGCCCGGGCCGGCCTCCAACGCGGCCCGGAACCAGGCGTGCTGGTCGGAGACGTGGTTGGGGACGATGTCGACGATGGTGCGGATGCCCAGCTCCCGCGCCTCGGCGATCAGCTTCTCGGCCTCGCCCAGGGTGCCGAAGGCGGGGTCGATGGTGCGGTAGTCGGCGACGTCGTAGCCGCCGTCGACGAGCGGTGAGACGTACCAGGGGGTGAACCAGACGGCGTCCACCCCGAGTTCGGCGAGGTAGGGCAGTCTCGCCCTCACGCCCGCGAGGTCACCGGTGCCGTCGCCGTCGCCGTCGGCGAAACTGCGGGGGTACACCTGGTAGATGACGGCGTCGCGCCACCAGTTGTCGGTGCGGTGCGAGTTGGGGGCTGCCACGTGACGGTCCTTTCGGGCAGGGTGGATCTTCGCCGCCGGCCCGGACAGAACGGGGCGTCGGACGGGCCGACGGCGAAGGTTGACGGGACGTGCCAGGAGGCCCGGGAGGCCCGGGACACGGGGGGAGGAAGGCGGGCGGCGAGCGCCTCGGCCCTGGAGACCTCAGCCCTTGAGCCCTCCGGCGGTGAGTCCGCTCATGATGTTGCGCTGGAAGATCAGGAAGATGATGAGCGTCGGCAGGGAGGCCATGGTGAGCGCGGCGATCAGCACGTTCACGGGCACCCCGTTGGACAGGGAGTAGATCCCGACGTTCAGGGTCTGCTTGGCCGGGTCGGGCAGGGTCAGCATGGGCCAGAGGAAGTCCTTCCAGACCCCCACGATCGCGAAGATGGAGACCACGCCGAGGATCGGCCGCGAGATCGGCAGCACGATCGACCACAGGGTGCGCATCGGCGAGGCACCGTCCATGGAGGCGGCGTCGAGCAGCTCCCGGGGGATCGAGTCGAAGAACCGCTTCAGCAGGAAGATGTTGAAGGCGTTCGTCACCGAGGGCAGCCAGATCGCCCACGGCGTGTTCAGCAGGTTGCGCTCGAAGATCGGCACGTCGAGCACCGTCAGGTACTGCGGCACGACCAGTACGGTCGCCGGGATCATCAGCGTCGCCAGCATCAGGCCGAGGATCGCCTTGCCGAAGACCGGCCGGAGCTTGGACAGCGAGTAGGCCGCCGCCACGTCGAACACCAGCTGGAAGGCGAGCGCGCCGAACGCGTAGAACAGGGTGTTCCCCAGCAGGCTCGCCAGGTCCATGACGTTCCAGGCATCGGAGTAGTTCTCCGGCCGGAAGGACTCGGGGACCAGCGTCGGCGGGGTCCGCACGACCTCCTGGGTGTCCTTGAAGCCGCTGGAGACCATCCAGTACATCGGGCCGAGGAAGACCACGGTGAAGAGGGCGACGACCAGGCCGAAGACCACCCAGTACAGCAACTTCCCGCGAGGCCGGGCGAGCTGGGCCGGTGAGATGAGTGTGCGTGTGGACATCTGTGGTTTCCCCCGGCTCTACTCGTCCTCGGCGCGGCTGAGCTTCACGTACGCCGCCGAGAAACCGGCCAGCAGTACGAGGAGCAGCAGGCCGAGGGCCGCCGCGGCACCGTAGTTGTTGAAGTTGAAGGCGTACTGGTAGATGAGGTAGACGACCGTGGTCGTCGAACCCTCGGGGCCGGCGCCGCCGGTGAGCAGGAAGGGCTCCACGAAGACCTGCATGGTGGCGATGACCTGCATCAGGAGCATCAGCGAGAGGATGAGCCGGGTCTGCGGGATCGTGACGTGCCAGATCTTGCGCAGCAGCCCGGCCCCGTCCAGCTCCGCCGCCTCGTACAGCTCACCGGGGATGCCCTGGAGCGCGGCCAGGTAGATCAGCGCCGCGCCGCCCATGTTCATCCAGGTCGACGCGATGACCACGGAGAGCATGGACAGGTCGGGATCCTGCAGCCACTGCTGCTCGGGCAGTCCGAAGAACCCGAACACCTCGTTGAGCATGCCGTAGCCGGGGTCGTACAGGTACTTGAACAGCAGCACTGAGGCGACCGGGGGAAGCATCACCGGCAGGTAGACGAGCAGCCGGAGGTACCCCTTTCCGTGTCTCAGTTCGTTGATGACGATCGCGACGACGAACGGCACGGCGAAGCCGAGCACCAGAGCCAGCACGGTGAACAGCAGGGTGTTGCGCCAGGCCTGCCAGAAGGCCGGGTCGTTGAAGACCGTCTCCAGGTTCTCCATGCCGACCCAGGAGACCTCGCCCTGGTCCGTCTTCTGGAAGGCGAGGAAGAACTCCCGGACCATCGGGTACCAGGAGAAGAACGCGAAGCAGAGAACCGCTCCGATCAGGAAGCCGTGCGCGGTGAGGTTGCGCTTCAGGCTCCTGCCGAACGACCCGCCGCGCTGGGGCGGGCCGTCCACCGGCGGCTGGGCGTGGCGGACTCTGGCCGCCTTGCTCGGGGTCAGGCTGGGGGCCGACATCGTCGCTCCTTGGGACTGATCTCATGGGCCCCGGGGGGCGGTGCGGCCCGCCCCCCGAGGGAGCCGGTCACTGCGTGGCCAGAACCTGGTTGACCTGCTGCTCCGCGCTGGAGAGCAGCTTGTCGATGTGGGCGTCCTTGTTGGTGAGGAGGCCGGACATCACGTTGTCCAGGACCTTGTAGACCTCCTGGGCCTTCGGCGGCTCGGCCAGGCCCGGGACCGGGTTGTCCATGAACGACTTGAAGTTCTCGACCGGCATGGTGGCGTGCTCGACCCGGGCCGCGTCGTCCTTCTTCTTCGACTCGTTCAGCCAGAAGTTGGGCTGCGGCAGGCCCACCGGCAGCTTGTCGGTCTTCTTGCGGGCCCAGTCGAACTGCCCCTTGCCGACGGTCAGGTTCTCGAAGTTCAGCCAGGCGACGGCCGCCTTGACCTTGTCGGCGGAGATCCCCTTCTTGATCATGTAGCTGTTGCCGCCGGCGAGGGTGTTCTTCTCGCCCGGTATCGGGCCCATGCCGAAGTTCTCGTAGTCGGCCCCGAGTTGCTGGACCATGTACGTGATGTCGTCCGGCGCGGCGAGGAACATGCCCAGCTTGTCCGTGGCGATCTGCTTCTGCAGGTCACCCCACTTGAGCAGTTGGGTCTTGCCCATGCTCTCGTCCTCCCAGCGCATGGCGTGGAGGTTCTCGGCGACCTCCTTGCCCACCTCGTTGTTGAACGCCGCCTTCTTGCCGCTCTCGTCCACGACCGCGGCGCCGCGGCTGTACATCTGGGCGGTGAAGTGCCAGCCGCCGGTGTTGCCCGCGCTGTACTCGCCGAAGCCGGCGATGCCCTCGCCCAGGCCGGCGATCTTCTTGGCGGCGGTACGGACCTCGTCCCAGGTGCGCGGCGGGGTGTCGGGGTCCAGTCCGGCCTGCTCGAAGAGCTTGCGATTGATCAGCAGGCCCATCGTGTAGTTGCTGGTGGGCAGGCCGTAGAGCTTGTTCTCGTGCTTGAGCGAGCCGAGCACGTTCGGGTCGATGTCCTTGAGCGCCGGGACGGTCTTGTCGTTGACGTAGGCCGTGATGTCCTCGGCGCCGTCGTTGTCCAGCACCTGGGGCAGGTCGGTGAAGTAGGTGTAGAAGACGTCGGGCTGGGACTTGGCCTTGAGCATCGCCGTGAAGCGCGGCGGCTCCAGGCACTGGCCCGGGGTGGAGCGGCCCTCGATGGTGACGTTGGGGTAGGTCTTGTTGAACTCCTTGACGTCCTCCTGCCACTCCTTCAGCTCGGCCGCCTTCGCCTTCGGCGGCATGCAGTCGATGGTGAGCGTCACCTTGGTCTTCGGGTCCAGTGGAGCGGCCGGGTCGGAGGACCCGCTGCCGCCTTCGGAACCGCCGCCGTCGTCGCTGCTGCTCGTGCCGCAGGCGGCAAGAGCGGTCAGGGTGAGAGCGGAGACGAGCGTGATGGCGCCGGCACGGCGAGTACGGCGGAACCGAGCACTTCTCATGGGTGGTCCCCTTCGGGCATGAACGTGGAAGGCGCCCCACCGCCGATGCGTTGTGGGGCGCCGCACACTCAACCACCGTGAACAAGTGAACGCAATATCTCGCGCTGATTTCGTAAATGTTTGACAGAACGTCGAAGGCGCTGGGATTCCGCTACCGGACGGAAACCTGTGCGGTGGAGCCGCGGACGACGAGTTCCGGTTCGAAGAGCAGTTCCCTGTGGGGGACTTCGGTGCCTTGGATCTGTGCGCACAGGAGGTCGACGGCGGCGCGGCCCATGGCCTCGATGGGTTGGCGGACGGTGGTGAGGGGTGGTTCGGTGCAGGTCATGAAGGCGGAGTCGTCGTAGCCGACGACGGAGACGTCGTGGGGTACGTGGTGTCCGTGGCGGCGGGCGGCGCGGATGGCGCCGAGGGCGAGGGGGTCGCTGGCGCAGATGATGCCGGTGACGCCGCGTTCCAGGAGGCGGGTGGCGGCCGCCTGGCCGCCTTCCAGGGAGAACATGGCCCGCTCGACGAACTCCTCGGCCAGTTCCGTGCCGGCGGACCGGGCCGCCTCATGGGCCGCGGCCAGCTTCCGGCGCGAGGGGACGTGGTCGGAGGGGCCCAGCACCAGGCCGATGCGCTCGTGACCGAGGGACGCCAGGTGCCGCCAGGACTGTCCCACGGCAACGGCGTCGTCGCAGGCGACGCAGGGGAAGCCGAGGTCGGGGATGGAGGCGTTGACGAGCACCACGGGGATGTTGCGCTCGGCGAGCAGCCGGTAGTGGTCGTGCGGTGCGTCCGCCTGCGCGAACAGCCCGCCGCCGGCGAAGACGACCCCGGAGACCTGCTGCTGGAGCAGCAGCTCGACGTAGTCGGCCTCCGAGACGCCGCCCTTGGTCTGGGTGCACAGCACCGGCGTCAGCCCCTGCTGGGCGAGGGCGCCGCCGATGACCTCCGCGAACGCGGGGAAGATGGGGTTCTGCAGCTCGGGCAGGACCAGGCCGACCAGACGGGCGCGCTCGCCCCGCAGCTGGGTGGGCCGCTCGTAGCCCAGGACGTCCAGGGCGCTGAGCACGGACTGCCGGGTCGTCTCCGAGACCCCCGGCTTGCCGTTGAGTACCCGGCTGACCGTGGCCTCGCTGACCCCAACCTTCTTCGCCACCTGAGCAAGTCGTCGTGTCACGAACGCAAGACTAGCGCAAACCTCGCAAGAGGCTTGCGCCAGTCAGTGACCCGTCCGACAGTACTGTCTGAGAAAAGCTACTGTCGGCCCCCGTTGCGGGCCGGTCCTACGGATTGCGGATGATCTTGAAGGTGGACGTGGTGTTACGGATGTCCACGGCGTTGTCGCTGAGCTTCAGCCCGTTGAAGGTGACCTCACCGACCGCCGGTCCCTGCCCTCCCTCGGGCATCTCGTTGGCCCACACCCCGAAACCGGACTTGGCGTCGAACGCGTCACCGCTCTTGTGCGCGCCGGTGACGGAGACGTCGGTGAAGACCGTGTCCTTGATCGGGAACTGCGGCTGTCCCTGCGCGTAGTTCGTCTGGAACATGATGCCGCTGTAGGTCGGGTCGACGATGTCGACGTTGTTGACCCGGATGCCCTGGAACACCTTGGACGCCGAGAACACCCAGATGCCCGGGAAGGTCTGCCCGTTCCAGAAGTGCCCGCCGGCCCGGACGATCGAGACGTTCTCGAAGGTCGTCGGATCGGTGCCGAAGCCGTTCATCGGGTAGCCGAAGTCCAGCGAGCTGATGGTGATGCCCGAGTAGACCAGGGTGTCCGCGATGTGGATGTTCCGGAAGGTGTTGTTGTAGCCGCCGTAGACGGCCAGTCCCGCGGCGCGCCAGGTCAGCGTCGTCGTGAGGTTCTCGTACAGGTTGTTCTTCATGTCCGCGCCGCCCGCGTCGATCGCCGAGAAGAGCGCGAAGCTGTCGTCACCGGTCGCCCGGGCGTCGTTGTTGGACACCAGGTTGTCGGTCGAGCCGTTGGTCATGTTGATGCCGTCGGCGAACATGTTGCGGATCCGGGAGTTCTTGATCGTCATCCGGTCGGTGTTGGCGCCCCAGTACAGGCACACCATGTGCTCGTTCCAGATGTTGTCGATCACGATGTCGGAGGTGTTGGAGAAGTCGAACACCTTGCCCGGCCCGTCGATGCGGCTCGTGTAGTTGCCGAAGTAGGCGAAGTTCGCGAACGTCGAGCCCTTCGCACTCGCCTCGGCACGGAAGCCGATGTCGGTGTTGTCCTGCGTCGTCGGCGCCTGGAACCTGGTGAACCAGGGGCCGGCGCCGATCACCTTCACCGCCTTGCCGTACACCTGGAACTTGCTCGACGTCTGGTAGTCGCCGGGCGGCAGGTACACGCCGACGAGTTTGCCGGAGGTGTCCATGCGGACCTTGTCGAGCGCGTTCTGCACGTCCTGGTGGGTGAACCCGGCCGGTACGGCGTACGCCGCCGGGTCGGGGTTGGGCACCGCGGCGACCTGCTCCAGGTTGACGAAGTCGATCGCGTAGTCGGAGGTGTTCGCCGCGTCCTTCTGCAACCGGACGGTGCTGCCCGCCGGGACGGTCTCGCCCAGCATGAGGTGCGCCTCGTCGTAGATGTGCCGCGGGGCGCCCGCACCGGGGGAGTTGCCCGGCGAGGCCTCGGCACCGTACAGCCAGGCGTACTTCGACGTCAGCGGCAGCGCCTTCTTCATGACGCCGTCGACGTACACGTTCAGCGTGGCGTCGATGCCGCCGCCGCCCGGCGCGTCCGGGATCGAGAAGCGGGTCACCAGGGTGTTGGTGTCCGCCTTCGTGGTGAACTCGACGTACTCGCCGGTCTTGTCGAGGTGGACGGCCTTGCGGCCGGACGCCTCGCCCGCGAGGTCACCGATGGTGCGGTTGGGGCCGACCACGGTGGCACCGCCGCCGACCGTACCGTCCTCCGCCTCGTACATGTCGTACGGCATGTTCGCGCCGCGCCCGACGAACAAAGGCTGCGTGGAGGTGTTGTTCTCCCGCTTCACCGGCAGTTCGTTCGCGTCGTCGGCGACCGTGACCTTCAGGGAGTACGAGCCGTTGGCCGCCTTCCAGGTGCCGAGGCTCACGGCCGGGGCCGTCGAACCGGCGGCGATGACACCGGAGTGCGCGCCGGTCAGCGTCTTGACGGTGCCGCCCTTGCCGTCGAGCAGGGCGAGGGTCACCGCGTGGCTGCCGCCCGCGGAGTCCTGGGTGCCCTGGTTCTTCAGCGCGACCTTGAAGGTCACGTCGTCACCGGCGGCCGGACCGGACGGCGAGGTGGTGACGGCGGCGGCGACCAGGTCGGAGCTCTGCACCGGCTTGACGACCAGCGGTTCGGGCCGCGTGTAGGTGTTGTTGGTCTCGTTCTGCTCGATGATCTCGTTCGCCTCGTCGGCGACCGCGCTCAGTTCGTACGATCCGGCCTCGCGGGCCCCGAGGGACGCGCTGACCGTGCTCTCCGTACCCGCCTTCAGGGCGGGGACGTCGGCGGTGGCGACCTTGGTGCCGCCCAGTCGGACGGCGACCTTGCCCGCCGGCGCGTCCGCGGCGCCGCCGTTGCGGACGGTGGCGGACACCGTGATCTCGTCCGACTCGACGGGGGAGCCGGGCGACGTGGCCAGCTTCGTCACCTCGAGGTCCGGGTTGGGCGCCGGGGTGCCGACGACCTGGAACTCGGCGAGCTGCCCGGCCGTCGCCCCGGTGTTGGAGGTGAACTTCAGCTGGACGTCCGCGGCTCGCCCGCCGACGGGGATCGTCACGCTGTTGCCGCCGCTCGCCGGGTCGAAGACGTAGTCCTTCGCGGCGACCAGGGAGGTGAAGCCGGACGCGTCCTGGGCGCGACCGAGCACCTGGATGTTCTGGGTGCGCTTCGACCAGCCGGCGTCGGGGTTCAGCTTGAGGACGACGCGGTCGACGTCCGCGTTCGCGCCCAGCTTCAGGGTCAGCGTGTTCGGGTAGCTGCCCGCCGCCCCCTCCCAGTAGGTGGAGGTGCTGTTGTCGTTGGCGTTCTCGGCGACGTAGGTGTGGACGACGGACGAGGCGCTGATGGGCTTGCCGACTGCCAGGTTCGAGCCCTCGCCGCCACTGCCGGTGCGGGTCACGGAGTTGCTGTTGCCCGACTCGTTGCCGGCCGCGTCCTTCGCCCGCACGAAGTAGGTCACGTTCGCCGAGGCCGGCTGGGTGTCGGTGTAGGCGGTGACGTCACCGGCGACGCTCTTGCGCAGCTGGTTGTTGGCATAGACGTCGTATCCGGTGACGCCCCTGTCGTCGGTGGAGGCGGTCCACGTCAGCTTGACCTGACCGGCGGCCGGTTCGGTGAGGGCGAGGTTCGCGGGCGCGGTGGGCGCCTGGGTGTCACCGGTGTCGGCGCGGCGGGTGACCGAGTTGCTGTTGCCCGACTGGTTGCCGGCCGCGTCCCTCGCCCGCACGTAGTAGGTGACCGCCGTGCCGGCCGGCCTGGTGTCCGTGTAGGTGGTGAGGTCACCGGCGACCGAGGTCAGCAGGTCGCCGTCGGCGTAGATGTCGTATCCCGTGACGGCTGTGTCGTCCGAGGACGCGTTCCAGGTCAGCCTGATCTGCCCGGTGGCCGGTTCGGTGAACGCGAGGTTCGCCGGGGCCGTGGGCGCCTGGGTGTCACCCGTCTGCGGGCCGTAGACCTCCAGCTCGGAGACCTGGGCCGCGGGCTGACCGGTGTTGGCCGTCACCAGGACCCGCACATAGCGCGCGGTGGCCGCGTCGAAGGTGATCGTGGCCGACTGGCCGCCCGCCGCGTCGAAGGTGTACGCCTTGTCCGCGGTCAGGTCGGTGAAGTCCGAGCCGTTGTCACTGGCCTGGATCTTCAGGGTCTGGCTGCGGTTCGGCCAGCCGTCCGGCAGCCGCAGCACGACGCGGTCGACCCGGCGCGAGGAGCCGAGGTCGGCCTGGAGCCACTGCGGCAGGGCGTTGTTGGCGCTCTCCCAGTAGGTGGCCTTGTTGCCGTCGTTGCCGTTGCCGGGGGTGTACGCGCCCGTGGAACTGCTCGCCGTCAGCCGTCGGCCGGCGGCGAGGTTCACGGACGACTCCCCGGCCCCGTGCACCTCCAGCTCGGAGAGCTGAGCCGCCTGCCACCCGGTGTTCGCCGTGATGTTCACCCGCACGAACCGGGTCTGGGTGGCGGGGAAGGACACGGTGACCGTGTTGCCCGAACCGGGATCGAAGGCGTAGGTGGCGGACGTCTTCAGCGTGCTGAAGCCCGTGCCGTCGGCGCTGCCCTGGACCGAGAGCGTCTGATCGCGGCTCTCCCAGCCGGCGGGCAGTCGCAGGACGACCTCGTCGATCCGCTCGGTGGCACCGAGGTCGGTCTGGACCCACTGGGGCAGGCTGCTGCCGCCGCTCTGCCAGTACGTGCCCTGGTTGCCGTCGGTGATGTTGGCGGCGCCGTACTCGCCGTGCGAGCTGCTCGCCGCCGTGGCGTCCCCCACGGCGATGTTGGGTCCACCGGCTGCCGTGGCCGACAGCAGCGGTCCTCCCAACGCCAGGAGACTGGTCGCGACCACCGTGCACAGGGCACGTGATCTCCAGTTCCGGTTTCTCATCTGTCCCCACATCAGGTAGACACTCAATGTTCTCTGGCATTTACGCTGAGCGCTCGCAGAGTTGCAGAGAAATGTTGAGTCGTCTACAGGGTGAGCAGCGGAAAGTCGGCACACGGCAGCGCCCGGTGGGGGCGGTGAGAACCGGGCGGGCGCCGGGGCATGCCTCGGATCAGCGGCTTTCACGGGCTACGTCGGGTAGCCGCAAGCCACTGTCATTTCCCGCAAGGAACTTGCGGTGGAGAGGGGGGCGGAGTACCGCTAGTCGGCGGCCGGCTGTGCGGTGGAGCCGCGGACGACGAGTTCCGGTTCGAAGAGCAGTTCGCCGTGGGGGACTTCGGTGCCTTGGATCTGTGCGCACAGGAGGTCGACGGCGGCGCGGCCCATGGCCTCGATGGGTTGGCGGACGGTGGTGAGGGGTGGTTCGGTGCAGGTCATGAAGGCGGAGTCGTCGTAGCCGACGACGGAGACGTCGTGGGGTACGTGGTGTCCGTGGCGGCGGGCGGCGCGGATGGCGCCGAGGGCGAGGGGGTCGCTGGCGCAGATGATGCCGGTGACGCCGCGTTCCAGGAGGCGGGTGGCGGCCGCCTGGCCGCCTTCCAGGGAGAACATGGCCCGCTCGACGAACTCCTCGGCCAGTTCCGTGCCGGCGGACCGGGCCGCCTCACGGGCCGCGGCCAGCTTCCGGCGCGAGGGGACGTGGTCGGAGGGGCCCAGCACCAGGCCGATGCGCTCGTGGCCGAGGGACGCCAGGTGCCGCCAGGACTGCTCGACCGCGACGGCGTCGTCACAGGCGATGCACGGGAAGTCGAGGTTCTCGATCGACGCGTTGATCAGCACCACGGGGATGTTGCGCTCGGCGAGCAGCCGGTAGTGGTCGTGCGGTGCGTCCGCCTGCGCGAACAGCCCGCCCGCGAACACCACGCCGGAGACCTGCTGCTGCAACAGCAGCTCGACGTAGTCGGCCTCCGAGACGCCGCCCTTGGTCTGCGTGCACAGCACCGGCGTCAGCCCCTGCTGGGCCAGGGCGCCGCCGATGACCTCCGCGAACGCGGGAAAGATCGGGTTCTGCAGCTCCGGCAGGACCAGGCCGACCAGACGGGCGCGCTCGCCCCGCAACTGGGTGGGCCGCTCGTAGCCCAGGACGTCCAGGGCGCTCAGCACGGACTGCCGGGTAGCCTCCGAGACCCCCGGCTTGCCGTTGAGCACCCGGCTGACCGTGGCCTCGCTGACCCCAACCTTCTTCGCCACCTGAGCAAGTCGTCGCGTCACGCCCGAAAGGCTAACGCAAACACCGCAAGCGGTTTGCTTCAATCCCAGACGACCCGGGCGGCGACCGGAAGGTGATCGCTGCCGGTGGCGGGCAGGGTCCGGACGGCGCCGACGGTCCCGGCGCGCGCCATCACCTGGTCGATCCGGGCCAGCGGGAACCCGGCGGGGAAGCTGAAGGCGAGACCGCGCTCGGCCACGTTCAGGGAGTCGGTCAGGGGACGCAGCGCCCGGTCGTCGACCGTGCCGTTGAGGTCGCCCAGCAGGACCACCCTGCGCAGCTCCTCCCCGGCGAGGGCGTCGCCCAGCAGACCGGCACTCTCGTCCCGCCGGGACGACGCGAGACCGTTCGCCCGCACCCGGACCGACGGCAGGTGCGCGACGTAGACGGCCACCTCGCCGCGCGGCGTGTGCGCCACGGTCCGCAGCCCGCGCTCCCACGGCTCCTCGACGCCGCGCGGCTTGATGTCGAGGGGACGGGAGCCGGTGAGCGGATGCTTCGACCAGAGCCCGACGGTGCCCCGGACCGTCCGGTACGGATAGTCGGCGGCCAGGGTCTTCGCGTAGACCTCCAGCGCCGGCGGCACCAGCTCCTCCAGCGCGACCAGGTCGGGCTCGGCACGGGCCAGGGCGCGCGCGGTGCCCTCCGGATCGGTGTTCTCGTCGCTGACGTTGTGCTGCACCACGACCAGGTCGTCGGAGTGAGGCTCCGGCGCGGGCAGGAGCAGCCCGCCGAAGAGGTACGTCCAGGCGGCCGCCGGCAGGAGCAGGGCCTGCAGCGCGAGCGCCGAGCGGCGCACCAGCGCCAGGGCGAGCAGCACCACGACGAGCACACCGAGCCACGGCAGGAAGGACTCCAGCAGACTCCCCAGCCCGCCGAAGCCGTTGGGCACGCTCCCGTGGAACGACAGCAGGAGCGCGGTGACCACCGCCACCCCGGCGAGTCCCCGTCCTGGCCCTCGCGTCCAGGCGGCCCGGTCGGTCATCGTGCCCTGTCTCCTCGTCCTCGACGGCAAATTGCAGAAACCTCTTACAGCGGCGCGGAGTTGCCCGTGGGCAGCGGTGTTGTGAAGGGATTCGACGGGGCGTGTCCAGAGGGTTGACCGTAGTTGAACGCCGCCCTTACGGTCACGACCGCAACCTCTTGCAGTCGTCTTGCTGCAACACGTTGCAAGCGTGTGCCGACTCCCCGGCCACCCCCGGCACCGCACTCCGGGACACCCGCATCCTCACACGGGAGGCTCCATGCACGGCAACACCAGCACGGCGCGAAGAGTCACCGCCACGGCGCTCGCCCTCACCGCCGGAGTGGCAGGCAGCCTCCTGGCCACCGCTGCACCGGCCCAGGCGTCTGCCCCAGGAGACAAGGACGTCACCGCGGTGATGTTCGAGTGGAAGTTCACCTCCGTCGCCCAGGCGTGCACCGACACCCTCGGACCGGCCGGTTACGGCTTCGTCCAGGTCTCGCCGCCCCAGGAGCACATCCAGGGTGGACAGTGGTGGACCTCGTACCAGCCGGTGAGCTACCGGATCGCGGGTCGGCTCGGTGACCGCGCGCAGTTCAAGAGCATGGTCGACACCTGCCACGCCGCCGGGGTGAAGGTCGTCGCCGACTCGGTCATCAACCACATGTCGGCCGGCAGCGGCACGGGCACCGGCGGTTCGTCGTACACCAAGTACGACTACCCCGGCCTCTACTCGTCGAGCGACCTCGACAACTGCACCGCGCAGATCAGCGACTACGGCGACCGCTTCAACGTCCAGGAATGCGAACTGGTCGGCCTCGCCGACCTGGACACCGGCGAGGAGTACGTACGGGGCAGGATCGCCGGTTACCTCGACGACCTGCTGTCCCTCGGCGTCGACGGCTTCCGCGTCGACGCGGCCAAGCACATGGCCGCCGGCGACCTGGCCGACATCAAGTCCCGGCTCAGCGACCCGGACGTGTACTGGAAGCACGAGGCGATCCACGGCGCCGGCGAGGCCGTCTCCCCGAGCGAGTACCTCGGCAGCGGCGACGTGCAGGAGTTCCGCTACGCCCGCGACCTCAAGCGGGTCTTCGACAGCGAGAACCTCGCGTACCTGAAGAACTTCGGCGAGGCCTGGGGCTACCTGCCCTCGGACAAGGCCGCCGTCTTCGTCACCAACCACGACACCGAACGCAACGGCGAGACGCTCACCTACAAGGACGGCGCCAGCTACACACTGGCGCACGTGTTCATGCTGGCATGGCCGTACGGCAGCCCCGACGTGCACTCCGGCTACGAGTTCACCGACCACGACGCGGGCCCGCCGAACGGCGGCCAGGTGAACGCCTGCTACAGCGACGGCTGGAAGTGCCAGCACGCCTGGCGCGAGATCTCCTCCATGGTCGGCTTCCGCAACGCAGCCCGCGGCCAGGCCGTGACCGACTGGTGGGACGACGGCGGTGACCGGATCGCCTTCGGCCGCGGCTCCAAGGCGTACGTCGCCATCAACCACGAGGGCACCTCGCTGACCCGCACGTTCCAGACCTCGCTGCCCGCCGGTGCCTACTGCGACGTCCAGTCGGGCAAGGGCGTCACGGTCGACGGGGCAGGCCGGTTCACCGCGACCCTCGGAGCCGACACCGCCGTGGCCCTGCACGTGGGCGCCCGCACCTGTGACGGCGGAAGCGAACCCGGCGACCCCGACCCGGTGGCCCCCGGCGCCTCCTTCGCTGTCAACGCCACCACCAGCTGGGGACAGAACATCTACGTGACCGGCGACCGGCCCGAACTCGGCAACTGGAACCCGGACGGCGCCCTCGAACTCGACCCGGCCGCCTACCCGGTGTGGAAGCGGGACGTCGAACTCCCCGAGGGCACCTCCTTCCGGTACAAGTACCTCCGCAAGGACCAGGCGGGCAACGTGACCTGGGAGAGCGGCGCCAACCGCACCGCGACGGTGAACACCACGAGAACCCGTCTCGACGACACCTGGCGCAACTGAGTACCCCGCGATGAACAGTCGCGTGTGAGCAAGCTGACACACATGGGGAGACCGAGGTCGGCCGTTCGGGGGAAGGTAGTGTGTTCAAGGCTCGAACGGCCCACCGCGTGACCCGCGGTGACGACCGCGGCGGCAGCCGTCCGTCTGAGCCGCCCGCACGCGACCTCTGAAAGTGGAGCTCATGAACGTGTCGACCGGCGGCATGCGGTTGCTGAGCCGGGGCGCCACAGCAGCCCTCGTCTGCGCGATCCTCCTGTCGCCCGGCCCCGGTTACGCGGCGCCGAACGAACCCGACCCCGGCGACGGCAAGTCGATCGAGGACATCCGCGCCGAACTGGACGGCCTCTACCGCGAGGCGGAGGTGGCCACCGAGGCGTACAACGCGGCCAACGAGAAGGCGGCAAAACAGGAGAAGCGGCTGACGACGCTGCGCAAGGACCTGACCCGCGCCGAGAAGCGGGTGAAGGACCTGCGCGACCTCGCCGGTGCGGCCGCCCGTACCCAGTACCGTGGCGGCGACCTCGCCGCCACCGGCATCCAGTTGCTGCTCGGTGACCACCCGGAGCAGGCCCTCGACGAGGCGTCCCAGGCCCGCCAGGCCATGCGCGGCCTGGTCAACGTCTCCGAGACCCAGAAGACCGCCCGCGAGGAGCTGAGCGAGCAGACCGAGGCCGCCACGAAGGAACTGCGGGAGCTGAAGAGCACCCGTGCGGACAAGGCCGCGGCGAAGCAGAAGATCGAGAAGAAGATCGCCACGGCCGAGCGGATCGAGGCGGGCCTCGAAGAGGAAGAGACCCGCAGGCTGGCGGCGTTGGAGAGGGAGCGGGCCCGACAGGCCGAGGCCCGCTGGACCGGCCCCGGCGGCACCCCCGCGGGCACGGGGACGGGGAAGGGGAAGAAGGGCAAGGGATCGGCGCCGGGCGGCGGGACACAGGCGAGCGGGGCGGCCGCGAAGGCCGTCGGCTTCGCGATGGCGCAGATCGGCAAACCGTACGTGTGGGGCGCCGTGGGCCCGTCGTCGTACGACTGCTCCGGACTCACCTCCGCGGCCTGGGCGGCGGCCGGGCACCCCATCCCCCGCACCTCGCAGGCGCAGTGGGGCGGCCTGACCCGCGTCAGCCTGTCCTCGGCCCGTCCCGGAGACCTGATCATCTACTACAACGACGCCACTCACGTGGGCATGTACATCGGAGGCGGACAGATCGTCCACGCGCCGCGGCCCGGCCGCAGCATCACGACCGCGCCGGCCGCCTCCATGCCCGTCCTCGGCGTCGTACGCCCCGGAGCCTGAACGGATGACCCACTCCCTGACCCCCCGTGACAAGGGGAACCTGCCCGCAGTCGGCGCCCCGCCGCTGATCCGGCTCGACGCCTACGTGGCCGAGGACGGGTCGACGGTGGTCAACGGCCACCTGCTGGACATGGGTGGCACGCGACCGCCCAACGAGGCCATCCTCGACGCCGTCGCCATGTTCGCCCGCACCCTGGGGGCGCCGGTCGCGGCCACCGTCATCGACCGCACCGCGCAGCAGGTGGCGCGACTGCGGGTGCACCCCGACGGCTCGAGCCGGACCATCGGCGAAGAGGAGGACCTGCCGCCCGGGCGCGAGCGCACCGCCGCCGAGGAGGAGGCGTTTCCGCCGCTCGCCCGCGTCGAACGAATCATCCAGCACGCGCAGCGCGAGGAACTGCACGCCGCGTTCGTCCTCGCCAGCGCGCTGCGGGAACACCTCACGCTGCGCCGGGGCGCCGAGGACGAACTGTCCCTGGAGGCGAGGGCGATCGAGGCGTACCTCGCGTACCTGCGCGGCGACTACATGCTCTCCACCGTCCTCGCGCTGACCGTCGCCCGCATCCGCTGCCGCACCGACCTGAACCGGGCCGCCCCCGACGTGGCCCGCGCCACCGCGGCATGGCAGCGGCTGTGGGACGATGGACAGGTGGCCACCCGCGGGCAGGAACTGCTGCACATGTGGGAACGGCTGTCCGCGGCGGGCCTGTTGCAGGAACCGTCCCACCACGCCATGGCGCAGGCCGTGCGGAGCAGGCTCGCCCAGGGCGGCCGTTCCGTACCCCAGCGGTCCGCGCCCGCGGCGGCGGCCCTGACCGCGGGCCCCGGCTCGGCCCCCGCGCCCGTCGCCCCCGCGCCCGTCGCCCCCGAGGACAAGCCCCTCAAGCCCACCCGCCGCGGCCTGCGCCGCTTCACCCGACGGGCCGGCCGCTCTCCCGGACAGCCCTCCTGAGGACCGGACGCAGGAAGCGAGACCGTGTCCGTCCCGGCGGAGCCGGTCCGGCTCCAACGGGTGTTCACCGTCCGCTCGGCGGTCTACCGGGCGTTCACCGGGCCGGTGCTGGATGTGCTCGTGCCGGAATCCGGCAGGGGGCCCGGCTCGTCGACGGCTCCGGTCCGGGCCGCGCCGGCAGCAAGGCGCGTCCGGTCACCGAGGACGGTCAGTGCCTGAGGTCCGTCTCCTCGATCCGGGTCTGCACCGTCCGGCCGCTCTCCCACGCGTCGGCGTCCGGTGCCACCTCCGGCGTGGGGATGTCCGACCGGTTCTCCCGCTTGCGGGAGGTCGAGAGGCCGAGCCGGTCGTCCCGGGCCCGGATCATCTCGTCCGACGCCTGTCCGTCCTCCGTGAAGCCCATCATCAGCTGCGGGATGCCGTAGGGGAAGCCGCCGCGGTCGTGGCCACCTTGCGGCCGAGCAGGAGACCGGCGGCGGTCGCCAGGCCCGCGGCGACCCCGGTGCCCGTGGCCGGGGCCGGGCCGGGTGAGCGGTGCGTGCCCTGTGTGAGGCTCATGGCCGGCGAGTCCCCGGTGTCGGGTGGCCGTAGCGGGCCGCACACCCGGAAGGCGATGCGGGCGCGTGCCCCCTCGGCCGGGCACAGCGTCTCCTGACGGTGGCGCCCGGTGCCGGGTCGTGGTCCCGGACGTAGACGGTGATCCGTGCCCCGTTGACATGGGTGGTTCCGTACTCGTGGAAGTGGCGCCGCAGGGTGCTGGTCTTCGCCGCTTCCCGTGGGTCGGTCAGCGAGTGCGCCCCCGCCGCGCGGACCGCGACGATCCGGTCGAACTCCAGCATGCGTGCCGCGATCTCCCGGGCGGGAAGCTCGACACCCGCAAGGGTGTTCGACGAAACAGGGTCTCGTGCCAGGGCCAGATCCATCAGGGCGCTGGTGTCCTCGGGGTCCGCCCCGGTCAGGAGCCGGTGCCGGCCGGAGAGATAGAGCAGACCGTCGCCGGGACGGCCTTCCTCGCGTACGGCGTTGCCGATGGCGGTGGCGTCGTCGCTTCGGCTGTGGGGCGTCCTCAGCGAAAGACTCGGCGGCACGAGCCCGGCCAGCACGGCGACCGCCGCGATCCACACGTAGCGCGAGCAGCGCCGCAGCCGGTGCACATAGTCCATCGCGGCGCCCAGCAGCAAGGCGAATCCGACATTGCTGAACACCACATACCGGTCGACGAAGAGTGGCTTGACCAGTGAGGCGATCAGCAGCAGAAGGCCCGGCAGCACGAGAAGCGGCACAGCCAGCGCGGAAAGCCGCACCGGCCCCCTGCCCCCCAGGGGCGCCAGGGCACACACCATGCCGACGACCGCCACCACCAGGAAGTACTGAAGCCGCACCGGTCCGCCGATCCAGGCCACCTGCTCCGACTGCCCCGCGCTGAGGATCGCCAGGGGCGACAGCCCGGCCACCACACCCGCGGCAGCCACGCTCCACGCCCTCAGCACCGGTTGTGGCACACGGCAGACGGCCAGGGTGACGCCGTGTGCGAGCAGGGCGAGGACCGCGAACTCATGGAGCAGACAGGCCAGCAGCATGGTGGAGCCGTAGACCGCCCACCGCCACCGGGCGCGCTGCGGGACGCTGACCACGAGCGCATAGGTGGCCCAGGCGACCAGGGCGCACACCATGGCGTACGAGCGGCCTTCCTGCGCGTACTTCTGCACCTGGGGAAGGACCGGGAACACCAGCCCGGCCAGCAGCCCGGCACGGGGCCCCGCCAGACGCAGTCCCAGCAGCCCGACCCCGCTCGCCGCCACGGACATCGCCAGCACGGACGGCAGCCGCAGGGCCAGCAGCCCTCCGCCGAAGAGGCCGAAGATCCCATGCATCACGGCGTAGTAGAGGGCATGGACCAGATCGACATGCTGGGCGGTGTGCCATATCTGTGAGAGATCGCGGTGCGCGAGCTGATAGGTGACGGACTCGTCCCCCCACAGAGTGTCCTCCCGGCGGATGCCCCAGAGCCCCAGAGCGAGGGTCAGCAGCAGGGGAGCGACGACGACAACGGCCTTGGACGGGCCGGGCGACCGCCGGCGGGCTGGCACCGAAGGGGAAACCGTCCGGGACAGGGCCGGGGCACGCTCATCGAGGGACAACGACTCGAAGGACATCGACTCAACGGGCATCGAAGACAGGGCCTTTCAGCGGTGGCGAGGAAACCCCGCCAGCGTGCCCGGACCTCCTTGACCGGCTGCTGATCCAACCTGACCGGCCGATCAGGAAGGCGGCCCTGCCATGTGCGAGGCTGCACCGCATGCGCATCCTGGTGGTCGAAGACGAGGTCGACCTCGCCCACACCCTGCACACCGGTCTGACCGCCGAGGGCTACAGCGTCGACCTCGCCCATGACGGCAGGCAGGGCCTGTGGATGGCCCGGACCGGCGAATACGCCCTCGTCGTCCTGGACTTGATGCTGCCCGGCCTCAACGGCTACAAGGTCTGCGCCCAACTGCGCCGGGAGGGCAACGCGACCCCGATCCTGATCCTCACCGCCAAGGACGGGGAATGGGACCAGGCAGAGGCCCTGGACACGGGGGCCGACGACTACCTGGTCAAACCCTTCTCCTACCTGGTGCTCGTCGCGCGGCTGCGGGCCCTGGTCAGGCGGGCCGCCACGGTGGTTCCGCCCGTCCTCGCCGTGGGCGACCTCTCGTTGGACGTCGCCGGCCGGGTCTGCCGCCGGGCCGGGGTACGGGTGGACCTCACACCCCGCGAGTTCGCCGTGCTGGAACTGCTGGCCCGCCGGGCGGGCCAGGCCGTCTCCAAGTCGGACCTGCTCTACCACGCGTGGCCGGACGAGGCCGAGGACCCCAACCTGGTGGAGGCGCGCGTCAGCGCCCTCCGCAAGAAGGTGGACGCCGCGTTCCACCGCCAGTCCCTGCAGACCGTACGGGGCACCGGCTACCGGCTGGTGGACGACCGTGACCGCGACTGAGCCGCGACGCCGCTGGTGGCCGCGTTCGGTACGGGCCCGCACCGCCCTGGCCGCCGCCTTGACCGCCGCTCTCGTCCTGGCCGGCATCGGCTGGTGGGTGCACCAGGAGGTCTACCGCGAGAGCATGGCCATCGCCCACGAACGTGCCGAGCGGAACCTCGCCGCTCTCGTCGATCAGCTGAGGGACGGTTCGGTTCCCGGTCCCCAGAGCGCAGCGCCGTACGAGGTCGTCGCGACCGGCCGGCGCACCGCTGTCGCCTCCGGCGGCGCCATGCAGGACTTCGATCCCCGCGCCCGCCATGTGCTGCCCGTCCCACCCGCGCTGTCCGCCCCGACGGATGACGGTGACGACTGGGGCTACACGATGCAGCCCCTGCGCATACCGGAGCGCCGCGACTACAACCCCGAGTACGGATACGACTTGGCCGGCCAGACCTACTTGGTCCTGTACAACGACATCTGGGCCGGTGAACTGGGCAAGGACAAGGCCGCCGCCCTGGGTGTCGCCGCCGACGCCACGCTGCGGGCGTATGTGGTGGTGCTCCCGGACACGGCCGAGGAGATCGCCGGCACCACCGACGACCTGCTGCTGCGGGCCGGTCTCGTCGGCCTGGTGCTGATCGCCGCCATCGCCTACTGCACCGTCCGCATCGCGCTGCGGCCGGTCGAGGCCATCCGCGTCCTCACCGCCTCCGTCACCCCGAGCGACCCGCGCCAACGCGTCACCGTCCCCGCCTCGGGACACGAGATCACCGCCCTGGCCACCACCATCAACACCACCCTCCAACGCCTCGACGACGCCGCCGCCCGGCAACGCCGCTTCGTCGCGGACGCCGCCCACGAACTGCGCAGCCCTCTCACCACCCTGCTGACCAGCCTGGAAGTCGCACTCGCCTACCCAGAACGCACCGACTGGCCCGCCACGGCCACCACCGCCGCACGACAGACCCGCCGCCTCCAGGCCCTCGCCGAGGACCTGCTGCTCCTCGCCCGCCTCGACACCCGCACCCCCGAAGCGAGCCCCGAAACCGTCGACCTGACGGCCCTCGCCTCCCGGCTGACCGAGCAATACCCGCTCACCGAACGTCCGTTGACCCTCACCTGCGACAGCACCGCGCCCGCGCACGTACAGGGAAACCCCGACGCCTACGAACGCCTGCTGCGCAACCTCGTCGACAACGCCGCCCGCCACGCCGCACACCGCATCCAGATCACCGTCCGGAACCAGGACTCCTGGGTCGTCCTCACGGTGCACGACGACGGACCGGGCGTGCCCGGCGAGGACGCCGAGCGCATCTTCGAACGCTTCGTCCGGCTCGACGACGCCCGCTCCCGCGACCACGGCGGCACCGGCCTGGGCCTCGCCATCGCCCGGGACCTGGCCCACCGCCACCGGGGCACCCTCACCCTCACCCCCCGCACCCTCGGAGCATGCTTCGAGCTGCGCCTTCCCCGGGCCCCGGCCGCCCCGGCCGAGGAATGACGCCCGCCCCCCCGCGACCAGTCACCGACACCGACGAAGCACAGCCTCGCCCTCCACCCTTCGAGTACGACACGTGCCGGCGTAGCTTGATCGCCTCGATCAGGTGAGCAAGCGGTCAGCGTCGGGCCCTGGTGGCCCTCCTGCACCACCGGCTGCTCACCGAGCGGTGGCCCGTGCTGCGGCGCTTGATCAGTCCCTACGTCCGAGAAGTCTGGGAGGACGCCTTCCCCGAGCTGCTCCGCACCGCTCCGGCCGGCACGACCGCCGCGTGAAGCTCACTCCGCTCCACGAGCGTCTCCTCGCCGACATCCTCGACCTCAGCTTCCCCCTGTCCTCTGGTCCTCACCGGCGGATACGCCGTGCATGCCCACGGCCTGGTCGAACGCTTCAGCCGTGACCTCGACGTCGCCACCGAGAACCCCGCTCCGATGCGGGAGATCGTCGCCTCACTCACAGCAGGGCCCGGCGCGCGCGGATGGCGGACCACGCATGTCCAGACCGATCCGCTCAGCGGCCGGTTCCTCGTCACCGGTCCGGACACCGCCGAGGAGTGCGAGGTCGATGTCCTCAAGGAGGCGTTCTGGGCTCCGCCTGCCCAGACCCCCTACGGCCCCGTTCTTTCCCTCGACGACTGATCGGCACCAAGGTCCGTGCCCTCGCCGACCGGGGCACCGCCGACCTCGAATCCCTGGGCCGCCGTCGCGCCCACGACCGCCTCACCGGGATTGGGGCGGCATGGTTTCGTCGCGGCCACCAGACGGCCTGCGGTCGCGCGGACGTTGCGAAACCCTCGGCGGGCGCCGACGACCTGCCCGTCGTGGAGTGGACCGGCGGGCCTGGCGCTGGGGCGCCCTCACCACCTGGACCCTGGTCCTCCTCGCCATGCTGCACGCCCTGGTCCCCGCAGGGGCACGGGGCGGAACCCGGACCTGATTCCGGTTCCGCCCCGTGCCCCGTGCGGCGTCAGCCGATGGCGAGACGCGTTTTCCAGTAGCTCGCGGCGCCGATGATCTGCGTGCCGGAGCCGGTGAGCACGGTCCGGCCGCCCGCGTAGAACCTCACGGACCCGTCGGAGCGCACCGTCCAGATGTCGGGGATCGCGTCCCCGTTGACGTCCGGCGTGCCGATCAGATGCGGGATGCCGGCGCTGCCCCAGCCGGAGGCGCCGTACTCGGTGTCCACACCCCCCGCCGAGTTGGCCGCGGCGGCCAGCGAGGTGAGGTCCACAACTCCGCCGGAGGCCGAGATGCCCTTGCGGAGCAGCAGCCTGCCGGTGACATCGGTGCGGTGGGCCACCGGCTACGACGCCGGATACCGGCCCACCGGCCAGGAGACCGTGATCCCCGCGAACTCCATGACCACCGGTGTCTCCGGCACCTACGGCTACACCTACAGTCCCACCGGGCGCCCGCTGACCGTGACGATGCCGGCCAAGGGCGGACTCGCGGCCGAGAAGGTCATCACGCGCTACAACGACGACGGACTGGCCGAGTCCACCTCCGGGCTCTCCTGGTACACCTCCGACGCCACGTACTCGCCCTACGGAGAGGTCCTGCGCACGGTTTCCGGGGCACAGCCCTACCGGGTGTGGACGACCAACTTCGTCGACGCGCACACCGGGCGTCTCCAGCGGACGGTCACCGACCGGGAGACCGCCTCCCCGCACGCCGTCAACGACAGCTACTACTCCTACGACGCCTCCGGCACCATCACCTCCAACGCCCGTAAGCTCAGCGGCGCGACCGGCTCCGTCTGGGACAACCAGTGCTTCACCTACGACGTGCTGGGCGAGCTGGTCAACGCCTGGACGTCCGGCATCGCACCGACCGGCAACGGCACCGGGTGCAAGGCGGCGAACGGGGCCACGTGGGGCCACCGCACCGACGCCGCCCCCTCCTCCGGCCCGATCGCCGAAGCCCCCGACGCGGCGTCCGACGGCGACACGCCCGACGGGGCGCTCTCGGCCTCCCTGACCGCCGCCGCGCCCGACGCGGCCACGGTGTCGACCGGCGCCACCGCCTACCACCAGTCGTTCACCTTCGACTGGCTCGGCAACCGCGCCACGATGACGGAGCACAACACGGCAGACGCGACGAAGGACGTCGGCTTCGTCTACAGCTACGGAAAGACGGTCACGGGCGCCACACCGGCCCAGACCGTCACCACCCAGCCCCACACCCTGTCCTGGACCGCGTCCACGCCCTCCGGCCAGGGCAGTTCCTACAGCTATGACGCCACCGGAAACACCGAGGTCCGCGACCTGGCGGCGACCACCCAGTCGCTGAAGTGGTCGCCCGACAACAAACTGGAGTCCCTGACCGACGACGGCAACAAGACGTCGTACATCTACGACGCGTCGGGCAACCGGCTGCTGGAACACTCACCGTCGGGTGCGACACTCCACCTCGGCGAGACCGAACTGACCACCGACGCCACCGGAAAGATCACGCGTGCCTCCCGGTCCTACGCGCATCCCGGAGCGCCGACCGTCGTCCGCACCGCGACCAACGGCGCCACCACCGGCCACAAACTCCACGTTCTGATCGCCGACCACCTCGGCACGGCCGGCACATCGGTCGAACTGTCCGGCACCCAGCCGGTCACCCGGCGCGAGTTCAAACCGTACGGCGAGTCCCGCGGCCCGAAGCCGGCGAGCTGGCCCAACAAGCGGGGCTACCTCGGCGTCGGCATCCGACGACTCGGCGACCGGACTGACCCACATCGGAGCGCGCGAGTACGACCAGAACGCCGGCCGCTTCCTGTCCGCCGACCCGGTCACCGACCTGGCCGATCCGCTGCAGATGAACGGATACGCCTACAGCAACGGCAGCCCCGTCAGCAAGAGCGACCCCACCGGACTGCTCTTCTGCTACTGCTCATGGCTGGGCAACCAAGGATCGGGCGGCGGCGGCGGTGACACCGGCGGTGGCGGTGACACCGGCACCGACCAGGGCGGTGGCGGCGGCACGCCCGTCGTTCAGCGCAACGGCGGAAAGACCAATCTCGGCAACTGCCTGTCCCGGCAGAACACGGCCCACGACGGCGCCGTCTGCGCCACCGGCTTCGCCGCCGCGTCGTGGGCGAAGAAGTACGGCGTCCAAGGGTTCGCCACCGTCGACGTCGGGCGCGGCGGCCACGCGGCCAACGAGATCCCGGGCGCCAAGGCCGACGGATCCGGGGCCGACGGCAGAGCAGACGTCATCTTCTGGTCCAACGGCACCGTGTACATCTGGGAAGTGAAGCCCACGGCCTCCAAGAAGCCGAAGCCGGGCGACCAGGCGGCGGCGAAGAAGCACAAGTACGCATTCGCCGACGGCCCCGCGCAATTGCAGGGCTACGTCGACAAACTCGAGGACCATCTGGACTCGAAGGGCGACACCCGAAGGGTCGCCAGAGGCCCGTCACTTGCCACAGCGAAATTCGCCTTCGGAAAGGACCGCACGGGAACGGTCTGGAGCGACAAGGACGTCGCCTACCAAGGCATGCGCTATTACGGCGTCGATCCCAAGCGCAGGAGAACGCCGTCCCCCGCGCCGGGACCCGGCCCCAGCCCGGACTCCTCGACGGCCTCACGCCCGTCGGCGAAGTCGGGGGCCGAGCCCAAGCCGTCGGCCACCGGCATGGCGAATCCCCCGAGCCAGGTCAGCCCTGGTGGAGCTCGGAGTGGGGCAGGGCGGTGGTCGCAGTCGGCGCTCCGTTCTTCCTGTTCGCGGCGCCGAGCGGTGGCGGGGTGGCCGTGGGTACGTCGGTGACTGTTGGCGGCGTAACGCTCTACGAGCTCGCGGCGTAGCGCCTGACCACCGGCCGGCGGGACCCGGCCAGTGGTTAGGCTGTAGGGGAACAGACCGAGGAAGGGGCGCGGGCGTGGGCTTGCGTGCCATTGCGACGTTTGATGCCGCCACCAGAGGCGGGGTCGGGAACGGGCTTGCCTCGTGGTATGGGTCCGCCCTCTCGGGGCCGCTGAAAGATCTGGTCGAGCAGGAGCGGCGGGGAGCCATGTTCACCATGGCGAACTCGCGTGCCGACGAGAGGGCCGAGGAACGGGAGTACCAACCACTCTCCATGGCGTGGACGGCCATGCGCCAGGAACTGCTGCGCGAGCCCGCACTGGCCCACGTGCTCTTCATGCGGAGGCCCCTGGGCAGACCGTTCGTCCACTTGCGCAGCGCGAACATCGGCAGCCGCCCCCCGAACATGGGGGCGCAACTCCTGCTGGGTGATGCGATGGGCGGACTCGACGATCCTCGGTTCTGCGCCGACACTGTGCGGTTTCTCGTTGCCGCGCTGGACGCCGTGAATCCGGCCTTCGCATGGATGGGGGTCGACGGGCCGGCCACCGACGACACCAATCTTGACTGCGTGCTCAACCGCCGGGTGCGGGACTCGGTGCGGGAGGCCAGGACATTCCTCCGGGGTTACTCCTGGACCACGGTGTGCCCCGAGGAGCTGTCCGTGCGGCTGGGCGGCCCCGGGGCGCTGGCCGCGACCGGGGTGTTCCACCGGGTCGTTCCGCTCTCGGCGGGCGGTGTGGTCCTCCAGGCGACCGAGACCGTGGCGGCGTACACCGACGAGGCCGTGCGCGGTGTCTTCGAGGCCCTGCGCCCCGTCCTGCCGCCCGGTGTCCCGCACTTCGACCCGGCCCACCCGGAGCTGCGCTACTTCCCCGCGGACGCGTCCCGCTTCGGCGGGTGACGGGCCGGTGCGGGCGGGTCAGCGTCCGGTCAGCACGAGTCTCCGGGCTTCCCGGAGGCTTTCCTGAACAGGCGCCGACGCGGCGCGAGAGTCCAGGCATGAAGCCGTCTCGCCCGAGCGAAGCGATGTTCCTCACAATCCTCGACCAGCATGTCCCGGTGTACAGTCGAGACCGCCCTTGACCTGCACAAAGCAGGCAGGGAGCCGTCTTCCAGGAGTCCGACATGCTGCGCACCATGTTCAAGTCCAAAATCCACCGCGCCACCGTCACCCAGGCCGACCTGCACTACGTCGGCTCCGTGACCATCGACGCCGATCTGCTCGACGCCGCCGATCTGCTGCCCGGTGAGCTGGTGCACATCGTGGACATCACCAACGGGGCCCGGCTCGAGACGTACGTCATCGAGGGGGAGCGGGGGTCCGGGGTGATCGGGATCAACGGGGCCGCGGCTCACCTCGTGCACCCCGGTGATCTGGTGATCCTCATCAGCTACGCCCAGGTCACCGACGCCGAGGCGCGGTCGCTGCGGCCCCGGGTCGTGCACGTGGACGGCGACAACCGTATCGTCGCCCTGGGCGCTGACGCGTCCGAGCCGGTACCGGGCTCGGACCAGGAGCGCAGCCCGCAGGCCGTGTCGGCCTGACCGTACTGACCTGCGATCCCGCGGGGACGAGGAGCGTGGCCGTGAGTGACATCGAGATCCGGGACGACCGGGCGGCCGGACGGCTGGAGGCGGTCGCGGCCGGAGAGGTCGTCGGGCGCATCGAGTACTTCGTCCTCGACGCTCCCGAGCGGGCCGTCGTCCCCGTCCACACGATCGTCGAACCGGCCCACGAGGGCCAGGGCATCGCCGGTTCCCTGGCGCGTGAGCTGTACGGGCTCGCGCGTCGGGAGGGCGTCACGGTCGCCCCGATGTGCCCGTACGTCGTGAAGTGGGCCGAGCGCCACCCGGACGAGGCACCCGCCGCCGATCCGGAGCTGCTGCGCGCGGCGAAGGAGTGGCTCGTGGCGCATCCCGGGCTGTTCTGACCGCGGACCAGGAGAACAGGCAAGAGAGAGACGGGGGACACGCGTGCTGGCGCTCCTGCACACCTCGCCGGTGCACGTGCCGGTCTTCGACGCGCTGCGTGACGCGGCGCATCCCGGTCTGGAACTGCGGCATCACGTCGACGCAGGGCTGCTGGAGCGGGCGCGGCGGGACGGGCCCGAGGCGGTGGCCGAATCCGTCGCGGCCGTGCTGACGCGGGCGGTGGCGGAAGGCGCGCGCGCCGTGCTGTGCACCTGCTCGACGATCGGGGGTGTCGCCGAGGCGGCAGCCGCCGGGGCCGGCGTGCCCGTGCTGCGCGTCGACCGGCCCATGGCCGCCGCCGCGGTGGCCGTCGGTCCCCGTGTCCTCGTCCTCGCCGCCCTGGAGAGCACACTCGCGCCGACGGCGGCACTGATCGAGGAGGAGGCGCGGCGCGCGGGCCGTCCCGTGGAGGTGCGGACCCGGCTGGTGGAGGGCGCCTGGTCGCGGTTCGAGGCCGGTGACGGCGAGGGCTACCTGCGCCGGGTGACCGAGGCGGCCGACTCCGTCACCGGTGCGGACGTGGTCGTGCTGGCCCAGGCGTCCATGGCGCCCGCCAGGGAGTCGACGCGGGCCCGCGTCCCCGTGCTGGCCAGCCCCGCGCCGGGACTGGCGGCCGGGGCGGCGGCGGCCTGCCTGGGCCACTCGGGCCCGGCGGTTCATACGGCGGAGTGAGTGGAGCGGCGGCCGTCGGGTAGGCGGGGGACAAGTCCAGAGCCGACGTCGACCGACTGGCCGGAGGACAGCGCCATGACGAACCCGTATCCGGATCCCGTCCCGCCCGGGCCCACCCCGGGACCCACCCCCGGTCCGGACCCGGAGCCCCCACATCCGCACCCGGACCCGGTCTCGCCACCGGCCCCGGGCCCCGGGCCGGAGCCGGCCCCTCCGCCCCCGCCGCCGGGTCCCGGCCCCGAACCGACACCCCAGCCGCCGGGCCCCGGCCCGCAGCCGACGCCCCAGCCCCCTGATCCTCCGGCTCCGCCCGGGCCCTCGCCGTCGCCGATCCCGCCGGGGCCCGAGCCCGTACCGAATCCCGAGCCCGGGCCGCCGCTCACCTGACGCCCATGGACGAACCCGGGACGGCTATGCGGTGACCTCCGACCGGTCCCCGCCCCACAGCGTGTGGAAGGCGCCGTCCCGGTCCGTCCTGCGGTACGTGTGCGCCCCGAAGAAGTCCCGCTGCCCCTGGGTCAGCGCGGCGGGCAGCCGCTCGGCGCGCAGGGCGTCGTAGTAGGAGAGGGCCGCGGCGAAGCCCGGCGTCGGCACGCCCTGCCGGGTCGCCGCGACCAGGACCTCGCGCCAGTCGTCCTGCGCGGCGGCGATCTCCTGGGCGAAGGTCTCGTCCGACAGCAGGCTCGGCAGGTCCGGCCGGGCGTCGTACGCCGCGCGGATCCGGTCCAGGAAGGCCGCCCGGATGATGCAGCCGCCGCGCCAGATCGCGGAGACGGCGCCGAGGTCGATGTCCCAGCCGTACTCCTCGCTGCCCGCCGCGATCTCGTGGAAGCCCTGCGTGTACGACACGATCTTCGACGCGTACAGCGCCTGCTCGACACGGTCGGCGAAGGCGGCCGCCTCCGACTCCCCGAGCGGCGCCGCCTTCGGTCCCGCCAGGCCGCGCGAGGCGTCGCGCAGCGCCGCGTGCCCGGACAGGGACCGCGCGAAGACCGCCTCCGCGATGCCGGACACCGGCACGCCCAGGTCCAGCGCGATCTGCACGGTCCAGCGGCCGGTGCCCTTCTGCTCCGCCTGGTCGACCACGACGTCCACGAACGGCTTGCCCGTCGCCGCGTCGACGTGCGACAGCACCTCCGCCGTGATCTCGATCAGGTACGAGTCCAGGCGGCCGGTGTTCCAGGTGCGGAAGATGTCCGCGATCTGCGCGGGGGAGTACCCGGCGACGTCGCGCAGCAGCTGGTACGCCTCGCCGATCAGCTGCATGTCGGCGTACTCGATGCCGTTGTGCACCATCTTCACGAAGTGCCCGGCGCCGTCGGGACCGACGTGCGTCACACAGGGCGCCTCGTCCGCGGCCTTCGCCGAGATCTTCTCCAGCATCGGGCCCAGCGATGCGTACGACTCCTTCGAGCCACCCGGCATGATGCTCGGCCCGTGCAGCGCGCCCTCCTCACCGCCGGAGATGCCGGTGCCGACGAAGTGGATGCCCCGCTCGCGCAGTTCGCGCTCCCGGCGCCGGGTGTCCGCGAAGTGCGCGTTGCCCCCGTCGATGATCATGTCACCGGGCTCCAGCAGCGGGGCGAACTCCCGGATCACGGCGTCGGTCGGGTCACCGGCCTTCACCATGATGACCAGGCGCCGCGGCCGCTCCAGTGCCGCCACGAACTCCTTGGCGGTCTCGGTCGCGACGAAGTCGCCCTCGCTGCCGAACTCCTCCACCAGCGCGTGCGTGCGCGACGCGGTCCGGTTGTGCACCGCGACGGTGTAGCCGTTGCGGGCGAAGTTGCGGGCGAGGTTGCGGCCCATGACCGCGAGCCCCGTGACGCCGATCTGCGCTGTCGTGCTCATTGGGTTGGCTCCTAATGACCTTGGTGTCCGTGGTGCCCTGTGTACGTGGTGCCGGTGCCCGCCAGTATCGCCGGTTTCGCCCCTCGACCACGCTGACGTGCCGGGGCGACGGTCGCACTTTCCGCTTTCCGTTCCCCCTCCGGGACTCCAGTACGGGCGGGAGGGGCCGGGTGCCTCAGCGGGCCGGCAGCCCGCCTGCCAACGGCCGCGCGTTCCCGGCCACTCGGGGTGACCAACCGGCCGGTTGCCGTCTTGTCATGGCCTGTTCGCGGCGCTTACTTTTGCCCCTCCTGACGCAATGTCGAGGGGGACCTCCATGGCCGTACGCGGCCGGCACCGCCGGTATCAGCCGAACAGGATCAACCGCGCCTCACTGACCGTCACCGCGGGGGGTGCGGGACTGGCCCTCCCCCTCGTCGGCACCGGCACGGTCCACGCGGCCGACGTGGAGACCTGGGACAAGGTCGCCGCCTGCGAGTCCACCGACGACTGGGACGCCAACACCGGCAACGGCTACTACGGCGGGTTGCAGTTCACCCAGTCCACCTGGGAGGCCTTCGGCGGCACGCGGTACGCCCCGCGCGCCGACCTGGCCACCAAGGAACAGCAGATCGCCGTCGCCGAGAAGGTGCTCGACGTACAGGGCCCCGGCGCCTGGCCGGCATGCTCGCAGCGGGCCGGGCTGACCCGGGGCGGCGACACCCCCGACATCCGGCCGGCCGGGGGAGCGGTGCCCGCGCAGCGGTCGGGTTCGGTGAAGGACGTCCAGCCGCAGACGACCCCGCAGTCCCGCGCGGGCAAGGCCCGGATGTACACGGTGGTCACCGGCGACACCCTCTCCGGAATCGCCGACGTCCACGAGGTCCGGGGCGGCTGGCAGCGCCTGTACGAGGCCAACCGCGGCGCGATCGGATCCGACCCCGACCTGATCCTGCCCGGCCAGCGCCTGGCACTGCGCGGCGAGGGGGCCACCGCGGCGCCGTCCGGTGCCGGGCCGAGGGAACACCACAAGCAGGACAAGCAGCACAAGCAGCAGAAGCAGACGCAGACGCCGCAGAAGAAGGAACAGAAGCGGGAGCCGAAGTCCGAGCCGAAGGAACACAAGCGGCAGGAGCAGCGCAAGGCGCCGCAGAAGCCCTCCTCCGACAGCGGCAAGACCAAGGCCAAGGCCGGCAAGGCCACCACCCACCGGGCCGTCGTGGCCCCCGTCGACGCCGCCACCGGCACGCCCTACCACCAGTCGGGCTCCTCCTGGTCCAAGGGCTACCACACCGGCGTCGACTTCCCCGTCCCCACCGGGACCTCGGTCAAGTCGGTCGCGGCAGGCCGGGTGGTCAGCGCGGGGTGGGGCGGTTCGTACGGCTACCAGGTGGTGGTCCGGCACGCCGACGGCCGCTACTCCCAGTACGCGCACCTCTCGGCGATCTCCGTGAAGAACGGCCAGTCGGTGGGCGTCGGCCAGCGTCTGGGACGCTCCGGCTCCACGGGCAACGTCACGGGCCCGCATCTGCACTTCGAGGTGCGGACGGGGCCCGGCTTCGGTTCGGACGTCGACCCGGTGGCGTACCTGCGGGCCGGCGGCGTCAGGATCTGATCCGGACCCGTCGGCCGCCGAGCATGTGCGGGCCGAACGGACCGCCGTAGAAGGGCCCGTAGGAGTACGGCACGTCGTCGCTCTCGGCGGGTGCCGAGACTTCGTACGCCTCCTCGGCGCGGGCGGTGTCCCGGACCGGCGGAGCCACCGGGGACGGCACGACGACCTTGTCGGAGAGCCGAGCCACCGGTTCCCGGAGGGGGACCTCCTCGACCGGCACAGCAACCGCCGGGACAGCAATCGAGGGTACAGCGGCCGGTACGGCCACCGCCGCCGCCACCGGAGCGAGCGCCACGGTCCCCAGCCCCGCAGTCCCGGCCTCCGCAAGCGCCACGGAGTCCCCGGCCAGGGCCGAGGCCTCACCAGTGACGGAGCCCTTGTCGGAGCCCTCCCGGGCGATCCGCTCGGTCGTCAGCATGATCAGCCCACCGGCGGCCACCACACCGCAGCTCAGGGCGAGTACGGTGCCCGTCGTGCCGTACCGGAACGTCTCGCCGAACATCGTGATGCCGACGACGGCGGCCACCACCGGGTTCACCACCGTCAGCGTGGCCAGCGGGGCCGCGAGACCGGCGCCCCGGTAGGACGCCTGGGACAGCACCATGCCGGCCGTGGCGAGCACGCCGATCACGGCCAGCGACGGCAGGTCGCCGGCCGACACCCCGCCGGTCCAGTCGACCGCGACGGTCTTGGTGAAGACCGAGGACATCCCGAAGGCTATGCCGGACGCGGTCGCGAGCAGGATGCTGCGGACCGCCGGGTGCCGGTGCGCGGCCCGGCCGGCGATCATCAGCGCCACGACCGCGCCGCCGGTGACCACGGCCGCCGCGATCCGCTGCGCCGTGTCCAGCGACTGCGCGTCGGAGGTGCCGACCAGGGAGAGCAGACCGGCGAGCCCGACCGTGGCCATCAGCGCGCCCCGCCAGGCCGTCGCGCCGGCCCTGCGGCCCACGAAGACCGCCGCCATGGGCAGCGCGAAGACGATGGTGAGAGCTCCCAGCGGCTGCACCAGACTCAGCGGACCGAGCGCGAGGGCCACCACGTGCAGCAGACCGCCGAGGCCGTTGAGCGCGACCGCCGCCCACCAGCCGGGGCGGCGCAGCGGAGCGTACTGGGCACCCGGCGACGACGCCGCGACCTGCTCCTGCACGATCGCTCCGCCCGCGTAGGCCACGGCGGAGACAAGCGACAGCAGCACGGACAACGCGAGGGCGCTCATCGGCTGCTCCTCTGCGTGAGGCGGGGGCGCTGGGCCCGGCGCGGCGAAGGGTCGTCATCCATGGACAACACGATGCCGTCCCAGGGTCTTCCCGTCGTCGTCCCTGAGCATTCTTTGGGTCCTACTACCGATGGAGTACGACGGCCCCGCCGTCCTCCCCAGGGTGGGCGACTTCCGGCTCCGACCCCTGGCCCCGCCCCCTAAGGGCCCTGATACTACTGCTCTCCGTGGACCTCGACCCCGCCCTCCGCGCCCTCCGTCCGCTCGGCGGCTTCTTCGTCCTGCACGCCTCGCGTCCGGTGCCGTCACGGCGGGCGGACGCCGCCGTCGTGCCCCTCGCCCACTCCTACGCACCGGAACACGTGAACGCGGCTGCGGACGTACACGTTCCGGTGCAGGGCGACGATCCGCTGGGCCGCCGCGTCCGCAAGGTCGCCGTCGCGCTCGGCGCCCCCGAGACGCGGGTCGCCGCATCCGTGGCCCAGCAGGGGCTCGCGGCCCGCCTGTGGTCGGTGTCCCTGGCCTGCGCCGTCCTGTACGGACACGTCCCGGATCTCGATCCGCGCCTGCTGCACTGGGACCCCGAGGCCACCGCCCCCGACGACCTGTGGCTCACCGAGGCGCACGCCCTGCCGGGGGACGCCGCCACCGTCGCGGACGTCGTTCTCACCACCCACCTCGCGCCCCTCACGGAGGCCGTGCACACCCGCTACGGCGTCGCGCGGGGACTGCTGCGAGGCAACGCGGCCTCCGCCCTGACCGGCGCCGGACGCGAACTGGACCGCTGGGCCCGGTGCCACGGCCGTACGGACACCGCCGCCCGCGCCCGGTCGCTCACCGCCGAGCTGCTGGCCCACCCGCTGCTCGCCGGCACCGGGACGCTCACCGGCACCTCCTTCCGGCGCCGCAGCTGCTGCCTGTACTACCGGGTGCCGGGCGGGGGCGTCTGCGGCGACTGCTGCTTCCCGAGCCCTCCGAGCCCTCCGGGCCCTCCGCGGTCTTCCCCAGGCGCCCCCTCTGGGTGACCATGAGGGAACCAGCCGCCGAGACGGGAGGTTCCGGGTGCGCGTGGGACTGCTGAGCCGTGAGTTCCCGCCGGACGTGTACGGCGGCGCCGGAGTCCACGTCGAGTTCCTGGCCCGGGAGCTCGCCCGCCTGGTCGACCTGGACGTGCACAGCTGGGGCGAGGGCCGCAGCGACGGCGTACTGCGCCACCGCCCCTGGTCCGCGCTCGACGGCGCCAACGACGCGCTGCGCACCTTCTCGGTCGACCTCGCCATGACCGCCGCCCTCGAAGGGCGCGAACTGGTGCACTCCCACACCTGGTACGCCAACCTCGGCGGCCACCTCGCCAAGCTCCTCCACGGCGTCCCGCACGTGATGACCGCCCACTCCCTGGAGCCCCTGCGACCCTGGAAGGCCGAGCAGCTCGGCGGCGGGTACAGCCTGTCCGGCTGGGCCGAGCGCACCGCGATCGAGGCGGCCGACGCGGTGATCGCCGTCTCCGGCGCGATGCGCGAGGACATCCTCGGCTGCTACCCGGCCCTGGACCCCGCCGCGGTCCACGTCGTGCACAACGGCATCGACACCGGGCTCTACCGGCCCGACCACGGCACCGACGCGCTGGACCGGATCGGCCTGGACCGCTCCCGCCCCTACGTCCTGTTCGTCGGCCGCATCACGCGCCAGAAGGGCGTGCCCCACCTGCTGCGCGCGGTACGGGACATCGACCCGGCCGCGCAGGTCGTGCTGTGCGCGGGCGCTCCGGACACCCCCGAGATCGACCGGGAGTTCCGCGACCTCTTCGCCGAGCTGAGCCGCGCCCGCGAGGGCGTGCACTGGATCCCGCGCATGCTGCCGCGCCCGGAGGTGATCCAGCTCCTGACCCACGCCGCCGTCTTCGTCTGCCCCTCCGTCTACGAGCCCCTCGGCATCGTCAACCTGGAGGCGATGGCCTGCGCCACCCCCGTGGTGGCCTCCCGGGTGGGAGGGATCCCCGAGGTCGTGGCCGACGGCGAAACGGGGGTACTCGTCACCAAGGAGAGTGACGGGGACACGGCGGCGGACGACGACTTCGAGGCGGGTCTCGCACGCGCACTGGACTCCGTACTCGGCGATCCGGCGGGCGCCCGCCGGATGGGCGAGGCGGGCCGGGCGCGCGCGGTGGAGGAGTTCGGCTGGGACGCGGTCGCGCGCCGCACGGTCCGGCTGTACGAGGAGATCCTCAAGCAGGCTTAGGCCGCCCCGCCCGGGGCAGCCGGGGGTGAACGAGGGTAAGGGGAGCGGCCATGCGTCGTGGAGGTCCTTCGGTGCTCGGCATCGTGCTGGCGGGCGGAGAGGGCAAACGCCTGATGCCCCTGACCGCGGACCGCGCCAAACCCGCGGTCACCTTCGGCGGCACCTACCGGCTCGTCGACTTCGTCCTGTCCAACCTGGTCAACGGCGACATCCTGCGGATCTGCGTCCTCACGCAGTACAAGTCGCACTCCCTGGACCGGCACATCACCACCACCTGGCGGATGTCCAGCCTGCTCGGCAACTACGTCACCCCCGTCCCCGCCCAGCAGCGCCTCGGCCCGCGCTGGTACCTCGGCAGCGCCGACGCGATCCTCCAGTCGCTGAACCTGGTGCACGACGAACAGCCCGAGTACGTAGCGGTGTTCGGCGCCGACCACGTGTACCGGATGGACCCGCGCCAGATGCTCGCCCAGCACATCGAGTCCGGCGCGGGCGTCACCGTCGCCGGGATCCGGGTCCCGCGCGCCGAGTCGCCGTCCTTCGGCGTGATCACCCCGGGCTCCGACGGGCAGACCGTCACCGGTTTCCTGGAGAAGCCGGCCGACCCGCCCGGTCTCGCCGACGACCCCGGGTGCATCTTCGCCTCGATGGGCAACTACGTCTTCACCACCAAGGCCCTCGTCGAGGCCCTGCAACGGGACGCCGAGGACGAGGACTCCGTGCACGACATGGGCGGTTCGATCCTGCCCCAGCTCACCGACCGGGGCGAGGCCGCGCTGTACGACTTCAGCGCCAACCACGTCCCGGGGGAGACCTCCCGGGACCAGGGGTACTGGCGGGACGTGGGCACGCTGGACGCCTACTACGACGCCCACATGGACCTGATCGCCGAGCGGCCCGCGTTCAACCTCTACAACCGCGACTGGCCCGTCTACACCCACTCGGCCCAGCTCTCGCCCGCCCGCTTCAACGCCGGGGGCATCGCCAGCGAGTCGATCATCAGCGCGGGATGCCTGATCCGCGGCCAGGTCACCCGCTCCGTGCTCTCCCCGGGGGTGGTGGTCGACCCGGGGGCGGTCGTGCAGGGCTCGGTGCTGCACGACAACGTGCACATCGGCCGGGGCGCGGTGGTGCGCGGCGCGGTGCTGGACAAGAACGTGGAGGTGCCGCCGGGCGCGACGATCGGTGTCAACCCGCAGCGGGACGGCGAGTTGTACACGGTCTCCAAGGGCGGCGTGATCGCGCTGGGCAAGGGGCAGCGGGTGCCGTGACGGACGCCCGGCCGGACGAGCGTCCGCAGCGGCGATCGGACGGGCGGCGGCTCCGGGCGCGCGTGATACGCGCGTTGACTCCGGGGCCGTTGTCATGTCCCTGGACGTCAAGCGGAATCCGTGTTGTCATGCCTCTGCACCGCTGCTGTTACATCGATGTATGACATCGATGTCCTGAGCCATCAGCCACCACCCGTTCTCGAGGAGAGGGTCAGTGCGCACCAAACGACTCAGAGACAAACTCGCCCTGTTGCTGGCCGCCGCGCTAGGCGTCGCGGGTCTCGCCGCCGTACCGGCCGCCAACGCGGCCGACGCCGACGACACCGCGGAGGTCCACGGGCTGAAGGGCGAGTACTACACCCAGTCCGCCCCCGGCGCCTTCGACTTCCACGAGCTCAAGGCCACCGGCTTCGACCCGCAGGTCGACTTCAACACCCTGGAGCCGCGACTCGCCTTCGCCACCGGGCGGTCGGACGACGTGAGCGTCCGCTGGACCGGCAAGCTCGTCCCGGAGAAGACCGGCGCCCACACCTTCTCGATCACCGGCGACAACGGCTTCCGCCTCTGGGTCGGCGGACAGCTCGCCATCGACCACTGGGTCGACGACTGGGACGTGGAACAGACCGCCCAGCCCGTCGAGCTGACGGCCGGCCAGTCCTACGACATCAAGCTGGAGTACTTCGAGCACTACGGCGGTTCCAACCTCCACCTGCGCTGGACCGAGCCCGGCGGCAGCAAGGAGGCCGTGCCGCAGTCGGCGTTCCGCCTGCCCGACGGCTTCGACTACAACGGCGCGACGGCGACCACCGTCCAGTCCACGGGCCGCACCCTCAAGCTCGACTTCGCCAGCCCTCTCGCCGCCCCCCCGGCCGGTCTCACCGACCACCTCGAAGCGGTGATCGGCGGCGCCACGTGGCCGCTCGGCGAGACCAGGCTCGACCCCGCCGACCCGAGCGCCCTGCTCGTCGCCCTCGACCAGCCCGTCGTCGGCAACAAGAACGGCGACGCCCCCGGCACCGCCGACGTCCGCTACGACGGCGAGGGCGGTCTCACCGACGCCGAAGGCAACGTTGTCAACGCCTTCTGGAGCAGCGGCGGCAACGAGTCCACCTACGAGCTGCGCACCGACTGGGCCGACGAGGTGGGGCCGGACAACGCCCTCCCGGAGTACCCGCGCCCGCAGCTCACGCGCGACGACTGGCAGAACCTCAACGGCCGCTGGCAGTTCGCCGCCGCCGAGGCGGGCGAGCAGCCGCCGGTCGGCAAGAACCTCAAGGAGCGCATCCTCGTCCCGTACCCGGTGGAGTCCCAGCTCTCCGGAGTCCAGCGGCACGAGGACCGCATGTGGTACCGCCGCACCTTCACCGTGCCCCGCGACTGGCACATCGGCTCCGCCCAGCGGCTGAAGCTGAACTTCGGCGCCGTCGACTGGCAGTCCGAGGTGTACGTCAACGGCACCAAGGTCGCCGACCACAAGGGCGGTTACGACAAGTTCAGCGCCGACGTCACCGACGCGCTCAAGCCCGGCCGCACCCAGGAGCTGATCGTCGGCGTCTACGACCCGACCGACGCGGCGAACGGCGAGAACCCGCCGCTCGGCAAGCAGCGCCTTGACCCGAGCGGCATCTGGTACACGCCCAGTTCCGGCATCTGGCAGACCGTCTGGATGGAGCCGGTCGCCCGGGACCACGTGGACTCCCTCAAGCTCACCCCGCACGTCGACGGGGCGGCGAGCACCCTGACCGTCGAGCCCAAGGGCGTGCGCGACGGCGTACGCGTCGACGCCACGGCGTACGCCGGGCACCGCAAGGTCGCCACGGTGAGCGGCCGCACCGGTGAGCCGCTGACCCTGAAGATCCGCGACCCGCGCCTGTGGTCGCCCGACGACCCGTTCCTGTACGACCTGAAGGTCACCGTCGGACACGACCGGGTCGAGAGCTACTTCGGGATGCGCTCCATCGCCGTCGAGAAGGTGAACGGCGTCCCGCGCACCCTGCTCAACGGGAAGCCCACGTTCCTGATGGCCACCCTCGACCAGGGCTTCTGGCCGGACGGGCTGCACACCGCGCCCACCGACGAGGCCCTGGCGTACGACCTCAGGCTGCACAAGCAGCTCGGCTTCAACTCGGTCCGCAAGCACATCAAGGTGGAGCCCGACCGCTGGTTCTACTGGGCCGACAGACTGGGTCTGATGGTGTGGCAGGACATGCCCGCGATGACCGCCGGGAAGAACCCGTCCACCGCCGCCCGGGCCGAGTACGAGCGGGAGATGAAGGAGATGATCGACGAACACGTCAGCCACCCGTCGATCATCATGTGGGTCACCTTCAACGAGGGCTGGGGTCAGTACGACATCGGCCGCGTCGCCGCACAGGCCAAGGCCTGGGACCCGACCCGGCTCGTCAACAACCAGTCGGGGCTGAACCTCGGGGCCGACGGCGGCGCCGGCGACATCATGGACGAGCACGGCTATCCGAGCCCGGCGCTGCCGCCGTCGCCGGACGGCGAACGCGCCCTGGTCACCGGCGAGTACGGCGGCCTGGGCCTCGCGGTACCCGGTCACGCCTGGTCCGTGCAGCAGTCGTACGTCGACGTCGACCCGCAGACGTACACGGACGACTACCTCACCAAGCTCGACGAGGTGCGCGCCCTGGTCTGCCGGGGCAGCAACGGCGCCGTCTACACCCAGATCTCGGACGTCGAGGGCGAGCTGAACGGCCTGACGACCTACGACCGCAAGGTGCTCAAGCCGGACGTCGAGCGGGTGAAGGCCGCCCAGGAGGCACTCATCCACGACGCCTCCCAGCCCACCCCGGCGGGCTGCACCGCCTGATCACCCGCACCCGAGGAACGACCGCACGACACCGCAGACCTTCCGGAGGTCACCGCACATGAGAGGCACCCGGCGTCTGCGGCTGTGCGTGGCCGGGGTGGTGGCAGCGTCCGCGCTGCTCACCGCCCCGGCGGCGCAGGCCGCCCCGACGACCGACCAGAACCTGACCGACCTCGTGAACCCGTTCATCGGGACCGAGAACGAGGGCAACACCTATCCCGGCGCCGCCGTGCCCTTCGGCATGGTGCAGTTCTCGCCGGACACCGGCCACAACGTCGGCTACGACTACTCCAACGACCACATCCGGGGCTTCTCCCTGGTCCACCTCTCCGGCGTCGGCTGCGGACTCGGCGGCGACCTGCCGGTGCTGCCGACCACCGGCGACGTCACCGAGACGGACTACGCGAAGTACGCCGCCTCCTTCGGCCACGACGACGAGGAGGCGAGCCCCGGCTACTACCGGGTCGGCCTCGACACCGGTATCGACGCGGAGCTGACCGCCACCGAACGCACCGGAGTGCAGCGCTACACCTTCCCGGCCACCGACAAGGCCAACGTCCTGCTCAACGCCGGCCAGTCGCTGCACAAGAACATCAGCACCGAGGTCGAGGTCCTGGACAGCCGCACGGTGCGCACCGCGATCACCGGAAGCGGCTTCTGCCAGGACACCAAGCCGTACACGGTCTACACGATCACCCGATTCGACCGGCCCTTCGCCTCCTACGGCACCTGGGACGACGGCACCGTGACCGCGGGCGCGAAGAGCGGCGGGGACGGCGCCTACGTCCGCTTCGACACCACGAAGGACCGCACCGTCGAGGCGACCACCGCCCTGTCCTACGTGGACGCGCGCGGTGCCGCGCTCAACCTTCGCGCCGAGGGCGGGCACTCGTTCGACTCCGTGCGCCGGGGCGCCGAGCGCACCTGGGAGGAGCGGCTGGACGGCGTCAAGGTCCGGGGCGGCGACGACACCCTGCGCCGCACCTTCTACTCGTCCCTGTACCGGTCCTTCCTCGCGCCCAACGTCGGCAGCGACGTCGACGGGCGCTATACCGGCTGGGACCAGGAGATCCACCGCGCCAAGGGCTTCACCTATTACCAGAACTGGTCGCTGTGGGACACCTACCGCACCCAGTCCCAGCTCCTCTCGCTGCTCGCGCCCCGAGAGGCCCGCGACATGGCGATCTCGGTCATCAAGATCGACGAGGAGAGCGGCTGGCTGCCCAAGTGGGGCTACGGCACAGTCGAGACCAACATCATGACGGGTGACCCGGTGACCCCCTTCCTCACCAACGCCTACCAGCAGGGCCTGCTGCACGGCTGGGAGGAGAAGGCCTACCGGGCGCTGAAGAAGAACGCCGACGGCGTCCCGCCCACCGACTCGCCGGCCGTCGGCCGGGAGGCCAACCGCGAGTACCTCGCCGACGGCTTCGCCCCGTACGTCAAGGGCCGCCCGCACGCCAAGCCCGGCGACTCCGACTACGACCACGGCGCCTCCGCGACCCTGGAGTACGCCCTGTCCGACGCCATGCTCTCCCGCATGGCCCGCGACCTCGGCCACGACGCGGACGCGAAGCGGTACGCCGAGCGCGCCCAGAACTACCGCACCGTCTTCGACCCCTCGACGGGCTTCTTCCGGGCCCGCGACGCCGAGGGCGCCTTCACCGGGCCGGACGACCCGGCGCAGAGCGAGGGCTTCCACGAGGGCACGTCCTGGCAGTACCAGTGGCTGGTGCCGCAGGACCTGCCCGGCATGATCGACCTCGTCGGCGGGACCAAGGCCGCGAACGAGAGGCTCGACTCCTTCTTCGCCTACGACCAGCTCCTCGCCGATCCGGCGAAGACCGCCCGCGAGGTGTGGGTGAACGGGCCGTACGACTACTACAACGCCGACAAGTACAACCCGCAGAACGAGCCCGACCTCATCGCCCCGTACACCTACCTGTCGACCGGGCAGCCCTGGAAGACGACCGACGTGGTGCACGCGGCACTCACCCTGTTCACGGACACGCCGACCGGTATGACCGGAAACGACGACCTCGGGACCATGTCCGCCTGGAACGTGCTGTCCTCGATCGGGATCTTCCCGATCCAGCCCGGATACGACACCTGGGGTCTGTCCACCCCGCTCTTCGACCGCGTCGACCTCACCCTCGACCGCCGCTACTACCCGCGCGGCGCTCTGACGATCACCGCGCCCGGCACCTCGGACACCGACCGGTACGTCCAGTCGGCCCGCACCGACGGCTCGGCCTACGCCCGCACCTGGCTGACCACCGACGCCCTGCGCTCCGTCCGGTCGCTCGCGTTCACGGTCGGCCCGCAGCCGTCCGGGTGGGGAACCTCGGCCCAGGCGGTGCCGCCGCCCCTGACGTGAGGCGGATGTGAGCACAGGCGCCCCATGAGTCACAGCAGTCCCGCCCCTGCCGAAAGGGGCGGGACTTTTAATCTCCTGTTAACTGTGCGTAACTTGATCGTACTTGACCGTAATCGACGGAGGACGATTGACTGCTTGTTCAGCCGTCGTCCGTCCGTCGTCCATCCGTTGCCCCCGCGCCACCATCCGCCGCCCGTGCGTCGTCCTTGCGAGGCAAGCCCTTGACTCCCGATCCGCTCGCTCCCCTCGACCTGGCGTTCTGGAACATCGAGTCCGCCGAGCACCCGATGCACCTGGGCGCGCTCGGCGTCTTCGAGGCCGACTCGCCCACCGCGGGCGCCCACGCCGCGGACCTGCTCGCGGCCCGCGCCCCCGCGGTGCCCGGTCTGCGGATGAGGATCCGGGACACCTGGCAGCCGCCCCTGGCAGCCCTGCGCCGCCCGTTCGCCTTCGGCGGCGCGACCCGCGAGGCCGACCCCCGCTTCGACCCGCTCGACCACGTGCGGCTGCACGCCCCGACCACCGACTTCCACGCCCGGGCCGGACGCCTCATGGAACGCCCCCTGGAGCGCGGGCGGCCGCCGTGGGAGGCGCATGTGCTGCCGGGCGCGGACGGCGGGTCCTTCGCCGTGCTGTTCAAGTTCCACCACGCCCTGGCCGACGGTCTGCGCGCCCTGACCCTGGCCGCCGGGGTCCTCGACCCGCTGGACCTGCCGGCCCCCCGCCCCCGCCCCGAGCCGCCGCCGCGCGGACTCCTGCCGGACGTGCGCGCCCTGCCGGACCGGCTGCGCGGGGCCCTGGCCGACGCGGGGCGCGCCCTGGACATCGGAGCCGCCGCGGCGCTGTCCACCCTCGACGTGCGCTCCTCGCCCGCGCTCACCGCCGAGTCCTCCGGCACCCGCCGGACCGCCGGCGTGGCCGTCGACCTCGACGACGTGCACCACGTCCGCAAGACCACCGGCGGCACCGTCAACGACGTACTGATCGCGGTCGTCGCGGGCGCCCTGCGCCGCTGGCTGGACGAGCGCGGCGACGGCAGCGAGGGCGTCGCGCCCCGGGCCCTGATCCCCGTCTCCAAGCGCCGCCCGCGCACCGCCCAGCCACCGGGCAACCGGCTCTCCGGGTACCTGATGAGGCTTCCGGTCGGCGACCCCGACCCGCTCTCCCGTCTCGGCACGGTGCGCGCCGCCATGGACCGCAACAAGGACGCCGGACCCGGTCGCGGCGCCGGAGCCGTCGCCCTGCTCGCCGACCACGTGCCGGCGCTCGGCCACCGGCTCGGCGGGCCGCTGGTCTCGGGGGCCGCGCGGCTCTGGTTCGACATCCTGGTCACCAGCGTGCCCCTGCCCAGCCTCGGGCTGCGGCTCGGCGGCCACCCGCTCACCGAGGTCTATCCGCTGGCACCGCTGGCCCGCGGCCACGCCCTCGCGGTGGCCGTCTCGACCTACCGCGGACGGGTCCACTACGGCCTGGTCGCCGACGCGAAGGCGGTGCCGGACCTCGACCGGTTCGCACGGGCGGTGGCCGAGGAGGTGGAGACGTTGCTCACGGCGTGCGGCCCCTGACCCCGACGGGTTTGGATCCACGCCGCGCGCTGAATAAAATCCGCTGTTCGACAGCGGTCGCCTCCCGGAGCGCCGCAACGGTGACCAGGGAACGGCAGCGGCGATGACGGTGACACAGGACGGCTCGGCGACCAGGGGCGACGCGCCCGCGGTCCAGGCGCCCGGGCAGGAAGCGCCCGCGGACGGGGCGACCACGTCGGGGTACGCCCCCGACGAGGCGACCGCCCCCGCCTGCGGACCCGGCATCGACCCGGAGCGGCTCGCCGTCTGCCTGAGCGTGCTGGAGGAACTCGACGGGCTCGAGATCGACCACCCGGACGCGATCCGGGTCCGGCGGGCCACCTCGCACATCTACCGCATGGTCAAGCAGCGCCGCCGCCAAGAGCGCCGCGCCGCCAAGACCGCCCACGACAAGGCGGTCACCGAGGCCACCGCCACCGGGTCCGCCGAGCGCATCGACGACGAGACCGAGGGCCTGCTTCCCTCCTCGCGCACCGAGCAGGGCGCGATCGCGGGGATACTCCAGCGCCCCCGCTCCTGCTACATCTGCAAGCAGCGCTACGTCGAGGTCGACTACTTCTACCACCAGCTCTGCCAGGACTGCGCCGCAGAGAACCGGGCCCGCCGCGACGCCCGCGCCGACCTCACCGGCAAGCGCGCGCTGCTCACCGGCGGCCGGGCCAAGATCGGCATGTACATCGCGCTCAGGCTGCTGCGCGACGGCGCGCACACCACGATCACCACCCGGTTCCCCAAGGACGCCATCCGCCGCTTCAAGGCCATGGACGACTCCGCGGACTGGCTGCACCGCCTGGAGGTCGTCGGCATCGACCTGCGCGACCCCGCCCAGGCCGTGGCCCTCGCCGAGCAGGTCACCGAACAGGGCCCGCTCGACATCCTGATCAACAACGCCACCCAGACCGTACGGCGCCTGCCCTCCGCGTACGCCGCGTTGGTCGAGGGCGAGAGCGCCCCGCTGCCCGCCGGGGAACTGCCCGCCCACCAGGTGATCGGCGCCTTCAACTCCGGTGCGGTGGACGGTCTGGCCGCGCTGCCGCTGGGCGCCTCGGGGCTGGACGCGCAGAAGGTCGCCGACCTCGCCCTGGTCGCCGGCAACGCCAGCGTGGTCCGGCACCGCGAGGGCACCGCCATCGACGCGGGCGGACTGGTCCCCGACGTCGTCGACTCCAACACCTGGGTCCAGACCATCGAGCAGATCTCGCCGGTGGAGCTGCTGGAGACCCAGCTGTGCAACTACACGTCGCCGTTCATCCTCATCAGCGCCCTGCGCGCGTCGATGGCCGAGGCCGCGCGCAAGGCGCCCGCGGGGCGCGCCTACGTCGTCAACGTCTCCGCGATGGAGGGCGTGTTCGCCCGCGGCTACAAGGGCGCCGGGCACCCGAACACCAACGCGGCCAAGGCCGCGATGAACATGGTGACCCGGACCAGCGCCCAGGAGATGTTCGACACCGACAAGATCCTCATGACCTCCGTCGACACCGGCTGGATCACCGACGAGCGTCCCCACTACGACAAGCTGCGCCTGGCCGAGGCCGGCTTCCACGCCCCGCTCGACCTGATCGACGGCGCCGCCCGCGTCTACGACCCCATCGTGCGCGGCGAGGCGGGCGAGGACCTGTACGGCGTCTTCATGAAGGACTACGCACCCGGCAAGTGGTGACGGGGCACGCCGGACGGCCGGGCCCGCCCGGCCGCGCCGGGCGGAGCCTCAGTCGACCGCGCCCAGCCGCGAGTTCCGCGCCGCCGTCAGCTCCAGCACCGTGCGCCAGTCCTCCAGGACCCCGGCGTCGAAGTCGGCGGTGCGGGCCTCCTCGTCGGCCTGGCGCAGGCTGACCAGATCCTCGTCGTGGGCCGAGATCTCCGGGTCGGCCCGACGGCGCACCAGGCGGGCGACGCGCGCGCCGAGCAGCGGCCGTACCGCATCGGCGGTCCTGGCGGCCGGGCTGCCGGGCCACAGCAGCCGGCCCACGGGCGCCACCAGCCCCGCGACCTGGAGCTCCTTGTCGGCGGGGCGGCGCCGTCGCAGCAGCGCGGCCGTGCGCAGCGCGTGGCCGTACGGATCCCCGGGCACGCGGCCGGGCCCGGCCGCGGGCCGCTCGACCCGGCAGGCGTACAGCAGATCCATCAGCTCCTCGACGCTGCGCAGTTCCATGCCTCGGTCCTCCCACGAGACAGCCGTTGCCGACAAGCAGCGGACCATGGCGAGCTTGCGGCGCGGCCAACAGCAACTGAACTGCGTGACGGTCACCGCCGACATTCGAAGGTGTGGACGCCGATTTAGGCCAAACGGGTGAGTTGCGCACGGTGCGGAAGCGGATGAACCGGTGCAGACTCGGGTCAACTGCGCACGGAGCGAAGGGCAATGGTTCTCCCATCTTTTGAGCCCCATAGAGCGCACCCCCGCTCATTTGGTTAGTCTGGATCGGACGGACGGCGGCACAGGGCACTACCCACACCCGGGGTCCGTCATCGGGCGAGCCGGTTCACAGCGGTTCGCCTCCGCACGAGTTACCGGCGCCACCGCGTCCGAACTGCTTCGACTCACACCCGGGCGGGCGCCGGGCGCCGGACAGGAGACCGGCGCCGACAGGCCCCGAGGGTGACCCGACACATAAGGAGTGCGCGGTGACACCGGAAACGACGACCAAGCCAGAACGACGCACCGAGGAACGCGGCGGGCGCGCCCGCCGCCGGCCCGGCGAGATCGGCAGCCTCGACGTGTGGGCGCGCTCCGCCCCCATCCGCCTCGCGGGCTACGAGGAGGACCTCGCCGAGCCGCACATCCTGCCGAGCGTGGACTGACCCGCCCGCCACCCGCCGAGGCAGCCGAGCGCATGGGCGTGCCACACTCACGCCCATGCTGATCAGGGAAGCCGCGGCCGGCGACTGGCCGCACATCTGGCCCTTCTGGCACCGTATCGTCGCCGCCGGCGAGACCTACGCCTGGGACCCGGAGACCTCCGAGGAGGAGGCGCGGGCCCTGTGGATGAACCCCGCCAAGCGGGTCTTCGTCGCCGAGGACGACAGCGGTGCCGTCGTCGCCTCCGCCTACCTCACCCCCAACTACGGCGGACCCGCTGCCCGCATCGCCAACGCCGGCTTCATGGTGGACCCCGGCCGGGCGGGACGCGGCACCGGCAGGGCCCTCGCCGAGTACGTCCTGGACGCCGCCAGGGCCGACGGGTACCGGGGCATGGTCTTCAACGCCGTCGTCGAGACCAACCCCGCCGTACGGCTGTGGACCTCCCTCGGCTTCACGATCCTCGGCACCGTCCCGGACGCCTTCGACCACCCGCGGCACGGACGGGTCGGCCTGCACGTCATGCACCGGGCCCTGTAAGCACCTCAGTCGAGCGGCGCCGTCCGCCGCCAGGGCCGCAGCGCCTCGATCCGCTCCGCCAGCTCCAGCAGCGCCGCCTCCGACCCCGGGCGCCCCACCAGCTGTACGGCGCAGGGGGCGCCCGAGTCCAGCGTGCCGAACGGCACCGACATCGCGGGCCAGCCGGTCAGGTTCCACGGTGGAGTGAACGGCGAGTACGCGGAGTTCGCCACCACGTTGCGCAGCCAGCCCCGCTCGTGCCAGGGCCCCGCCGCGGGGGAGCGGCGGGCCAGCGCCGGGGTGAGCAGGACGTCGTACTCGGTGAAGAACGGCTCCAGGCGCCCGCGCAGCCGCTCCCGGCCCCCGCCCGCCGCCACCCGGCCGACGAAGCGCCGCCCGAGGGCCGCGTGCACCCGGGTGCGCCTGGTCAGCAGCCGGCGGTCCAGGTCCCGTGCGTCCACCGACGTACCGGCCGTCCAGTGGGTCAGAGCGGTCACGCCCAGAGACGCCGGATAGGGCGGGTCCGCCCGCCGCACCTGGTGCCCCGCCTTCATCAGGACCCCGGCCGCCTCGCGCACGGCCCGCGCGTAGGGCCGTGAGACGGGGACGCCCGCCAGGGGGCTGCGCAGCGAGGCGGCGACGCGGAGGGCGCCGGAGTCCTCGCGGTCCGGCAGGGCTCCGTCCGCGAGGACCGCGAGCATCAGGCGGGCGTCGGCGACCGTCGTGGCCAGCGGCCCGTTCTCGGACATGCCGAACCAGTCGCCCTCGCCGATGCCGGCCGGCACCACACCCCGGCCCGGCTTGAGGGTGACCAGACCGCAGTTGGCCGCGGGGATGCGCAGCGAGCCCATGCCGTCGTTGCCGAGCGCGAGCGGCACCATCCCGGCGGCGACCGCGGCCGCGCTGCCGCCCGACGAACCGCCCGCCGAGCGGGCCGGGTCCCACGGGTTGCGGGCCGTGCCCAGCACCCCCTCGGTGGTGCCGAACACGCACAGCTCCGGCACGTTCGTCAGCCCCACCACCACCGCGCCGGCCGCCCGCAGCCGGGCCACGGTGACATGGTCGGCGTCCGCGGGCGTGTGCGGCGTGGCGGCCGTGCCGACGCGGGTGGACTCCCCGCGCACCGCGAGATTGTCCTTGACCGCCACCGGCACGCCGGCCAGCGGCAGTTCGCCCAGATCGCCCCGGGCGGCCACCTCCTCCGCCTCGGCCAGCGCGGCCTGGGCCCGCACCGCGCGGAAGGCGCCGACGCGGCCGTCGAGCCGCTCGATGCGGGCCAGGTGCTCCGCCACCACCTCGCGGGGCGTGGCCCGCTTCTCCCGTACGGCGGCGGCGATCTCGACGGCGGTCCGGCCGGCCCAGTCGGTCACGGAGGGCTCCTAGGGGTGCGGGAACGGGGATGCGGATTACTGGCGAGTACGCAGGACAGCACTCTGCCCGTCCCGGGCGCGCACGTCGAGAGCCCGCAGCCGCCGGAATCGCCACGGGCCCGCCGCTCACCGGTGAGCGGCGGTGGTCGGTGCTCATCGTGCGGGGCGTGCGCGGGGGTTCTGTCTTCCGTGGTCGGCGGCCTCTTCTGCGGTCGGCGACGGTCCCGGGCGTGCGTGGCGGGAGTGCGGGCCCGTGGGGAGGGCCGTCGGGCCCGCCGCTCACCGGTGAACGGCGGTGGTCGGTGCTCATCGTGCGGGGCGTGCGCGGGGGGCACGGGCGGACCGCGGGCGGGCATGCCGTTTGTGCGGTCGGGGTCCCGCAGGCGCCCTTCGGCGCCGGAGCGGCGTCGAAGGGCGACGCCGGGACCTGTCGGCCGGGGCCCGGGCCGTTCCGCCCCGGCCTTCAGGCCGAGGGCCGCACCACTCCCGTGCTGTCCCGCTCGATCAGGCGCGGCACCGGTACCCGCACCTTCCGGGCCGGGCCGCCGTCGAGCAGGGCGGTCAGCTCCGTCGCGGCCGTGCGGCCGAACTCCACACTGTCCCGGGACAGGGCGGACAGCCACGGCTTGACCATGCGGCACAGCGCCGAGTCCTCCCAGGCCACCACGGACACGTCCGCCGGTACCGAGAAGCCGAGTCCGGTCGCGGCGGCGACCCCGGCGACGGCCATCACGTCGTTGTCGTAGATCAGGGCGGTCGGGGGAGCGGGCGCCTCGAGCACCCGGTGGGTGACGGCCGCGCCCTCGGCGTCCGAGTAGTCGGTCGTCACCGACTCGACCTCACCGAGACCGCGCCGCCCGGCCTCCGCGCGCAGGGCGCGGATACGGCGTTCGGTGTGGGCCAGGTCCGACAGCCCGGCGATGTGCACGATCCGCCGGTGCCCGAGCGCGTACAGCCCGTCCACCAGCGCGGCCATCGCACCCGCGTCGTCCGCCCACACCGTCGACAGCCCCGGGTGGCGCTCGTCCGGCGCCCCGCCGATCACCACGGCGGGCAGGCCCAGTTCGTCGAGCAGGTCCGGGCGCGGATCGTCGGTGCGCGGGTCCACCACGAGGACGCCGTCCACCCGGTGTTCGGCCCACCAGCGCCGGTACACCGCGCACTCGTCCTCGACGTCCCGCGCCACCTGGAACAGCAGCCCAAGATGGCGCCCGGCCAGCACCTCCTGGATGCCCGAGACCAGTTGCAGGAAGAAGGAGTCGACGCCGAGGGTGTGCGCGGGCCGCGCCAGCACCAAGCCGACCGTCGCCGCGCCCTCCCCGGACAGCGCGCGCGCCGCCGTGCTGGGCCGCCAGCCGAGCTGCTCGGCCACCCGGCGCACCCGGTCCCGGGTGACCTCGGAGACCCCCGGCCGGTCGTTCAGCGCGAACGACACCGCGCTCTCGGAGACCCCGGCACGGCGCGCGATGTCCTTCATCGTCGGCCGGCGCGCGGCGGGCCGCTTGGCCGGCATGCGCGCTCCTTTCCTCGGTGCGAGCGGTGAGAGCTAAAGCGCTTGAGTGGAAGGATCCTAAAGCGCATTAGTGGTTCCTGGCAAGCTGCCCGGCACACCGCTCTGACCTGGACTAATGCTGGGTCGTCTGCTTTAGTTGGCGTGAATCCATTGACTTTCCGAGGAATCGCCGTGCATGGTCGCTGGCATCCCACCGCCGACGTCCTTCAGGGAGACGTGTCACCGTGCCCACCTCGCGCAGAACATTCGCCGCCGCAGCCGTCGCCGCCCTCGTCCTGCCGCTCAGCGCCTGCGGCTCCGGGGGTGACGGCGGCGGCTCGACCGACGCCTCGGGCAAGGTCGAGGGAGACATCACCTTCCAGACCTGGAACCTGCGGGCCAACTTCAAGGACTACTTCGAGAACCTGATCGCCGACTTCGAGAAGAAGTACCCCGGCACCCACGTCAAGTGGGTCGACCAGCCCGGCGAGGGCTACGCCGACAAGATCAGCGCCGACGCCGCCGGCGGCACCCTCCCCGACGTCGTCAACGTCTCCCCGGACCTGGTCGCCCCGCTCGCCAAGGCGGGCCTCGCCCTCGACCTGGACAAGGCCGCCGGCCAGTACGAGAAGGAGTACCTGGAAGGGGCCTGGGCCAGCCACCGGATACCGGGCATGGACGGCACCTACGCCTTCCCCTGGTACCTCAACACCGGTCCGCTCTTCTACAACAAGTCCCTCTTCGAGAAGGCCGGACTCGATCCCGAGCAGCCGCCGAAGACGTACGACGAGGTCTTCGACGCCGCGCTGAAGATCGCCGACAAGACCGACGGCGAGGTCGCCACGCTCGCCAACGTGCCCACCATCGAGGACTTCGGCCGCTACGGCGTACCGCTGATGAACAAGGAGGGCACCGCCTTCGCGTTCAACGACGCCAAGGGCGTCCAGCTCCTCACCCGCTACAAGGAGCTGTACGACGCCAAGGCCCTCGACCCGCAGGCGCTGACCGCCACCCCCGAGTCCTCCGGGAAGAAGTTCCTCACCGGCGCCGTCGCCATGAACCCGGGCAGCGCGCTCGACCTCGCCAACTTCAAGAAGCAGGCGCCGAACCTGTACAAGAACATCGGCATCACCGACCAGATCACCAGCACCGGCCACGTCAACATGTACGTGATGGGCCTGATGGTGAACGCGCAGAGCCAGCGCAAGCCCGCCGCGGTCGCCTTCGCGCACTACGCCACCGACGCCGCGCACCAGATGTCGTTCGCCAAGCAGGTCGCCATCTTCCCGAGCACCGCCGGTTCGCTGGACGACCCGTACTTCACCAAGGAGGACGGCACCGACGAGACCCGCGTCCGGATCGCCGCCGCCAAGTCGCTGAAGACGGCCGTCAACTACACGCCCGTGCTGTTCAGCGAGCAGATGAAGACCGAGCTGCGCAACGAGGTCGCCAAGGCGCTCCAGGGCAAGCAGAGCCCGAAGGAAGCCCTCGACAACGCTGTCAAGGCGTGCGACCGGCTCCTTCAGCAGCAGGGCTGAGACATCATGGCGAGTCCCACCCTCACCACCGGCACCCCGGACACCCGCAAGGGCGGCGCCCGACGCGTGCGGCGCCAACTGCCCACCAGCCCCTGGCTGTTCGCCGCGCCCGGTCTGCTGATCACCGGCGCGTTCATCCTGTACCCCTTCGTCTCCACCCTCGTCAACTCCTTCACCGACCGCCGCACGCTGGTCCCGGGCGAGTTCGTGGGCCTCGCCAACTTCCGCGAGCTGCTCCACGACGACATGTTCTGGATCGGCCTGCGCAACAGCTCCCTGTACGTCCTCGGGGTCGTCCCCGCGCTGGTCCTGCTGCCGCTGCTGCTCGCGCTGCTGGTGCAGAAGAACATCCCCGGCATCACCTTCTTCCGCTCGGCCTTCTACACCCCGGTCGTCGCCTCGATCGTCGTCGTCGGGCTGATCTGGGTCTGGCTCCTCGACGAGCGCGGCCTGGTCAACTCCCTGCTGGAGACGCTCGACGCCAGTCCGGTCGGCTTCCTCAGCGACCAGTGGCTGATCCTGCTCAGCGCGATGGGCGTCACGGTCTGGAAGGGCCTCGGCTACTACATGATCATTTACCTGGCGGCGCTGGCCAACGTGCCCCGCGAGCTGCACGAGGCCGCCGCCGTGGACGGCGCGGGCGCGGTCCGCCGCTTCCTCACCGTCACGGTGCCCGCGGTCCGCTCCACCATGGTCCTGGTCGCGGCGCTCTCCTCGGTCGCCGCCTTCAAGGTCTTCTCCGAGGTGTACCTGATGGCGGGCCCGAGCGGCGGCCCGGCCGGCGAGGACACCACCCTGGTGATGCTGGTCCAGCGCACCGGCACCGGTCTGACCGGCCGGGTCGGCTACGCCTCCGCCATCTCCGTCGTCGTCTTCATCGTGACCGTCGTCCTGATGCTGCTCGTCCTGCGCGCGGACCGGAAGGAGGAGTCATGAGCCTCGCCCAGAAGACCCGGCCCGCCGGCAAGCCCCGGGCCGCCTTCGGGACCCGGGAACGCGAACCCCGGATCACCGACGAGCACGGCCGCCGGGTACAAGGCTGGGAACTGGCCCTGCGCTACCTGCTGCTGCTCGGTGTCCTGGCCCTGACCATCGGGCCGTTCCTGTGGCAGCTGTCGACCTCGCTCAAGGGACCCACCGAGGACATCTTCAGCTCCCCGCCGAAGTTCCTGCCCTCCGATCCCACCCTGCACAACTACGAGCGGGTCGCCGACACCATCCCGGTGTGGGACTACGCCCTGAACTCGCTGAAGGTCGCCGCGGCCAACGTCGTCACCAACTGCGTCGGCGCCGCCCTCGCCGGGTACGCCCTGGCCCGGCTGCGCTACCGGGGCCGGCGCGTCGCCACGCTGGTGTTCATCCTGGCCATGCTCGTGCCGGTGGAGGGCATCATCATCGCCCAGTTCACCACCATGCGGGAGCTGGGGCTCAACAACACCCTGGTCGGCGTGCTCCTGCCCGGCTGCGTCAGCGCCCTGAACGTGCTGCTGATGCGCAACGCCTTCCTCAACCTCCCCTACGAGATCGAGGAGGCCGCCTTCGTCGACGGCGCCAACGTCTGGCAGCGGTTCTACCGGATCGCGCTGCCCGCGGTGAAGGGCACCCTCGCCGTCGTCGCGATCTTCGCCTTCATGGGCGCCTGGGACGACTTCCTGTGGCCCCTGATCGTGCTGAGCGACCCCTCCAAGTTCACCCTGACCATCGGCCTGAACTATCTGCACGGCACCTTCGCCAACGACGAACGCCTCGTCGCCGCGGGCACGATCATCGCCGTGGCGCCGCTGATCGTCCTCTTCGCCTGCCTCCAGCGGTACTTCTTCCGCGGCGTGGGCGAGGGCGCCGTCAAGGGCTGAACCACCCGTTTCCCCCTCACAAGGACACCGCATGCCTTCTGCCGTGCGCTTCGGCGTCAACTACACCCCGAGCGTGGGGTGGTTCCACCACTGGCTCGACTTCGACCTCGACTCCGTACGCGCCGACCTGGACTCCATCGCAGCCCTGGACGTGGACCACGTCCGCGTCTTCCCGCTGTGGCCCTACTTCCAGCCCAACCGCGCCCTCATCCGCGAGCGCGCGGTCGAGGACCTGGTGGCGCTGGTCGACGCGGCCGGTGAACGCGGCCTCGACGTCAACGTGGACGGCCTCCAGGGCCATCTGAGCAGCTTCGACTACGTGCCCGCCTGGACCCGCACCTGGCACCGGCGCAACCTGTTCACCGACCCCGACGTCATCGAAGGCCAGGCCGCCTACCTGCGCACCCTCGCCGCCGCCCTGGCCGGCCGCGCCAACTTCCTCGGCATGACCCTCGGCAACGAGGTCAACCAGTTCTCCGCCGGACCCCACCCCGACCCGGACCGCGCCACCAGCGCCCAGATCGACGCCTGGCTGGAGCGGATGCTGGCCGCCTGCGAGGAGGGCGCCCCGGGCCGGCTGCACCTGCACGCCGAGTACGACGCCACCTGGTACCAGGACGACCAGCCCTTCACCCCGGCCCAGGCCGCCCGGCGGGGCGCCGTCACGGCGGTGCACTCCTGGGTCTTCAACGGCACCGCGCAGCGCCACGGCCGCGCCTCCGTGCCCAGCGAGCACCACGCCGCCTACCTGATCGAGCTGAGCAAGGCCTGGGCCGAGGACCCGCACCGCCCGGTCTGGCTCCAGGAGGTCGGCGCCCCCGCACCCCTCGTCCCCGCGGAGCACGCCGCCGCCTTCACCGAGGCGACCGTCGAGAACGCCCTGGACTGCCCCGACCTGTGGGGCGTCACCTGGTGGTGCTCCCACGACGTGTCCCGGGCGCTGGCCGACTTCCCCGAGCTGGAGTACGGGCTCGGGCTCCTCACCAACGACCGCCGCCCCAAGGACACGGCACGGGTCCTGGCGAGCGCGGCACGTGCGGCCCGCGAGGGCGCCCGCCCGGCCCCGGCCCCCCGCACCACGGCCCTCGCCGTTCCGGCCGACCCCGCCGGGCGCTCGGCCTGCGCTCCCGGCGGCGCCGTCTTCGACGCCTTCTTCCGGCTGGTCGCCGACGGCGCCCGCCCCACCACCGTCCTCGACACGCTCGCCGCCGACAGCGGACACCTCGCGGCCCGCGGCATCACCGAGGTCGTCACCCCCGACCGGGTGACCGCCCCGTGACCCCCACCCGGCGCGGCAGAACGAGGACGCCGCACGATTCGAAGCGCGTGCCGCTGGGGAGCTGTACCTGACGTCGGCCCCCGCCACCACCCACCCAACCTCTGGCAATCACCCGCCCCCGACCCCGGAGCACCCGCATGCATGACGACCGCACCCTGGTCGAAGCCCGCCTCAAGCGTGTCCTTGACGAGCGCCTGCGCCCCGCCCTCTACCCCGAGTCCGTACCGCTGGACGTGGCCGTCTGGGACGCGCCCGGCGAGCCCGTCCCGGTCGAGGAGGGACTCGCGGCCGAACCGCGGCCCATCGAGGTCGGCGCCCGCTGGGGCGCGCCCTGGGGCACCAGCTGGTTCCGCGTCACCGGAACCGTGCCGAAGGAGTGGGCCGGGAAGACCGTCGAGGCGATCCTCGACCTCGGCTTCGACGAGAACATGCCCGGCTTCCAGTGCGAGGGGCTGGTCTACCGCCCCGACGGCACTCCCGTGAAGGGCCTCAACCCGCGCAACCAGTGGGTGCGGATCGGCGCCCCCGTCGAGGGCGGCGAGCAGGTGCGCCTGCACGTCGAGGCGGCCTCCAACCCCGTCATCCTCGACTACCACCCCTTCGTGCCCACCCAGCTCGGCGACAAGGACACCGCGGGCAGCGAACCGCAGTACACCCTCGCCCGCATGGACCTCGCCGTCCTCGACGAGACGGTGTGGAACCTGGTGCTCGACCTTGAGGTGCTCGGTGAGCTGATGGCCGAGCTGCCGGTGGAGTCGCCGCGCCGCTGGGAGATCCTGCGCGCCGTCGACAAGGCGCTGGACGCCATCGACCTCCAGGACGTCAACGGCACGGCCCAGCGGGCGCGTTCCCGCCTCACCCAGGTGCTGTCGGCGCCCGCCGTCCCCTCCGCGCACCGCATCAGCGCCGTCGGGCACGCGCACATCGACTCGGCGTGGCTGTGGCCGCTGCGCGAGACCGTGCGCAAGGTGGCGCGCACCACCTCCAACATGACCGCCCTCCTGGAGGACGAGCCGGACTTCGTCTTCGCCATGTCGCAGGCCCAGCAGTGGGCATGGGTGCGCGACCACCGGCCCGAGGTGTGGGCGCGGGTCAAGAAGGCGGTCGCCGACGGCCGGTTCGTGCCGGCCGGCGGCATGTGGGTGGAGTCGGACACCAACATGCCCGGCTCGGAGGCGATGGCCCGGCAGTTCGTGCACGGCAAGCGTTTCTTCCTCGACGAGTTCGGTGTCGAGAACGACGAGGCGTGGCTGCCGGACACCTTCGGCTTCGCGGCCGGCCTCCCGCAGATCATCAAGGCGGCCGGCGCCAAGTACCTGCTGACGCAGAAGATCTCCTGGTCGCAGACGAACAAGTTCCCGCACCACACCTTCCGCTGGGAGGGCATCGACGGCACCCGGATCTTCACCCACTTCCCGCCCGTCGACACCTACAACTGCTCGATGAAGGGCAGCGAGATCGCCCACGCGGCGAAGAACTTCAAGGACAAGGGTGTCGCCCGGCACTCCCTCGCCCCCACCGGCTGGGGCGACGGAGGCGGCGGCACCACCCGCGAGATGGTCGCCAAGGCGGCCCGGCTGCGCGACCTGGAGGGCTCGGCCACCGTCGAGTGGGAGACCCCGCACGCCTTCTTCGAGAAGGCCGAGGCCGAGAACCCCGAGCCGCCGGTCTGGGTCGGCGAGCTGTACCTCGAACTGCACCGCGCCACCCTCACCAGCCAGGCCAAGACCAAGCAGGGCAACCGCCGCAGCGAGCACCTGCTGCGCGAGGCCGAGCTGTGGGCGGCAACGGCGGCGGTGCGCGCCGGGTTCCCCTACCCGTACGACGACCTGGACCGCATCTGGAAGACTGTCCTGCTGCACCAGTTCCATGACATCCTGCCCGGCTCCTCCATCGCCTGGGTGCACCGCGAGGCCCGCGCCACCTACGACCGGGTCGCGGCCGAACTGAACGGCATCATCGACGCCGCCCAGCGCGCCCTGGCCGGCGAGGGCGACACCCCGCTGGTCTTCAACTCCGCCCCGCACGCGCGGGCCGGGGTCCCGGCGGGCGCCGCCGCGGCCCCCGCCACCGAGGACCGCACCCGGCTCACCCCCCGCCCCGGCGGCGGCCACGTCCTGGACAACGGCCTCCTGCGCGTCGAGATCGACGACCGGGGGCTGGTGGTGTCGGCGTACGACCTCGCCGCCGACCGCGAGACGATCGCGCCGGGCGGGGCGGGCAACCTGCTCCAGCTCCACCCGGACTTCCCGAACATGTGGGACGCCTGGGACGTCGACGAGTTCTACCGCAACACGGTCACCGACCTCACCGACGCCGACGAGGTCGCCCCCGGCGACGACGGCGCCTCGGTGCGGATCGTCCGCTCCTTCGGCTCCTCCCGCGTCACCCAGGTACTGACCCTGGCACCGGGGGAGCGGCGGCTGGAGGTGGACACCGAGGTCGACTGGCACGAGACGGAGAAGTTCCTCAAGCTCGCCTTCCCCCTCGACGTGCACGCCGAACGGTACGCCTCGGAGACCCAGTTCGGGCACTTCCACCGGCCCACCCACACCAACACCAGCTGGGAGGCAGCCAAGTTCGAGGCGTGCAACCACCGCTTCGTCCATCTGGAGGAGCCCGGCTGGGGCGTCGCCGTCGTCAACGACTCGACGTACGGCCACGACGTCACCCGCACCGTCCGCACCGACGGCGACGCCGGTACGACCACCACGGTGCGCGTGTCCCTGCTGCGCGCCCCGCGCTTCCCCGACCCCGAGACCGACCAGGGCGTGCACCGCTTCCGGCACGCGCTGGTGCCCGGCGCGGGCATCGGGGACGCGGTGCGCGAGGGCTGGCGGATCAACCTGCCGGAGCGGCACCTCACGGGCGGCACCGACGGGGTCGCGCCGCTCGTCACGGTGGACCGGGACGCGGTCGTCCTCACCGCCGTCAAGCTCGCCGACGACGGCAGCGGCGACGTCGTGGTCCGCTTCCACGAGGCCCACGGCGGCCGGGCCCGCGCCACGCTCACCACCGGGTTCGCGGTCACGGACGTGCAGGTGACCGACCTGCTGGAGCGCCCGCTGGCGGACACGGAGGCCCCCCGGCCGGACGGCGACCGGATCACCGTACGGCTGCGTCCGTTCCAGCTGATGACCCTGCGGCTGAAGCGCGCCTGACGCCTCCGGCGGGCCCGGCCCACCCGCGAACGGTGAGCCGGGCCCGCACGGCTAGGACCGTTCCCTCGTCCCGGTCAGCCGGGTCGGCGGCAGGTACTCCCGGACATACGTCCGCTGCCAGCACGCGCCCGTCTCCCGCAGCTCCCGCCAGGTCGTGTACCGGTAGCGGAACAGCCGGGCCCGTACGAAGCGTGGTGGCGTGTCGGGCGGGAACGGTGAGCGGCGCAGCAGCCGCAGCGTGGCGCGGTCGTTCTCCAGCAGCCTTTCCACGAAGGTGCCGAACCACGAACCGGCGTATGAGGGAGACAGCGCGGCGAACCACATCAGCCAGTCGAGGCGCAGGTGGTACGGCGCGAACTGGCGCGGCCAGCGGCGCGGGTCACCGGGCTTGCCCTTGAACTCGTACTCCCGCCAGTCGCCGTCCTTCCTGGCCACCTCGTCGGCGGTGCCCTCGACCACGACCTCGTAGCGGACCCTGCTGACGGAGCCGAAGGCGCCGTAGGTGTTGACCAGGTGGAGCGAGTCGAAGGAGCGGTTCATCACCTGGCGTCGGGAGATCATGTTGCGCACCGGCCGGTGGCTCAGGAACACCAGCATCGCCGCCACCGCCAGGACCACGACCTCGTACCAGAGCGGCGCGGCGGCCGCGGACGGGGCGTCGGCCGGGAAGCGGACCACGGACAGGGCCAGCACGATGGTGATCCAGTTGAGCCAGGAGAAGTTGCCCGAGAGCACCAGCCACAGCTGGGTGGCGATCATCAGCGCGGCGGCGGCCGTCGACACGGGGTGCGGGGCGAACAGCAGGAAGGGCACCACCAGCTGCGTGACGTGGTTCGCGGCCACCTCGACACGGTGCAGGGGCCGGGGGAGGTGGTGGAAGAACCAGCTCAGCGGGCCCGGCATCGGCTGGGTCTCGTGGTGGTGGTCCAGGCAGGTCAGCTTCCGCCAGCACTCGTCGCCGCGCATCTTGATCAGACCGGCCCCGAACTCCACCCGGAACAGCAGCCAGCGCAGCAGGAACAGCACCACGACCGGCGGCGCCACCTCCTCGTTGCCCAGGAACACGGCGACGAAGCCGGTCTCCAGCAGCAGCGACTCCCAGCCGAACGAGTACCAGGTCTGTCCGACGTTGACGATCGAGAGGTACAGCGCCCACGGCACCAGCCACAGCAGCATCGCGCCCCACAGCGGCAGCAGCGAGTCCAGCCCGGCCGCCAGCGCCGCCGACACCGCGCAGCCCGCCCAGGCGCAGCCCGCGAAGAGCCGGTCCGAATAGCGCCACTGGAACAGGCTGGGCGCCCGCCGGAACGGCACCCGCTCGACGAAGCGGGGCACCGGGGTCAGACCCCGCTCGCCGAGCAGCGCCCGGAACTGCAGGGCGGCCGTCAGGAACGCGACCAGGTACACGACGGCCAGGGCCCGCTGGAAGACCAGCCGGGCCAGCCAGTAGTCGGGTGCGGTGAACCACTCCACGGCCGGGCTCCTCTCGTACCCGCACCGTGTACCCCGCCGGGCCGGGCCCCCTGCGGACCTTTCCCCCTCTCCGGCACCAGGAACCGAATTCATCCCGTCCGGCACCAGGAGTCGAAGATTCGGACAAATCCTGGCAAGGTGGGGTCCATGTCTGATCGGGGAGCGAGCGCCCCGTCACTCCCGGACGACTGGCCCGCCCACCCGGACCCGATCCTGGCGCTCAACCGCATGGGCAGCTTCGACTGGGACCTGGACGCCGGTCTGTTCCACATGGACGCCCAGGCCCACGAGGTGTTCGACCTGCGCCCGGAGGAGTACGACGGGCGCCCCGAGTCATTGGCGCTGCGCGTGCCCACGGCGGAGAGCCGCCGCATGGACACCATCGTCGCCCGGGCCATGAAGGACGGCAGCGAGACCTACGGCACCTACTTCCGGCTGCGCCGCCGCGACGGCACCCTGCGCTGGACCCACACCCAGGGCTACATCCGCCGGGACGAGACCGGCCGCCCCCGCCGGATCATCGGCATCGTCCGCGACGCCACCCAGGAGGTGGCCGACATCGCGGTCAACCGGGAGCAGGCGGAGCAGGACGAGGCACGCCGCCGGCTCACCAACGTCGTCCAGCTCGCCACGGCCGCCCTCGCGCACGCCCGCACGGTCGACGACGTCATCGACGTGCTGCGCGACACCCACGGACTCACCCGGCTGGGCGCCACCAGCCTGGTGATGGGCCTGGTCGAGGCCGGCCGCATCCGGCTGGTCGCCGACGGCCCCGAGAACAGCTTCGTCCCCGGGACCCGGGTCACCCGGATCGACGAGCCGTACCCGATGAGCGAGGCCGTACGGACCCTGAGCCCTCGCTTCATCGAGTCGCCGGAGGAGTTCGCGGAGCGCTACCCCCGGCTGTGGCAGGACATCACCCACCTCGACATCACCGCGGCCGCCTACCTCCCCCTGATCGCGCAGGCCCGGCCCATCGGCGCCATCGGGCTGCTCTACAGCGACCGGCACGGCTTCTCCCCGGAGGACCGCAACGTGCTGGTCGCGCTCGGCAGCGGCATCGCGCAGAGCCTCCAGCGGGCCATGCTCTACGAGCAGGAGATGGACCTCGCCGAGGGGCTCCAGCAGGCCATGCTGCCGCGCACCATCCCCAGCGTGCCCGGCTGCGACGTCGCCGTCCGCTACCGCGCGGCCTCCATCGGGGGCGCCCTCGGCCGGGACATCGGCGGCGACTGGTACGACCTGATCCCGCTGCCCGGCGGGCGCGTCGGCGCCGTCATCGGCGACGTCCAGGGCCATGACACGCACGCCGCCGCCGTCATGGGCCAGCTGCGCATCGTACTGCGGGCCTACGCGGCCGAGGGCCACCCCCCGGCCACGGTGATGGCCCGGGCCTCCGTCTTCCTGCACGAACTGGACACCGACCGCTTCGCGACCTGCCTGTACGCCGAGGCCGACCTGGGTACCGGAGTGGTCCAGGTGGTCCGCGCCGGACACATCGACCCGCTGCTGCGCTTCGGCGACGGCACCTGCCGCCTCGTGCGCGTCGAGGGCGGGCTGCCGCTCGGACTGTCCGCCGAGTTCGGGCGCCTCGCCTATCCGGTCGCCACCCTGGAACTGGACCCGGGAAACACCCTGCTGCTGTGCACCGACGGCCTGGTCGAGCAGCCGGGGGCCGACCTCGACGAGGGCATGGACGTCCTCACGGCGCTGATCACCTCCGGGCCGCAGGACGTGCGGGACCTGGCCGACCGGCTGATCGACGTGGTCGACGAGCGGCGCGGCGACGACGACGTCGCGCTGCTGGTGCTGCGCCGCCACGGCCTGGGCGCCCCCCGGACCTTCGGCCGGGTGCAGCAGCACGTCTCCCCGGGCGACCCTGAGGGCCTCACCGAGGCCCGGCACATGATCCGCGCCGCGGTCCGGTCCTGGGGCGCCCGGGGCCAGAGCGACGAGATCGAACTGGTCGCCGACGAGCTGATGACCAACGCCCTCATGCACACCGAGGGCTCCGCGATCGTCACCCTGCGGCTGCTCACCGGAACCGACCGGCGGCTGCGGGTCGAGGTCGAGGACTCCTCCAGTGCCCTGCCGCGCCGCCGGGAGGCCGGGGACGACGGGGTGTCCGGGCGGGGCCTGCTGCTGGTCGACACGCTCGCCGACGAGTGGGGCGTGGAGGCACGCGGCGGCGGCAAGGTCGTCTGGGCGGAGTTCGTGGTGGCCCACGGGGCGGGCTGACCCGCCGCCGTCGCAGGCGGGTGGCACCCTGGACGTATGCCAGAACTGCCCGAGGTCGAGGCGCTCCGCGACTTCCTGACCGAGCACCTCACCGGCCGCGAGATCGTCCGGGTCCTGCCCGTGGCGATCAGCGTCCTGAAGACGTACGACCCGCCGCTGACGGCGCTGGAGGGCCACCGGGTGGCGGCCGTGCACCGCCACGGCAAGTTCCTCGACGTGGAGACGGCCGGCGGCCCGCACCTGGTGACCCACCTGGCGCGGGCCGGCTGGCTGCACTGGAAGGACGGCCTGCCCAGCGGCATGCCCAAGCCCGGCAAGGGCCCGCTCGCGCTGCGGGTCGCCCTGGAGACCGGCGCGGGCTTCGACCTGACGGAGGCGGGCACGCAGAAGCGGCTCGCGGTGTACGTCGTGGCCGATCCGCGGCAGGTGCCGGGTGTGGCCCGGCTCGGCCCCGACCCGCTCGCCGACGACTTCGACGAGGCACGCTTCGCCGCCCTCCTCGACGGTGAGCGGCGGCAGCTCAAGGGCGCCCTGCGCGACCAGAGCCTGATCGCGGGCGTGGGCAACGCGTACAGCGACGAGATCCTGCACGCGGCGAAGATGTCCCCGTTCAAACTGGCCGCCTCCCTCACCGACGAGGAGACCGCCCGGCTGTACGCGGCTCTGCGCACCACGCTCACCGAGGCCGTGGCCCGTTCCCGGGGCATCGCCGCCGGACGCCTGAAGGCCGAGAAGAAGGGCGGGCTGCGGGTCCACGGCCGCGCCGGAGAACCCTGCCCGGTGTGCGGCGACACCATCCGTGAGGTCTCCTTCAGCGACTCCTCGCTCCAGTACTGCCCGACCTGCCAGACCGGCGGCAAACCGCTGGCGGACCGCAGGATGTCACGGCTGCTGAAATGACGGCGGCGCCGCGGGCGACGGCCGTCGCCGGGCCGGTGGTCATCCGGCCGGCAGCGTCACCAGGTGCTCGCCGCCCGCCGTGCGCACCTCGTAGCGGTCGATCTGGCCGGGATGCAGCGCGGCCCCGCCGCGCATCGTGTGCGGCCGGGCGTCGTGCCGGGGGACCATCCAGCTGGTGACCGTCTGTTCGGTCCCGTCGCGGCCGACTGCGACGAGCCGGCACGAACGCGGGCCGGCCCCGTCCTTGACCTCGAGTCGCACGTCCGTGCCCCAGGTCTCGCCCTCGGCCGTGATCCGCGCCCACACCCCCGTCCTGGCGTTGGTCGCGGCGACCGGCGCCGCCCGGTCGCCCTGGCCCGCGTACAGCACGGCGCCGGGCCCGGCCACGGCGCACACGACGGCGGCGGCCACGGCGTACAGCACCCGCCTGCGGCCGGCCCGCCGGCGGGTGGCCACCGTGGACAGCAGCCGGTCCAGCAGTCGCGGTCCGGGCCTGGTCAGCGGGTGGACGATACGGGGAGTCGCCTGCCGGTACAGCATCAACTGGCGGGTGGCGGGGCCGAATTCGGTCACCTGGGCCGTGCACCGGGGGCATTCCATGAGGTGGTCCTCGAAGCGGAAGGCCTCCGCCTCGTCCAGCACGCCGAGCGCGTAGGCGCCGGCGTCACGATGCCTTTCCAGGGACCTCATGCCGAATCCTCGTACCGTTGGGTGCGGGTGGGGTTACTCCTTGCTCCCACCCGTACGCAACGGACCGCCGAATCACTCAAGCCACCGCGGAATCGCGACCAAGGTGTTCGGAGCGGTCCGAGGCGCGGATTGGTCCCTCCCGCGGGAAAGTCCGCGGGCACGGTCGGGGCGGCTAGAAGAGGTGGATGGCGAGGTGCCCCAGCGGCAGCCCGAGCTGCCAGGCGGGCGTCCACACCTTCGGTCCCTCGTCCTCTCCGGTCACCGCCGCCCCACCGGGTACCGCGTTCAGGTCCGGGGCGAGCAGTTCGGTGTCCTGGAGCCAGCGCCAGGCGGCCCGGGCCAGCTCCAGATCGGGCGAGTGGCGCCCGGCGGCGACCGCCTCGGCCGTGACCTCGGCCAGCCGTCCGTGCACCCACTCGTGCCAGGGCTGGTCGTAGGCCGTCAGCGACAGCCAGGTCTCCAGGTGGGTGACGACCCGGATGCCGCTCAGCTCGTTCTCCGTGTCGGACAGGAAGACGGTGAGCGCCAGCGCGTCCCGGCCGGCGCGGAACTCGAAGGACGTCGGCGGCATCAGGTCGCCGGTCCGCAACAGTTCGTCGGCGATGTACTCGGCGTACAACCACGCCATGGGAACGCTCAGTTCGCCCCCACCGGCGCCGTCCGTGCTCTCTTGACCTCTGTGCAGCATCCCTTCCTGCCTTCCTCCGGTGCGTGCGCGTCGCCCGACCCGGGTCATGGACCCCCGTCCGGAACACGGATGAGGACAGCCGATTACTCAACCGGGGTCCTGGGCAAGGCGCTTTACGGAGGCTTGACCATAAGGCCGGTTTCACCGCAGGTCGGCGGCGTATCCCGGTAGCACCCTGCGCATGGCGCGCAGCGCGTAGTACGCGCGGGACTTCACGGTACCGGGTGGGATGCCGAGGGCGGCCGCGGCTTCCGCCACACTCGCCCCCTGGAAGTACACCAGCACCAGGACTTCACGGTGCTCCGGAGTGAGTGTCTTCACAGCCTCGCGCACATCGAGGGCCGCGGCGGCCCGTTCGGCGTGATCCGCGCAGACGCGGGCGTTTTCCAGTACGGCGTCGCCGACCTCCGGGGGGCGCGCCTGGCGGGCGCGGCGCGCGTCGATGGCGAGCCGCCGGGCCACGGTGAGCAGCCACGGCCGTACGGAGTCGAAATCGTCGGCGCGCAGGGCCTCGGGGTGCTGCCAGGCGCGGACCAGGGTCTCCTGCACCAGGTCCTCGGCGCGCTGCCGGTCGCCGTCGCTCAGCCGCAGCAGCAGCGCGAACAGCGGCCGGCCGTGCTCGCGTTGCAGTGCGGCGAGCTCGTGCTCGGCGGTCGTCCCGTTCGCCGTGTCCGTCAGGGTGATTCCGGCCGTCATGGCCGTATGGCACCGCAGGGGGCCGCGCGGGGACAGGGTGCGCGCACAGGTGTGCGGCGGACGGTCGATCGCGTCGACGAACGGTTCGACGAACGGTCGCCGGGCGCCGGGCGTGCGGTCGGGTCACCCCCTTCGCGCACGCCGGACGGGCTAATGAGCGTGTCGGAGCCCCTGTGGCACGTCATGACTCTCTATCTGTTTGTACGTAAATGTGACTTTTCATCGGTGTGTGCGACCCAGCGGAGTGAACGGATGATCACACGCAGTCGGCAGGTGGCCCTGGCCCTGACCGCCCTCCTCACCGCGGGCGCGGCCTGCCAGGCCCGCGACCACGAACCGCCGAAGCCGCCGGCGCCGGCCCCGTCCGCCGCGGACACCGGCGCCTTCACCCTGGTCGCCTCCGGAGACGTGCTCCCGCACGACTCGATCATCGAGCGGGCCCGCTTCGACGCGGGCGGCACCGGCTGGGACTTCCGCCCCATGCTCGCCGGTGCCCGGCCCGTCGTCGCGCGGGCCGACCTCGCGCTGTGCCACATGGAGACCGTCTACGGCGCGAACGGCGACTACAGCGGCTACCCGCTCTTCAAGTCGCCGCCCGAGGTGGCGAAGGCGCTCGCCGCCACCGGCTACGACGGCTGCTCCACCGCCTCCAACCACAGCGTCGACGACGGCGCCGACGGCATCCGCCGCACCCTGGACGCCCTCGACCGCGCGGGCGTACGGCACGCCGGTACGGCGCGCACCGAGGCCGAGGCGGACATGGCGACGGTGCTGCGCGCGGGCCGGGCCCAGGTGGCCCACCTCGCCTACACCCTCCACACCAACGGCCACCCGCTGCCCGCGGACCAGCCCTGGGCGGTCGGCCTGATCGACGAGGCGCGCATCGTCGAGGACGCGCGGGCCGCCCGGAAGGCCGGCGCCGACGTCGTCGTCGTGTCGCTGCACTGGGGCACCGAGTGGCAGGACGAGCCCGACCAGGACCAGCTGGCCCTCGCCCGGAGCCTGACCGCCGCCCGCACCGGCGACCGCCCCGACATCGACCTGATCCTCGGCACCCACGCCCATGTCCCGCAGGCCTACGAGAAGGTCAACGGCACCTGGGTGGTCTACGGCATGGGGGACCAGATCGCGGGCGAGATGGTCAACGACGAGGGGGTCCGCGATCCGCGCGGCAACCAGTCGGCCATCGGCCGCTTCACCTTCGCCCCGCCCGGCCGGGCCGGCGAACGCTGGAAGGTGACGAAGGCCGAGTTCGTGCCGCAGCTGTTCGACGTCGACGCCGGCCGGGTGGTCAACCTCAACCGGGCGATCGACGAGGGCGCCGACGTGCGCGCCGTGCGCGACCGCATCCGCGACGTGGTGCTCAGCCGGGGCGCCGCCGGGGACGGGCTGGTGATGGGCGAGTAGGTCACGCGTCCGCCACGTGGTCCAGGGCCGTCAGCATGGCCCCGAGCACCCGCAGGCAGGTGGTGACGTCGGCGTCCGTGAGGCCGGAGCCGACCTCGCGCAGCAGCAGGTGCTCCCGGTCGAGGACCTCGTCGATCGTCTCCCGGCCCCGGGCGGTCAGCCGGATCAGCGAGGACCGGCGGTGCGCCGGATTCGGAATGCTCTCCACCAGCTCCTGGGCGGCGGCGTCGTTGACCATCCGCTGGACGAACTGACGGCTGATCGCCTGCGCCCGGCCCATCTGCGGCACGGTCATTGGCCCGCCGCGCCGCAGCATCGTCAGCACGGCGCGGACGCCCACCGACAGGCCGTCGTCGGTCAGGCCCTGCTCGACACCGCGCTGCGCGCGCCGGTAGAGGGGGCCGACCAGGTCGTACACCTCGGTGAGGCGCCGGGCGAGCGCGTCCGGGGGGAGGGGTGCGTCGATGTCGTTCACCCCGCCATCATGACACCCAGGTTGCCAAGTCGATCCTCACATGACACCTTGGTTGTCATGACTACCGCCTCGGACCTCCGCTTCTTCACCTCCACCGACGGCGATCTCGCCTACCGCGACACCGGTGCGGGCGACCCCGTCGTCCTGCTGCACTCCGGCTTCACCGACCACCGCGTGTTCGACGCCCAGATCCCGGCCCTGGCCCGCCAGTACCGCGTGATCGCCCCCGACGTACGCGGACACGGTGCCTCGGCCAACGCCACCCGGCCGTTCCGCTGGGCGGACGACCTGGCCGCCCTGCTGCGCCACCTGGACACCGGCCCCGCGGTGCTCGTCGGCGTGTCCATGGGCGGGGCCATCGCCACCGACACGGTCCTCGAGTACCCGGAGCTGGTCCGCGCGGTGGTCGTCTGCGGGGCGTCCACCAGCGAGTTCGAGTACACCGACCCATGGGTGCGGCAGGTGAGCGCCGACCAGGCCCGCGCCCTGGGCGCCGGGGACGTCGAGGGCTGGCTCACGGCCTTCCTGCGCTTCGTGCCGGGGGAGCACCGCACCCTCGACGACGTCGACCCCGACGTGCTGCGCCGGGTGCGCGAGATGGCCCTCGGCACCCTCTCCAAGCACACGCCGGACGAGGAGAACCACCACGTGCCCCTGACCGGCACATGGTCCCGGGTCCCGAAGATCGGCGTCCCGGTCCTCGCCGTGAACGGCGCCCTGGACGCGCCCGATCTGATCGCGGACGCGGAACGGCTCGCCCGTACCGTCCCGGACGGCCGTTCCGTCACCGTCGAAGGGGTCGCGCACTACCCGAACATGGAGCGTCCCGACGTCTTCACGGACCTCGTCGCCGAGTTCCTGCGCACCCTCTGACGCCCTCTAGCTGTGTTGTCCCGGGACGTTGGTGACACGCGTGCTGGGTGCTTGAACGGGTGAGGGCCTTCTGGGTTCGGTGTGGATTGCGACATTCACGCCCGAC
>NZ_JBVJEA010000013.1:176077-238961 GCF_055581985.1 Streptomyces sp. NPDC042336 | reverse complement strand
CTTCCTGATCGCGGTCCCGACCGGTGTGAAGTTCTTCAACTGGATCGGCACCATGTGGAAGGGCTCGCTGTCCTTCGAGACACCGATGCTCTGGTCCACCGGCTTCCTGATCACCTTCCTCTTCGGTGGTCTGACCGGTGTCATCCTGGCCTCGCCGCCGCTGGACTTCCATGTCTCGGACTCGTACTTCGTGGTGGCGCACTTCCACTACGTGGTGTTCGGCACCGTGGTGTTCGCGATGTTCGCCGGCTTCCACTTCTGGTGGCCGAAGTTCACCGGCAAGATGCTGGACGAGCGCCTGGGCAAGATCACCTTCTGGACGCTGTTCGTGGGCTTCCACGGCACGTTCCTGGTCCAGCACTGGCTGGGCGCCGAGGGCATGCCGCGCCGCTACGCCGACTACCTGGCCGCGGACGGCTTCACCGCCCTGAACACGATCTCGACGATCAGCTCGTTCCTGCTCGGCATGTCGATACTGCCGTTCTTCTACAACATCTGGAAGACCGCCAAGTACGGCAAGAAGATCGAGGTGGACGACCCGTGGGGCTACGGCCGTTCGCTGGAGTGGGCGACCTCCTGCCCGCCGCCGCGGCACAACTTCCTCACGCTGCCGCGCATCCGCAGTGAATCCCCCGCCTTCGACCTGCACCACCCCGAGATCTCCGCGATCGACCAGCTGGAGAACATCGGCCACGGTGAGAAGGCCCTCGCCGGCGGCAAGGAGGCCGGGAAGTGAAGATCCAGGGCAAGATGTTCATCTGGTTGAGCGTCTTCATCCTCGCCGTGGCGGTTGTCTACGGCTACTGGTCCAAGGAGCCGGCCGGTACCACGGCGCTCTTCCTGGCCTTCGGCCTGGCCATCATGATCGGCTTCTACCTCGCCTTCACGGCGCGGCGGGTCGACGCCGGTGCGCAGGACAACACGGAGGCGGACGTCGCGGACGACGCCGGCGAGATCGGGTTCTTCAGCCCGCACAGCTGGCAGCCGCTGTCCCTCGCCGTCGGTGGCGCCCTCGCCTTCCTGGGCATCGCCGTCGGCTGGTGGGTCATGTACTTCTCGGCACCGATCCTCATGGTCGGCCTGTTCGGCTGGGTCTTCGAGTACTACCGCGGTGAGAACCGCACCCAGTAGCACGCGTCGAGCACGAAGGGGCCCGGACACTCCGCCAGGAGCGTCCGGGCCCCTTCGTCTGCCGTACCGTCGCTCACCCTTCCGGCTTACCCACCGTGCCGCCGTTGACGTCTCTCCCTAGCGTGAGGCCATGAGCATCACGGCACACTTCCAGGCGCGGGGGCGTACGGTCGTCGGCTGCACCCTGCTGGTGATCGCCCTCGGCGCGAGCGGCACCGCCTGCCTCGGTGACGACGACAACCCGCTGTCCGCCACGCCCTACGACGCGGCCGGCCAGATCTCCTTCAACGGCCCCACGGACGCCGGGAAGAAGGCCGACCCGGACAAACCCCTGGAGGTGGTCGCCGAGGGCGCCGACGGGCGCATCACGGACGTCACGGCCATGGACGCGGCCGGACGCCACGTCGCGGGCGAGCTGTCCGCCGACGGCGCCCGCTGGCGCAGCACCTCGCCCCTGGCGGCCAACGCCAGCTACACGGTGCGCGTCAGCACCGAGGACGGGGACGGCGCCCCCGGCCGCAAGGTGCTCACCTTCGAGACCGGCAAGCCCGGCGCGAAGAAGACCCTGGACGTCACCTTCGGGCCCAAGGCGGGCGCGTACGGCGTCGGTCAGCCCATCACGGCGGAGCTGAGCCAGCCGGTCCGGGACCCGGCGCAGCGGGCCATAGTGGAGCGTGCCCTGAAGGTCGACTCCACCCCCGCGGCGCAGGGCGCCTGGTACTGGGTGGACGACAAGAAGCTCCACTACCGGCCCGAGGAGTACTGGCCCGCCCACGCCACCGTCAAGGTCCACAGCACCCTGGACGGCATCAAGATCGGCGACCGGATGTGGGGCGGCAAGGCCAAGCCCCTGAAGATCACCACGGAGGACCGCGTCGTGGCCGTCACCGACGCCTCCGCGCACACGCTGACGGTCTACCAGGACGGCGAGGCGATCCGGGAGATCCCGGTCACCACCGGCAAGCCCGGCTTCGAGACCCGCAACGGCGTCAAGGTCGTCCTCGGCAAGGAATCCTTCGTACGCATGCGCAGTACCACCGTCGGCATCGCCGAGGGCTCGTCGGAGTCGTACGACCTGCCGGTCTACTGGGCCACCCGGGTGACCTGGAGCGGCGAGTACGTGCACGCCGCTCCCTGGTCCGTCGGCTCCCAGGGCATCGCCAACGTCAGCCACGGCTGCGTCGGCATGAGCACCGACAACGCGGAGTGGTTCTTCAACGCCGTCCAGGAGGGCGACCTCGTGGAGGTCGTCAACTCGGGCGGCGAAACGATGGAACCCTTCGGCAACGGCTTCGGCGACTGGAACATGGACTGGACGAAATGGCGCACGGGCAGCGCCCTGACGGGCGGCGCGAGCGATGCGTCCGGCGGTACGGCGGAGCAAGCCCGGCTGCGACCGGAGAGCGCGTGAACACGCCGATCAGGGGAGCGTCGCCAGGGGCGCGGGGACCTGCGCCACCGGCCACGACGGCGCCGCACTCATCCACGCGCCCCGAGCCCCGGGATCCTGGGCGCCTCTAAACCCCCTGCAGCCGCTTCTCCCGCAGCAGCGCGGCGAGCGCGGACGCGAACTCCACCGGCTCCACCGGCAGGGTCACCGCGGCCTCCGCACGGCTCCACGTGGCCAGCCACGCGTCCTGCGGCCGGGCGATGAGCAGCAGCACCGGCGGGCACTGGAAGACCTCGTCCTTGATCTGGCGGCACATGCCCATGCCGCCCATGGGCACGGCCTCGCCGTCCAGGACGCAGACGTCGATCCCGCCCCGGTCCAGCTCCTTGAGCACGGCGGCCGGGGTGGCGCACTCCACGAACTCGACCACGGGCACGTCCGGAGCCGGCCGGCGGCCGGTCGCGAGCCGCACCTGTTCGCGGGTGTTGGAGTCGTCGCTGTAGACCAGCACCGTGGCGGTCGCCTGCATGCTTCCTCCGATACGCGGTGAGACCGGTGAAGGCTGTCGTAGCCCGTTGGGGCGGATGCTACTCCCTCGAACGTCCCGTCAGCAGTGGTTCGGACAGGGCTTCGACGGGCCGTTCGATGGGCCATCCGGGCCGTACCAGCAGGGGGAACACACCGAACGGCACCCCCCGGGGTGAGGGCGGGATAAGCGACCGACATAATGTCGGTCGTGGCGACAGCAACGACAGTAGAAACCGGGCACGCGCACCCGTCGGTCAACCGGCCGAACCTCACCAGCGTCGGAACCATCATCTGGTTGAGTTCCGAGCTGATGTTCTTCGCGGCCCTCTTCGCGATGTACTTCACCCTGCGATCGGTGACCGGCCCGGACTTCTGGTCCGAGAAGGCCGACGCGCTGAACATCCCGTTCTCCGCGACGAACACCACGATCCTGGTGCTCTCCTCGCTCACCTGTCAGCTCGGCGTGTTCGCGGCCGAGCGCGGTGACGTGAAGAAGCTCCGGATGTGGTTCATCGTCACCTTCGTGATGGGTGCGATCTTTATCGGCGGTCAGGTGTTCGAGTACACCGAGCTGGTCAAGCACGAGGGCATCTCGCTCTCGTCCGACCCGTACGGCTCGGCGTTCTACCTGACCACCGGCTTCCACGGACTGCACGTGACGGGCGGCCTCATCGCCTTCCTGCTGGTCCTCGGCCGCACCTACGCGGCCCGGAGGTTCACCCACGAGCAGGCGACCGCCGCCATCGTCGTGTCCTACTACTGGCACTTCGTCGATGTGGTCTGGATCGGCCTGTTCGCCACGATCTACCTGATCAAGTAGTCGCGGCACGCACCCGCGCAATACCAGAAGCATCGACGCAGAAGATCCTGACACCGGGGTAATCCGTGAAAAAGCTCTCCGCACGACGACGCCATCCGCTGGCGGCCCTCGTCGTCCTACTCCTCGCGCTGGCATGCACAGGGGGGCTGTACGCCGCGTTCGCACCCGCGAGCAAGGCGCAGGCCGATGAATCCGCCCAGTCCCTCGCCATCGACGAGGGCAAGAAGCTCTACGCCGTCGGCTGTGCCAGTTGCCACGGCACCGGAGGGCAGGGCACCAGCGACGGTCCGAGCCTGGTCGGCGTAGGCGCCGCGGCCGTCGACTTCCAGGTGGGCACCGGCCGCATGCCGGCCCAGCAGCCCGGCGCGCAGGTCCCGAAGAAGAAGGTCATCTACTCCCAGGCGGAGATCGACCAGCTCGCGGCCTACATCGCGTCGCTCGGTGCCGGTCCGGCCATCCCCTCGGAGGAGAAGTACGGCCCCGAGGGCGCCGACATCGCCAAGGGCGGTGAACTGTTCCGCACCAACTGCGCGCAGTGCCACAACTTCACCGGCAAGGGTGGCGCCCTGACGCACGGCAAGTTCGCGCCGAGCCTCGAGGGTGTCGACCCGAAGCACATCTACGAGGCCATGCAGACCGGCCCGCAGAACATGCCCTCCTTCCCCGACACCACGCTGTCGGAGCAGAACAAGAAGGACATCATCGCCTACCTGGACGCGGTCAACGGTGACGACACCGAGAGCCCCGGTGGTCTCAGCCTCGGCGGACTCGGCCCGGTCAGTGAGGGTCTGTTCGCCTGGGTGTTCGGACTGGGCGTGCTGATCGCCGTCGCCGTCTGGGTCGCCGCTCGGACCGCAAAGGCCAAGAAGTCATGAGTAGCCAAGACATTCCAGAAGAGAACCTGCCGGCCGTGCAGGACCGCCCGCACGGCGCGGCGGCCCGGCCCGCGGACGAGACCAACCCGTTCGCCGACCCGGGGCTGCCGCCCCACGAGCCGCGGGTCCAGGACGTCGACGAGCGGGCCGCCAAGCGGTCCGAGCGCACGGTCGCCCTGCTGTTCACGCTGTCGATGCTGGCCACCATCGGCTTCATCGCCTCGTTCGTGGCGATCCCGGTCGACAAGTCGGTCTACATCTTCCCGCTCGGTCACATCAGTGCGCTGAACTTCGCGCTCGGCATGACGCTCGGCGTCGCGCTGTTCGCCATCGGCGCCGGCGCGGTCCACTGGGCCCGCACCCTGATGTCCGACGAGGAGGTCGCCGACGAGCGTCACCCCATCGAGGCGTCCCCCGAGGTCCGCGCCAAGGTCCACGCGGACTTCAAGCAGGGTGCCAAGGAGTCCGTGATCGGGCGCCGCAAGCTGATCCGCAACACGATGCTGGGCGCGCTCACCCTGGTGCCGCTCTCCGGCGTCGTCCTGCTGCGCGACCTCGGCCCGCTGCCCGGGACCAAGCTCCGCCACACCCTGTGGTCCAAGGGCAAGCTCCTCGTCAACATGAACACCAACGAGCCGCTGCGTCCCTCCGACGTCGCGGTGGGCTCGCTCACCTTCGCCATGCCCGAGGGCCTGGAGGAGCACGACGAGGACTTCCAGAACGAGATCGCCAAGGCCGCCCTGATGATCATCCGGCTGGAGCCGGACTCCATCAAGGACAAGCGCGAGCTCGAGTGGTCGCACGAGGGCATCGTGGCGTACTCGAAGATCTGCACCCACGTCGGTTGCCCGATCTCCCTGTACGAGCAGCAGACGCACCACGCGCTCTGCCCCTGCCACCAGTCCACCTTCGACCTTGCCGACGGCGCCCGGGTGATCTTCGGTCCCGCCGGTCACGCCCTGCCGCAGCTGCGCATCGGCGTGAACGACGAGGGTTACCTCGAAGCGCTCGGCGACTTCGAAGAGCCCGTCGGTCCTGCCTTCTGGGAGCGCGGATGAGTACTGCAGCCAACGAACCGTCCCGCTCGCGCGGGAAGGCACCGGCCGGCGAGCGTGTCGCCGACTGGGCCGACGGCCGGCTGGGGATCTACTCCCTGGCCAAGGCCAACATGCGCAAGATCTTCCCCGACCACTGGTCGTTCATGCTGGGTGAGGTCTGCCTCTACAGCTTCATCATCATCATCCTCACGGGTGTGTACCTGACGCTGTTCTTCCACCCGTCGATGGCCGAGGTCGAGTACCACGGCTCGTACGTGCCGCTGCAGGGCCAGATGATGAGTGAGGCGTACGCCTCCACTCTGGACATCAGCTTCGACGTCCGCGGCGGTCTGCTGATCCGGCAGATCCACCACTGGGCCGCGCTGATCTTCCTGGCCGGCATGTTCGTGCACATGATGCGCGTCTTCTTCACCGGCGCGTTCCGCAAGCCGCGCGAGGTCAACTGGCTGTTCGGCTTCCTGCTGCTCGTCCTCGGCATGTTCACCGGCTTCACCGGTTACTCGCTCCCGGACGACCTGCTCTCGGGCACCGGCATCCGCTTCATGGAGGGCGCGATCCTGTCCGTGCCGATCGTCGGCACGTACATCTCGTTCTTCCTCTTCGGCGGGGAGTTCCCCGGCCACGACTTCGTGTCCCGGTTCTACTCGATCCACATCCTGCTGCTGCCCGGCATCATGCTCGGCCTGCTGGTGGGCCACCTGATCCTGGTCTTCTACCACAAGCACACGCAGTTCGCGGGTCCCGGCAAGACCAACAAGAACGTCGTCGGCATGCCGCTGCTGCCGGTGTACACGGCGAAGGCCGGAGGCTTCTTCTTCCTGGTCTTCGGTGTGATCGCCGTCGTGTCGGCCATCGCCACGATCAACCCGATCTGGGCCATCGGCCCCTACCGTCCCGACCAGGTCTCCACCGGAGCCCAGCCGGACTGGTACATGGGCTTCTCCGAGGGCCTGATCCGGGTGATGCCTGGCTGGGAGATCAACTTCTGGGGCCACACACTCGTCCTGGGCGTGTTCGTCCCGCTGCTGATCTTCCCGCTGGTCCTGGCGGCGATCGCGGTCTACCCGTTCATCGAGTCCTGGGTCACCGGAGACAAGCGCGAGCACCACATCCTGGACCGCCCGCGCAACGCCCCGACCCGTACGGCCTTCGGTGTCGCCTGGCTGACCGTCTACTTCGTGCTGCTGATCGGTGGCGGCAACGACCTGTGGGCCACGCACTTCCACCTGTCGATCAACGCGATCACCTGGTTCGTCCGCATCGCGTTCTTCGTCGGCCCGGTCGTCGCCTTCATCGCCACCAAGCGGATCTGCCTCGGCCTCCAGCGCCGGGACAAGGACAAGGTGCTGCACGGACGCGAGTCCGGCATCATCAAGCGCCTGCCGCACGGTGAGTTCATCGAGGTGCACGAGCCGCTCAGCCAGGAGCAGCTGCACACGCTCACGGCGCACGAGCAGTACAAGCCGGCGGAGATCGGCCCGACGGTCGACGAGAACGGCGTCGAGCGCAAGCCGACCGGCACGCAGAAGCTCCGCGCCAAGCTCAGCGAGGCCTACTACGGCGAGGAGTCGCAGATTCCGAAGCCGACCGTCGAGGAGTACAAGGAGATCACGAGCGGCCACGGCCACCACTGACCCTCCAGCGTCGCCACACCACGGTCGAAGGGCCCCGTTCCGTTCTGCGGACGGGGCCCTTCGCCGTGCCCGGGGCTGGATAGGGTGGGAGCCACATCCTCTGTTCGACGACCCATACGATTCAGGAGCGGCTGATGAGCGCTGTGACCCCCGCTGGAGGAGACACCACGGCGGCCCGCTCCTGGCCGGCCCTGCTGAACGGACTGCTGGACGGCCGCGACCTGAGCGCGGACGACACCGCCTGGGCGCTGGACGTGATCATGCGCGGCGAGGCGACCGACGCGCAGATCGCCGCGTTCGCCGTGGGCCTGCGGTTCAAGGGCGAGACGGTCGAGGAGATCTCCGGGCTCGTCCGCACCATGTACGACCACGCCAACGTGATCGAGGTGCCGGGGGAGACCGTCGACATCGTCGGCACCGGCGGCGACGGCGCCAAGACGGTCAACATCTCCACCATGTCGGCGATCGTGGTGGCCGGCACGGGTGCGAAGGTCGTCAAGCACGGCAACCGGGCCGCCTCCTCGGCGTCCGGGGCCTCCGACGTCCTGGAGAAACTCGGCGTCAATCTGGAGCTGACGCCGAAGCGGGTGGCTGAGGTCGCCGAGGAAGCCGGCATCACCTTCTGCTTCGCCGTGAAGTTCCACCCGGCGCTGCGCCACGTGGCGGCGGCCCGCGGCCAGCTCGGCATCCGCACGGTGTTCAACTTCCTGGGTCCGCTGACCAATCCCGCCCAGGTCAGGGCCCAGGCGATCGGGGTCGCCGACGCCCGGATGGCGCCGATCATCGCCGGTGTCTTCGCCGAGCGCGGTCACTCGTCCCTGGTCTTCCGCGGCGACGACGGCCTCGACGAACTGACCACCACCGCCACGTCCCGGGTCTGGACCGTGCGCGACGGCCGGGTGACCGAGGAGACCTTCGACCCGCGCGAGGTCGGCATCGAGCTGGTGCCGGTCGAGGCGCTGCGCGGCGCCGACGCCTCCTACAACGCCGACGTCGCCCGCCGCCTGCTGGCCGGAGAGACGGGTCCGGTGCGGGACGCGGTCCTGCTGAACTCGGCGGCCGCCCTGGTGGCCCTGAACCCCGGCGACGGACCCCTGGCGGAGCGGCTGCGGGACGGGATGGACCGGGCGGCCGAGGCGATCGACTCGGGGGCCGCCAAGGGCGTCCTGGACCGCTGGGTGGCCGCGAGCCACGCGTAGCGTGTCGCCCCCCGATGTGACGTGCGTCCCGCGATCCGGACTCGGGTTGCGGGGCGCCGATCATTTCCCCTAGGTTTTTCGACAGGTCATGAGTGACAGTCATGAGGCCCCGGCCGACTGTCCGGCAACCCTCCGTCCGTGGCGGGGTGCCCCGGGTGAAGACCAGGTCGTGGACAGCAGGGTCCACGGCAAGCGCGGACCCCTCGCGAAACCAGGGGTCCTGGGTCGTCCGAGGGAGTCTCCCGTGAACCAGCGAATGCGATAGGGCCGGTCCGAAGGACAGGCCCTCGGCCGCAGAGCCCCGCCTCCGCACATCTCTTCTTCACTTCGCCTCTTCACAGCGCCCTTCCGCGCGCTGGTCCTCACGGGAGTCCGCCATGTCCGCACCCACCGCTGTCGCCACCCCGCTGCCCGTCCTCGGCCGCGACGTCACCGTCCCGCTCGTCACCGGCGGCGAGGTCACCTACGCCGCGCTCGACTACGCGGCCAGCGCGCCCGCGCTCCAGCGGGTCTGGGACGACGTGGCCGCCTACGCCCCGTACTACGGCAGCGTCCACCGGGGCGCCGGGTACCTCTCGCAGCTGTCGACCGACCTGTTCGAGAACGCCCGCAGGACCGTCGCCGAGTTCCTCGGCTGCCGGGACGAGGACCAGGTGGTCTTCACCCGGTCCACCACCGACTCCCTGAACCTGCTCGCCGCCGCGCTGCCCGCCGGCTGCCGGGTCTTCGTCTTCGAGACCGAGCACCACGCCTCGCTGCTGCCCTGGCGGGACGCCGACGTGACCTACCTGGACGCCCCGCGCACCCCCGCGCAGGCCGTCGCGACCCTGGAGCGGGCCCTCGCCGCCCGTGAGCCGTACGGGCCCGCCCTGGTCTGCGTCACCGGCGCCTCCAACGTCACCGGTGAGCTGTGGCCGGTGCGGGAACTGGCCGCCGCCGCCCACGCGCACGGCGCCCGGATCGTCCTGGACGCCGCCCAGCTCGCCCCCCACCACCCCGTCGACGTGCGCGGCCTCGACGTGGACTGGGTCGCCTTCTCCGGGCACAAGCTGTACGCCCCCTTCGGGTCCGGCGTCCTCGCCGGCCGCGCCGACTGGCTGCGCGAGGCCGAGCCGTACCTCGCGGGCGGCGGCGCCAGCCGCAGCGTCTCCCGGCGCGCGGACGGCGGTGTGGACGTGCAGTGGCACGACAGCGCCGCGCGGCACGAGGCCGGGTCGCCCAACGTCATCGGCGCCTACGCCATCGCCTCCGCCTGCAAGGCGCTCACCGAGGCCGGGTTCGACACACTGGTCGCCCGCGAGGAGTACCTGATCCGGAAGGTGCGGGAGGGCCTCGCCGGGGTGCCCGAGGTGCGGGTGCTGTCCCTCTTCGGCGACGACGCGCCGCGCGTCGGCGTCCTCTCCTTCGTCGTCGAGGGCTGGAACAGCTCGCACTTCGCCGCCGCGCTCTCCGCCGAGTACGGCATCGGCGTGCGCGACGGCCTGTTCTGCGCCCACCCGCTGGTGCGCACCCTGCTCGGCAGCGACCCGCAGACGCAGGGCGAGTGCGGGGCGCCCGAGGCGGCGCCCGGCGAGAAGTCCCTCAACGCCATCCGCGTCAGCTTCGGCGCGGGCACCCCGGACGAGCACGTCGAGCGGTTCGTGGGCGCCGTCAGGGAGCTGGTGAGCGACGGCGCCCGCTGGAACTACCGCACCGAGGACGGGCGCTGCGTGCCCGACCCCACCTCCGCCACCCCCGCCGCCGGTACCGGCGCCTGAGCCGCCCGGCCCGGCAGCCGCGACCCCAGCACGACCATCCGCAGCGCCCGCTCCGTGGCGTCCGTGAGGAGCTCGGAGGCGCGCAGCAGCGCGTCCGCCAGGGCCATCGGCGCCGGCATGATCCCGTGGCAGGCGTCCACCCCCGGCACCTCGTGCGCGCCCTCGCCGAGCGTGCCGGCCAGGGCGAGTACGGGCCGCCCGGAGAGCTTGGCGCGGCGGGCCACCTCGGCCGGGACCTTGCCGCGCGGCGTCTGGTGGTCCAGGGCGCCCTCGGCGGTGAGCACCAGGTCGGCGCGGGCCAGGCGGGCGTCCAGGTCGAGATGGTCGAGGAGCACGTCGAAGCGGGGCAGCAGCCGGGCGCCGACGGCGGCGAGACCCGCGCCGAGACCGCCGGAGGCGCCGGTACCCGGACCCGTACGCAGGTCGGTGCCGACGGCACCGAGGTCGCGGGTGAGGACGCGCGCCCAGTTCTCCAGCCCGGCCGACAACTCCTCGACCTGCGCGGGCGTCGCCCCCTTCTGCGGTCCGAACACCCGGGCCACGCCCCGCTGTCCGCACAGCACGTTGTACGGGTTGCAGGCGACGAGCAGCTCGGTGTCCTCCAGTCGGGCGTCCAGACCGGACGGGTCGATGCGGACGAGTCGGTTCAGCTCCCTTCCGCCGGGCGCGAGTTCGAAGCCGTCCGCGTCCAGCAGCCGGGCCCCGAGCGCCTGGAGCGCGCCCGCGCCCCCGTCGGACGTGCCCGAGTCGCCGCAGCCGACCAGGACGCGCCGCACCCCGGTGTCGAGCGCGGCGCGGATCAGCTCGCCGACGCCGTACGTGGTGGTGACACCGGGGTCGCGCAGGGCGCGGGGCACCAGGGACAGGCCCGCCACGGCCGCCATCTCCACCACCGCAGTGTCCCGGGCGCCGAGCAGCGCGAAGTGGGTGCCGACCCGGTCGCCCACCGGACCGGTGGCGGCCAGCGCGACCAGCCGCCCGCCGGTCGCCGACGCCAGCGCGACGGCGGTGCCCTCGCCGCCGTCGACCAGGGGGATCCGGTCGATCTCGGCGTACGGCAGCACCCGGCGGACGCCCGCCGCGATGGCGTCGGCGGCGGCCTGGGCGGACAGGGACTCCTTGAAGCCGCTGGGTGCCACGACGACGCGGTTCAGCACAGGGGACGGAGAGGACATGGAGGGCTCCTTCAGCGGGTCACGGGCACGCCGAGCAGCGGCCAGACCGCGGCGGCGAAGAACAGCACGAGCAGGGCGGTCAGCGGCGCCAGGACGGCGGACAGCCGCAGCAGGTCGCGCGGGGTGTAGGTGGGGACGCCGGGGACGTCGGAGAAGAGCGTGACCGGCTTGGCGGAGGCCGGGAGGGTGTGACAGAACCCGGCTGCCGCCGTCGACGCCAGCGCGGCGGCGACCGGGTTGACCCCCGCGCCCACAGCCGCCGCGATCACCAGCGGGACCAGGACGGAGGAGCGGGCGGAACGGGACTGGAGGACCAGATGGGCCGCCGTGCTCACGGCGACCACCACGCCGAGGAAGACGCCCGGGGCGACGTCCGCGGGCAGGCCCGACACCAGCCACTTCGCCGCCCCGGAGTCGGCCAGCGCGACGCCCATCGCCATCGTCGCCGCCATGAACAGCAGCAGCGACCACGGGACGGTCTTCAGCGCGTCCTTCAGCCGTACGGTGCCCAGCGCGGGGGAGGAGGCGACCACCGCGCCGATCAGCGCCACGACGGCGGGGGACACCTGGTGCAGGGGCTCGCTGCACCACAGGGCGACCACCGTGGCCAGCAGCAGCGCGCAGCGCTTCTCCGCCTGCGTCCACGGACCGGTGACGGGGCTCTCGCTGTGCCGCTGTATCTCCTCCGCGGTGATGCGGACCGGGCCCGCGCGGTCCGTGCGCCGTGTGGTGGTCAGCAGGACCGTCTCGGCGGCGAGGTGGGAGGAGGCGACCGCCAGTGGCAGGCCGAGCAGCAGCCACTGGGTGAAGCCGATCCGGTCCCCGGTCGCCTCCCACAGGACCGACACCGTGATCAGATGCGCACCCGCACCGATCAGGGTCGCCACCGCGGACAGAAGGATCACGGTCGGGAACAGCAGCGCCAGCATCACGACCAGTCGCTTCCGGTCGGCGAGTGCCTTGGCGAGGGCGAGGAACACCGGCAGCGCGAGCGCCGCCCGGCCCGAGGTGGCCGGCACCGCGAAGGCGGTGACGACCAGCGCGGCCGTCGTCAGGTGCACCAACTGCCGTACGGTGCGCGCCCCGCCCACCAGGAAGGCCGCCGCCCGCCCCGCGAGCCCCGTCCGGGCGACCGCGGCCGCCAGCACGAAGGCGCAGATCAGCAGCCACACGGTGGCGTCGCCGAGGGTGCCGAAGAGGGTGTCGCTGCTGATGACGCCGGTCGCGGTCAGCGCCAGTCCGGCGCCCAGCGCGATGTACGTGTCGTCGACCGGCGTACCGATCCAGGCGCAGGTGGCCAGCGCGAACACGGCGAGGGTGAGGCGCGCGTCGCCGCCCAGGGCGGGGAAGTTGGCGGGGACCGCCAGCAGCGCGCACAGGGACAGCGCCGCGCACAGGGCCGCCGCGAGGCGGAGGTTCAGCGTCACGCCCTCGAGCGTCCACGGGGGCGGTGAGCCCTCAATGAGGGTCACATGAAGGAAACTTCACCGGGCCGCGCGGAAGGCGGGCCTCACCAGGTCGGCAGCCGGTACCCCATCCCGCGCACGGTCTCCACCTGCTGGGCGCCGAGCTTCTTGCGCAGGGCCCGCACGTACACGTCCACGATGTTGGAACCCGGGTCGAAGTCGTAGCCCCACACGTGCGACAGGATCTGCTCGCGGGACAGCACCTGCCCCGGATGGCGCAGGAACAGCTCAAGGAGCACGAACTCACGGGCCGTCAGGTCCACCGTGCGGCCCTGGGCGCGGGCCCGGCGGGTGCGCAGGTCGAGGCTGAGCGACCCCGACCTCAGCACCGTCACCTCCGGTGCCCTGGCCGCCGTACGCAGGCGCAGCCGCACCCGGGCGAGCAGTTCCTCGAAGCGGAACGGCTTGGTCATCCAGTCGTCGGCGCCGCCCTCCAGGCCGGCCACCGTGTCCCGTACCGAGTCCCGGGCGGTGAGCACGATCACCGGGGTCGTCACCCGGGCCTCACGCAGCTCGCGCAGCACCGTGAAGCCGTCCCGGCCGGGCAGCCCGATGTCCAGGACGACCAGGTCGAAGCCGCCGGTGAGGGCGTACTCGTAGGCGGCGTCGCCGTCGGCGACCGCGGTGGTGGTGAAGCCGTTGGCGCGCAGGCCCTTCTCGACGAAGGAGGCGATGCGCTCCTCGTCCTCGACGATGAGGATGCGGTTCATGGGAGCCTCTTCAGCGGGTTTCGGTCCGGCTTCCGGTTTCAGTCCAGGGTGAGTACGAAGGTGGCGCCGCCGCCCTCGGTGGTGCGCAGGTCGACCCGGCCGCCGTGGCCCTCGGCGATCGCCCGGACGATCGACAGCCCGAGCCCGGCGCCCGAGCCGCGCATCCCGCGCCGGGCCGTGCCGCGCCGGAACCGCTCGAAGATCACCTCGGCGTCCTGCGGCTGGACGCCGGGACCGGAGTCGGCGACGTACAGCTCGATGCGCGGACCGTCGGCGCGGGAGCCTATGCTGACCCGCTGGCCGGCCGTGGTGTGCTGCACGGCGTTCTGCGCGAGCTGCACCATGGCCTGGGTGATCCGCTGCGGGTCGAGGTGGGCCTCGCGGTCGGCGACCGAGTCCAGCACCCACTCCCGGTCGCCCAGGGTGCGGGCCTTGACGTAGACGTCGGCGGTGAGCTCGGCCAGCTGCACCGGCTCCGGGGTGACGAAGTCGGGGCGTTCGGCCTTGGCGAGCAGCAGCAGGTCCTCCACGATGCGGCTCATCCGGTCCAGTTCGTCGGTGACCAGCCGGACGGTCTCCTCGCGCTCCGCCGGATCGTCGCCCATCAGCTCCAGGTGGCCGCGCACGATGGTGATCGGGGTGCGCAGCTCGTGGCCCGCGTCGTCGACGAACCGGCGCTGGGTGGCGAAGGCGCGCTCCAGGCGGTCCAGCATGGCGTTGAACGTCTCGGCGAGGGCCGCCACGTCGTCGTGGCCGTGCACCGGGATGCGCCGGGTCAGGTCCTGCTCGGTGAGCTGGGCGGCGGTCGTTCGCACCAGCCGCACCGGCTTCAGGATGCGTCCCGCGACCACCCAGGCGATGCCGGTCGTCATCAGCAGGGCGACGCCGGAGATGGCGAGCAGGACGCGGAACACCTCATCCGCGCGCGCCTGTTCGCGTCCCGGGTGGAAGGCGACCACGAAGGCGGCCGCCGGTTCGCCGCCGTAGCGGGCCACGGTGACCTTGGCCCAGCGGATCTCGCCCTCGGGCCGGTGCAGGGTGCCGGTGGAGTCGGGGGAGGCGTGGATGCGGCGCCGGGCGTCGGCGTCCTCGTGGAGCGGGCGGCCGACCGGGATCTCGCGCTGCTGGATGATCTGCGTGGGTCTGCTGCCCACCTCGCCCACCAGCCCGACCAGTTCCTCGTCCAGGTCGGCGTACTGCCGCTCCAGGAAGACCCGCAGCAGCCGGCCCGGGTCGGTGAACGGGCGGCCCGTCTCCGGGTCGAAGCCCTGCTCCTCGAAGTTGGCGAACTCGCCTGCCTCCTGCGCGAGCAGGCCGTTGATCCGCTGGTCGGTGTCGCGCAGCAGGATCGAGCGGGTGGTCGCCGCCACCGAGGCCAGCGCGACCGCCATCACGAGCAGCAGCCACAGCAGGATGCGGACCCGGGCCGAGACCCGGCGGCGCTCGCGCTCACCCTTCGCCGGGTCCGTCGTCGGCGTCCTGGCCCCGGTCGTCGTCATCGTCGTCATCCGGGGGGCCGTCGGTGACCGGCGGCCGCGTCACCACCTGGTCGCTGGGTGTCGGCTCGGGCGAGGAGGAGGCCGGCTCCGGGCTGGGGGAGCCGCTCTCCAGCTCCACCTTGGCCGGGACCTTGGGCTCCTGCGGGCTGTCGGTCAGGGCGAAACTGGTCGCGGCGATGCCGAGAGGGATCAGGACGACGGCCGCGAGGGCCGCCATGCGGCGGGAGAAGACCATGTCCGGGATTCTGGGCGAGGATTCCGGCGGGCCGGATGAGTACCGGATGAAGAACTCTTCATCCGGTTCCTCGGACCGTCCGTCGCCTGCGGCCGCGCCGTGGCTGGTCGCGCAGTTCCCCGCGCCCCTTTGGGGCGCTTCCCGCTCGGGGCGGTCAGTTGTCCAGGCCGATGGCGAAGGCCGCCTCCAGGTCGTGCTGGGAGTAGGTGCGGAAGGCCACGTGGGTGTCGGTGCCCTCCACACCCGGGATCTTGCTGATCCGGCCCGGGATGACCTCGGCCAGGTCCTCGTGCCGGCTCACCCGCACCATGGCGATCAGGTCGTAGGTGCCGGTGACGGAGAAGACCTCGCTGACGCTCTCCAGCGCGGCGATCTGCTCCGCGATCTCGGGAATGCGGTCCACGCTGGTCTTGATGAGCACGATCGCGCTGATCACGGCTGGTTCTCTCCCTCGGGCGCCGCCACTGGAACGCCATCAACTCTAGTCGTACGTCCGAACCGCACCCAGGCGAAGGCGAAGCCCAGCCCGAAACCCACCAGGTGCGCGAGGTACGCCACCCCCGGCCCGTCCCCGGCCCGCCCCGCCGCCATCCACTGAAGGGCCGCCCAGAACGGCAGGACGACCCAGGCCGGGAAGCGCAGCGGCAGGAAGAAGAGGAAGGGCAGGAGGCTGGTCACGCGGGCCCGCGGGAAGAGGAACAGGAACGCGCCGAGGATCGCGGAGATCGCCCCCGAGGCGCCGACCAGGGACTCCTGGGAGTGGGCGTTGGCGCCCGCGTAGCCCAGCAGGGCCAGGTAGCCGCAGCCGAGGTAGAACAGGGCGAACTGGAGCCGGCCCATCCGTTCCTCGGTCATCGCGCCGAAGACGTAGAGGAAGAGCATGTTGCCCAGCAGGTGCACCCAGCTGCCGTGGACGAACAGCGCCGTGGCCGGGGTGAGCGCCGACCCGGGGGAGTCCTCGAACAGCTCTGCGGGGATCACGCCCCAGCGCCGGAAGTAGGCGCGCTGCGCCGCCAGCAGTTCCTCCCCGCTGCCGTACGCAGGGTTGAGGCCCGCCGCCGGGCTGATCAGGAACAGCAGACAGCACAGCGTGATCAGCGTGTACGTCACCGGCGCCGCCCGGCGCCGCGACGAGCGGGCCCCGACGGACGTTCCGACCGCGCTGACCGTTGCGCGGACCGCCTTGCTCCAGTTGCGGATCATGGACACAGAGCATGACGTAACGGGCGCGAGGGCTCATAGCGCCTCGCCGCCGCGGACACGCGGGCGTCGGGTACCCGCCAGGCCGTAGGGTTACGTGCCACACGCACCGGGGGAGTCCGGCGCGTCACCGACACTGGAAGAGAGTGAACAGCCACGATGACGGTTCCCCTGCCGACCGACACGACGCGGTGGCGCTGCACCCTCTGCGGCAACCTGACCCGTTTCGACGTGACCCGGGCCTCGAAGGTCGTCGAGTACGTGCACCTCGACCTGGCCGGTGAGCCGACGGTGGAGGAGCGCGAGGTGCTCAGTGAGACCATCGAGTCGGTGCGGTGCCGCTGGTGCAACGCCGTGGACCAGGTGGAACTCGTGGACAGGCCGGGTGCCGCCTCCTGAGCGGAGCGGCCCCGCACAAGGCGATTCCGGCCCGGGATCGCCCTGAGACATTGGGGTGACGGATGGTGGAGACACACGGCGGGGGGCCGGGCGACGGCGCCGCTGAGGTGCTCGACCGCCCGCTGCCCGACGGCGTGCGCCGCCGGGTCGTGCAGATCGTGTCCGACGGCTTCGGCTCGCTCACCCTCGGCGAGCTGCCCGCACAGCTGAGGCAGTACGCCAGGTTCGCCCCGAACCGCAGGGCCAAGTTCGCCGGCAACGCCATGGCCGCCGCCGTGGAGACCGACCCGCTCTTCCGCCAGCGCATCGGTGAGAAGTTCCGCGACGCCCAGCCCGAGCTGGCCGACGCACTGGACGCCGGGTCCGCGCTCCCGGCCGCCGACCCGCTGGACGTGGCCGCCGCGGCCTACGTACTGCGCCCGCACGGCTGGGTGAAGCTGGTCACCGCCGCCGGCGAGGAGGCGCAGCGCGCGGACGCCGAGCGTGCCGACGAGGAGAACCGGGCGGAGCTGGAGCGGCTGCACGAGGAGCTGGCCCGGGCCCGGGAGCACACCAGGACCGAGACCGAGCGGCTGCGCGCCGAGCTGGACGCGGCGAAGCGGGAGACCGAGTCGCTGCACCGCAAGCTGCGCTCCGCCCTCAGTGACGTCAAGCGCGGCGAGGCGGCACTGCGCAAGGTCCAGGCGGAGCTGGACGCCGTACGGGCCGAGGGGCAGATCCAGATGTCCGCCGCCGAGAGCGAGGCCCGGCGGCTCAAGGCCCGCCTGGGGGAGGCCGAGGCGGCCCTGGAGGCCACCCGCAGGGCCGCCCGCGAGGGGCGCAGCGTCGAGGACATGCGCGTACGGCTGCTCCTGGACACCCTCCTGGACGCCACCCAGGGGCTGCGGCGCGAGCTGGCGCTGCCCCCGGTGTCCGTGCGGCCCGCCGAGACCGTGGACGCGGTCGAGCCCGGCCGGATGACGCCGAAGGACATCGCCAACCGGGCCCTGTCCGAGAACGATCCGGCGATCCTCGACCAGTTGCTGGCGCTGCCCCAGGCGCATCTGGTCGTCGACGGCTACAACGTCACCAAGACCGGCTATCCGCAGATGCCGCTGGAGAAGCAGCGGCTGCGGCTGCTCGGCCAGCTCTCCCAGCTCGCCGCGCAGACCGGCGCCGAGATGACCTGCGTCTTCGACGGCGCCGAACTGGTGGCGCCCGTGCTGCTCGCGCCGCCGCGCGGGGTGCGGGTGCTGTTCTCCAAGCCCGGCGTCACCGCCGACGAGCTGATCCGCCAGCTGGTGCGGGCCGAGCCGCCGGGCCGGCCGGTCATCGTCGTCTCCACCGACCGCGAGGTCGCCGACGGCGTGGCGCGCGCCGGCGCACGCCCGGTGGCGTCCGCGGTGCTCCTCAAGCGGCTTTCCTAGCCGGCCGTCGGCTTCCGGCCACTTCTCTTCACTTCCGTACCAACCGTAACGTAGGCGCCCTATGCCCGAATTGACGGAACCGTCACGCAACGTAGCGTCAGAAGGGTGTCACTGCAGGTGAGTTGCGGCGAAAAACGCGGTGCGTAACCGTGATTTTTCGGCGGAGGATTTGAACTGATCACGAGTGGGTCACTAGGGTCACCCTTCGAACCCTCGAACGGGTGATCCCTCTCAAGAAGGAGCTCGTCTCCGTGGCGTCCCACCGTCGTCCCAAGCAGCCGAGCCGCACGCGCGTGACCGTGCTCACCACCGCTGCCGCCGCCGCTGTCGCTCTCAGTTCCCAGGCCGCCAACGCCGCCCCGAGCGAGAAGCCGAGCAAGGACGAGGTCAAGGCCAAGGTCGACAAGCTCTACGAGGAGGCCGAGCAGGCCACCGAGAAGTACAACGGCGCCAAGGAGAAGCAGGAGAAGCTCCAGAAGGAGATCTCCACCCTCCAGGACAACGTCGCCCGCGGCCAGGAGGAGCTCAACGAGCTGCGCGACGGCCTCGGTTCGATGGCCAGCGCCCAGTACCGCTCCGGCGGCATCGACCCCTCCCTCCAGCTCTTCCTGTCCGCCGACCCGGACAACTACCTGGACAAGGCCTCCACCCTCGACCAGCTGAGCGGTCAGCAGGTCGAGGCGCTGAAGAAGATCCAGGTCAAGCAGCGCGACCTCGCCCAGCAGCGCTCCGAGGCCTCCGAGAAGCTCAAGGACCTCTCCGCCACCCGCACCGAACTGGGCAAGAAGAAGAAGCAGGTCCAGGGCAAGCTCTCCTCCGCGCAGAAGCTGCTCAACACGCTCACCGCGCAGGAGAAGGCCGCCCTCCAGGACGAGGAGCAGCGCTCCAACCGCGCCAGCGAGCGCCAGGTGCTCACCGGCGGCAAGTCCACCCCGGCCTCCGGCCGCGCGGGCGCCGCCTTCGCCGCCGCCCAGGGCAAGATAGGGACGCCGTACGTCTACGGCGCCACCGGCCCGTCCTCCTTCGACTGCTCGGGCCTGACCTCCTGGGCGTACGCGCAGGCCGGCGTCGGGATCCCGCGCACCTCGCAGGCGCAGGCCAACTACGGCACGCGCATCTCCTCGATGAACGACCTCCAGGTCGGCGACCTCGTCTTCTTCTTCAGCGACCTGCACCACGTCGGCCTCTACGCGGGCAACGGCCAGGTCCTGCACGCGCCGCGCACCGGCACGAACGTCCGCTACGAGTCGATGAGCACCATCGGCGGCCCGTTCATGTTCGGCGTACGGGTCTGACCGTGCTCCGCGGACGGGCCCGGCCCGGACGCCCCGCGCCACCCGAAGTCACCCCCACCGTGCCGCCCGTTCGGGCGAATCACGTCCGGGCCCTGTGACCCTCGCCCCGCCGGTGACCTGCGTCAGCGGCGGGGCGCCGTGTTGCGCGGCCCCGTAGGTCGTTGGCCGGTGCCCCGCCGTGGGGTTACTGTCTGCCGCGTTTCCCCGTCCGCCAGCGGAAGGAGTGCGGCTTCCCGTGGGGTCCCATCGCCGCCTTGCACCATCCGGGTTCGACCGTGGCTCCACCGCCGCCGTCGGACTGCTCTCCGTGGCCGCCGCACTCCTGGGCGCCGTACCGGCCGCGGCCGCTCCGCACGACGACCGGCGGGCGGAGGTGGACCGGCTCCACACCGAGGCGGAGCAGGCGACCGAGGCCTACAACAAGGCCGACGCGCGCACCGACGCGCTGCGCGAGGAGGTCTCGACCGCGCAGGATTCCATCGCCCGGCAGCAGCAGCGCGTCAACACCATGCGGGACGCGCTCGGTTCGCTGGCCGGCGCCCAGTACCGCTCCGGCGGCATCGACCCGTCGCTGGCGCTGCTGCTCTCCGCCGAACCGGACGACTACCTCGACCGGGCGTCCGTGCTCGACCGGATCACCACTCGTCAGGCGGGTGAGCTGAGGCAACTCCAGCAGGCGATGCGCGACCTCGGCCAGGACCGGGCCGAGGCGGCCCGCAAGCTCGCCGAACTGGAGAAGGGCCGCAAGGCCGTCGCCGCCCACAAGAAGACCGTGGAGCGCAAGCTCGCCAAGGCCCGCGCGCTGCTCGCCGCCCTGCCGGACGACGAACGCGACGCCTACCGGCGCGGGTCCCGCTCGGGGCGCGAGGACCTGACCGCCCTCGCCGGTGCCGCCGCCCCCGCCTCCGGCCGGGCCGCGGCCGCCTTCGCCGCCGCCCGCTCCGCCCTCGGCAAGCCCTACGTCTGGGGCGCCAACGGCCCCTCCGGCTTCGACTGCTCGGGGCTGACCCAGTGGGCCTACGCACAGGCCGGCGTCGGCATCCCGCGCACCTCCCAGGCGCAGTCCGGCGCCGGGCGGCGGGTCTCCCTGTCCGAGGCGCGCCCCGGCGACCTGGTCGCCTACCGCGACGACGCCAGCCACATCGGCATGTACGCGGGCAACGGCCAGGTGATCCACGCGCCCTACCCCGGCGCGCCGGTGCGCTACGACCCGGTCGGCATGATGCCGGTCTCCTCGGTCACCAGGGTGTGACGCCACGGCCCATCCCGGCCCCGGCGCTCATCCCGCCCCGTGCCTTCCGCCCTCCCCCGCCCGTACGATCGGGAAGGTGGCTGGTCGAAGGCGGGTGTCGGGTTCCTCGGTGGTGGCGCTGTGCCTGCTGCTGGTCGCGCTGGTGGCCTGCGGCGGCCGGACCGCGGCCGACCCCGCACAGGCCGACGTCCAGCGGATCCTGGACCGGCGCGCGGCGGCCGTCCTGGCCCATGACGCGGCCGCATACGCGCGGACCGGCACCGGTACCGGCTTCGACCGCCTGAGCGCGATCCCGCTGGCCGCGTGGTCCTACCGGGTACGGGAGGTCGAGCGCACCGGCGACACCGCCACCGCCGACGTCGAGCTGCGCTACCGGGTCGAGGGCTACGACCGGGGCGCCGTCACCGCGGGCCGCACCGTGCGGCTCGGCCGGGACGGCACGGGCGGGGCGTGGGCCGTCGAGTCCGACCGCCCCGCCAAGGAGTCCGGCCAGCAGCCCTGGGACCAGGGCGCGGTCCAGGTCGTGCGCGGCACGCACAGCCTCGTCCTCGGCGTCGGGCAGTCCACCGCCTCCCTGCGCGGCTACGCCGGCCTGGCCGACCGGGCGGTGCCCGCCGTCTCGGACGCCTGGGACGGCGACTGGTCCCGCCGGGTGGTCGTGGTCGTCCCCCGGTCGGTGGAGGGCATGGCGGGCCTGCTCGGGTCCCCGGCCTCGTCCTACCGGGGCATCGCCGCGGTCACCACCGGGGAGACCGGCGGCCGGGAGCACGCCCCCGCGGACCGGATCATCGTCAACCCCGACGCTTACGGGCTGCTCGGCAGCCTCGGCAAGCAGGTCGTGCTCACCCACGAGACGACCCATGTGGCCACCCGCGCCGACACCACCTCGGCCACCCCGCTGTGGCTCTCCGAGGGCTACGCCGACTGGGTCGGCTACCGCGGCAGCGGACGCACCGCCGCCCAGGCCGCCCCCGAACTGGCCGACGCGGTCGCCGAGGGCCGGGTGCCCGCGCGGCTGCCGACGGACGAGGACTTCGGCTTCACCGCAGAGGCGGAGGAACTGGCCCGGGCCTACGAGGGCGGCTGGCTGGCCTGCCGGATGATCGCCGAGCAGTGGGGCGAGGACCGGCTGGACGCGTTCTACCGTGCCGTGGGAGCCCACGACGAGCGCGCCGGCGCGGTCGAGGACGCCCTGCACGAGGTGCTCGGCACGACCCCGGACGACTTCACGGCACGTTGGCGGGAGTATCTGCGGACGGGTCTCGGCTGAGCCGGGGGCCTACCGGGACGTGCGGCGGGGGTGTGGGGGTGGGCTGCCGGGGGAGGGTACCGGGGTCACGGCGTGCCGGCAGGTGTGTCCGTGGGGGTGGCTCGGCTGAGGCGGGCGGGTTCCGCGGCCGGGGGCGGGGCCGCGGGGCGTACCGTGCTCCGCCACAGGGCGCGGGCGGCGAGGAGGGCGGCGGCCACCAGCAGGCCGTTGCGGACGAACAGGAGTGTGATGCCGAGGGGGGTGCTCGCCACCACGTCCGCGAACAGGACCGGGAACTCCAGCACCGTCAGCGGGGTCGCCGCCAGCACCAGCGCGACCGGCACCCGCATCCGGCTCGCCCGGAAGCACCGGCAGACCGCACCGAGGCCCACCAGCCACACCAGGTACTGCGGGCTGATCACCCGACTGGTCACCGTGAACATCAGCACCGCCACGAAGGCCGCGTCCGCCGCCGTGTGCGCCGCGAACCGGGGGGCCGCAGACCGCGAGGCCCTCAGCCGCCACAGCAGCAGCCAGCCGAACGCCACCGCGCTCAGCCCCAGGGAGACCGTGCCCGCCGTGTCCACGTGCGGCCCCAGGAACTCCATCGAGCCGTAGTTCAGCAACACCCCGCCCTCCCAGCCGAAGTGCCGGGCGACGTGGAAGACCAGCGAGCCCAGCGACTCCACCTCGACGCCCCGCTCGCGCTGGAACGTCAGGAACGCGAACGCCCCGGGCATCGACACGGCGAACAGCGCGGCCAGCCCCGCCCCGCTCACGGCGGCGGCGATCCACGGCCCCCGCCCCCGCATCCCGACGAGCACCAGCGCCGGCCACACCTTCAGCAGCGCCCCGAGCGCCGCCAGCGCCCCCGCCACCCGCGGATGCCGCCCGGCGGCGAGCAGCGCGGCCACCGCGACCGCCGTGACCATCACGTCGTAGCGCGCGTACACAGTCGGCCCGAGCAGCGGCACGCCCACCACCCACACCCAGGCCCCGCGCGGCGACCGCCCGGCGCCCCGCCCCGCGTGCCACAGCAGCGCCAGGACGGCGGCGTCCGTGACACACGCGAGGACGAAGAAGGCCGTCGCGTACTCCAGGAAGGGCAGCAGGGTGGGGGAGAGGACCGCGAAGGCCGCCGCCGGCGGGTACTGCCAGGTGACGTCCTCCAGCGGAAACGTTCCGGTGCGCAGGACGTCGGACCAGTCCCGGTAGATGACGGACACGTCGCTGGTGACGTCCGGTCCGGGGAAGACCAGCACCTTCAGCACGAACAGCAGCAGCACCAGCCGCGTGGCGCCCCAGACCGTCGGCAACCACACCGGTGACCGCCCCGCGTCCCTCGTCTCCACGTGCTCCCTGCCCGTCCGTGCCCGCCTCGTACCTGCCCGTCCCCGCCCCGTACCGGCTTGTCCGCCGGTGCGGCCATGATGACCCGGACCCCTGTGGGCGTGCCACAGGACGCAGCCGCGCCCGGCACCCCGCGACCGGTTCGGTAGGGTCGGCGGCGTGCGCAAGACCTTGATCGTGACGAACGACTTCCCGCCCCGCCCGGGCGGCATCCAGGCCTTCCTGCACAACATGGCGCTACGGCTGGACCCCGAGCGGCTGGTCGTCTACGCCTCCACCTGGAAGCGCGGCCGCGAGGGTGCCGAGGCCACCGCGGCCTTCGACGCCGAGCAGCCCTTCACCGTCGTACGGGACCGCACCACGATGCTGCTGCCGACACCGGGCGCCACCCGGCGGGCGGTGGGCCTGCTGCGCGAGCACGGCTGCACCTCCGTGTGGTTCGGGGCGGCCGCACCCCTCGGCCTGATGGCCCCGGCGCTGCGCAGAGCGGGCGCCGAGCGTCTCGTCGCCACCACCCACGGCCACGAGGCGGGCTGGGCCCAGCTGCCCGGCGCCCGGCAACTGCTGCGCCGGATCGGGGAGTCGACGGACACGATCACCTACCTCGGCGAGTACACGCGCTCCCGCATCGCGGGCGCGCTCACGCCCGAGGCGGCCGCGCGGATGGTGCAACTGCCGCCCGGCGTCGACGAGAAGACCTTCCACCCGGCCAGCGGCGGCGACGAGGTGCGCGCCCGCCTCGGCCTGACCGAGCGCCCCGTGGTCGTCTGCGTGTCCCGCCTGGTCCCGCGCAAGGGCCAGGACACCCTGATCCGCGCGATGCCCCGCATCCTCGCCGCCGAGCCGGACGCCGTCCTGCTGATCGTCGGCGGCGGCCCCTACGAGAAGGACCTGCGCCGGCTCGCCGTCGAGACGGGCGTCGCCGCCTCCGTCCACTTCACCGGCGCCGTGCCCTGGTCCGAACTGCCCGCGCACTACGGCGCCGGGGACGTCTTCGCCATGCCCTGCCGCACCCGCCGGGGCGGCCTCGACGTCGAGGGCCTGGGCATCGTCTACCTGGAGGCCTCCGCGACCGGCCTGCCCGTCGTCGCGGGCGACTCGGGCGGCGCCCCCGACGCCGTACTCGACGGCGAGACGGGCTGGGTGGTCCGGGGCGAAGACCCGGACGAGTCCGCCGACCGCATCACCACCCTCCTCGCCGACCCGCAACTGCGCCGCAGGATGGGCGAGCGGGGCAGGACCTGGGTGGAGGAGAAATGGTGCTGGGACCTGCTGGCCGAGCACTTGAGAACGCTGCTGTAGGACAACGCCCCAAGGGCGCGGGGAACCGCGCGACCAGCCACGACGAACCGGCACCCGCCCGCGGTGAGCAAGGGGCACCTCCACCAGGCGCCCCGGCCCCGCTACTTGGCGTAGATCGCCTCGATCTCGTCCGCGTAGTCCTTGGCGACGACATTCCGCTTGAGCTTCAGCGAAGGCGTCAAGTGCCCCGAGTCCTCGGTGAACTGAGCCCCCAGCACCCGGAACTTCCGCACCGACTCCGCCTTCGACACCGCCGCGTTCCCGTCGTCGATCGCGTCCTGGATCGCCGCGAGCAGATCCGGGTCCTGCCGCAGCGACACCGCCGTCGACCCGGCCGGCTTCCCGTGCTCCTCGCACCAGCGGCCCAGGAACTCCTCGTCGATCGTGACCAGCGCGCCCACGAAGGGCCGCCCGTCGCCGACCACCATGCACTCGGCGACCAGCGCGTGCGCGCGGATGCGGTCCTCTATGACGGCCGGGGCGACGTTCTTGCCGCCGGCGGTGACGATGATCTCCTTCTTGCGGCCGGTGATCCGCAGATAGCCGTCCTCGTCGAGGGTGCCGATGTCGCCGGTGTGGAACCAGCCGTCGGCCAGCGCCTCAGCGGTCGCGCCCGGGTTGTTCCAGTACTCCTTGAACAGGTGCTCGCCGTGCAGCAGCACCTCGCCGTCGTCCGCGATGCGCACCACGGAGCCGGGCAGCGGCTGGCCCACCGTGCCGATCTTCTGGCGGTCCCAGGGGTTGAAGGCGGTGGCCGCGCAGGACTCGGTCAGGCCGTAGCCCTCCAGGACCGTGAAGCCGATGCCGCGGAAGAAGTGCCCGAGCCGCTCGCCGAGCGGGGCGCCGCCGGAGATGGCGTACTCGCCCCGGCCGCCGAGGACCGTGCGGAGCTTGCTGTAGACGAGCTTGTCGAAGACCTTGTGCTTGAGCTTCAGGCCGACGGACGGGCCGGACGGCGTGTCCAGGGCCTTGCTGTACGCGATCGCCGTGTCCGCGGCCTTGTCGAAGATCTTGCCCTTGCCGTCGGCCTGCGCCTTGGCGCGCGCCGAGTTGTACACCTTCTCGAAGACGCGCGGCACGCCGAGGATCAGCGTGGGCCGGAAGGCGGCCAGTTCGTCGGTGAGGTTCTTGATGTCGGGGACGTTGCCCAGCTTGATCGGCGCGATCATCGGCGCGACCTGCACCAGCCGTCCGAAGACGTGGGCGAGCGGGAGGAAGAGCAGGACCGAGCACTCACCGGTGCGGAAGAGCGGGCGCAGCCGCTCGACGACGTTCCCGCACTCCGCGAAGAAGCTGCGATGGGTCAGGACACAGCCCTTGGGGCGGCCCGTCGTGCCGGAGGTGTACACGATGGTCGCCGGGTCGTCCGCCTTCGCGATCGAGCCGCGCTCCTCGACGGTCCGGTCCGTGACGTCCTGGCCCAGCCGCCCCAGCTCCTCCACGGCGCCGGCGTCGATCTGCCAGACGTTCTTCAGGGCGGGCAGCTGCTCGCGCACCGACTCGACGGCGGCCGAGTGCCCGGCCGACTCCACGACGCACGCCGTGGCACCGGAGTCGCCGAGGATCCACTGCACCTGCTCCGGCGAGCTGGTCTCGTACACCGGCACGGTGATCGCGCCCGCGCTCCAGATCGCGAAGTCCAGCAGGGTCCACTCGTAACGCGTGCGGGACATCAGCCCGACCCGGTCGCCGGGCTGGACACCGGAGGCGATGAGGCCCTTGGCCGCGGCGTGCACCTCGGCGAGGAAGGCGCGTGCGGTCACGTCCTGCCAGGCGCCCGACACCTTGCGGGCGATGACGGCGACGTCGGGATGCTGCGCGGCGTTTCTGCGGACGATGTCGGTCAGGTTTCCGTCCGCGGGGACCTCGTACAAGGCCGGAAGGCTGAACTCGCGCAAGACTGCTGCTCCTCATAGGGCGCCGGCGCCACGACGTTGTGTGATGCGACGGTGCGGTCCAAGGCTCGGGCTGTGGCTCCGGAGGACTCATGCGGGATTCACATGTTGAAATCCAGAGCACGACTGGACTGCCCGGACGTTACCCGCCGGTATGCGTTCTCCGACAGGGGGTCCCCGCGAGATGTTCGCTGCGTCACACGGATGGGGTTTGCTGTGCGCACAGTAGTCGACGGATCAACGGACCAGCCAGTAACCGCAGGTCCGACCGCCACTGTTCACATCAGGCACGCGCTGCTTACGCTTGATCGCCATGGCACCCACACCGCCCCGTAACACGAGCACGCGCGTCCACGTGGTCAGCGACGTCCATGGCAACGCCCGCGACCTGGCCAGGGCCGGCGAGGGCGCCGACGCCCTGATCTGTCTCGGGGACCTGGTCCTCTTCCTCGACTACGCCGACCACTCGCGCGGCATCTTCCCCGACCTGTTCGGCGTCGCGAACGCCGACCGCATCGTCGAGCTGCGCACCGCCCGCCGCTTCGCCGAGGCACGGGAGTTCGGGGCGCGGTTGTGGGCCGGGGTCGACGGGGACCGGCGGGAGCTGATCGAGCGGGCGGTGCGCAAGCAGTACGCCGAACTGTTCGCCGCCTTCCCCACCCCGACGTACGCCACCTACGGCAACGTCGACGTGCCCCCGCTGTGGCCCGAGTACGCCGGCCCCGGCACCACCGTGCTCGACGGGGAGCGGGTGGAGATCGGCGGCCGTGTCTTCGGCTTCGTCGGCGGCGGGCTGCGCACCCCGATGCGGACGCCGTACGAGATCAGCGACGAGGAGTACGCCGCGAAGCTCGAAGCGGTCGGCGAGGTGGACGTGCTGTGCACCCACATCCCGCCCCAGGTGCCGGAACTGGTCTACGACACGGTGGCCCGGCGCTTCGAGCGGGGCAGCCGCGCGCTGCTGGACGCCATCCGCCGCACCCGCCCGCGCTACGCCCTGTTCGGGCACGTCCACCAGCCGCTGGCACGGCGGATGCGCGTCGGTGCCACCGAATGCGTGAACGTCGGCCACTTCGCGTCGACGGGACGGCCCTGGGCGCTGGAGTGGTGACCGTGTGCGGCCGAGCCGCGCAGGTGGGTGGTGACATGCGCCCTCCCCGTAGGCGATAGCCTTCACGCGGCACACACGTGCGCGCCATCGGCGCGCGACGACCTCAGTAGCGGCCCGCATCCGGAGGAGCCACGGCGATGGCGGAACACACCAGCTCGAGCATCACCATCGAGGCGGCACCGGCCGACGTCATGGCGGTGATCGCCGACTTCGCCCGCTACCCGGACTGGACCGGCGAGGTGAAGGAGGCCCAGGTCCTCGCGACCGACGCGCAGGGGCGCGCCGAACAGGTCCGGCTCGTCATGGACGCCGGGGCGATCAAGGACGACCAGACGCTGGCCTACACCTGGACCGGCGAGCACGAGGTCTCCTGGACGCTCGTCAAGTCCCAGATGCTGCGCTCCCTGGACGGCACCTACCTGCTCAGGCCGGCCGGCACGGGCACGGAGGTCACCTACCGCCTCACGGTGGACGTCAAGATCCCGATGCTCGGCATGATCAAGCGCAAGGCGGAGAAGGTCATCACGGACCGCGCCCTGGCGGGCCTGAAGAAGCGGGTGGAGTCGAAGTAACCCCTGACCGGTGGCCCGCGGTGGGCGCCGCGGCGCCCGCGACGCCGTGACGGGCCCGACCGGCGGAGCCCCCAGGTACCGTTCACCCCCATGCGCACCCTCCTGATCACGGGCCCCGGCGGCACCGGCCGTACCACCGTCGCCGCCGCCACCGCGCTCGCCGCCGCCCGGCAGGGCACCCGCACCCTCCTCCTGGGCACCGACCGCGACGACACCCTCGGCGCCGCGCTCGGCCTGCGCACCGGCCCGGCGCCGACCCCCGTCGAACCCGGCCTCACCGTCTGGCGCCCCGACGCCGCCCAGGGCTTCCGCGACGGCCTCGCCGCCCTCCAGGACCGCGCCGCCTCCGCGCTCGACCTGCTCGGCGCCGCCCGCCTCGACCCCGAGGACCTCACCCCGCTGCCCGGCGCCGAGGACCTCGCCCTGCTGCGCGCCCTGCGCGAGGCCGCCCTCGCCGAGGCGCACGACCTCCTCGTCGTCGACCTCCCGCCCGCGCCCCGCGCCCTCGCCCTGCTCGCCGCGCCCGAGGAACTGCGCCGCTGTCTGGGCCGCCTGCTCCCGCCCGAGCGGCAGGCCGCCCGCGCCCTGCGCCCCGTCCTCGGCCGGCTCGCGGGCGTCCCCATGCCGACCGAGGCGCTGTACGAGGCAGCCTCCCGCTGGGATCTCGAACTCGCCGCCGCCGAGGCCGTACTGGCCGACCGGAACACCGTCGTACGGCTGGTCGCCGAACCCGGCCCGGCCGGAGCCGACGCCGTCCGCGCCACCGCCCTCGGCCTCGCCCTGCGCGGCCTGCGCACCGACTGCCTGGTCGCCAACCGCGTCCTGCCGGAGGACACCCCCGCGGACAGCTGGCTCAGCGGCCCCCTCGCCCAGCAGCGCAAGACCCTGGAGGAGTGGCGCGGGGCCCACGACGTCCGCGCCGTCGCCCATCTCGGCCGCGACCCGCGCGGCCCGGACGACCTGGCCGCCCTCGACGTGCCGGGCGTCAACCCGGACGCCTCCCCGGTCGAGTGGCCCGTCACCGACCGGCTGGCCGCGGACGGCGTGCTGGTCTGGCACATCCCGCTGCCCGGAGCCGTGCGCGAGGAGCTCGACCTGATCCGCCGCGGTGACGAACTGGTCGTCGCCGCCGGACCCTTCCGCCGTATCGTTCCGCTGCCCTCCGTGCTGCGCCGCTGCACCGTCGACGGGGCCGCGCTGCGGGACGGCACGCTCGCCGTCCGGTTCGCGCCCGACCCGCAGCTGTGGCCGCGGGGACGCTGACCCGGCGGGACCCCCTGAGCACGGGCCCGTTCGGGTAACGTCGTAAGGACGAACCGTAGTCAGGAGTCCGTCATGAGCGAAGAGCTCCCCCCGTCCGAGGCCCCCCGCCCCGACGAGGCCGACGCGGTCGACGAGACGCGAGCGACCGACGCCGACGCCGACGCCTGGGCCACGGCCTGTGCCGAGGACCTGGAGGCCGAGAAGGCCCGCCGCCGTGCCGAGTACGGGCCGCCGCCCGGCTCGGCCGCCGAGGAGCTGCGCCGGCTCGTCGACACCGTCGCGGACAAGCTGTCCGGTCTCCAGTCACCGCTGCTCGGCCAGGTCGCCGGACCCGCCGCCCAGCAGGTGGTCCGGCAGGTCGTGCAGCAGGCGAAGGCCGCCGTCGAACCGGTCATCGAGCGCAACCCGGACGTGTTCGACCACCTCGCCGCCGCCGGCGGTGAACTCCTCGCCGCCTACCGCTCCGCCGTCCAGAACCAGGAGCGCCGCTGGACCACCGGCGACACCGCGCCCGAGGACCCCCGCGACCCCCGCGACCTGGACGAACGCGGCGCCGACGGCCGAGACGAGGGCGACGGGGGCACCGGACCAGGACAGCGCATCGACCTGGACTGAGCCCCGCCTCGGGTACGGTTGCCCTTAGCGGGGCTCGACCGAACTGAGGGATTCATGGGACTCACCATCGGCGTCGACATCGGCGGCACGAAGATCGCGGCCGGCGTGGTCGACGAGGAAGGCAACATCCTCTCGACCCACAAGGTGCCGACCCCCACCACACCTGAGGCCATCGTGGACGCCATCGCCTCCGCGGTGGACGGCGCGCGCGTGGGACACGAGATCGTCGGCGTCGGCATCGGTGCCGCCGGATACGTCAACCGCCAGCGCTCCATGGTCTACTTCGCGCCCAACATCGACTGGCGCCAGGAGCCGCTCAAGGAGAAGGTCGAGGCCCGCGTCGGCCTCCCGGTCGTCGTGGAGAACGACGCCAACGCCGCGGCCTGGGGCGAGTACAAGTTCGGCGGCGGCAAGGGCCACCGCAACGTCATCTGCATCACCCTCGGCACCGGCCTCGGCGGCGGCATCATCATCGGCAACAAGCTGCGCCGCGGTCACTTCGGCGTGGCCGCCGAGTTCGGCCACATCCGCATGGTGCCCGACGGTTTGCTGTGCGGCTGCGGCTCGCAGGGCTGCTGGGAGCAGTACGCCTCGGGCCGGGCGCTGGTCAGGTACGCCAAACAGCGCGCCAACGCCACCCCCGAGCGCGCCGAGGTGCTGCTGGCGCTCGGCGACGGCACCCCCGACGGCATCGAGGGCAAGCACATCTCGGTCGCCGCCCGCCAGGGCTGCCCGGTCGCCGTCGACTCCTACCGGGAGCTGGCCCGCTGGGCCGGTGCCGGCCTCGCCGACCTGGCCTCGCTCTTCGACCCGTCCGCCTTCATCGTCGGCGGCGGTCTCTCGGACGAGGGCGACCTGGTCCTCGACCCGATCCGCAAGTCCTACAAGCGCTGGCTGGTCGGTGGCAACTGGCGCCCGGTCGCCGACGTGATCGCCGCCCAGCTCGGCAACAAGGCCGGTCTGGTGGGCGCAGCCGACCTGGCAAGGGAACCCGACCCGATCATGTAAAGGCGGTCACTGCGAGCGCCCAAGGGGCGCGGGGAACTGCGCGACAAGCCACGTACCACCGGCAGTCGCCCACGAACCCCGCGCCCCGAGCTCGTAGGCGTACATTGATCAACATGGAGCAGCTCCCCAACTCCCAGACAGAACCCGACGGTTCCGCAGTCATCCGCGTCCTGAGCTACAACATCCGCTCGCTGCGCGACGACACCGACGCCCTCGCCCGCGTCGTCAGGGCCTGCGAGCCCGACCTCGTCCTCCTCCAGGAGGCCCCCCGCCTCTTCCGCTGGCGCAAGAAGATCACCCGGCTCGCCGCCGCGTCCGACCTGGTCCTCCTCTCCGGCGGCGGTCCCGCCGCCGGACCCGCGCTGCTCTGCTCCCTGCGGGCCACCGTGGAGCGCACCGAGGACGTGCTGCTCCCGCTCACCCCCGGCCGGCACCGCCGGGGCCTGGCCACCGCCGTGGTCCGGATCGGCGGGGCCCGTCTCGGCGTGCTCAGCACCCACCTGTCCCTGGACGCGGACGAGCGCCACGAACAGGCCGGGCTGCTCCTCGACCACCTGGCCGCCCTCGGCGTGAAACACGCGGTGGCGGGCGGCGACCTGAACGAGCGCCCCGGCGGCCGCACCTTCCGGCGGCTCGGGGACGGGCTGCGCGACTGCTGGACCGCGGCGCCATGGGGCGGCGAGTACACCTTCCCGGCCACCGCCCCGGACCGCCGTATCGACGCCGTCTTCGTCACCGAGGGCGTCGAGGTGCTGGGCTGCGGGGTGCCCTCGGGGCTGCCCGGGGTGGCCGAGGACGACCTGAGGGCGGCCACGGACCACCTGCCGGTCCTGACCGCCCTCCGCGTACCCGCGACCGCCTGACCCCGGGGCCCGGCCGGCCGCCCGGCTACACCACCGCGCCCCGCCCCGGGTCGTCGTCGTCCTCGTCGCCCGTGCGCATCCGCATGACCAGGGTGGCGAAGCCGCCGAGGAAGCCGCCGATACTCAGGGTCGTCAGCCACCAGGTCATGTCCCAGCCGAGCACCACCGCCAGTAGGAGCAGCACCGGGCCGCCGAGCACGCCCAGCCAGGCGAACTTCGCGGTGGGGTCGGCGTCGGGCAGCGGTGGCGGCTCGGGCGGCACGAAGTGGCCCTCGTCGTCCGCGTCGAAGTCGTCGTCGGACGGCTCGGCGGGCGTGTGGTCCCGGGGGCCGACGCCGGGCGCGAAGGCGACGGAGCCGCCCAGCGGCCGGTCCGAGGCGGGCCGGTCCGCCGAGGGCTTCTCGTCGTTCACCTCCGGCTCCAGCAGGGCCAGGTCCTCGACCGACTTGAACGGCTTCGAACCCGGCGGGTCCGGGGGCTCCTCCCCGTACCCGGCGACGATCGCGGCCCAGGCCGCGTCCTCGTCGAAGGACACGTCCTGCGCCTCGGGCCCGCCGTCCGCCGCGCGCTCCCGTCCCTCGCGGCGCTCCCGCTCCAGGTCCCGCTCCTCGCGGTCCTCGCGGTCCTCGCGGTCGGAGTCGTGCTCAGCCACCTGCGGTCGTCCCTTCCTTGCCGAGACCGGACTCCGGTTCCCCGACGGAACCGGGCGCGAGCCGGCCGATGAACGCGACGCTCTCAGCGAAGATCCGGTCCGCATCGTGGTCCAACGTCGCCACGTGGTAGCTCTGTTCCAGCAGGATCTCCGTCACGTCCGTCGACGACACCCGGCCCAGGATCCGCGCCGAGTCGGCCGGCGGCACCACATGGTCCTGCGGACTGCGCAGCAACAGCAGCGGCTGGGTCACCTGCGGCAGGTCGCCGTCGGCGAGCCGGAAGAAGGCGCGCAGCGAGTGCGCCGCGTGCAGCGGCACCCGGTCGTACCCCAGCTCCGTGCTGAGCGGCTTGGCGATGTCGCTGGCGATGCCCTTGGTCGCGGGCACCAGGTGGCGCAGGAGCGGGAGGGCGTGCTGGGCGACGCCGTGCATCCGGTTCGCCGGGTTGACGACGACGACGCCGGAGACCGCCTCCCCGTGCTTGGCGGCGAGCCGCAGCGCCAGCGCGCCGCCCATGGACAGCCCGGCCACGAAGACCCGTGCGCAGCGCTCGCGCAGGACCCGCAGCTCACGGTCCACCTCCGCGTACCAGTCCTGCCAGCCGGTGACCTGCATGTCCTGCCAGCGGGTGCCGTGCCCGGGCAGCAGCGGCAGCGCCACGGTCAGGCCGCGCGCGGCGAGGTAGCGGGCCCAGGGGCGCAGCGACTGCGGGGAACCGGTGAAACCGTGACAGAGGAGGACGCCGGCCTCACCGCCCTCGTGGCGGTACGGCTCGGCTCCGGGCAGGACCGACACGTCTCGGTCTCCTGTCGTCAGGGGTACTCGGGGTACTCGCGGGTCTTTCACCGTACGCGACCGCACGGACACCGACCAGGGCCGTCGGGGCCATTGACGGCGCCGCGGGTTAAGGTCTGACCCACGGACACGGGAGGCACACGGTTGTTGTACGGCGCGATGAAGGTCACCATCGGGGGGTCGCTGAAGCTCACCTTCCGGCCCTGGGTGGAGGGCCTGGAGCACATCCCGGCCGAGGGTCCCGCCATTCTGGCGAGCAACCACCTGTCGTTCTCCGACTCGTTCTTCCTGCCCGCCGTCCTCGACCGCAAGGTGACCTTCATCGCCAAGGCCGAGTACTTCAACACCCCCGGGGTCAAGGGCCGGCTGACCGCCGCCTTCTTCAAGGGGGTCGGCCAGCTCCCGGTGGACCGCTCCGGTGCGCGCGGCGCGGGGGAGGCCGCCGTCAAGAGCGGCATGGAGGTCCTGGAGCGCGGTGAGCTGTTCGGCATCTACCCGGAGGGCACGCGCTCTCCGGACGGCCGCCTCTACCGCGGCAAGCCGGGCGGCCTCGCGCGCGTGGCCCTCGCCACCGGCGCGCCCGTGATCCCGGTCGCCATGATCGACACCGAGAAGATCCAGCCGCCCGGCCAGGTGATGCCGAAGCTGATGCGGCCCGGCATCCGCATCGGCAAGCCGCTGGACTTCTCCCGCTACCAGGGCATGGAGCACGACCGCTTCGTGCTCCGCGCGGTCACCGACGAGGTCATGTACGAGATCATGAAGCTCTCCGGCCAGGAGTACGTCGACATGTACGCGACCGCCATGAAGCGGCAGCTCGCGGACGCGGCGAAGGCCGAGAAGGCGGCGAAGGCGGCCAAGGCCGAGAAGGCGGCGAAGGCCGAGAAGGACCGGGCCGGGACATAGCCCGGGCACCGGCTGCCGGGGAGGGGACGGGGGACATGGCCAGACGCGAGAGAGTCATGAGGATGTCGGTCGAGCAGCCGCTGTGGCGCGCGCTCGCCGGCTACCGCGTGCTCACCATGCTGTACGCGATCGGCTTCTTCGCCACCGCCTGGTCCGGCTTCGCCCGCCCCTGGCTCGCCGTCGGCTACTACGCGGTCCTCCTCGTCTGGACCCTGGCCACCCTCCCCAAGCTCGCGAACGCCGCGAGCTGCACCAAGCGGTTCCTCGCCGCCGACCTCACCGTGGCGCTGGCCGGCATCCTGCTCACGCCCTTCGCCGACGCCCACGAACGCGTCATGGACGGCGGCCCGACCCTGCCGTCGATATGGACCGCCGGCTCCGTGCTCGCCTTCGCCGTCAAGGGCGGCTGGCGCTGGGCCGCCGTGGCCTCCACCCTCGTCGCCGTCGCCAACCTGGTCGAACGCGGCACCCCGGCCCGCGACACCGTCCACAACGTCATCCTCGTCTGGGTCGCCTCCATCGCCATCGGCTACGTCGTCGAGGTCGCCCGCGCCTCCGAGCGCACCCTCGCGCGCGCCCTGGAGATCGAGGCGGCGACCAGGGAACGCGAGCGGCTCGCCCGGGACATCCACGACAGCGTCCTCCAGGTGCTGGCGATGGTGCAGCGCCGGGGCGCCGTCATCGGCGGCGAGGCGGCCGAGCTGGGCCGGCTGGCCGGCGAGCAGGAAGTGGCCCTGCGCACCCTGGTCTCCGGGGGCCTGGTGCCGGTCTCCCGCGTGTCGGAGGACGCCGCCGAGGGCGCGGTCGTCCGGGTGGTCGAGGAACCGGAGGGCACGGACCCGGACGGTCCCCTCGACCTGCGCGCCCTGCTCGCCCCGTACGCCGGTTCCCTGGTGAACCTCGCCGAGCCGGGCGCTCCGGTCCTCCTGGCCCCGGACGCCGCACGGGAGCTCGTCGCCGCCGTGGGCGCCGCGCTGGACAATGTCCGCCGGCACGTCGGCGAGCGGGCGCGCGCCTGGATCCTGGTCGAGGACGAACCGGACGAGGTGGTCGTCACCGTCCGCGACGAGGGGCCCGGCATCCCGGACGGGCGGCTCGCCGAGGCCGAGGGCGAGGGACGGCTCGGCGTGGCCCTGTCGATCCGCGGGCGGCTGCGCGACCTCGGCGGCACGGCCGAGCTGATCTCGGTGCCCGGACAGGGCACGGAGGTCGAACTGAAGGCACCGAAGAAGACCGTCGGCACCACCGCACGGGGGAAGGCAGCGGACCATGAGTGAGCAACAGGGCCCTGGGCGGCAGGACCGGGAACGACAGCAGCCCGGCGGACCGGACCCGATCAAGGTCATGGTGGTCGACGACCACCCGATGTGGCGCGACGCGGTCGCCCGGGACCTGGCCGAGTCCGGCTTCGACGTGGTCGCCACCGCGAGCGACGGCGACCAGGCGGTGCGCCGCGCCCGGGCCGCCGCCCCCGACGTCCTCGTGCTCGACCTCAACCTGCCCGGCAAGCCCGGCGTCCAGGTCTGCAAGGAGGTCGTCGGCGCCGACCCGCGGCTGCGCGTCCTCGTGCTCTCGGCGAGCGGGGAGCACGCCGACGTGCTGGAGGCGGTGAAGTCCGGCGCGACCGGCTACCTGCTGAAGTCGGCCTCCACCGAGGAGCTGCGGGACGCGGTGCGCCGTACGGCCGCCGGTGACCCGGTCTTCACCCCGGGGCTCGCCGGACTGGTCCTCGGCGAGTACCGCCGCCTCGCCTCCGAGCCCGCCCCCGCCGCGGGCACCGACGACCCCGGCGCGCCCCGGCTCACCGACCGGGAGACCGAGGTGCTGCGCCTGGTCGCCAAGGGCCTGAGCTACAAGCAGATCGCCGAACGCCTCGTCATCTCCCACCGCACCGTGCAGAACCACGTCCAGAACACCCTCGGCAAGCTCCAGCTGCACAACCGGGTGGAGCTGGTGCGGTACGCGATAGAACGGGGTCTGGACGACGCGTGACCCGCGCGGGACAGTGGCAGTGGCCTCAACCACCCATTGTGGCAAGGGGATCACGCGATGAAGGTCGGAGTACTGACCGGCGGCGGTGACTGCCCCGGGCTCAACGCCGTCATCCGGGCCGTCGTCAGCAAGGGCGTCCAGGAGTACGGCTACGAGTTCACCGGTTTCCGGGACGGCTGGCGCGGCCCCCTGGAGGGCGACACCGTCCCGCTCGACATCTCGGCCGTCCGCGGCATCCTGCCCCGCGGCGGCACCATCCTCGGCTCCTCGCGCACCAACCCGCTGCAGCAGCGGGACGGCATCCGGCGCATCACGGACAACCTCGCCGCACTCGGCGTCGAGGCGCTCGTCACCATCGGCGGCGAGGACACCCTCGGCGTCGCCACCCGCCTCGCGGACGAGTACGGCGTGCCCTGCGTCGGCGTCCCCAAGACCATCGACAACGACCTGTCCGCCACCGACTACACCTTCGGCTTCGACACCGCCGTCGGCATCGCCACGGAGGCCATCGACCGGCTGCACACCACCGACGAGTCCCACATGCGCGTCCTGGTCGTCGAGGTCATGGGCCGGCACGTCGGCTGGATCGCGCTGCACTCCGGCCTGGCCGGCGGCGCCAACGTGATCCTCATCCCCGAGCAGCGCTTCGACATCGAGCAGGTGTGCTCCTGGGCGGCCTCCCGGTTCCGGGCGTCCTACGCCCCGATCGTGGTCGTCGCCGAGGGGGCGATGCCGCGCGACGGCGACCTGGTGCTCAAGGACGAGTCCCTGGACTCCTACGGGCACGTCCGGCTGTCCGGGGTCGGCGAGTGGCTGGCCAAGCAGATCGAGAAGCGCACCGGCAAGGAGGCCCGCACCACCGTCCTCGGACACGTCCAGCGCGGCGGCACGCCCAGCGCCTTCGACCGCTGGCTCGCCACCCTCCCCCACTGCCTGAACGGCGTGGGGGGACCCCCACCGGCCCGCACGCCGTCGAATGCGTCCGGGACGGGGACTTCGGCAAGATGGTCGCCCTGCGCGGCACGAACATCGTCCGCGTCCCCATCGCCGAGGCCACCGCCCGCCTGAAGACGGTCGACCCGGCGCTGTACGAGGAGGTCGGCGTGTTCTTCGGCTGACGTCCGGCCGGAACGGCTGCTGACCGGCGACGGCGGGCCGAGGGCCGTATATTCGGCCCGGAGCCCACCAGGACGGGAGCGGTCATGGAGATCCTTGCCTTCGGCGTCCAGGCCGACGAGAAGCCCCTGATCGAGCGGGCCTTCCGCGACCACGAGGACGTCCGCTGCCTGGACGTCTTCCTCAACGAGGACACCGCCCCCATCGCGGCCGGCCACGAGATCGTCTCCACGTCCGTCAACGCCGACCTCGGCGCGGCCGTCCTGGAGATCCTCGCGGCCGGCGGCACCCGGATGGTGGCCCAGCGCTCCACCGGCTTCAACAACGTCGACCTGGACACGGCCGAGCGGCTCGGCATGACCGTGGCCCGGGTGTCGTACTACTCGCCGTACTCGGTCGCCGAGTTCGCCTGGGCCCTCGCCATGGCCGTCAACCGGCGGATCGTGCGCGCCTGCACCCGCACCCGCGACTTCGACTTCCGCCTCGACGGCCTGATGGGCCGGGACCTGCACGGCCGCACCGCCGGGGTGCTCGGCACCGGGAAGATCGGCGAGGCCTTCGCCCGGATCGCCCACGGCTTCGGCATGCGCCTGCTCGGCTGGGACGTCGCCGAGAACCCGGCCTGCGCCGAACTCGGCATGCGCTACGTCGCCAGGGACGAGCTGCTCGCCCGGTCCGACCTGATCACCCTGCACGTCCCGCTGATGGCCGAGACCCGGCACCTGATCGACGCCGCCGCGCTGAAGGCGATGCGCGACGACGCCATCCTGATCAACTCCAGCCGCGGCGGCCTGATCGACACCGCGGCCCTCGTCGGCGAGCTGCGCGCGGGCCGCTTCGCGGGCGTGGGGCTGGACGTGTACGAGGCGGAGGCGGGCCTGTTCTTCCTCGACAGGTCCCTGCAGGCCGTCGAGGACGACACCCTGGCCCGCCTCGTCACCTTCCCGAACGTCCTGGTCACCTCGCACCAGGCGTACTACACCGAGGACGCCGTCGGTCAGATCGTCGACGCCACGGTGAAGAACGTCCTCGACTACCGGGAGGGCCGCCGCTCGGAGAACGTACTGGTCCCGCGGAGCTGACCGGTCAGCTCCCGCACGATCGCCGCGCCGTTCAGCGTCAGCACCGACTCGGGGTGGAACTGGACGGCCGCGAAGCCCGGCCCGCGCAGGGCGTGCACCTCGCCGTTCGCGGCACGGCTCACCTCGATGCCCTGGGCGGCCAGCTCCAGGGCACGCCCGTCGTCGCAGCGCGCGGTGAAGCTGTTGTAGAAGCCGACCGTCTCCGGCCGCCCGAACAGGTCGATCTCCGTCTGCGCACCCTGGTACGGCACCTCCTTGCGGGCGGTGTCGAGCCCCAGCTCCGCCGCGATCAGCTCGTGTCCGAGGCAGACGCCGAGGACGCCGTGCCGGTTCGCCCGGAGCACCTCGGCGGTCAGCGCCCGCAGGAAGCGCATCTTCGGGTCGGCCGGGTCGGCGGGATCACCGGGGCCGGGCCCCAGCACCACCGGGCCGCCCTCGTGCCCGAGCACCGCCTCGCGCAGCCCCGGCTCGTCGTACCGCCGCACGCTCACCGCGAGCCCCGACGAGCGCAGCAGGTGCGCGAGCATCGCCGTGAAGGTGTCCTCCGCGTCGACGACCAGCGCGTGCCCGGTGAGCGCGGCCGACGGCTCCTGCATCCGCAGCCAGAACGGCGCCAGCGAGGAACGGCGCCCGTCCAGCGCGGCCCGCACCCGGGGGTCGTCCGCCAGCCTCGGCCGCTCCGCCTCCGCGCGCGGCCCAGGCGGACGGACGCCCAGCGCGGCCAGCACCCCGGCCGCCTTGGCGTGGGTCTCCGCGACCTCGCCCGCCGGGTCCGAGCCGCGCACCAGCGTGGCGCCGACCGGCACCCGCAGCCGCCCCTCGGCGTCGATGTCGGCGGTACGGATCAGGATGGGGGAGTCCAGGGTCTGCGCACCGGCCGGCCGCCCCGGCCCGTCCCCCGGGTCGCGCCCGAGCAGGGCCAGCGCGCCCGCGTAGTAGCCCCGCCCGCCGCTCTCGTGCCGTTCGATCACCCGGCAGGCGTTCTGCACCGGCGAGCCGGTGACCGTCGCCGCGAACATCGTCTCCCGCAGCACCTCCCGCGCGTCCAGGGAGGACTTGCCGCGCAGCTCGTACTCGGTGTGGGCGAGGTGCGCCATCTCCTTCAGCCGCGGCCCGACGACCACCCCGCCCATGTCGCCGACGGTGCACATCATCTTCAGTTCCTCGTCGACGACCATCGACAGCTCCTCGATCTCCTTGCCGTCGGCGAGGAAGTCCAGCAGGTGCTCGGGCGTCGGGCCCTCGGCGGGGTAGCGGTACGTGCCGCTGATCGGGTTCATGACGACCGTGCCTCCGGACATCCGGACGTGCACCTCGGGGCTCGCCCCGACCAGCGTCCGCTCCCCGGTGTGCACGACGAACGTCCAGTACGCGCCCCGCTCGCCCTCCAGGAGCCGCCGGAACAGCGCCAGCGCGTCGGCCCGCCCGAACCCCGGGACGCGGCCCTCGTAGGTCCGCCGGATCACGAAGTTGGCGCCCTCTCCCCGCCCGATCTCCTCGTCGAGGACCCGCCCGACGATCCGCGCGTACTCCTCGTCGCCGACGTCGAAGCCGCCGCCCTCGACCCGCACCTCGTGCGCGGGCAGCCGGTCCAGCGCCTCGGCGAGCGGGATGTCGTGGCGCTCCTCGGGGGTGAGCATCAGCAGCGGTGTGCCGTCGTCGCGGACGTCGAAACCGCGCTCGCGGATCTGCCGGAAGGGGACGAGCGCCAGCCCCTCCTCGGGCAGGCCGGCGAGCCGGTCGTGCTCCGTGACCGGGCCGACCAGCAGCTCCACCAGGTCGTGGTCGTGGCCGGGGGCCCGGCGGCGGAGCAGGGCGAAGGGGCGGGGGTCGGTCAGCAAGCCGTCGAGCGGTGTCATGGGTCCGTGTCCTTCTCGGTTCGTGGAGAGGAACGGTCCCGGCCGCACAAACGCCGAAGGCCGCCCCTCGGGCGGCCTTCGCGAGTCTTACGTCACGCGCAGTCAGTGGGCCGCCGGATGAGCGGTCCACCACCAGTTCTGGCAGTTCTGGATCGAGTGCGCGAGCATGCCGCCGACCCTAGCGCATCCGCGCGCGGGCCGACGGCGGTTCGCTAGATGATCATGCCGTACGTGTTCCAGCCGCCGCCGACCCTGGCGCGGGCCTTGAACGGCGCAGAGGCGCCGCCGGTGCCCTGGTAGAACCACAGCACGCCGTCCTTGTCGCGGGCGATCAGGTCCGGCACGCCGTCGCGGTTCAGGTCGCTCGGCCCGTTCAGCACGTCGTAGGCCGACCAGCCGCCGCCGACCCTGCTGCGGCCCTCGAACGGCGACGCGGCGTTGCCGGTGCCCTTGTAGAGCCACAGGACACCGCTCTTGTCCCGCGCGATCAGGTCCGCCTTGCCGTCACCGGTGAGGTCGCCGGTGTCGGTCAGCGTGTTGTAGACCGACCAGCCGCCGCCGACCCTGGACTTGGTCTCGAAGGGCGCGGAGGTGCTGCCGGTGCCCTTGTAGAGCCAGAGCACGCCGCTCTTGTCGCGGGCGATCAGGTCGGGCTTGCCGTCACCCGAGAGGTCCCGGGCGCCGATGACCGTGTCGTAGGCGGACCAGCCGCCGCCGACCCGGGTGCGGGCCGCGAAGGGCTCCGCCAGGTCACCGCTGCCCTTGTAGTACCAGAGCACGCCGCTCTTGTCGCGGGCCACCACGTCGCCGGTGCCGTCGGCGCGCAGCGCCGTCATCGTCGTCACCGCGTTGTAGGTGTTCCAGCCGCCGCCGACGCGGAAGCGGCCGAAGAACGGCGAGGACGCGCTGCCGGTGCCCTGGTACTGCCACAGCACGCCCGACGCGTCCCGGCCGAGGACGTCGTACCGGTCGGTGCCGGCGTCGGGCGCGGTGCCCTTGGCCAGCTGGACGTCGGCCGTGCGGACGTAGCCGATGCGGTGGTTGAAGCGGATCGGGTAGTACGTGGTGCTGCCCACGACCACCGTGCGCGAGCCCTCGCCCGAGCCGTCGATGTTGCCGCTGTTGTAGTACGAGCCCTTCATGGCCCCACCGGCCAGCGCGTACTTCTGCCCGGCCAGGACGCCGTACTTGGTCAGCGACTCGTTGTTCTTGCTCTGGACCGGCACTCCGGTGCCCGCGTACGCGCTGTCCTCGGGGTAGGCGCGCCCGTACACCGGGACGGAGCTGGACCCCGCCTTGGGCGTGACGACGTCCGGGGTGCCGACGGGGGTGGCGAACTGGCCGCTCCGGTTGGAGAACCAGGCCTTCTTGCCGCCGTACCAGATGGCCGTCCAGTCCTGCCGGGCCTCGGCGACCACGAACTCGCCGCCGGCCAGGACCTTGTTGCCCCAGTTCCAGCCCTCGGTCCAGGTCTGGCTGCCCAGGTACGGGTCGGTGAGCGTGGCCGAGGAGGTGGACGGCGAGGAGTACAGGTAGGTGAAGTTCGCCGGCTGCTGGGGGACCGAGGAGCCGCTGTTGGTGATCTTCGGCTGGTTGGCCGTGGTGAACGGCGGAACGACGCGGATCACCTGGCCGGCCTTGTACGGGCCGCCCGGGCCCTCGGCGCCGGTGGGGGCGCCCAGCAGGCCCATGTAGTGGTTCCAGTCCCAGAAGGGGCCCGGGTCCCAGTGCTGGGACTTCACGTTGCCGTCCAGGACGCCCGGGACCTCGTCGTGGCCGAGGATGTGCTCACGGTCCAGCGGGATGTCGTACTTGCCGGCCAGGTACTTCACCAGCGCGGCCGAGGACTCGTACTGCGGCTCGGTGTACCAGCTGCCGTCCTTGATCGCGTAACCCTCGTGCTCGATGCCGATCGAGTGCATGTTGAGGGTCTTGTTGGCCGCGTGCCACGCCTCGTTCTTCGTCTCGACCAGCTGGGTGACCAGACCGTCGGAGGCGCGGATCAGGTAGTGCGCGCTGGCGTACGACAGGGAGTTCTGGAAGACGCCCAGGGCGCTGCTGTAGCTGCCCTCGGTGTCGTGGATCACGATCGAGGTGATCTCGTGTCCGGCCGTGGGGCGGCTCGCGATGTTGTAGTTGCCCCAGTCGTCGATGGCGCCGTTCTGCTTGTAGGCGGCGGGACGGAAGTCGCAGTGCAGACCGGACGGGCACTCGGGGGCCGGGGCGGCGGAGGCCGCGGCCAGCTCCAGGTCCGTCGTCTTCTGCGGCTTCACCGCCGGGTCGGCCGGCAGGCTGAGCGACTGGCCGTCGGCGGTGACGCGCTGCTCACCGGTCTTGATCGACTCGAACACGCGCTGCGCGAAGAGCTGCGCGCCCTTGGTGTCGGGGGCCTGACTGGCGCGGGCCACCGCCGGGTACCAGGCGCCGGGGTCCTCGGGCAGCGAACCGGTCGCGTCCTTCTGGTACTTGGCCAGCAGCGCGGCGCCGGCCCGGATGCTCTCGCCGGTGTCGCTCTGCACCTTCTCGGCCGACGCGTCGATGAGGCCGGCCGCCTCGTCCAGGGTGTGCAGCCGCGGGTCGTCGGTGTCGACGGGCTCCTCGTCGAGGCTCTTGAGCGCCTTGTCGGCGTCGAAGTGCTTCTCGACGACCGGGTCGCCGCTGCGGTTCATGTGCTCGAGCCGGTGCTCGCGCTCCTCGGCGGCGCCGTCGTTCTCGAGACTGTCCGCGTCGACGTCCGTGAGGCCCATGACGTTGTACGCGCCGGTGGTGCTCGGCAGCCCGTCGTGGTCCTCCCAGCGCGTCTGCCGGTAGGAGACCGCCATCAGGACGCTCTGCGGGACGTCGAACTCCTCGGCGGCCTGCTCGAACTCGCTCTGCAGGCGGGCTCCCGGGGCCACCGCGGCCTGGGCCTGGTCCCCGCCGAGCAGGCCCGGCGAGGCCAGGGCCAGGCCGCCGGCCGTGGCGGCGACGGCCACCGCCGAGGCGACGCCGTAGACGAGCAGTCTCTTCTTCTTGCGGTCTCTGCGATGATCCGCGCTCAAAACCCCACCCCGATATGTGCTCGATATGAATTCGAGTTGCCCGCGATTCGAATTCGAAGGCGCGTGAGACTACCAATGCGGCTACGGCGGCCCGCACCGGGGTCCCGTCTCACCTGTCGAGCCACGCGAAAACCGTGTGACGCGACCCCGTAGTGTTGAGGGGTGACCGTGAACGCTAAGACCAGCCCGAGCGCTGGCAACACCTGGCGAGACCTGCCCGCGGCGCAGCAGCCCGAGTACCCCGACCTTGAGGCTCTGCGCGCAGTGATCGCGGACCTCGAGTCGTATCCGCCGCTCGTCTTCGCGGGCGAGTGCGACCAGCTGCGCGCCCGGATGGCGGCCGTCGCCAAGGGAGAGGCGTTCCTCCTCCAGGGCGGCGACTGCGCCGAGGCCTTCGACGCGGTGTCCGCGGACCACATCCGCAACAAGTTGAAGACCCTCCTCCAGATGGGCGCCGTGCTCACGTACGCCGCCTCCGTGCCCGTGGTGAAGGTCGGCCGGATCGCCGGCCAGTACTCCAAGCCGCGCTCCAAGCCGACCGAGACCCGCGACGGCGTGACCCTGCCGACCTACCGCGGCGACTCCGTCAACGGCTTCGACTTCACCGAAGAGGCCCGGATCCCGGACCCCGAGCGGCTCAAGCGCATGTACCACGCCTCGGCGTCCACGCTGAACCTGGTGCGCGCCTTCACCACCGGCGGCTACGCCGACCTGAGGCAGGTGCACGCCTGGAACCAGGACTTCGTGAAGTCCTCCCCCTCCGGCCAGCGCTACGAGCAGCTCGCCCGGGAGATCGACAACGCGCTGAACTTCATGCGGGCCTGCGGGACGGACCCGGCCGAGTTCCAGACCGTCGAGTTCTTCTCCTCGCACGAGGCGCTGCTGCTCGACTACGAGTCGGCCCTCACCCGCGTCGACTCGCGCACCGGGCAGCTGTACGACGTCTCCGGGCACATGGTGTGGATCGGTGAGCGCACCCGGCAGCTGGACCACGCGCACATCGAGTTCGCCTCGAAGATCCGCAACCCGATCGGCATCAAGCTCGGCCCGTCGACGACGGCCGAGGAGGCGCTGCAGTACATCGAGCGCCTGGACCCCGAGCGTGAGCCCGGGCGGCTGACCTTCATCGTCCGGATGGGCGCGGACAAGATCCGCGACAAGCTCCCCGAGCTGGTGGAGAAGGTCACCGCGTCCGGCGCCACCGTCGCCTGGATCACGGACCCGATGCACGGCAACACCTACGAGGCGGCCTCCGGTCACAAGACCCGCCGCTTCGACGACGTGCTCGACGAGGTCAAGGGCTTCTTCGAGGTGCACAAGTCGCTCGGCACCCACCCGGGCGGCATCCACGTCGAGCTGACCGGCGACGACGTCACCGAGTGCGTGGGCGGCGGCGACGAGATCTTCGTCGACGACCTGCACCAGCGCTACGAGACGGCCTGCGACCCGCGGCTGAACCGCAGCCAGTCGCTCGACCTGGCGTTCCTGGTGGCGGAGATGTACCGGGACCAGTGACGGACCGCCCCCGGGCGGGCGGGTGAAATGGGGCGCGGGTCACACGGGATCCGCGCCCCTCCCACTTTTGCCGGCCTTGCGCGATGGGTAAGGTTAGGTTTGCCTCACCGATCAGTCGGGCCCTCCGGTCGTCGGTACGGCACGACCTTGTACTCCGTCCGGGAGGTGAACCGCGTGTTCGTCTGCAGCTGCTTCGGTGTCACCGAGGAACAGGTGAAGTCTCACGCGGAGGCCGGCGCGTGCACGCCCCGGCAGATCGCCTCCGCCTGCAAGGCGGGCACCGACTGCGGCGGCTGCGTCCGGCGCATCCAGGCCCTGCTCGGACGCGGTGCCTGCCCCCGTCGGCAGCTGGCCGACCAGGGCGCCCCGGTCCTCGCGGAGCTTCCCGAGGCGGCCTGAGGCCCCTGCCCGGCTAGAGCGAGCCGGGTCCCGACGGGTCCGGCTGGGTCTGCTCGATCACCGTCGACAGGTACAGCGACTCGCCCAGCTTCTCGATCAGGTCGAGCTGGGTCTCCAGATAGTCGATGTGGTGCTCCTCGTCGGCGAGGATCGCCTCGAAGACGTTGGCCGACGTGATGTCGTGCTTGGCCCGCATCACCTCGATGCCCCGGCGCAGCCGGTCGATCGCCTCCAGCTCGATCTCCCGGTCGGCCTGGAACATCTCGGTCACGCTCTGGCCGACCCGCACGTGGAAGAGCCGCTGGTAGTTCGGCAGGCCGTCCAGGAGCAGGATGCGGTCGGTGAGCACCTCGGCGTGGCGCATTTCGTCGAAGGACTCCGCGCGCGTGTACTTCGCGAGCTTGGTCCAGCCCTTGTGGTCCTGCAGCTTCGCGTGCAGGAAGTACTGGTTGATCGCCGTCAGCTCGGCGGTCAGCTGCTCATTGAGGAACTCGATGACTTCCGGGTCGCCCTGCATCGCTTGACGCTCCTTCGAACGGGAACAGGCGTGTTGCGCGGCATGATTGCACCGGCGTCGAAGATCGTCCAGTAAGTGTTGACTTAGTAAGTAAGTACAGGCTTAGTCGGCTTCGTCGTGCTTGTTGCTATTTGCCCGAATGTAAGTGAGGTGGGTGAGGGGCATCGGTCCGGGTCTGTCAGGATGGAGGCATGGGTCAGCCGGTGGAAGACGGATCGGGAGAAGACGGTTCGCAAGGAGCGCCGCGGTTCGAGCTCCCGCCCGGGCAGCGGCTGCAGCGCGGCTGGCCCGTCACGCACTACGGACCGGTCCCCAAGTTCCGCCCCGAGCGCTGGGAGTTCCGGGTCTTCGGCGCCACCACCGACGACGAGAAGCACGGCTGGACCCACGACGAGTTCACCGCCCTGCCCTACACCACGGTCGTCGCCGACCTGCACTGCGTCACGAAGTTCAGCATGCTCGGAGCCGAGTGGGGCGGCGTCCCGGCCGCCACGATCCTTCGGCTGGCCCCGCCCGCGCCCGATGTCACGCACGTGATGGTGTGGGCCGAGTACGGATTCAGCTCCAACCTCCGGCTGGCCGACTTCGCCGCCGAGCGCACCCTCTTCGCCACCCACAAGGACGGCGAGCTGCTCACCGCCGAGCACGGCTTCCCGCTGCGGCTGGTCGTCCCGCACCTGTACGCCTGGAAGGGCCCGAAGTGGGTGCGCGGCATCGAGTACATGACCGCCGACCGGCGCGGATTCTGGGAGGAGCGCGGCTATCACAACATCGGCGACCCCTGGCGGGAGCAGCGCTACTCCTACCAGGAGGAGCCCGGGGAGGGCCCCGAGCTGTGACCCGGCGCGGCCCCTCGCGGGTCAGCCGTCGCGCAGCCTCTTCAGCCGCGCCACGTCCGCCGCGTGCCCCTCCTTGCCGCCCGGCGTCTCGATGACCAGCGGCACGCCCTCGGTCGCCGGGTGCGTCATCAGCGCGCGGAACGGGTCCTCGCCGATGTGGCCGGCGCCGATGTTCTCGTGCCGGTCCTTGTGCGCTCCGGCCACGTCCTTGGAGTCGTTGGCGTGGATCAGCTTCAGCCGGCCCTCGCCGACCGTGTCCACCAGCAGGTCGAGGGTCCGGTGCATGCCGGACGGGCCGGTCAGGTCGTGCCCCGCCGCGAAGATGTGGCACGTGTCCAGGCACACGCCCAGCTTCGGATGGGCGTCCAGCGCCTCGAAGTACGGCCCGAAGTCCCAGGTCCGCGAGCACAGGGAGGAGCCCTGGCCGGCCGTGGACTCCAGCAGCAGGTACGGGTCGTCGTCGTGGGCCAGCTCGTCGAGCAGCGGCAGCATGTGCTCGCGCACCTGCTTCAGCGCCACCGACCTCTCCCGTCCACCGGTCGCGCTCCCGGTGTGCACCACCACGCCGCGCGCCCCGATGGCCCGCCCGCGCCGCAGCGAGTGCCGCAGCGACTGAACCGACCGCTCCACCGTCGCCTCGGTGTGCGAACCGAAGTTGATCAGGTACGGCGCGTGCACGTACGCGGGGACCGATCCGGCGGCGCAGGCCTCGCGGAAGGCCTCGTCCTGCTTCGGATTGCCGGCCGGGGTGGCCCAGCCCCGCGGGTTGGCGACGAAGACCTGCACGGTCTCCGCCTTCAGCTCACGGGCGTAGGACAGGCCGACGGAGTGCAGCCCGCCGGCCACGGGGACGTGGCCGCCGACGGGGTTGCGCGGCACGGGGGAGAAGGATGCGGTGCTCATGTCCGCACCAAGGATGCCAGGGCGTGCGGGCGGACCCCGGGTCAGGGTACGACCGCGCCGGCGCTGCCGAGCCCGGTGGGCGCACATGGGGGCGTCGTCAGGTTCGCGCCACCGGGCCGGGCATCGCGAGCCGGCCGTCGAGCAGCAGCCGGCAGGGGGCGTCGTCCACCGCCTCGCCGTCGAACGGGCCGTCGTCCGGGTCCGGCGGCCCCGGCGCGGGCGGCGGGCCCCGACCGGCCGCGGAAGCAGTGGTCCCCGCCTGGGGGAGCAGGGAGGGCAACAGCCCTTTGCGCACGGTCGGTTGACCAGATGTTCGGCCTGTTCGACCGACTCGGGCGGCTGCCGCGCGCGGCGCCCGGTCCCGTGCCCCGTCGCCCGGGCCAGTCGTGTGTCAGCGGATCGTGATGGTGACGGTAGAGCCCTCGGGAGCCGTGTCCCCGCCGTCCACGGACTGCTTCTTGACGGTGTCGCCGAACAGTCCGAGCAGACCGCGGTCCTCGTCCACCTCGAAGCCCGCGTCCTGGAGCTTGCCCTTGGCGTCGTCCACGCTGTCCCCGACCACGTCCGGGACCTCGATCATCCGGGGGCCCTTCGACACCGTGAGCGTCACCGTGTCGCCCTCGGCGGCCCGGCCGCCCGGCTCCGGCGTCTGCCGGGCCACCTGGCCGCTGTCGTACTCCGAGTTGACCTGCCCGTCGGCGACCTTCACCTTCAGGCCGGCCCCCTCCAGCTCGGCCCGCGCCTCGTCCAGGTCGTCGCCGGTGACGTCCGGGACGTCGATCGGGCTGCCCTTGCTGACGACCAGGGCGACCGCCGAGCCCGCGCGCACCGTGGTGCCCGACCGGGGCTTGGTGGAGATCACGAAGCCCTTGGCCACCTCGTCACTGAACGCCCGGGTCACCATGCCCGGCTCCAGCCCCTCGTCCTCCAGCAGGGTGCGCGCCTTGTCCAGCTTGTAGCCCGACACGTCCGGCAGCTTCACGGTGTCGGGGCCGTCGGAGACCGTGAGGGACACGGAGTCGTTCTTCCGGATGCGGTCGCCCACCCCGGGGTCGGTGCTGATGACCTTGCCGCGCTCCACGGTGTCGCTGTAGGCGTGCCGCACCTTGCCGACGTCGAGACCGGCGTCGTCCAGCCGGTCCCGGGCCTGTGCCTCGGTCTTGGAGAGCAGCGGCGGCACCTTGGTGAACTGGCCGGAGTTGATGTACCAGACGCCCGTGCCGACCCCGAGCACCAGCAGGACGGCCACGACGACCGTCAGCGGCCCGCGGCGCAGCCGGAGGCCCCGGGACGGGGAGGAGGCAGGCGGGGGAGCCGCCAGCCGGCTGGTGCGGTTGATCCCGTCCGAGGCGAAGCGGCCCTCCGTGCCGGCGGGCTCGTCGTCCTCGTTGACGGGCAGCGGCCGGGGCATCGTCAGCGCGCGCGGGATCACGCTCGTGCGGTCCTCGGCGTTGTCGTGCTCCGCGGCGAGCGCCTGCGGCGGCACCGCGTCCAGCTGCGCCGCGCTCAGTGCCTCACGCGCCTCGCGGGCCCGCGCGAGCAGCGCCACGGCGTCGTGCGGCCGGATCCCCGGGGTGCGCGCGGTCGCCGCGGCGACCAGCTCGTCCAGCTCGTACGCCATCTCCGGGACGGAAGCCGACGGCGGCGGCACGTCCTCGTGGAGGTGCTTGTAGAGCACCGCCGCGGGCGAGTCCCCGTCGTGCGGCTTGGTGCCGGTCAGCATCTCGTACAGCACGACACCGCACGCGTAGACGTCGACCCTGGGATCGGCGGTGCCGTGCTCGATCTGCTCGGGCGCCAGATAGGAGACGGTGCCGAGGACGGCACCGGTGGTGCTGGTGACGGTGTCCACGGCACGGACCAGACCGAAGTCGGCGACCTTGACCCGGCCGTCGTCGCCTATCAGCACGTTCTCCGGCTTCATGTCCCGGTGCACGAACCCCGCCCGGTGCGCGGCACCGAGCGCGGCGAGCACCGGCTCCAGGATGTCCAGCGCGGCCCGCGGCCTGAGCGCCCCGCGCTCGCGCAGCACGTCCCGCAGGGTGCAGCCCGCGATGTACTCCATCGCCAGGTAGACGTACGCCCCCTCGGCACCCTGGTCGAAGACCTGGACGACATTCGGGTGGTCGAGCCGGGCCACCGACTTGGCCTCGCGGATGAACCGCTCGACGAAGGTGGCGTCGGTCGCGAGCGTCGGGTGCATCACCTTCAGCGCGAGCACGCGGTCCAGGCGGGTGTCCACGGCCCGGTAGACCGTGGCCATCCCGCCGACCGCGATCCGCGCCTCGACGCGGTACCGGCCGTCGAGCACCTGCCCGACGAGAGGGTCCTGAAGGGTCGTGTCCACGCAGGTGAGTCTACGAGCCGCCACGGACACCCCGCGTCGCCGAACGCAATCGCACCGGGACTGCAGCGCGTCTGTGACGTACCGAACACGGCTGCGGGCAGCCCTGCCGGCCCCGACGCCCGGGCCTAAAAAGCCGGCCGCTCCGGATCCAGTACCGCCAAGCCGTCCGCGGGAGACGACGCCTCGGCGAAATGCCGCCGCGGAATCCGCCCAGCCCGCCGCGCCAGCCGCCCCGCCTCCACCGCGGAGCGCATCGCGGAAGCCATCAGCACCGGCTCCTGCGCCCGCGTCACCGCCGAGGCCAGCATCACACCCGCGCACCCCAGCTCCATCGCCAGGGCCACGTCCGACGCCGTACCGGCCCCCGCGTCCAGGATCACCGGCACACGCGCGTGCTCCACGATCAGCTGGAAGTTGTGCGGGTTGCGGATCCCGAGCCCGGACCCGATCGGCGAGCCCAGCGGCATGATCGCCGCACACCCGACGTCCTCCAGCTTCCGCGCGAGCACCGGATCGTCGTTGGTGTACGGCAGTACGGTGAACCCGTCGTCGACCAGCGTCTCCGCCGCGTCCAGCAGCTCGACCGGGTCCGGCAGCAGCGTGCGCTCGTCGGCGATGACCTCCAGCTTGACCAGGTCCGTGCCGAGCGCCTCGCGCGCCAGGCGGGCGGTGAGCACCGCTTCCCCGGCGGTGAAGCAGCCGGCCGTGTTCGGCAGCACCCGGATGCGGAGCCGCTCCAGCACGGACAGCACGGACCCGTGCACCGAGGCGTTCACCCGCCGCATCGCGACGGTCGTCAGCTCCGTCCCGGAGGCCACCAGCGCGCGCTCCAGCACCTCCAGGCTGGGCGCCCCGCCCGTACCCATGATCAGGCGGGACGCGTACGTCGCGTCGCCGAGGACAAAGGGATCGTCGGCCATGGTCAGCCTCCTTGGACGGCGGTGAGGACCTCGACGCGGTCGCCCTCGGACAGCGCGGTGGCGGACCACCGCGCGCGCGGGACGACGGTCTCGTTCAGGGCGGCGGCCACTCCGGACGGGGCCCGGGTGAGCGTGCCCACCAGGGCGTCCAGGGCGGTGCCGGGAGCCACCTCGCGCGGCTCGCCGTTGACGGAGATGTTCATGCGGGCTGCTCCGAGAGTTCCGGGAGTGCGGGGGCGGCGGCGAAGCGCCGGGGGGTGAAGGGACGGGCCTCGTCCGGCAGCTCCCCGGTGGTCAGGACGTGCGCCATGACGTCGCCGGTGACGGGGGTGAGCAGGACGCCGTTGCGGTAGTGACCGGTGGCCAGCAGCAGACCGTCCAGGGCGGTCGGGCCGAGCAGCGGGGCGTTGTCCGGGGAGCCGGGGCGCAGACCCGCGCGGGTCTCCGCCAAGGGGAGCTCCGTGATGCCGGGCACCAGCTCGTGCGCGTCGCGCAGCAGCTCGTAGACGCCGCCCGCGGTGACCGTCGTGTCCCAGCCCAGCTCCTCGCTGGTGGCGCCGACGACCAGCTCGCCGCTCTCCCGGGGCACCAGGTAGACGTGGTTGCCGCGCACCACGGCGCGCACGGTCCGGTTCAGCAGCGGACCCGGCGTCCGCGGCATGGTCAGCCGCAGCACCTGCCCCTTCACGGGCCGCACCGGCGGCAGCACGGCCTCCGGCACGCCCGTGAGCCGCCCGCTCAGGCTGCCCCCGGCCAGCACCACCTGCCCGGCCTCCAGCGCGGTGGCGTCGGCGGTGACGACGCCCGTGGCCCGGTCCCCGCGCCCGACGGTGAGCCGCTCGGCCCACACCCGGTGGAAGGCCACGCCCGCCTGTTCGCAGGCCGCGACCAGCGCGTGGGTGAGACGGCGGGGGTCGATCTGGTGGTCGCCGTCCACCCGGAGTCCCCCGCGCACGCCCGGCGCGAGCATCGGCTCCAGACGCCGGCACTCGCGCCCCGACAGCCACTCGGAGTCCAGGCCGGAGCGCTGCTGGAGCGCGTGCAGTTCACGCAGGTGGGCGCGGTCGTCGGCGTCCAGTGCGACGGCGAGCGTGCCGCAGCGGCGGTAACCGAGGTCGTGGCCGGTCAGCTCGGTCAGCTCGGCCGCGAACTCCGGGTAGCGGCGGGCCGAGGCGAGGTTCAGCGCGAGCAGCGTCTCCTCGCCGTAGTGCAGCTCCGTGACGGCGGCCAGCATCCCGGCCGCCACCTGGGCCGCCCCGCCGCCCGGTTCGGGGTCCACGAGGGCCGTGGCCAGCCCGCGCTGCGCGGCCCGCCAGGCGGTGACGAGCCCGATGATCCCGCCGCCGACGACGAGAACGTCGGGCGTACGAGACGCATGAGGCGTACGAGGCATGTGTGGTGGAGACGACATGGGCGTCCAGCCCCTCCCTTCGCCGGCATGACCCGGATCAGGTTCGTACGGTCGGAGGCCGCCAGCCTCCCTCTCAGCCCGGTGCGTCCGGGCTCCCGCGAGTGCCTTACGCCGGCCACCCTAGCCCGCGGGGCGGCTCACCTGTAAGGGAGCCTCACCGCGCCACGGGGCCGGGAGCCGCCGGGCAGCTCACCCGCCACGGGCACTGACCGGCGGATCGTCAGGTGTCTATGGTGATCAGGTGAGCGAGCAGACGCGGGAACGGGGACAGGGACCGGCGGCGGACGCCGAGCGGCGTGCGGTGGTCGTGGGCGCGGGGATGGCGGGCGTGCAGACCGCGGTCGCCCTGCGGGAACAGGGCTTCACCGGCCCGGTGACCCTGATCGGCGCGGAGCCGCACCAACCGTACGACCGCCCCCCGCTGTCCAAGGCCGTCCTGCTCGGCACCGCCGAGGGCTCCGCCTTCGACGTCGACTTCGAGGCGCTCGGCATCACCCTGCGGCTGGGCTGCGAGGCCCTGGGCGTCCGCCCCGGCGAGCACGTCCTGGACACCTCCGAGGGACCCGTGCCGTACGACGTCCTGGTCCTCGCGACCGGCGCCGAACCGGTCCGCCTCCCGGGCGCCGAGGGCGTGCCCGGCGTCCACCTGCTGCGCACCCTGGACGACGCCGAACGGCTGCGGCCCGTGCTCGCCCGGCAGCACGACATCGTGGTGGTCGGCGCGGGCTGGATCGGCGCCGAGTTCGCCACCGCCGCGCGCGAGGCGGGCTGCGCGGTGACCGTGGTGGAGGCCGCCGGCCGGCCGCTGGCCGACGCGCTGCCCGCCGAGGTCGCCGCGCCGATGACCGCCTGGTACGCCGACGCGGGCGCCGCCCTGCGCACCCACGCGCGCGTGGAGCGCGTCGAGCCCGGTGGCCCCGGTGAGCCCGGCCGGGTCGTCCTCGACGACGGCACCCGGCTGCCCGCCGGCGCGGTCGTCGTCGGCATCGGCGCCCGCCCCGCCACCGGCTGGCTGGCCGGGTCCGGCATCGCCCTCGGCGCGCACGGCGAGGTCCTGGCCGACGACCACCTGCGCACCTCCGCACCGGACGTCCACGCGGTCGGCGACTGCGCGTCCTTCCCCTCCGCCCGCTACGGCGAGCGGCTGCTGGTGCACCACTGGGACAACGCCCTCCAGGGCCCGCGCACGGTCGCCGCCGACATCGTCGGCGCCCCGGGCGGTTCGGTCCCGCCGGCCTACGACCCGGTGCCGTACTTCTGGTCCGAGCAGTTCGGCCGCTTCGTCCAGTACGCCGGTCACCACGCGTCCGCGGACACCACCCTGTGGCGCGGCGACCCGGCGAGCCCGGCGTGGACGGTCTGCTGGCTGCGCGAGGGCCGCCTGGTCGCCCTGCTGGCGGTGGGCCGTCCCCGCGACCTGGCGCAGGGCAGACGCCTGATCGAGGCGGGGACGGCCATGGACCCGGTCCTGCTGGCCGACCCGGCGAAGCCGCTGAAGGCGGCGACGGCGGCCACGGCGTAGTCCGGTTTCCGACTGTCAGTGCCAGGTGGCAGGCTGTAGACGTGACCGAGATTGACGCAAAGACCGATGCTCTCGTACCCGCCTGGCTCACCGTTCCCGACATTGCCGAGAAGCTCGGTGTCGAGGTGACCCGGGTACGCCAGCTGATCAGGGAAGGCCAGCTCATCGCCGTACGCCGCGGTGAGAACCGCGCACTGCACATCCCCGCGGCCTTCATCGACGAGGACAAGGTCGTCAAGGGCCTGGCCGGGACCCTGACGCTGCTGCGGGACGACGGCTTCACGGCCGAGGAGATGCTGGAGTGGCTCTTCACGCCCGACCCGAGCCTGCCCGGCACCCCGGCCCAGGCCCTGAGTGAGAATCGCGGTACGGAGGTGAAGCGGCGCGCCCAGGCGCTCGCCGTCTGACCGGCCCCGTCGCCGATCCGCCACACCGCCCGGCGTGCGGGCCCACGCACGCCGGGCGCCCGTGCCCGTACGCCACCGGCGCGCGGCCCGTCGCGGGCCCGCGCCACCCGACCCGGGGGGACACCCGCATGCCCGACACCGCCGCGACCACCGCCCGCGCGCAGCTCGCCGACGCCCGGCTCTACCTGTGCACGGACGCCCGCCGGAGCCAGGGCGACCTGCCCGACTTCCTGGACGCCGTGCTCGCCGCGGGCGTCGACATCGTGCAGTTGCGGGACAAGGGGATGGAGGCGGGGGAGGAGCTGGAGCACCTGGAGGTCTTCGCCGACGCCTGCGCCCGCCACGGCAGACTCCTCGCCGTCAACGACCGCGCGGACGTCGCCCACGCCGCCCGCGCCGACGTGCTGCACCTCGGCCAGGGCGACCTGCCGGTGCCCGCCGCCCGGGCGATCCTCGGCGACGACGTCCTCGTCGGCCGCTCCACGCACGCCGAGTCCGAGGCCGCCGCTGCCGCCGCCCAGGAGGGCGTGGACTACTTCTGCACCGGTCCGTGCTGGCCCACCCCCACCAAGCCCGGTCGCCACGCACCCGGCCTGGACCTGGTCCGCCACACGGCGGCGCTGGGCACCGACCGCCCCTGGTTCGCCATCGGCGGCATCGACCTGGGCAACCTGGACGAGGTGCTGGACGCGGGTGCCCGGCGGGTGGTCGTGGTCCGCGCGATCACCGCCGCCGACGACCCGGGCGCGGCGGCGGCCGAGTTCGCGAAGCGGCTGCGGCAGGCCCCGGCACAGGCGTAGCCGAGCGTCGGCGCGGGCGGGCAGGAGGCGAGCCGGTGAGCGGGAGGTGAGCGGGAGGCGAGCGGGTGTCCAAGGGATGGACAACAACTCGACAATGTGGACAAATGTCCCGCATCCGGTTGGGCGACCGCCGCACCCTGGCTAACCTGCCCATATGGCCCTCGGAACCGCAAGCACGAGGACTGATCGCGCCCGCACGGTGCGTGACATCCTCGCCACCGGCAAGACGACGTACTCGTTCGAGTTCTCGGCGCCGAAGACGCCCAAGGGCGAGAAGAACCTGTGGAGCGCGCTGAGGCGGGTCGAGGCCGTGGCCCCGGACTTCGTCTCCGTCACCTACGGCGCGGGCGGCTCCACGCGCGCGGGCACGGTCCGCGAGACCCAGCAGATCGTGGCCGACACCACGCTGACCCCGGTGGCCCACCTCACCGCCGTCGACCACTCCGTCGCCGAGCTGCGCAACATCATCGGTCAGTACGCCGACGCCGGGATCCGCAACATGCTGGCCGTGCGCGGCGACCCGCCCGGCGACCCGGGCGCCGACTGGATCGCGCACCCCGAGGGCCTGACGTACGCCGCCGAACTGGTCAGGCTCATCAAGGAGTCGGGCGACTTCTGCGTCGGCGTCGCGGCCTTCCCGGAGATGCACCCGCGCTCCGCCGACTGGGACGCGGACGTCGCGCACTTCGTCGACAAGTGCCGGGCCGGCGCCGACTACGCCATCACCCAGATGTTCTTCCAGCCCGAGTCCTATCTCCGGCTGCGCGACCGGGTCGTCGCGGCAGGATGCGAGACCCCGGTCATTCCCGAGGTCATGCCGGTGACCAGTGTGAAGATGCTGGAGAGGTTGCCGAAGCTCAGCAACGCCTCGTTCCCGCCGGAGCTGAAAGAGCGGATCCTCGCAGCGAAGGACGATCCCGCGGCTGTACGCTCGATCGGCATCGAGTTCGCCACGGAGTTCTGCGCGCGGCTGCTGGCCGAGGGTGTGCCAGGACTGCACTTCATCACGCTCAACAACTCCACGGCGACCCTGGAAATCTACGAGAACCTGGGCCTGCACCACCCACCGCGGGCCTAGACCGGCCGCACGTATTTGCGACACACTGCGTAACGGCCACTGGGAGAGGGGCGTACATGGGCTGGACGGTCCTCTACATCGCGTTCGGCGTCGTCGCGCTGTGGCTGCTCGGCGAGGTGCTGCTGCAGTACAAGGCGCGGCTGCGCTGGCGGCTGCTCGCCTTCGGCGGCTTCGTCGGCGTCGTCGCCGGCGTGCTGATGTCCAACGTGCTCGTCATCGGTCTCGGCGCCGCCGCCTTCGCGGTCGGCCAGACCTACGTCACCCTGTCGTTCCGTCGCGGCTTCGAGGCCGGCTGGGCGGTCAACGCCCCGGCGAGCCTCGTCGGCAAGCGCGGACGTCCCGAACGGGGCCGCCGGGAACCGTCGTTGGAGGTCTCCGGGCTCGGACCCGCCGAGGGCGGCCGGGACCACCACGACGGCTACGCCGAGCGCGCCCAGGCGCCCGCCCCGGGTCAGGACGCGCCGTACGGGCACGACGACTACGACCGCGACGACGTCTTCACCCCGGCCCGCCCCGCCGATCCCACGGCCGCGGAGACCACCGCCGTCTACGAACCGCAGCCCATGCCGGACGACACCGGCTCGTACGGCGTGTACGCCGACGCCGGTTACGGCACCGGCCAGCAGCAGGCGGCCACCGCGCCGGGCGCCGACCAGGCCTACACCTACGACTACTCCGGCTACGGCCAGCAGCAGGACTACGGCTACGACACCGGCGCCCAGCAGCCGTACGCCGCTTACTCCGATCCGTACATCGGCACCCCCACCTACGGCGGCGGGGCGTACGACACCGGCGGCTACGACACGACCGGTGCGCAGGACTACGGCCAGCAGGCCTACGGGCAGGACCAGTACGCCACCGGGGCGCCCGGCGGCCACGGCGGCGAGACCCCGGCCGGCGGAGTGTGGGTGCCGCAGCAGCGCAGCACCGACGACCCCTACGGCGGCGAACTCCCGCCCGAGCAGCAGCCGTACCCCTACCAGGGCAACGGCCGGCCTCAGGACCAGGGCTACGACGAGCAGTACCGCTACTGAGCGGCCCGCCCGGACCGCTCACTGGGAACCGCGGAACTCCGGTCCCTCCACCACGAGTCCGGCGACCAGCGCGCCCGACATGCCCGCGTGCGGCAGACCGCCGCCGGGGTGCGACCAGCCGCCGACCGTGAACAGACCCTCCCTGCGCGTGCCGTTCGCCGGGTGCAGCAGCCGTCCGCCGGCGCCCGCCAGCGCCGGCGCCGGAATCGCGCCGTCCGTCACACCGGTGTCCGCCGCGACCTCGGCCGGGGTGCGCACCTCGTGCCACAGGAGGCGGTCGCGCAGGCCGGGCACCGCCCGCGCGGCGACGTCGATCAACTGCTCGGGCCGTCGGTCGATCTCCTCGGTCGTGGGCCGGTCCGACGCGCCGCCCAGGGCAGGCACCGCCGCGGAGAGGGTGACCGCCTCATGGTCCGCGTCCGGGACCAGCGCCGGGTCGTCGGGCCGCAGGACCGTGACGGTCGGCCGCGCGGCCATCCCGGGAGCGGCGCCGAACAGGCGGTCCAACTCCACCTCGCGGTCCGCCGCGTGCACCACCGTCCGGTGCGCCGTGCCTTCCGGGCGGCCGCCCCGCAGCGCCAGCAGCACCGTCAGCCGGCTCGCCCCACCGCGCCGTGCGGGCACCTCGTCCTCGCCGCGCACCGGCGAGCCACCGCACAGGCGGTCCAGCACGTCCGGCGCCACGCCGGAGACCACCAACTCGGCCTCCGCCACGGCCCCTTCGGCCAGCTCCACGCCCGCCACCCGGCCGTCCTTCTCGACGATCCCGGTGACCTCGGCGCCGAAGCGGAACTCGACGCGGCGGGCCAGACACCGCTCGTACACCGCCCGCGCCAGCTCCCGCAGACCGCCGCCGCGCACGTACCAGACGCCGAACGCGTACTCCATGTACGGCAGGACGGCGCCGTTCGCCGGGGCGGTGCGGGGGTCCAGGCCATGGGCGAGCGCGTGGCTCTCCAGCAGGGCGGTGAGCCGGGCGTCGCGCAGCTCCCAGGCACCGACCTCGGCGAGCGTGCCCGCCCGGCGGGTGCGCAGCAGCCGCTTGTGCGGGACCGCCGGATAGGGTTCGCGCCCGGCCAGCACCCGCCAGTTCGGCCACAGCGGCTCCTCCAGGAGGGGGCGGCGGGTCCGGTCCCAGGTCTCCCGGGCCCGCACCAGGAAGTCGCCCCAACGCTGCCCGGCCCCCGCACCGAGCGCCGCGTCCAGGGCGGCGACGACACCCGCCCGCGAGGCGTTCGGCAGCGAGACCTCCGTGCCGTCGGCGAACACGTGCCGGGACGACGGGTCGACCTGGACCAGCCGGACGCACGACTCCAGCGGCTCCTTGCCGGTCTTGACGAACAGATCGCGCCAGACCGCGGGCAGCGGGAGCAGACCGGGGCCGGTGTCGAAGGAGAACCCGTCACGCTCGAAGCGGCCCAGGGCTCCGCCGTATGTCCGCGTCCGCTCGTACACCACCACCCGGTGGCCCGCGACGGCCAGCCGGGCGGCCGCCGCCATGGCGCCCATCCCGGCGCCGATCACCGCAATCCGTGCCATGCCAGGGACTTTATCCGCCGCCACCGACACCGCCGTGCGAGGGCTGAGCACCAAAGCGGACGTCCAAGGGACCGGCCGGCGGCGCCGCGCCGTGAGCCGGGGTGCCCAGGGCTGAGTAGCCGTACTCAGTCCGCCAGATGAGTACGCGCACGGATGGGCTCCGACCTGCGGGAACGAGAGAGTGGAGGCACGGAGAGGGGCACGGCTCCGGCACCGGCGGCACGGGGCGCCGGAACGGAGCCGGGCCCGCGATCCGCTCCTTCCGCCGACCGTGGTCGGCGGGAGCGAGGCACGGGGGAGCCCGGAGGGACGACCGGTGACGGGAGTTCCGACGGGGGGACGTACGGGGGAGCAGGAGAAGGCGCCGGTCCGACGGCGGCCCGCGGGGGACGCGGCCACCACGGACCGGCGTTCTTCGTGCGCGGCCCGCGCTCAGCCCCGGCCGCTGACGCGCCCCTGGAGCAGCCGCGACAGCGCGGCGTGCACGTCGTCCAGGGAGCGTTCCGGCTGGAACGCCTTCCAGTCCAGCGCGGCCACCAGCACCATGCCGACCAGCGCCGCGGCGGTCAGCGGCACGTCGATCTCCTCGCTGAACTCACCGCTCGCCACGCCCTCGCGCAGCACGCCCTCCACCACCGCCACGGCCTCCTGGCGGACCACCAGCAGCGTGGACTGCCAGGCCCGGTTGGTGCGCCACAGCTCGGCCACGTACAGCTGGGTGAAGGCCGGGTAGCGGTCGATGAACACGAGCCCCGCGCGGATCATCGCGTCCAGGGCGTCGACCCGGCCGCGGCCCTCCCGGGCCGCCTGCTGCGCGGCCTGGCGCAGCGAGGCGGTCAGCAGGCCCACACCGTGCCGCAGCAGCTCCTCGAAGAGGACGGACTTGCTGGCGAAGTTGTAGTAGACCGTGCCCTTCGCGACCCCGGCCCGCTCGGCGATCTCGTCCACGGTGGTGGCGGAGAAGCCCTGCTCGGCGATGAGAGTGACCGCCGCCTCGTAGAGCTTCTGCCGGGTGGCCTCGCGACGGCTGCCGCTCTGCGGGGCGGTGCTGCTGCTTTCCATGGTCCCGATTCTCACAGCACCCTGCGCGGGGACGTCACCGCAGGCCCGCCCGGGACCCGAACCGAACTGTCGATCGAAACAAAGGTCCAGGTCAGAACGGATTGTCAGTGCCATACCTCACGATGGGCACATACGGCACCTCCTGCCCGGGGCGTGCCGTCACGGAGACGACAGGAGGATCGTCATGGCCCACTCGTCCGCAGCCGCCGCCCGGCGGCGCCGCGCAGCCGGCCCTGCACCCTCACTGACCGGACCGGCGAGCGACGTGCACCCCGTGCTCCGCCGGACGACCGCCCCGCCCGCCGCCCTCGACCTGCTCGCCCAGGCCCGGGCCGGACTGGAGGAGGCCACCGCCCTGGAAACGCCGAACGAGCGGTACGCGACGGCCCACCTCGCCGCCCTGCGCACCGCCGCCGCCGTGCTGGCCGCGCGCGGCCGCCCGGAGACCAGTCCGCGGGCCAGGGCCCGCATCCGCAGCGCCTGGGAGGTGCTGCCCGAGATCGCGCCCGAGCTGTCCGACTGGAGCGCGCTGTTCGCCTCCGGCGCGCGGCGCCGCGCCCGCGCCGAGGCGGGCATCCAGGGCGCGGCGGGCCGCCGGGACGCCGACGACCTGATACGGGACGTGGCGATGTTCCTGCGCCTGGTGGAGCGGATGCTGGTCCTCCAGCCGGTCCTGCCCCAGCCCCGGCCCGACGCCGAGCGGCCGGGCCCCGAGCGGCCCGGCCGCTCCGACGCGGGTCCCCCGGGCCGCGACCTGCCGGACGCCGGATGAGCGGGGGCGGACGGGTGCCCGGCGGGCGCGGCGCAGGCAATAGGGTGGGACTCGCCTGAAGCCTCCCCCTGACCGCACCGGGCTGGGGGCGGCAGCCCGTTCGCTCCGCCCGTGCCCGAGGCGGTGCCGCGCCGAGGAGTCAACTGCCGTGTCGGACCCGATGCGCCCGCCCGCCTCCCAGCCCCGACCGCACCCGGCGGCTCCGCGCTCCGAGCCCTCCCGTTCCCGGGCCGCCCTGCGCACCGCCGTGGTCTGGGACGTCCTCCAGGATGCCCTCGACCGCCGGGTCAAGGCCACCGGCCGCCAGACGCTGGACGTCCTGGACACCGGCGGCGGCAGTGGCAACTTCGCGGTGCCCGTGGCCGGCCTCGGCCACCGCGTCACCGTCGTGGACCCGAGCCCCAACGCCCTGTTCGCCCTGGAGCGCCGCGCCGCCGAGGCCGGTGTCGCCGACCGCGTGCGAGGCGTCCAGGGCGACGCCGGCGGCCTCTTCGACGTGGTCGAGCGGGCCGGCTACGACGTGGTGCTGTGCCACGGCGTCCTGGAGTACGTGGACGACCCCGCGGAGGGCGTCCGCAACGCGGTGGCGGCCCTGCGCGCCGACGGCGTCCTGAGCCTGCTCGCCGCGGGCCTGGGCGGCGCCGTGCTCGCGCGCGCCCTCGCCGGGCACTTCACGGAGGCCCGGCAGGCCCTGGGCGACCCGGACGGCCGCTGGGGCACGGGGGACCCGGTGCCGCGCCGGTTCACCGCCGAGCAGCTCACCGGGCTGGTCGAGGCCGCCGGGCTCCGGATCGGCGCCGTGCACGGCGTACGGGTCTTCGCCGACCTCGTCCCCGGCGGGCTGGTGGACACCGAGCCCGGGGCCATGGACGCCCTGCTGAAACTGGAGGCCGCGGCGGCCGAACTCGCCGCGTTCCACTCCGTGGCCACCCAGCTCCATGTGCTCGGTGAGACGCGAGAGGCCGAGGGGGCCTGAGCCGACCGGTGGGGTAAGGCGCTGATCAGGGGCGCGACTGCAGATGGAGTACGCCACAGGCCCCCCGAACGGGGGGCAGTCGCCGTATGATCGAGGGAGACCGCCCGGCATGACGGGTCGGCCGCTGGGGAATGGGAACTTCAGCGAGCCGGTACGGCCATGACGGAGTCCGGTTGGTCAATTGGCGCAGAGGGGCGGGTTTCACGGGGGCGATTCCCTGCCTATCCTGAAGGGACCCCCCGGGTCGCCCCGGCGACTGCACGATGAGGAGGACTCCGTGCCGCTCTCGGAGCACGAGCAGCGCATGCTCGAGCAGATGGAGCGAGCGCTGTACGCCGAAGATCCCAAGTTCGCGACAGCGCTCGAGGGAAGCGGGCTGCGTACGTACACCCGGCGACGGGTCTACCAGGCGGTCGCGGGCTTCCTCGTAGGTATTGCGCTCCTCATGGCCGGTATGGTCGCCCAGCAGGTGTGGCTCAGCGTGGTGGGCTTCCTCGTCATGCTGGGGTGCGCGGTGCTCGCCGTGACCGGCTGGCGCAAGGCCCCCAAACCCGGCGAGCAGCAGCCGGCGGCCGGTGCCGGTCCGCAGGCAGCGCGCCGCCAAGGACGACAGAAACGGTCGATGATGGACCGCATCGACGAGCGCTGGCAGCGCCGCAGAGATGAGCAGCAGGGCGGCCAGTAGCCCCGTCGGGGCAGCGGCTCACCAGGACATCCGCGTGTGAGGGGGTGACCACCGTCCGGGTGGTCACCCCCTCACTCACGCCCGAGCGCGCCCGCGCCGCCGCCCAGAGGCGAGGACCAACGCCCCCCCCGCTCAGCCCCCGGCCGAAGGGGAAGCCCGACCAGCCGCGGGACTCGGCCGCCCGGCCGACGAGTTCAGCCGCTCTGCTGCCGGGCTAGGTCCCACTGGTCGCCGGGTTCAGCCGCTCCCCTGTCAGGCCTGGCCCCATCGGCCGACGGGCTTGCCACACCGACCCACGGACCCGCTGTCCGGCTCAGTCACCCGGCCGAAGGGCTCAGCTCCACTTTCGGCGGCCTCGGCCGCCCGACCGACCGGGCTTCGTCCTATCGGCCGACGGGTTTGCCGCACTGACCCACGGACCCGCTGTCTCAGCTGTCCGGCTCAGTCACCCGGCGGA
>NZ_JBVJEA010000013.1:0-175978 GCF_055581985.1 Streptomyces sp. NPDC042336 | reverse complement strand
AAGGGCTCAGCTCCACTTTCGGTGGTCTCGGCCGCCCGACCGACCGGGCTTCGTCCTATCGGCCGACGGGTTTGCCGCACTGACCCACGGCCTCAGTCGCCCGGCCGACGGGCCCAGTCACCCGGCCGAAGGGCTCAGCTCCACTTTCGGTGGTCTCGGCCGCCCGACCGACCGGGCTTCGTCCTATCGGCCGACGGGTTTGCCGCACTGACCCACGGCCTCAGCTGTCCGGCCGACGGGCCCAATCACCCGGCCGAAGGGCTCAGCTCCACCTTCGGCGGCCTCAGTCGCCCGGCCGACGGGCTCAGCCGCTCTGCCGACGGGGCTCTGCTCCACCGGACCACGGCCGCCGCCGCTCCGGCCAACGGCCGACAGGCCGGGCCCAACCGGCCGACGGGCTCATCCAGGCCCATGGGCTCAGCCGTCCGGCCCTCGGCCTCAGCCCTGTTGGTCCGACGTTTTTCGCCATACCGGGCGGGCCGCCGCGGCTCGTCGTTTCAGGGCCGTCCAGCGGGCCGACACCGTCCAGGTCACCCGAATGGCCGAACGGGGGGCGAACCGTGCGCGCAGCCGGGTGCCGCGGCCGACCGCGGCCCGCAGACCGGCGGCCGCCAGCCGGACGTCCTCCGTCAGTCCAGCCGTCAGACGCGGTTGCGGCGCGTAGAGGACCTGCTCCACGGCGTCCGCCACCCGATGGACCGCCTGCGCGGCCGTCGGCTCCAGCCGGCCCAGCCGGACGATGCGGGCCGCCGCCTTGCGCGGGGTCTGCGACTCCTGGGGCGGGATGCCGAGATCCCACGCCGTGTCGGTCAGCTCCTGCCACACCGCGAGGGTGTGCGGGGCGGCGTCCGCCGCACCGCGGCCGTGCGAACCGAGCCGTACCGCCCGGGCCCGCAGCCGCCACAGCATCGGGGCGAGCGGGATCAGCAGCACCGCGAGCCCGGCCAGGGCCCAGGCCAGCAGCGCGTACCACTGCGGTCCGCCGCCGCCGGTGACGGGCACGGCCACCGCGGACTCGGTGGAGCAGGCGTCCAGCTTCTTGTCCTGCGGGGAGCAGGTGTCGCTCGACGAGGGCGCCGCCGACGGCTCCGTCTCCGTGTTCTGCGACGGCAGCGCCGGGTCCGGCACCGAGCTGCCCGGCCGGTCCGTGATGGTGTACGACGGCGTCGAGCCACGCGTCGGTGTCGGCTCGAAGCGGGTCCAGCCCACGCCCTCGAAGTACACCTCGGGCCACGCGTGCGCGTCCCGCAGCCCCACGGACACCGAGCCGTCCGCCTGCGGGGAGCCCGGCGCGAAGCCCACCGCGACCCTGGCCGGAATGCCCAGGGAGCGGGCCATCGCCGCCATGGCGAAGGAGAAGTGGACGCAGAAGCCCTCCTTGTCCTTCAGGAACCGGGCGATCGCGTCCGAGCCGCTGCCGACCTTGACCTGGGTGTCGTACTCGAAGCCGCCGTTGATCGCGAAGTACTCCTGGAGCCTGACCGCCTGCTGGTAGGGGTTCGCGGCGCCGGCGGTGACCTCGCGGGCGGTCCGGGAGACCACCGCGGGCAGTGAGTCGGGCAGCCGCGTGTACTCGCGCAGGAGCGCAGCCGAGGGCTGGGGCGCCGCGGCGAGCTGCTCCGCCGTCGGCTGCACGTTCAGGCTGCGTACCTCGTACCTCAGCCCGCGGGTGTTCTGGCCGTGATCGCCGACCAGGGTCATGCCGACGGGTTCGTAGCGCCAGTTGCCCGCGACGCGCACGCCGCTGGGCGGGTAGGGCATGGGCAGCCAGTCCTGGGCGTACCAGTCGGCGGCCGAGACCAGGGTCCGGGTCTCGGTGCGCTTGATGTCGGGACCGAGCCCCGCCGGGGTGGGGAACGTGCCGTCCGGCACGGCGGTGATGTGCCGCTTGGACGGCTTCCAGGTGGTGCCGTCGAAGTCGTCCAGGGACACGATGCGCAGGTACAGGCTGGACAGGTCCTCGGAGTCCGTCTGGACGGAGAGGACCTGGCGGTCCTCGTTGACGTTGAGGCTGTCCCGCAGGGACACCAGCGGGTTCACCGCGGAGATCGTGCCGCCGCCACCGGTGCCGGAGCCCACGCCGCCGCGGGCGCCGTCCAGCAGCCCGCCGTCCATCGCGGGCAGGGCGAGCGGCACCACCAGGGCGATGCCCAGCGCGAAGGCGCCGATGCGCCGTCCCGTGCGGACCGGGGCGAGGGCGCGCCCCTGCTCCGGGCCCGGGGCGCGCGCCGCGCCGCCGAAGACCCGGCCCCACTGGGAGAGCCGGTCGCGCCCCTCGGCCAGCAGCAGCATCAGGTAGCCGACCGCCGCGACCAGGAACCACAGCCAGTCGGCGCCACCCTCGGACAGCCCAGCGGCCACCGAGTAGAGGGCGAGCAGCGGCAGGCCGGCCGGGGCGGCGCTGCGGAAGGTCACCGCGAGGGTGTCCACCAGCAGCCCGATCACCAGGACGCCGCCGACCAGCATCAGCCGGATGCCGTCGGACTCCAGTGGCGCCGGGATCGCGTACCGGGCGATGTCGTCGCCGCCCTGCTGGAGGAGGTCGGCGAAGCGCTGGAAGGCCTGCGGGCCGGGGAGCAGCCCGGCGAGCGCCTGCTGCCGGGCGAAGACCAGGGTCAGCAGCAGCAGTGTGACCAGGGCCTGCGCCGCGATGGTCAGCGGCCGCGCCAGCGGCACCCGCCGCGCCACCGCGCCCACTGCCGACTGCACCGCCAGCAGGACCGCCGCCTGCAGGATCCACGTGGCCGGCTCGACCAACGGCAACAACGCACAGGCCGCCATCAGGGTGGCCGCCCACGCACACACGGCCAACCGCGCCCGCCCGCTCATCGCGTCGCCTCCCGCGCGCTCATCGCATCCCCTTTCCGCCGGTCGGCGTGGTGAGGGTGGTGCGTTCGTGGTCGGCCAGGCGCCACAGCTCCTCCACGGTGGCACCCCGGGGCACGGTCACGGCGGTCCAGCCCGACTCGCGGAGCATCCGCAGCCGCTCCCCGCCCCTGTCCAACGGGCCGGGCGCGTCGGCCGGTTCCCGGGCCCAGGTCTCGCTGTCCAGGACGAAGGCGACGGCGCCGCCGCTGCGCTGCCGCATCTTGGCCGCCACCGTGACCTGCTCCTCGTCCAGGTCGCCGAAGAACGCCACCAGCAGCCCCTCGTTCCCACCGCGCAGCACGTCGTACGCCCGCGACAGACTCGTGCCGTCGGAGTGGTCGATCACGGCGAGGGTGTCCATCATCAGCCCGGCCGCGTCGGCCGTGCCCTGGCTCGCGCCCGCGAAGCCGTCGGCGCCCTCGCCCGGCACCGAGTTGCCGCTGTCGGTGAGCAGCCGGACGGAGAAGCCCCGCTCCAGCATGTGCACCAGCACGGACGCGGCGCCCGACACCGCCCACTCGAAGGCCGAGTCGGGGCCCGCACCCTCGTAGGCCACCACCCGGGTGTCGAGGAGCACCGTGCAGCGGGCCCGCTGCGGCTGCTCCTCGCGGCGCACCATCAGCTCGCCGTAGCGCGCGGTGGAGCGCCAGTGCACGCGGCGCAGGTCGTCGCCGTACCGGTACCCGCGCGGGATCACGTCGTCCTCGCCGGCCAGGGCCAGCGAGCGCTGCCTGCCCTCGCCGTACCCCTTCGCCTCACCGCTCAGCCGCACCGGCGGCAGCGCCTCCACGCGCGGGATCACGGTCAGCGTGTCGTACGTCGAGAAGGAGCGGGTCAGCTCGCACAGGCCGAACGGGTCGGTCAGGCGCAGTTGCAGCGGGCCCAGCGGGTACCGGCCGCGCAGGTCGGAGCGGACCCGGTAGGACACCTCGCGGCGGCCGCCCGGCTCCACCCGGTCGAGTACGAAGCGGGGGCGCGGGCCGAGCACGTAGGGCACCCGGTCCTGGAGCATCAGCAGACCGGTGGGCAGCCGGGAGACGTTGTCGACGCGCAGGTGGACCCGGGCCTCGCTGCCCGCGGGCACCCGCACGGGGGAGAGCCGGCGACTGCCCGCGACCCGGTACCGCGTGCGGTAGAGCACGGCCGCGCAGACCAGCGGCAGGGCCCCCAGGAGCAGCCCGACCCGCAGCAGATCGCTCTGCCCCAGGACGTACGCGCAGACCGCGGCCGCGATGCCGGCGGCCAGGAAGGAGCGCCCACGGGTGGTCAGACCGGCCAGGGCGGTCCGGACACCGCCGCCCTCGCCCCGGTCGGCCTCGGGCCGGTCCGTCCCCCCGGCGTCCATCACAGCCTCCGCGGCGGTTGCTGACCGTACGCCGACGTGCCGCGGCCCACGCCGAAGCCCGTCTGCTGCTGCGGCGCCGCGGGCACCGGGGTGCGCTGCAGGATCTCCTCGACGACCTGCTCGGCGGTGCGGCGGTTGAGCTGGGCCTGCGCGGTCGGCAGCAGCCGGTGGGCCAGCACGGCGACCGCGAGGGCCTGCACGTCGTCCGGCAGCGCGTACTCCCGGCCGCTCAGGGCGGCGGACGCCTTCGCCGCGCGCAGCAGATGCAGCGTGGCACGCGGCGAGGCGCCGAGTCTGAGGTCGGGGTGGGCGCGGGTGGCCGCGACCAGGTCCACCGCGTACCGCCGGACCGGGTCCGCCACGTGGACACCGCGGACCGCCTCGATCAGCTTCAGGATCTCGTGCGCGTGCGCCACCGGCTGCAGATCGTCCAGCGGGTTGACCCCGCCGTGCACGTCGAGCATCTGGAGCTCGGCCTCCGGGCTCGGATAGCCGATGGAGACCCGGGCCATGAAGCGGTCCCGCTGGGCCTCCGGGAGCGGGTAGGTGCCCTCCATCTCGACCGGGTTCTGCGTCGCCACCACCATGAACGGGCTGGGCAGCTCGTAGGTCTGGCCGTCGATGGTGACCTGGCGCTCCTCCATCGACTCCAGCAGCGCCGACTGCGTCTTCGGCGACGCGCGGTTGATCTCGTCGCCGATCACCACCTGCGCGAAGATGGCGCCCGGTTTGAACTCGAAGTCCCGGCGCTGCTGGTCCCAGATGGACACCCCGGTGATGTCCGAGGGCAGCAGGTCCGGCGTGAACTGGATCCGGCGCACGGAGCAGTCGATGGACCGCGCCAGCGCCTTGGCCAGCATGGTCTTGCCGACCCCCGGCACATCCTCGATCAGCAGGTGTCCCTCGGCCAGCAGCACGGTCAGCGAGAGCCGTACGACCTCGGGCTTGCCCTCGATCACGTCCTCCACCGAACCGCGTACCCGCTCGACCACCGCGGTCAGATCAGTGAGGCTCGCTCGATCGTCATAGGTCGTCACCCGGCCCTCCTCGGCCTTGCCCCGCACTCCCTGGGAAGTGGAGGTTCCCCAACTTGCCGGGCAGGCCCCGCACCGCGGACCGGCCCACCCCGAATCACGGACACCGCCCGGAAAAAGTTCCGCGCGACGCCACTTCCCGCATTCTTGCCGCCGTTACCGATTCGTGTCACTCGCCTGTGGACAACTGGCCGCGATATGTCGGCCCTTACGGCCTTTGCGGAGCTTGCACCGCGGGACGTCGGGGCGGGCCGCCGGATCAGGCCGGGGCGACCTCGCGCAGCAGGCCGGTCTTCACGTCGAAGACGAAACCGCGCACGTCCTCGGTGTGCAGCAGGAACGGCGAGGTGCGCACCCGTTCGATCGACTGCCGCACGTCCTGGTCGGCGTCCCGGAAGGCCTCCACCGCCCACACCGGACGCTGGCCGACCTCCAGCTCCAGATCGTGCCGGAATTCCTCGGTGATGGACTCCATGCCGCACCCCGTGTGGTGGATGAGGACCACGCTGCGGGTGCCGAGCGCCCGCTGGCTGATCGTCAGGGAGCGGATCACGTCGTCGGTGACGACACCGCCCGCGTTGCGGATGGTGTGGCAGTCGCCGAGCTTCAGACCGAGCGCGGCGTGCAGGTCAAGGCGCGCATCCATGCAGGCGACGACCGCCACGCGCTGTACGGGCCGGGCGTCCATCCCGGGGTCGGTGAACGCGGCGGCGTAGCGCTCGTTCGCCTCGACGAGCCGGTCGGTGACGGTGTGGTCGGCCACTATGGCGGATTCGGGGCCAGCGGGTACCGATGCAGAAGTCGTCATATCCATGACGTTACTGGCCGTCCCCGCCCGTGGCCCGCTGTGAAGCGGGACAAAGAACGTCATCGAGGCTTGTTGTGAGCCAACCCACAGGGCGGAGCGGACGCGGCCGTACGAGTGAAAAGCGGCGCGACGCCGGTTTGCGGACGCCGGGGTCCGCGACGCGCAGGCCGGTTGATTGACCGGGCGACACGGTGGACTAAAGTGACGCGAAGCGGGAGGCGAGGTCCTCCCTGCTGGACTGAATTCCCCGGAGACCTGGGCGACGTCCCGCCAGATCTCCCCACGTGCGCGGCGCGTACGTACGGCTCGGCCTCCTCCCGCTCCCGGCCGGCCGACGCTCTTGGCGCCGGCAGGCCTCCCCTTCAGATGCGAGCGGGAGGGGACCCGGCAGTGCGTGACGCCGCGCCGGACCTGAGAGGCCGCCCCACTTGAGCCAGAGTCGACACGTCCCGGTGATGCTCCAGCGGTGTCTGGACCTGCTGGCGCCCGCCCTTCAGGAGCCGGGAGCCGTGGTCGTCGACTGCACGCTGGGGCTCGGCGGGCACAGCGAGGCGCTCCTCGAACGCTTCCCCGAGGCCCGGCTCGTCGCGCTCGACCGCGACAAGGAGGCCCTGCGCCTGTCCGGCGAGCGGCTCGCCCCGTACGGCGAGCGCGCCACCCTCGTGCACGCCGTCTACGACGAGCTGCCCGACGTGCTCGACCGGCTCGGCGTCCCCCGCGTCCAGGGCGTGCTGTTCGACCTCGGCGTCTCCTCCATGCAGCTCGACGAGGCCGACCGCGGCTTCGCCTACGCCCAGGACGCCCCGCTCGACATGCGGATGGACCAGACGACCGGCATGAGCGCCGCCGAGGTCCTCAACACCTACCCGCCCGGCGAACTCGTCCGCATCCTGCGCGCGTACGGCGAGGAGAAGCAGGCCAAGCGGATCGTGTCCGCGGTCGTCCGCGAGCGCGAGAAGGAGCCGTTCACCAACAGTGCCCGCCTCGTGGAGCTGATCCGCGCGGCGCTGCCGCAGGCCGCCAAGCGCACCGGCGGCAACCCGGCCAAGCGCACCTTCCAGGCCCTGCGCATCGAGGTGAACGGCGAGCTGTCGGTCCTGGAACGGGCGATCCCGGCGGCCGTCGAGTCCCTCGCGGTTGGCGGACGGATCGCCGTGCTGTCGTACCACTCACTGGAGGACCGACTGGTCAAACAGGTGTTCGCGGCCGGCGCCGCCAACACCGCGCCGCCCGGCCTGCCCGTGGTCCCCGAACGCTACGCACCGCGGCTCAAGCTGCTCACCCGCGGTGCCGAACTCCCCACCGAGGAGGAGATCGCCGAGAACCGGCGCGCGGCACCGGCACGGCTGCGCGGCGCCGAGCGCATCAGGGAGTCCCTCGGGTGATGGGAGTCCCTCGGGTGGACCGAACGAGGCAGGCCAGGCACGGGTGCGGACGGCCCATCCCGGGCCGGGGGGAGGGCACGTGAGCAGGAAACCCGAACTGAAGGGCAGGGCGGCCCGGCTCGCCCGGCTCCTGCCCACCGGCGGCACCCGGGGCCAGGCGGCCCGGGCGCCCTTCGTCCTCCTGGTCGTCGCCCTCCTCGGCGGCGGCCTCATCGTGCTCCTCGTGCTGAACTCCGCCCTGAGCGAGGGCTCCTTCCAGCTGGACGACCTCAAGCAGGGCACCAAGGAGCTGACCGACGAGGAACAGGCGCTCCAACGGGACATCGACGCCTACTCCGCCCCCGGCGCCCTCCAGCGCCGCGCCCGCGAACTGGGAATGGTGCCCGGCGGCGACCCCGCCTTCCTCGACCCCGACGGCACCGTCAAGGGCGCGCCCAGCCCGGCGCCCGCCGCCGCCACCCCGCTCGTGCTCGCCCCCGAGGCGCTCGCCTCGACGTCCGCCGGCGCGGCCACCGGCACGCCCTCGCCCTACACCGAGCCGTCGGCACCGGCCCCCACGCCCACCACCGCGGCCACACCCAGCACAGCCGCCACCCCCACCGCAGCGGCGACGCCCACCCCGACCCCGACTCCCGGCAGGTGACGGAAGTGTCCGACAGGGAACCGCCGCGCCGCCGGGTGCCCGGACCCGCGAGGCCCGTCCGCCCCGGCGGCGGGCGCCGCCCGGGTCTGGGCTCCCGGCCGGCCCGCAGGCCAGGACCGCCCCGGCCGGCGCCCCGCGCCTTCCGGCCGGGCAGCCCGCGCCCCCGGCTGCGCATGATCGGCCTCGCGCTGACCCTGGTGCTGGCCGCCTTCGTCGTCCGGCTCCTCCAGGTGCAGGCCGTCGACGCCGGCACGTACTCCGCGAAGGCCGAGCAGAACCGCTACGTGGTGCACACCCTGCCCGCCGAGCGCGGCGGGATCACCGACCGCAACGGCGTCGCCCTCGCGACCACCGTGGACTCCTACGACATCACCGCCGACCCCACGATGTTCACCCGCGAGCAGCTGAAGGTCGACGACGGGCCCGAGCAGGCGGCGGCGCTCCTCGCACCGATCCTCGGCCAGGACCAGGAGCAGCTGGCCAAGGTGCTCCGCCCGAAGAACAAGGACCTGCGCTACGTCCGCCTCGCGCGCCGGCAGACCCCCCAGGTCTGGAACCAGATCAAGGACCTGAAGACCGCGCTCACCACGAAGGCGGAGACAGACAGGTCGACGGTCAACGTACTCGGGGGCGTCTTCGCCGACCCCAGCAGCAAGCGCGTGTACCCGGGCGGCGACCTCGCCGCCGGCATCCTCGGCTGGGTCGGCGCCGACGGCAAGGGCGGCGGCGGCCTGGAGCGGAAGCTGGACAAGACGCTGGCCGGCGAGGACGGCAAGATCCGCTACGCGCAGTCCGGCGGGCGCCAGGTGCCCACCGCCGGTTCCACCGAGACCCCGGCCGTGCCCGGCAGCGACGTCGAGCTGACCATCGACCGCGACATCCAGTGGGCCGCGCAGCACGCCATCAGCGAGCAGGTGGAGAAGTCCAAGGCGGACGGCGGCTACGTCATCGTCCAGGACACGCAGACCGGCGAGATCCTCGCCATGGCCAACTCGCCGGGCTTCGATCCGGGCGACCTCGCCCACGCCGACCCGAAAGCGCTGGGCAACGCCGCCCTCCAGGACGCCTTCGAACCGGGCTCCACCGCCAAGGTGCTGTCGATGGCGGCCGTGCTGGAGGAGAACGTCGCCACCCCGGGCACCCACATCACCGTCCCCAACCGGCTCAAGCGCGGCGACCGGCTGTTCAAGGACGACATCGACCACCCGACCTGGTACCTCACGCTCAACGGTGTGCTCGCCAAGTCCAGCAACATCGGCACGATCATGGCCACCGGCGAACTGGGCAAGACCCAGGCCGAGGCCAACCAGGTGCTCTACTCCTACCTGCGCAAGTTCGGCCTCGGCGGCTACAGCGGGCTCGGCTTCCCCGGGGAGACCAAGGGCATCCTGGCGCCGCCCGGCCAGTGGTCGACCTCGCAGCAGTACACGATTCCTTTCGGCCAGGGCGTCTCCGTGAACGCGCTCCAGGCGGCCTCGATCTACTCGACCATCGCCAACGGCGGCGTCCGGATCGAACCCACGCTCGTCCGCGGCACCAAGGGCGACGACGGACGCTTCACCCCCGCCCCGGAACCCAAGAAGACTCGCGTGACCAGCGAGAAGACCGCCAAGACCCTCTCGCAGATGCTGGAGTCCGTGGTCGACGACGAGGAGGGCACCGGCACCAAGGCCCGGATCCCCGGCTACCGGGTGGCGGGCAAGACGGGCACGGCCAACCGGGTGGATCCGGCCACCGGCAAGTACCACGGCTACACCTCGTCGTTCGCCGGGTTCGCCCCCGCCGACAAGCCCCGCGTCACCGTCTACTGCGCCATCCAGAACGCCACCGAGGGCAGCTACTTCGGCGGCCAGATCTGCGGCCCCATCTACAAGCAGGTCATGGAGTTCGCCCTGAAGACCCTCCAGGTCCCGCCCACCGGGGCCGCCCCCGCGAGGCTCCCGGTCACCTTCGAACCCTGAGCCGTGACCCCCGCCCCGCACCGAGCCCGTACCGAGCCAGCGCCGTTTCAGTACCGAGCCACCAGGAACCACCCGTGACAACGATCACCCCCGACCCCGGGAACCGGAGCGCCTCCCAGGCCTCCTCCCAGCCCTCGCTTCGCCGGGAAGCGGGTACTCCCGGTACGCTCACCGCCGTGCCACACCCTGATCAGTCCCAAACCACCCAGAAGGGCCACCCCGTGACATACCCGGGACCGCCCCGGCCGGTGCGGATCTCCGCCACACACCTCGCGGAACTCGCCGATCAGCTGGGTGTCCCCGCGCCGGACGGCTCCGCGGAGATCACGGGCATCACCCACGACTCGCGTGCCGTCCGCCCCGGTGACCTCTACGCCGCCCTTCCCGGAGCCCGCCTCCACGGCGCCGACTTCGTCACCCAGGCCGCCGGCCTCGGCGCGGCCGCCGTGCTGACCGACCCGGCCGGCGCGGAGCGGGCGGCCGCCGCCGGCCTGCCGGCGCTCGTCGTCGACGACCCGCGCGCGCGGATGGGCGAACTGGCGGCCACGATCTACGGCCACCCGGGCCGCGACCTGCTCCAGATCGGCATCACCGGCACCTCCGGCAAGACCACCACCGCCTACCTCGTCGAGGGCGGGCTGCGCACGGCGAAGTCCACCGGCCTGATCGGCACGGTCGAGATGCGCATCGGCGACGAGCGCATCAAGTCCGAGCGCACCACGCCCGAGGCCACCGACCTCCAGGCGCTGTTCGCGGTCATGCGCGAGCGCGGCACCGAGGCGGTCGCCATGGAGGTCTCCAGCCACGCCCTGGTGCTCGGCCGCGTCGACGCCTGCGTCTTCGACATCGCGGTCTTCACCAACCTCAGCCCGGAGCACATGGAGTTCCACTCCGGCATGGAGGACTACTTCCAGGCGAAGGCGCAGCTCTTCACCCCCGAGCGCAGCAGACTCGGCGTGGTCAACGTCGACGACGAGTACGGCCGCCGGCTCGCGCGCGAGGCCACCGTCCCGGTCGTCACCTACTCCGCCGAGGGCCACCCCGACGCCGACTGGCGCGCCGACGAGGTCGAGGTCGGCCCGCTGGACTCCACGTTCACCGTGCTCGGGCCCAAGGGCGAGCGGATCGCCGCCAAGTCGCCGCTGGCCGGGCCGTTCAACGTGGCGAACACCCTCGCCGCGATCGTCGCCCTGGCCACCGCCGGACTCGATCCGCAGAGCGCCGCCGACGGTGTCGCCGCCGTACCGGGCGTGCCGGGCCGGCTGGAGCGCGTGGACGAGGGCCAGCCCTTCTTCGCGGTGGTCGACTACGCCCACAAGACCGACGCCGTCGAGTCGGTGCTGCGGGCCCTGCGCAAGGTCACCGAAGGCCGGCTGCACGTGGTGCTCGGCTGCGGCGGCGACCGGGACACCACCAAGCGGGAGCCGATGGGCGCCGCCGTGGCCCGGTTCGCCGACACCGCCGTACTGACCTCCGACAACCCCCGCTCCGAGGACCCCCTCGCGATCCTCGCGACCATGCTCCAGGGCGCCGCGTCCGTGCCCGCGCACGAGCGCGGCGAGGTGCAGGTCTTCGAGGACCGGGCCGCCGCGATCGCCGCCGCCGTCGCCCGGGCGGAGCCCGGCGACACGGTGCTGGTGGCCGGCAAGGGCCACGAGCAGGGCCAGGACATCGCCGGGGTCGTTCGTCCCTTCGACGACCGCCAGGTGCTCCGCGAAGCCATCCAGAAGAACCAGGGATGAGATCCCGAATGATCCAGCCGATCCTGATCCCGATCCAGGGGACGAACTTGTGATCACCCTCTCACTCGCCGAGATCGCAGAAGTCGTCGGCGGGCGGATGCACGACATACCGGACGCCTCCGCCGAGATCACCGGGCCGGTCGTCCGGGACTCCCGGGAAGCGGTGCCCGGCAGCCTCTTCGTCGCCTTCGTGGGCGAACGGGTGGACGGCCACGACTACGCCGCGCAGGTCGTCGAAGCGGGTGCGGTGGCCGTCCTCGGCTCCCGCCCCGTCGGCGTGCCCGCGATCGTCGTGGACGACGTCCAGACCGCCCTCGGCGCCCTCGCCCGGCACGTCGTACGCCGCCTCGGCACCACCCTCGTGGCCCTCACCGGGTCGGCGGGCAAGACCAGCACCAAGGACCTGATCGCCCAGGTGCTGCGCCGCAAGGCGCCCACGGTCTTCACGCCCGGTTCCATGAACAACGAGGTCGGGCTGCCGCTCACCGCGCTCACCGCCACCGACGAGACCAGGTTCCTCGTCCTGGAGATGGGCGCCCGCGGCATCGGCCACATCCGGTACCTGTGCGAGCTGACCCCGCCGAGGATCGGTCTCGTCCTCAACGTCGGCTCCGCGCACATCGGCGAGTTCGGCGGCCGGGAACAGATCGCCCAGGCCAAGGGCGAACTCGTCGAGGCGCTGCCGCCGGCCGAGGAGGGCGGCACCGCGGTCCTCAACGCGGACGACCCGCTCGTACGGGCCATGGCCTCCCGAACGAAGGCGAAGGTGATCCTTTTCGGAGAGTCCGGCGAAGCGGACGTTCGCGCCGAGAACGTGCGACTCACGGACACCGGACAGCCTTCCTTCAGCCTTCACACACCCTCCGGTGCAAGCGATGTGACCATGCGCCTGTACGGTGAGCACCACGTGTCGAACGCGCTCGCCGCGGCCGCCGTCGCCCACGAGTTGGGCATGTCCGCAGACGAGATCGCCACCGCGCTCTCCGAGGCGGGCTCCCTCTCCCGCTGGCGGATGGAGGTCACCGAGCGCCCGGACGGCGTGACGGTCGTCAACGACGCCTACAACGCGAACCCCGAGTCCACGAAGGCCGCACTGCGTGCGCTGGTGGCCATGGGAAAGGGGCGTCGTACGTGGGCGGTGCTCGGCAAGATGGCCGAGCTCGGGGACGAGGCGCTCGCCGAGCACGACGCGGTCGGACGGCTCGCCGTCCGGCTCAACGTCAGCAAGCTCGTCGCGGTCGGGGGCAGGGAAGCCCAATGGCTGCAACTGGGCGCATATAACGAGGGTTCGTGGGGTGAGGAGTCGGTGCACGTGTCCGACGCACAGGCGGCGGTCGACCTGTTGCGCAGCGAGTTGCGCCCGGGGGACGTCGTGCTCGTGAAGGCGTCCCGTTCGGTGGGTCTGGAGAGCGTCGCCACGGCGCTGCTGGAGACCGGCGCCGAGGGTGAGGTTGCCGCCCGATGATGAAGCAGATCCTGTTCGCAGGAGTCATTGGCCTCTTCCTGACGCTGGTCGGCACCCCGCTGCTGATCAAGCTCCTGGCCCGCAAGGGCTACGGCCAGTACATCCGCGACGACGGACCGCGCGAGCACGCCAGCAAGCGCGGTACGCCGACCATGGGTGGCATCGCCTTCATCCTGGCGACGGTCGTCGCGTACTTCCTCGCCAAGGGCATCACCAGCTATCTGGACCCGGACATCGACGCGGGGCCGACCTTCTCCGGTCTGCTGGTGCTCGGCCTGATGGTGGGCATGGGCCTGGTCGGCTTCCTCGACGACTACATCAAGATCGTCAAGCGGCGCTCGCTGGGCCTGCGGGCCAGGGCGAAGATGATCGGCCAGCTGACCGTCGGCATCGCCTTCGCCGTGCTGGCGCTGCAGTTCGCGGACAACCGGGGCAACACCCCGGCGTCCACGAAGCTGTCGTTCATCACCGACTTCGGCTGGACCATCGGCCCGGTGCTGTTCGTCATCTGGGCGCTGTTCATGATCCTCGCGATGTCGAACGGCGTGAACCTCACCGACGGCCTGGACGGCCTGGCCACCGGCGCCTCCGTCCTGGTCTTCGGCGCCTACACCTTCATCGGCGTCTGGCAGTTCCAGGAGTCCTGCGCCAACGCGCTGACCCTGACCAACCCGGGTGCCTGCTACGAGGTGAGAGACCCGCTCGACCTCGCGGTGGTCGCCTCCGCGCTGATGGGTTCCTGCCTCGGCTTCCTGTGGTGGAACACCTCGCCGGCCAAGATCTTCATGGGCGACACCGGTTCGCTCGCGCTCGGCGGTGTGCTCGCGGGTCTGGCGATCTGCTCGCGCACCGAACTGCTGATGGCCATCCTCGGCGGCCTGTTCGTCCTGATCACCATGTCGGTGGTCATCCAGGTCGGATCCTTCCGCCTCACCGGCAAGCGGGTCTTCCGGATGGCGCCACTCCAGCACCACTTCGAACTCAAAGGCTGGTCCGAGGTCCTTGTCGTGGTCCGCTTCTGGATCATCCAGGGCATCTGCGTGATCGTCGGACTCGGTCTCTTCTACGCGGGATGGGCAACGGACAAGTGACCTCCTCGGTGCCTTCGGAATTCACCGGCAAGCACATCACCGTCGCCGGGCTCGGCGTCTCCGGCGTCCCTGCGGCCAAGGTGCTGCACGGGCTCGGCGCGCACGTCACCGTCGTCAACGACGGCGCCGACGAGCGGGCACGCGCGCAGGCGGCGGAGCTGGAGGCGCTCGGCGTCACCGTGCGCCTGGGCGACGGCGACACCCTGCCCGAAGGCACCGAGCTGATCGTCACCGCACCCGGCTGGAAGCCCACCAAGCCCCTGTTCACGGCGGCCGAGCAGGCCGGCGTCCCGGTCTGGGGCGACGTGGAGCTGGCCTGGCGGCTGCGCGGCCCGGACGCCGCGCCCTGGCTGGCCGTCACCGGCACCAACGGCAAGACGACGACCGTCCAGATGCTCGCGTCGATCCTGAAGGCGGCCGGGCTGCGCACCGCCGCCGTCGGCAACATCGGCGTCTCCCTGCTGGACGCGGTCACCGGCGAGGAGGAGTACGACGTCCTCGCCGTGGAACTGTCCAGCTACCAGCTCCACTGGGCGCCCTCGCTGCGCGCCCACTCCGCCGCCGTGCTCAACCTCGCCCCGGACCACCTCGACTGGCACGGCTCGATGGAGGCCTACGCCGCCGACAAGGGCCGTGTGTACGAGGGCAACCAGGTCGCCTGTGTCTACAACGTGGCCGACAAGGCGACCGAGGACCTGGTCCGCGCCGCCGACGTCGAGGAGGGCTGCCGGGCGGTCGGCTTCACGCTCGGCACACCCGGCCCCTCCCAACTCGGCGTCGTGGAGGGCCTCCTGGTCGACCGGGCCTTCGTCGAGGACCGGCACAAGAACGCCCAGGAGCTGGCCGAGGTCTCCGACGTCAACCCGCCGGCCCCGCACAACATCGCCAACGCCCTCGCCGCCGCGGGCCTCGCCCGCGCCTTCGGCGTCTCCGCCGCCGCCGTACGGGACGGGCTGCGCGCCTTCACACCGGACGCCCACCGCATCGCGCACGTCGCCGACGTGGACGAGGTGGCCTACGTGGACGACTCCAAGGCCACCAACACCCACGCGACCGAGGCCTCCTTGGCGGCGTACGAGTCGATCGTGTGGATCGCCGGCGGACTGGCCAAGGGCGCGACCTTCGACGAACTGGTCGCGGGGGCGGCGAAGCGGCTGCGCGGCGCCGTCCTCATCGGCGCCGACCGCGCCCTGATCCGCGAAGCCCTGGCGCGACACGCGCCCGAAGTACCGGTGGTCGACCTCGACCGGACCGACACTGGTGCGATGCTCCAGGCCGTCCAGGAGGCGCGGCGGCTCGCCCGGCCCGGCGACACGGTGCTGCTGGCACCGGCCTGTGCCTCCATGGACATGTTCACCAACTACAACCAGCGCGGTGACGCGTTCGCGCAGGCCGTTCGCGAACTCGGCGCCTGACCCGGCCGTCTCCTGCCGCCGGGTGAACTCGGGAGGACGCGTGGGACGGTCCATGCCGACGTACAGCGGAGGCCGCGATGCCCGGTAGTCCCCAGAGCCGCACCGGACGTCCGCCCGTACAGCGGTCCGTCAAGCGGCCCGTCACACCGGGGCCGCCGCACGAGAACCCCGTGCTCCGCCTCTACCACCGGCTGCGCCGTGCCTGGGACCGGCCGCTGACCGCGTACTACTTGATCTTCGGTGGCAGTCTGCTGATCACCGTGCTCGGCCTGGTGATGGTCTACTCGGCGTCCCAGATCACCGCGCTCCAGCTGTCGCTGCCCGGTTCGTACTTCTTCCGCAAGCAGGCGCTCGCGGCGCTCATCGGCGCCGGCCTCCTGGTCGCCGCCATGAGGATGCCGGTCAAACTGCACCGGGCGCTGGCCTACCCGATCCTCGCGGGGGCCGTGTTCCTGATGATCCTGGTCCAGGTGCCGGGGATAGGGGTCGCGGTCAACGGCAACCAGAACTGGATCTCGCTGGGCGGCTCCTTCCAGATCCAGCCCAGCGAGTTCGGCAAGCTGGCCCTGGTGCTGTGGGGCGCGGACCTGCTCGCCCGCAAGCACGACAAGAAGCTCCTGACCCAGTGGAAGCACATGCTGGTGCCGCTGGTGCCGGCCGCCTTCATGCTGCTCGGGCTGATCATGATCGGCGGCGACATGGGTACCGCCATCATCCTCACGGCGATCCTCTTCGGCCTGCTGTGGCTGGCCGGGGCGCCCACCCGGATGTTCGCGGGCGTGCTCTCGATCGCCCTGCTGCTCGGCTTCATCCTCATCAAGACCAGCGCCAACCGCATGGCCAGGCTCAACTGCCTCGGTGCCACCGACCCGGGACCGGGCGACTCCTGCTGGCAGGCCGTGCACGGCATCTACGCCCTCGCCTCGGGCGGACTGTTCGGATCCGGGCTCGGTGCCAGTGTGGAGAAATGGGGCCAACTCCCCGAAGCGCACACCGACTTCATCTTCGCCGTCACCGGTGAGGAACTGGGTCTGGCGGGGACGCTGTCGGTGCTCGCCCTCTTCGCGGCTCTAGGCTATGCGGGTATCCGCGTGGCCGGACGCACGGAGGACCCCTTCGTGAGGTATGCCGCGGGAGGCGTGACCACCTGGATCACGGCCCAGGCCGTGATCAACATCGGTGCGGTCCTCGGGCTGCTGCCGATCGCGGGTGTTCCGCTCCCGCTGTTCTCCTACGGGGGTTCCGCCCTGTTGCCGACCATGTTCGCCATCGGGCTGCTGATCGCCTTCGCGCGTGACGAACCCGGTGCGCGGGCGGCGCTTGCGTTGCGGCAACCTCGCTTTGGTAGAAAGCGGGGAGCCGGGGGACCCGCTGCCAAGCGGAGCCCTGGGAGTTGGAACACGATGCGACGGCGCGCCTCGGCGGCGCGCTCGTCCGGAGAGCGGTGAATTTCGGTGCATGTCGTACTCGCCGGCGGAGGAACCGCGGGCCACATCGAGCCCGCGCTCGCCCTCGCGGACGCCCTGCGCAGGCAGGATCCGACCGTGGGGATCACGGCCCTGGGCACGGAACGCGGCCTGGAGACCCGCCTGGTGCCCGAGCGGGGCTACGAGCTGGCGCTGATCCCGGCCGTACCGCTGCCGCGCAAGCCCACCCCCGAGTTGATCACCGTCCCGGGCCGGCTGCGCGGCACCATCAAGGCGACCGAGCAGATCCTGGAGCGCACCAAGGCGGATGCCGTGGCCGGCTTCGGCGGCTACGTGGCGCTGCCCGCCTACCTCGCGGCCAAGCGGCTCGGTGTGCCGATCGTCGTCCACGAGGCCAACGCCCGACCCGGACTGGCCAACAAGATCGGCTCGCGCTACGCCGCCCAGGTCGCCGTCTCCACTCCCGACAGCAAGCTGCGCAACTCCCGTTACATCGGCATCCCGCTGCGCCGCTCCGTCGCCACCCTCGACCGCGCCGCCGCGCGTCCCGAGGCCCGCGCGATGTTCGGGCTCGACCCCAACCTGCCGACGCTGCTGGTCTCCGGCGGCTCGCAGGGCGCCCGGCGCCTCAACGAGGTGGTGCAGCAGGTCGCGCCCTGGCTCCAGCAGGCCGGCATCCAGATCCTGCACGCGGTCGGCCCCAAGAACGAACTGCCGCAGGTCCACCAGATGCCGGGAATGCCCCCGTACATCCCGGTAAGTTATCTGGACCGGATGGACCTCGCGTACGCTGCCGCCGACATGATGCTCTGCCGCGCGGGCGCGATGACCGTCGCCGAACTCTCCGCCGTCGGGCTCCCGGCCGCCTACGTCCCGCTGCCCATCGGCAACGGCGAACAGCGGCTCAACGCCCAGCCGGTGGTCAAGGCCGGCGGCGGCCTGCTGGTCGACGACGCGGAACTCACGCCCGAGTGGCTCCAGCAGAACGTCCTGCCCGTGCTCGCCGACCCGCACCGGTTGTACGAGATGTCCCGCGCCGCCGCCGAGTTCGGGCGCCGGGACGCCGATGACCTCCTCGTCGGCATGGTGTACGAGGCGATCGCCGCGGGTGCGCGTCGCTAGACGCTGACGGAAGGCAGGGGAGCGTGGCCGGACCGACCACCGCCGAGCGGGGTGCACGCCAGCAGGAGTCGTCCGGCCCGCCCCGGACCCGCCGGTTCCGCCCGCCTCGCCTTCGTACGATCATCATTCTCGCCGTCGCGCTCGTGTGCGTCGCGGGCGGAACCGTCTGGGTGCTCTACGGCTCGAACTGGACGCGACTGGAACAGGTGTCGGTGTCGGGAACACGTGTCCTGACGCCCGCGCAGGTGCGCGAGGCCGCCGACGTGCCGGTCGGGGACCCGCTGGTCTCGGTCGACACGGAGGCGGTCGAGGCCCGGCTGCGCCGGAAAATGCCCCGCATTGACGAGGTCGAGGTGGAGCGTTCCTGGCCGCACGGAATCGGACTGAAAGTGACTGAGCGCACTCCGGTCCTGATTACCCAAAAGGGCCGAAACTTCGTGGAAGTGGACGATGAAGGCGTCCGTTTCGCCACGGTTTCCAAGGCACCGAAAGGCGTGCCCGTGCTGGAATTGGAACCCGCCCGTTCCGGCTCCGCCGCCGCGAGTCTGCGCCGCTTCGACGACGACCGCCTGGTGCGCGAGGCGGTGCGGGTGGCCGGCCGGCTTCCTGGCCGGGTCGCCCGGGACACACAGGTCGTCAAGGTCCGTTCCTACGACGACATCTCGCTGGAGTTGAGCGGCGACCGGACCGTGTCGTGGGGGAGCGGTGAGCAGGGTGTGCGCAAGGCCCGCGCGCTCACCGCCCTCATGAAAGCGACGCCCGACGCGCGGCACTTCGACGTGAGTGTTCCCACCGCCCCCGCGTCATCGGGGAGTTGACGGGTATCCGTGCAGGCCAGCACCCTGGTTGGGCGGCGCTACGGCTGATCACATAGGGTGAAAAGAAAAACGGGAGGTTCGGCGTGTTCGTTGAACGTGCGCCACTTGTCGACTTAGTGTCCTGTTCGGAAGAGTCCAAGGAACAGACACACTGGTAACCCTAAACTTCAGCGTTAGGGTTCGGGTCGGCGCTACGGACCGTCCCAATCGGCATCAGTCGTCGGGTCGCGGGGGCATCAGTGCTTCGGCGGTCGGCGACACGTAACTCGAGGCGAGAGGCCTTCGACGTGGCAGCACCGCAGAACTACCTCGCAGTCATCAAAGTCATCGGTGTCGGCGGCGGTGGTGTCAATGCCATCAACCGGATGATCGAGGTCGGTCTCAAGGGCGTCGAGTTCATCGCCATCAACACCGACGCACAGGCGCTGTTGATGAGCGACGCCGACGTCAAGCTCGACGTCGGCCGCGAACTCACCCGCGGACTCGGCGCCGGAGCCAACCCGGCCGTCGGCCGCAAGGCCGCCGAGGACCACCGCGAGGAGATCGAGGAGGTCCTCAAGGGGGCCGACATGGTCTTCGTGACAGCCGGTGAAGGCGGCGGCACCGGCACCGGCGGCGCGCCCGTCGTGGCCAACATCGCCCGCTCGCTGGGCGCCCTCACCATCGGCGTGGTCACCCGCCCGTTCACCTTCGAGGGGCGGCGCCGGGCCAACCAGGCCGAGGACGGCATCGCCGAGCTCCGCGAAGAGGTCGACACCCTCATCGTCATCCCCAACGACCGGCTGCTGTCCATCTCGGACCGCCAGGTCAGCGTGCTCGACGCGTTCAAGTCCGCCGACCAGGTGCTGCTGTCGGGTGTGCAGGGCATCACCGACCTCATCACCACCCCCGGCCTGATCAACCTCGACTTCGCCGACGTGAAGTCGGTCATGTCCGAGGCCGGTTCGGCGCTGATGGGCATCGGCTCGGCCCGCGGCGATGACCGCGCGGTGGCCGCCGCCGAGATGGCGATCTCCTCGCCGCTGCTCGAGGCGTCCATCGACGGCGCCCGGGGCGTGCTGCTCTCCATCTCCGGCGGCTCCGACCTCGGCCTGTTCGAGATCAACGAGGCCGCCCAGCTGGTCAGCGAGGCGGCCCACCCCGAGGCCAACATCATCTTCGGCGCGGTCATCGACGACGCCCTCGGCGACGAGGTGCGGGTCACCGTGATCGCGGCCGGCTTCGACGGGGGCCAGCCGCCCTCCAAGCGGGACAACGTCCTCGGGTCCTCCTCGGCCAAGCGCGAGGAGCCCACCCCGGCCCGGCAGTCCGAGAGCCGCCCGTCCTTCGGCTCGCTCGGCAGTGTCAAGCCCAAGGAGGAGCCCGAGCAGGCGCCCGCGCCGGAGCCGGTCGCCGACCTTCCGCCGGTCTCCCCGCCGCCGGTTCCGCCGTCGCGGACCTACTCGGACAGCGCGGCCGAGGAACTGGACGTGCCGGACTTCCTGAAGTGATAGGACAGCGCGACACCGTGAACGGCGCGCACTTCGGCTTCACCGACCGGTGGGGCGGAGTGAGCGCCGTTCCGTACGAGGAGCTCAACCTCGGCGGCGCGGTCGGTGACGACCCCGCCGCCGTCTTGGCCAACCGGGAGCTGGCGGCCAAGTCGCTGGGCGTCGATCCCGCCCGGGTGGTCTGGATGAACCAGGTGCACGGCGCCGACGTCGCCGTGGTCGACGGGCCCTGGGGAGACCGCCCGGTCCCGCGGGTCGACGCGGTCGTCACCGCCGAACGCGGTCTCGCTCTCGCCGTCCTCACCGCCGACTGCGTGCCCGTCCTGCTCGCCGACCCGGTCTCCGGCGTCGCCGCCGCGGCCCACGCGGGCCGGCAGGGGCTGGTCGCCGGGGTCGTCCCCGCCGTCGTACGGGCCATGACCGGACTCGGCGCGGACCCCGCCAGGATCGTCGCCCGCACCGGACCCGCCGTGTGCGGCCGGTGCTACGAGGTGCCCGAGGAGATGCGCGCCGAGGTGGCCGCCGTCGAGCCGGCCGCGTACGCCGACACCAGCTGGGGCACTGCGGCGCTCGACGTGAGCGCCGGGGTGCACGCGCAGCTCGAACGACTCGGGGTGCGCGACCGGGCGCAGTCGCCGGTGTGCACCCGGGAGTCGAAGGACCACTTCTCGTACCGACGCGACCGCACCACAGGGCGGCTCGCGGGCTATGTGTGGCTGGACTGATGGGGCATGACGGACCGTAAGCACGAACTCGCCGCGAACCTGGCGAAAGTGGAAGAGCGCATCACCGCCGCGTGCGCGGCCGCCGGCCGTCCGCGTGAGGACGTGACCCTCATCGTGGTCACCAAGACCTATCCGGCGGACGATGTGCGCATTCTCTCGGAACTCGGGGTGCGCCACGTCGCGGAGAACCGCGACCAGGACGCGGCACCCAAGGCCGCTGCCTGCTCGGATCTGCCGCTTTCCTGGCATTTCGTCGGCCAGTTGCAGACCAACAAGGTGCGGTCCGTGGTCGGTTACGCGGACGTCGTGCAGTCGGTCGACCGGGCGAAGCTGGTCACGGCCCTGTCGAAGGAGGCCGTACGGACCGGCCGCGAGGTGGGCTGTCTCCTCCAGGTCGCGCTCGACGCGGGGGAGAGCGGGCGCGGGGAGCGCGGCGGTGTCCCGCCCGCCGGAATCGAAGAGTTGGCCGACCTGGTCGCCGGATCGGACGGGCTGCGGTTCGACGGGCTGATGACCGTGGCCCCGCTCACCGGTGAGTACGCGGGACGCCAACAGGAGGCGTTCGAGCACCTCATGGATTTGTCGACCTACGTGCGCCGAACCCATCCGGCTGCGAACATGGTCTCCGCGGGGATGAGTGCGGACCTCGAACAGGCCGTGGCCGCCGGAGCGACACATGTACGCGTCGGCACTGCGGTACTCGGAGTCCGACCCAGGCTCGGGTAACGTCGCCAAGAAGTCGGACCACAGCAGAAAATATGGTCATTACCGCCGAAAGGCGGAGGTAACGACCTCGTGGATCGCAGGCACTTGGAGTCGTCAGCAGATCCACCACAGAGCGGAGGACTCAGAGAATGGCCGGCGCGATGCGCAAGATGGCGGTCTACCTCGGCCTCGTGGAGGACGATGGGTACGACGGCCGGGGGTTCGACCCCGACGACGACTTCGAACCCGAACTGGACCCGGAACCCGAGCGGGATCACCGGCGCCACGAACCAGCGCACCAGTCACATGGTGCGCATCAGTCCCAAAGGGACGAAGAGGTACGAGTCGCACAACCCCCTGCGCAGCGCGAGCCGATGCCCCGTTCCGCTTCGCTCGCGGCGGAATCCGGCCGTCCGGCGCGGATCGCGCCCGTGGCGTCCATCACACAAGAACGCGCAAGCCTGGAAAAGAGCGCACCGGTCATCATGCCCAAGGTCGTGTCCGAACGAGAGCCCTACCGGATCACCACACTTCACCCCCGGACCTACAACGAGGCCCGTACCATCGGGGAACACTTCCGTGAGGGCACGCCGGTGATCATGAATCTCACTGAGATGGATGACACAGATGCGAAGCGACTTGTCGACTTTGCGGCCGGTTTGGTGTTTGGTCTTCACGGCAGTATCGAGCGGGTGACGCAGAAGGTGTTCCTGCTGTCTCCTGCTAACGTCGATGTCACGGCGGAGGACAAGGCCCGCATCGCAGAGGGCGGGTTCTTCAACCAGAGCTGAGACGCACCACCGGTACAGAGCAAGAACACGGGCCCGAGTCAGGGTCCGAGAGATGGTTCAGGGGAGAGGGAAGCACAGGTCATGAGCGTGGTCCTGGATGTCGTCTACATCGCGCTGATGTGCTTCCTCATCGTGCTCATCTTCCGGTTGGTCATGGACTACGTCTTCCAGTTCGCCCGCTCGTGGCAACCCGGCAAGGCGATGGTGGTCGTTCTGGAGGCCACCTACACTGTCACCGATCCACCGTTGAAGCTTCTGCGGCGGTTCATCCCGCCGCTGCGTCTCGGGGGCGTGGCGCTCGACCTGTCCTTCTTCGTACTGATGATCATCGTCTACATCCTGATCTCGATCGTGAGCCGGCTGTGATCGATGAGAGAGATACGGGCTTGCCGAATGCCGACGACAACGTTGAGGTGAAGAGATGCCGTTGACCCCCGAGGACGTGCGGAACAAGCAGTTCACGACCGTCCGCCTCCGAGAAGGCTATGACGAGGACGAGGTCGATGCCTTCCTCGACGAGGTCGAAGCCGAACTGACCCGGCTGCTCCGCGAGAACGAGGACCTGCGCGCCAAGCTGGCCGCGGCCACGCGCGCGGCCGCGCAGAACCAGCAGAACATGCGCAAGCCTCCGGAACCTCCGCAGGATCAGCAGCAGCCGCCGCAGCACCAGCAGCAGGGGCATCCCCAGCAGCAGGGCGGTATGCCGCAGCAGGGCATGCGAGGTCCCGGCGCTCCGGTGCCCGCCGGCATATCGGGCCCGCCGCAGCAGCAGATGGGTGGCCCCATGGGTGGTCCGCCCCAGCTGCCGAGCGGTGCCCCGCAGCTGCCCGCCGGCCCCGGCGGACAGGGTGGCCCGCAGGGTCCCGGCCCGATGGGCCAGGGTCCGGGGCCGATGGGCCAGGGCCCGGGTCCGATGCAGGGCCAGATGGGTCCCGGTCCGATGGGCGGCCCCATGGGCGGCCCGCAGGGTCCCGGTGGGCCCGGCATGCCCGGTCAGGGCGGCCCCGGTGGCGACAGCGCCGCCCGGGTGCTCTCGCTGGCCCAGCAGACCGCCGACCAGGCGATCGCCGAGGCCCGTTCCGAGGCCAACAAGATCGTCGGCGAGGCCCGTTCGCGCGCCGAGGGTCTGGAGCGGGACGCCCGTGCCAAGGCGGACGCCCTGGAGCGGGACGCGCAGGAGAAGCACCGCGTCGCGATGGGCTCCCTGGAGTCCGCCCGCGCCACGCTGGAGCGCAAGGTCGAGGACCTGCGCGGCTTCGAGCGCGAGTACCGCACGCGGCTGAAGTCCTACCTGGAGTCGCAGCTGCGTCAGCTGGAGACCCAGGCGGACGACTCGCTCGCCCCGCCGCGCACGCCCGCGACGGCCTCCCTGCCGCCGTCCCCGGCGCCCTCGATGGCACCGGCCGGCGCCAGTGCCCCGTCCTACGGCGGCAACCAGTCGATGGGCAGTGGTCCTGGCCAGTCCGGCCCGTCCTACGGCGGCCAGCAGCAGATGTCGCCGGCGATGACCCAGCCGATGGCACCGGTGCGGCCCCAGGGGCCGTCGCCGATGGGGCAGGCGCCTTCGCCGATGCGCGGGTTCCTGATCGACGAGGACGACAACTGAGCTGTGTCGGACTGACGTCCGGTAGGTAGTACGGCGCAGCCGTCGGCAGCGTTCAGGGCGGGCCCCGGGTTTCTGACCCGGGGCCCGCCCTTTGTCGTGCGCGGCTCCGGGTGCGGGGCGTTGGTGTCGGTGCCGGGAGCAGCCGGGGCCACGGCTGCCCGCGGTCGTGGCAGAGGGCCCGCACCCCCCGGATGCGGGCCCTCGTCGCTCTTCCCGGTTACTGCTTGCGCAGGCGGAACACCAGGGACAGGCCCTCGTCCGTGAACGGCTCCCCGTACGTGTCGTCCGCCTCGCCCTGGGCGAAGTCCGTCGCCAGGACCTCGTCGGCGATCAGGCCGGAGTGGTCGGTCAGGGCGGCGATCGTCGCCGGGTCCGTGGCGGTCCAGCGCAGGGCGATCCGGTCGGCGACGTCGAGGCCGCTGTTCTTGCGGGCCTCCTGGATCAGGCGGATCGCGTCCCGGGCGAGGCCCGCGCGGCGCAGCTCCTCGGTGATCTCCAGGTCGAGCGCCACCGTCGCGCCCGAGTCGGAGGCGACCGACCAGCCCTCGCGCGGCGTCTCGGTGATGATCACCTCGTCGGGAGCGAGGGTGACGGTCTCGCCGTCGACCTCCACCGAGGCCGTGCCCTCGCGCAGGGCGAGGGACAGCGCGGCGGCGTCCGCGGCGGCGACGGCCTTGGCCACGTCCTGGACGCGCTTGCCGAACCGCTTGCCCAGCGCCCGGAAGTTGGCCTTCGCGGTCGTGTCGACCAGGGAGCCGCCGACCTCGCTCAGCGACGCGAGGGAGGCGACGTTCAGCTCCTCCGTGATCTGCGTGTGCAGCTCGGGGGAGAGCGTGTCGAAGCCTGCCACCGCGATCAGCGCGCGGCTGAGCGGCTGCCGGGTCTTGACGCCCGACTCCGCGCGCGTGGCACGGCCCAGCTCGACCAGGCGGCGGACCAGGACCATCTGCTTCGACAGCTGAGGGTCGATGGCCGACAGGTCGGCCTCGGGCCACGAGGACAGGTGCACCGACTCCGGCGCGCCCGGGGTGACCGGCACGACCAGGTCCTGCCAGACCCGCTCGGTGATGAACGGGGTCAGCGGGGCCATGAGCTTGGTGACCGTCTCGACGACCTCGTGCAGCGTGCGCAGCGCGGCCTTGTCGCCCTGCCAGAAGCGGCGGCGGGAGCGGCGCACGTACCAGTTGGACAGGTCGTCGACGAACGCGGACAGCAGCCTGCCGGCCCGCTGGGTGTCGTACGCGTCCAGCGCCTGCGTCACCTGGTCGGTCAGCGCGTGCAGCTCGGAGAGCAGCCAGCGGTCCAGGACCGGGCGGTCGGCCGGGGCCGGGTCGGCCCCGCTCGGCGCCCAGCCCGAGGTGCGGGCGTACAGGGCCTGGAAGGCGACCGTGTTCCAGTAGGTGAGGAGAGTCTTGCGGACGACCTCCTGGATGGTGCCGTGGCCCACCCGGCGGGCCGCCCAGGGCGAACCGCCGGCCGCCATGAACCAGCGGACGGCGTCGGCGCCGTGCTGGTCCATCAGCGGGATCGGCTGCAGGATGTTGCCCAGGTGCTTGGACATCTTGCGGCCGTCCTCGGCGAGGATGTGGCCGAGGCAGACCACGTTCTCGTAGGACGACTTGTCGAAGACCAGGGTGCCGATCGCCATCAGCGTGTAGAACCAGCCGCGGGTTTGGTCGATGGCCTCGGAGATGAACTGCGCCGGGTAGCGGCTCTCGAACAGCTCCTTGTTCTTGTACGGGTAGCCCCACTGCGCGAACGGCATCGAACCCGAGTCGTACCAGGCGTCGATGACCTCCGGCACGCGCACCGCTTCGCGGGAGCAGCCCTCGTGGGTGCAGGTGAAGGTCACGTCGTCGATGAACGGGCGGTGCGGGTCCAGGGCCGACTGGTCGGTGCCGGACAGCTCGGTCAGCTCCGCGCGGGAGCCGACGACCGTGAGGTGGTCCTCCTCGCAGCGCCAGATCGGCAGCGGGGTGCCCCAGTAGCGGTTGCGGGAGAGCGCCCAGTCGATGTTGTTGTTCAGCCAGTCGCCGTACCGGCCGTGCTTGACCGCGTCCGGGAACCAGTTGGTCTTCTCGTTCTCCTGGAGGAGGCGGTCCTTGATGGCGGTGGTGCGGATGTACCAGGACGGCTGCGCGTAGTACAGCAGGGCCGTGTGGCAGCGCCAGCAGTGCGGGTAGCTGTGCTCGTAAGGGATGTGCTTGAAGAGCAGGCCCCGGGTGTCCAGGTCCTCGGTCAGCTTCTCGTCGGCCTTCTTGAAGAAGACGCCGCCGACCAGCGGGACGTCCTCCTCGAAGGTGCCGTCGGGGCGGACCGGGTTGACCACCGGCAGGCCGTAGGCGCGGCAGACCTTGAGGTCGTCCTCACCGAAGGCGGGGGACTGGTGGACGAGGCCGGTGCCGTCCTCGGTGGTGACGTAGTCCGCGTTCACCACGTAGTGCGCGGGCTCCGGGAACTCCACCAGCTCGAACGGGCGCCGATACGTCCAGCGCTCCATCTCGGCGCCGGTGAAGGACTGCCCGGTGGTCTCCCAGCCCTCGCCGAGGGCCTTGTCCACCAGCGGCTCGGCGACGACCAGCTTCTCCTCGCCATCGGTCGCGACGACGTAGGTGACGTCGGGGTGCGCGGCGACCGCGGTGTTGGAGACCAGGGTCCACGGGGTCGTCGTCCAGACGACCAGCGCGGCCTCGCCGGCCAGGGGTCCCGAGGTCAGCGGGAAGCGGACGTAGACGGACGGGTCGACGACCGTCTCGTAGCCCTGGGCCAGCTCGTGGTCGGACAGGCCGGTGCCGCAGCGGGGGCACCAGGGGGCGACGCGGTGGTCCTGGACCAGCAGGCCCTTGTTGAAGATCTCCTTCAGCGACCACCAGACGGACTCGATGTACTCGGGGTCCATCGTGCGGTACGGGTCCTGGAGGTCGGCCCAGTACCCCATGCGCGTCGTGAGCTCTTCGAAGGCGTCGGTGTGGCGGGTCACCGACTCGCGGCACTTCGCGTTGAACTCGGCGATGCCGTACGCTTCGATGTCCTGCTTGCCGGAGAAGCCCAGCTCCTTCTCCACCGCCAGCTCCACCGGCAGGCCGTGGCAGTCCCAGCCGGCCTTGCGGCCCACGTGGTAGCCGCGCATCGTGCGGAAGCGGGGGAAGACGTCCTTGAAGACGCGCGCCTCGATGTGGTGGGCGCCGGGCATGCCGTTGGCGGTGGGCGGGCCCTCGTAGAACACCCACTCGGGGCGGCCCTCGGACTGCTCCAGGCTCTTGGCGAAGATCTTCTGCTCACGCCAGAAGTCGAGCACCGCGTGTTCGAGCGCGGGCAGGTCGACCTGGGCGGGCACCTGGCGGTACTGCGGCTGCGTATTCAACGAGCTTCCTCCGGCGGACGTGCTGCCTTCCGTCGGAGGGACGAGAGCCGTGCTCCCGCGGTACCACCCTCCTTGGCCCGCCGGCGCGTCGTGTGCTCCGGTGAGCCCCCTCATTGGGGTCGCGAGCCGGTTCTACTCGCCGCGACTGTCCTGCCACGGCTTTCTTCCGGCGGCTCCGGGGTGATCTTCACGTCGCGCTGACCCCCGGGCTCACACCGTCCCCGGGTCGCTCTGGGCTGCTGACGCCGCTACTCGTCCCCATCCACGCTTTTCGCTGCGCCCAGTGTACGGCGCCGCGCGGACAGCGGCCGACCGGTTTTGGAGTGACCCGAATGCCGCCGTCCCGGATCAGGGTCCCGGGTGGCCCGGCCGGGGGGCCGCGGGCGGATTACCGGGCGGGGAGCTGGGCACAACGCATGCATGCTCGCCGCGCGGCGCACGGTGGGCGGGCGAATCGGGCGGCGTGCCCCGTTGCCGCGAGGGCGGAGTCGATTTATCGTCCCAGCACGATTCGCGCGCAAGATCACAATATGTGAAGGGGCCGCGGCCATGGTGGCGAAGAAGAAGACGACGGCCGCGAAGCGGAGCGCCGCCGAGGAGGGCGCCGCGGAGCAGGACCCCGCGAAGAAGGCGGCGGCAGGAAAGAGCCCGGCGAAGAAGACCGCGGCGAAGGCCGTCGCGAAGAAGAGCACCGCGAAGAGCACGGCGCAGAAGAGCACGGCGAAGAGCACGGCGCAGAAGAGCACGGCCAAGAAAGTGGGCGCGGCCGAGGCCGCGGAGCAGACGGGAGCCACGACGGTGGTTGCGAAGAAGACTCCTGGCACGGCCACGGCGGCCAAGACCGCTGTTCCCAAGGCCCGCGGCACCGCCGCGGACCCCGGTGACCTCGCGGTCCGCCCCGGCGAGGAACCCTGGACCCCGCAGGAGGTCGAGGAGGCGCGCGGCGAGCTCCAGTCCGAGGCCGACCGGCTGCGTACCGAGATCGACTCCTCCGAGCGGTCGCTGCAGGGCATGATGCGGGACTCCGGCGACGGCGCGGGCGACGACGAGGCGGACACCGGCAGCAAGAACATCACGCGCGAGCACGAACTGGCGCTGGCCGCCACCGCGCGCGAGGTGCTCACCCAGACCGAGCGCGCCCTGGAACGCCTGGACGCGGGCACCTACGGCCTGTGCGAGAACTGCGGCAACCCGATCGGCAAGGCGCGGATGCAGGCCTTCCCGCGGGCCACCCTCTGCGTCGAGTGCAAGCAGAAGCAGGAGCGCCGGTACTGAGCCGCAGCCGGGACGGGAAGTGTGCCGTACCCTCGTGCTCAGTCAAGGACCTAGGCTGAGGGACTCACGTGGCAGAGGCGGAGCGCATCATCGGTACTCCGGACACCCCGGACGCGGCGGGCGACGGGCGGGAGCGGCCCGACGCCGAACAGGAGCACAAGCAGGAGCAGGCTCCTGAGCGCCCCCGGGGCAAGCGGCGGGTCGCCGTGCTGTTCGCGGTCGCCCTGTGCGCGTACCTGCTCGACCTGGGCAGCAAGATGCTGGTGGTCGCCAAGCTGGAGCACCATGAACCGATCGAGATCATCGGCGACTGGCTGCGGTTCGTCGCGATCCGCAACGCGGGCGCGGCCTTCGGCTTCGGCGAGGCCTTCACGATCATCTTCACGGTGATCGCCGCGGGCGTGATCGTGGTGATCGCCCGCCTCGCGCGCAAGCTGCACAGCCTGCCCTGGGCCATCGCGCTCGGCCTGCTGCTCGGCGGCGCCCTCGGCAACCTCACCGACCGGATCTTCCGCGCCCCCGGCGTCTTCGAGGGCGCGGTCGTGGACTTCATCGCGCCCAAGCACTTCGCCGTCTTCAACCTCGCCGACTCGGCGATCGTCTGCGGCGGCATCCTGATCGTGATCCTCTCCTTCCGGGGCCTGGACCCGGACGGGACCGTCCACAAGGACTGAGCGGGCACCGGGACTGAGCGCGCGTTCGGGAGTGTCCGGGCCGTCCGGCATACTCGACGGGTGAGCACGATTCCCGAGATCCGTACCCTGCCCGTGCCGGACGGCCTGGAGGGCGAGCGCGTCGACGCCGCCATCTCCCGCATGTTCGGCTTCTCCCGCACCAAGGCCGCCGAGCTGGCGGCGGCGGGGAAGGTGCAGGTCGACGGATCGGTGGTCGGCAAGTCCGAGCGGGTTCACGGCGGCGCCTGGCTCGAGGTCGAGATGCCGCAGGCGCCCGCGCCCGTGCAGGTGGTCGCCGAGCCGGTCGAGGGCATGGAGATCGTGCACGACGACGAGGACGTGGTCGTGATCGTCAAGCCCGTCGGCGTCGCCGCCCACCCGTCCCCGGGCTGGAACGGGCCGACGGTCATCGGCGGACTGGCCGCCGCCGGGTACCGCATCTCCACCTCCGGCGCCGCCGAGCGCCAGGGCATCGTGCACCGCCTCGACGTCGGCACCTCCGGCCTGATGGCGGTGGCCAAGTCGGAGCGCGCCTACACCTCGCTCAAGCGCCAGTTCAAGGAGCGCACGGTCGACAAGCGGTACCACACGCTCGTGCAGGGCCACCCCGACCCGACCAGCGGCACCATCGACGCCCCCATCGGCCGCCACCCGCAGCACGACTACAAGTGGGCCGTCACCGCCGAGGGCAAGCCCTCCGTCACGCACTACGACCTCATCGAGGCCTTCCGCGCCGCCTCCCTGCTCGACGTGAAGCTGGAGACCGGCCGCACCCACCAGATCCGCGTCCACATGGCCGCCCACCGCCACCCCTGCGTCGGCGACCTGACCTACGGCGCGGACCCCACCCTCGCCAAGCGGCTGCGCCTGACCCGCCAGTGGCTGCACGCCGTGCGGCTCGGCTTCGAGCACCCCGGCACCGGCGACTGGGTCGAGTACGCCAGCGACTACCCCGATGACCTCCAGCAGGCCCTGGACCTGGTCCGCGAGGAGACCTACGGATGAGCACCCCGAGCCCGGCCCCGGCCGCCTACGAGGTGCGTGTCGCCGAGGACCCCGCCGACCGCGAGGCCTGCTTCGCCGTCCGCAAGGACGTCTTCGTCGCCGAGCAGAAGGTCCCCGAGGACATCGAGTACGACGCCTACGACGCCGACGCCGTGCACGTCCTGGCCGTCCGGGAGGACGGCGTGCCGCTCGGTACCGGGCGGCTCCTGCACGGTGCGGCCGCCGCCGCGAAGAACGGCGACGGCGACCCGGCCGTGGGCTCCCTGGGCCGGCTCGCGGTGACCGCCGCGGCCCGCGGCCTGGGCGTCGGGGCCGCGCTGGTCCGGGCCGTCGAGGAGGCGGCACGCGCGCGTGGACTCACCGCCGTGGACCTGCACGCGCAGACCCACGCCCTGGGATTCTACGAACGTCTGGGGTACCAGGCCTACGGACCCGAGTTCCCGGACGCCGGGATTCCGCACCGCGCGATGCGGCGAGCCCTGTAGCCGGGGCGGCGAACGGGCTGGTGAGACCGGTCGCGTGGCACGCTTGAGGTCCGCCGTGTAACGCCGAGACCCCACCGGAGCGGTGACCGTGGATCAGCTGGCCCTGTTGTTCATGCTGTTGCTCGGGGCCCTGCTGAGCGTCCCGATCGGTGCCCGGCTCGGGCTGCCGGCGCCGGTGCTGATGACGCTCCTCGGGATCGTCCTGGCCCTGCTCGACTTCGTGCCCAACGTCGACATCCCGCCCGAACTGATCCTGCCCGCGCTGCTGCCGCCGCTGCTGTACGCCGCCGTGCGGCGCACCTCCTGGCGGCAGTTCGCGGCCAACAAGCGCCCGATCTTCCTGCTGGCAGTCGCGCTGGTCTTCGTCACCATGGTCTGCGTGGCCTCCGTGGCCCACGCGATCGTGCCGGGGCTGCCGCTCGCGGCCGCCTTCGCGCTGGGCGCGCTGGTGGCACCGCCCGACCCGGTCGCCGCGACCGCCGTCGCCGGCCAACTGGGGCTGCCGCGCCGCCTGGTGTCCATCCTGGAGGGCGAGGGACTCTTCAACGACGTGACGGCCATCGTCCTGTACCACGTGGCCATCGCCGCCGCGGTCGGCGGCTCCTTCTCGCCCTGGCGGGCCGGGTTCGACCTGGTGCTGTCCGCCGTCGTCGCCGTCGTGATCGGGCTCGCCCTGGGCTGGGGCTCCAACAAACTCATGGACGTGCTGGGCGACCCGACGCTGCAGATCGGCCTGACCCTGCTGGTGCCGTTCGTCAGCTACGTCGCCGCCGACGAACTGCACGGCTCGGGCGTGCTCGCCGTGCTCACCACCGCCATGTTCCTCGCCGAGTACGCCTCGGACGCCGACGACGTGATGACCCGGCTCGGCGGTCACACCGTCTGGGACGTGGTCGACACCCTGGTCACCGGAGTGGCCTTCGGACTGATCGGACTGGAACTGCACAACGCCGTCCGCACCGCCTCCGGCCGGTGGACGGAACTGCTCGGCTGGGCGGCGGCGATCCTCGGCGTCGTCGTCCTGGTCCGGCTGCTCTGGCTGCTGCCGGCCACCTGGCTGACCCAGCGGCTGCACGCCAGGCGCGACCAGGACGAGGACATCCCGACCAGCTGGCGGGAGACCGTCGTCATGTGGTGGGCGGGGATGCGGGGCGTGGCCTCGGTCGCGCTGGCCCTGGCGATCCCGCTGGAGACGGACGACGGGGCGGCCTTCCCGCACCGGGAGGAGATCGTCTTCATCGCGTTCGGGGTGATCATGGGCACGCTGCTGCTGCAGGGCCTGACACTGCCCTGGCTGGTGGGCCGGCTGGGGGTGCGGGCCGACACCGAGCGGGAGCAGGAGTTCGAGCGGGACCTGGCCCTGCGGGCCGCCAAAGCGGCCAAGCAGCGGCTCAAGGAGATCGAGGCGGTGGAGGAACTGCCGGAGGAGCTGTCCGAGCAGATGCTGCGGCGCGCCTTCGACATCGGCATACGGATCAGCCCGGACCTCGGCGACGAGGAGCGCCGGGAGGCACAGGAGCAGCGGGCCCGGCGGATCAAACGCGTGCGGCGCATCCAGGGCGAGATGCTCAGCGCCGCCCGGCACGAGGTGCTGGCCGCCCGCAGCGAACCCGGCGCCGACCCGGAGATCGTCGACCGGGTCCTGCGCCACCTGGACGTGCGCAGCCTGCGCTGAGCCGGGTGCGCGGCCCCGCGGTCACAGACTCTTGGTCGGGCGGCCCGGGAAGCGGCGGGAGTCCCCGTCGGCGGAGCGGCGGGGGTCCGCGTCCGGGGACCGGCGGGCGTGCGGGAAGCCCGTGCGGGGCGGGCGCAGGGCCGCGTCCGCCGTGTTGACCCGCGGCAGCGCGTAGGGGTGTTCGTCGGCGAGCCAGCGGATCATCCCCTCGCGGACCGCGACCCGCACCGTCCAGATGTCGTCGGCGTCCTTCGCCGTCACCAGGGCCCGCACCTCCATGGTGGTCGGCGTGGTGTCCGTGACGGTCAGGTTGTAGCTGCGCCCGTCCCAGGCCGGGCACTCGCGCAGCAGGTCGCGCAGCCGTTCCCGCATCGCGTCCAGCGGCGCCGAGTGGTCGAGGTGCCAGAACACGGTCCCGGTCATCTGCGGGGTGCCGCGCGACCAGTTCTCGAACGGCTTCGAGGTGAAGTACGACACCGGCATCGTGATCCGGCGCTCGTCCCAGGTGCGCACGGACAGGTACGTCAGCGTGATCTCCTCGACGGTGCCCCACTCGCCGTCCACCACGACCGTGTCGCCCATGCGCACCATGTCGCCGAAGGCGATCTGGAACCCGGCGAACAGGTTGCCCAGCGTGGACTGGGCCGCCACACCGGCGACGATGCCGATGATGCCGGCCGAGGCCAGCAGCGAGGCGCCCGCCGCCCGCATCGCGGGGAACGTCAGCAGCATCGACGAGACGGCGACCACGCCGACGATGGCCGTGACCACCCGCATGATCAGCGACACCTGGGTCCGCACCCGCCGGACCCGGGCGGGGTCCCGCTCGGCGTGGGCGTGCGCGTAACGGGAGTAGGACGTCTCGACGACCGCTGCGGCGATCCGGACCACCAGCCAGGCCGCCGAGCCGATCAGCGCCAGTGTCAGCGTCCGGCCGACCCCGGTCCGGTGCTCGGGGAACACCCCGGCCTCGACGTACGACCCTCTCAGCAGGGCCGCGCAGATCAGGATCTGGTAGGGCACGCGGGCGCGCCGCAGCAGCCCCCACAGCGGTGTCTCGGGGTGGCGTCCGTCGGCCTTGCGCAGCAACAGGTCGGTGGCCCAGCCGATGACCAGCGTCAGCAGGACGGAGCCGCCGACCACGATCAGCGGGCGGAGTATCGTCTCCATCCCTCGAACGTAACCGGCCGCACGGCGTCGTGAACCTGTGACCTGTGTCCCGTCCGGGGTATGGCTGTGGGCGGCCCTGTCACACCCGGCTGGCACCATGGCCTCATGAACATCGTGCTCTTTCACTCGACCCTCGGCCCGAGGCCCGCGGTGCGGCAGGCCGCCGACCGGCTGCGCGACGCCGGGCACCAGGTGTGGACCCCGGACCTCTTCGAGGGCCGGACCTTCGACTCGGTCGAGGAGGGCATGGCCCATCAGGACGGGATCGGCCGGGAGGAGCTGCTGAAGCGGGCCGTGCTGGCCGCCGCGCCCTACTCGGAGCGGGGGCTGGTGTACGCCGGGTTCTCGCTCGGCGCCTCCATCGCCCAGACCCTCGCCCTCGGTGACCACCGGGCGCGCGGACTGCTGCTCCTGCACGGCACCTCGGACCTCGCGCCCAACGCCTCGGTCGACGAGCTGCCGGTCCAGCTGCACGTGGCCGAGCCGGACCCGTTCGAGACGGACGACTGGCTCAGCGCCTGGTACCTCCAGATGGGCCGCATCGGCGCCGACGTCGAGGTGCACAGATATCCCGGGGCCGGTCACCTCTACACCGATCCGGAGCTGCCCGACTACGACGCCGAGGCGGCCGAGGCCACCTGGCGGGTGGCGCTCGGCTTCCTCGAGTCCCTCCGGGAGGCTCAGGCCGGGTCGTAGACGCGCTCGACCCGCTGCGCGTGCGGTAGGAGCGGGCCCGGGCGGACGGGGCGCCCGGACGGCACCGGCCGCCGCGGCCTCGACGACGGTGCGGCGGCTCGGGGTGCGGAGGCACACGCGCGAGTGGGTGAACTCGCGAGAGTCCGCCCACTCGTCAGACGACGATCACCGGGTCACTTGGTGACGCCCGCGTCCTTCAGCGCCTTCTGCCACGCGTCGGGCGTGCTCGGGGTCTCGATCACCTTGTCGTTGATCTTGATGGTCGGGGTCGACTGGACGCCCTCGGCCTTGTCGAAGGACTTGCTCATCCGCATCGCCCAGGCGTCGTAGGTGCCCTTCTCCACGGCGTCCTGGAACTTCTTGTTGTTCTTCAGCGCGTCGACCGTGTTCGCCACCTTGATCAGGTAGTCGTCCTTGGCGAACTCGTCGGTCGACTCCTCCGGGTGGTACTCGGTGGAGTACAGCGCGGTCTTGTAGTCGACGAACGCCTCGGGGCTGACGTTCAGCGCCGCGCCGAGCGCGCTCAGCGCGTTCTTCGAGCCCTCGCCGCCCAGATTGCCGTCGAGGAAGGTGCCGATCGTGAAGGACAGCTTGTAGTCGCCGTCCTCCATGCCCTTGTTGACGGTCTCGCCGATGCTCTGCTCCATCGCCGCGCAGCCCGGGCAGCGCGGGTCCTCGTAGAGGTGGATGACGTTGTCGGACTTCGACTCGCCCATGACGACGGTGGTGCCGTCCTTGCCGGAGGTGTTGGCCGGGGCCACCACCTTCGCCTCGGCGGCCTTGTCCCAGCCGCTCGGCTTGTTTCCCTGCACGACGGCGTAGCTGATGCCGCCGGCTATCGCCAGCACGCCGACGATGGAGGCGGCCACGATGACCTGCCGCCTGACCTTGTCGCGCTTGGCCTGACGCTCGCGCTCCTGGCGCAGGCGCTCACGGGCCGCCGTCTTCGCCGCCTGGCTGTTCCGCTTGCTCATGTTGGTGATCTCTCCGGGGACGCGCACACGGGGGTGTGCGGAAGTACGTACGGGGGACTGCCGTGCTCGGTGGTGCTCGTGCGACCCGGCCGGTGCCGGGTCAGACGAGGGCGACGACCGGGTACGGCGGTCCGCGACGTCCCAGGGAGTGGGTGAGGATCCGCTCGCGGGCGCCGGCGGTGCGGCGGGCCGGGGGAGCGGGGCGGCGCATCGCCGGGGCCCGGCGTACGCCCACGGCCGCGACGGCGAGCAGCAGCGGCCGGAAGGTGGTCGCGGCCACCGCGCCGAGCAGCTGGGCCAGCGCCCGTTCGCCGCGCCGCAGCCAGGCCGCCGCGAGCAGTCCGACGCCGACGTGCGCGCCCAGCAGCAGCCAGGCGGTGCCGGGGGCGGCCTGGGCCAGCACCGACGCCATCCGGTCGGTCTCGGCTCCGGTCACCCGGGTCAGCGGCGCGGTCACCCCGGCGTGGATGCCGGTGCCGTCGCCGCACAGCACGTCGAAGCCGACCGAGCGCAGCGGGCCCGCGACCGGGCCGCCCGCCCGGCCGTAGCAGACGTGCTGGCCGGTGGTGAAGACCGTGTCGGCGGCCAGCTCCAGCGGGATCAGCAGGGCGGCGATCCGCCCGAAGCCGCGCTCGCGCCGCCCGGCCAGGGCGTACGCGATCAGGAACACGGCGGCGGCCACCGCTGCCACCGTGGGCAGCGGCAGCGGAACCCCGGACAGCAGCACGTGCGACGCGGTGCTGAGGGTCACGGCGAGTGCCGTGAACAGCGCCGCGCGTACGGCTCTGAGCGGGGTTCCGGATATGTCCATAGCAGTAGAAGAGTGTGTCACGGGGTCCGGTAAGGGACCCCTAAAGGCTTCCTGTGAGAGTACCGACAGGCCCGGGCCCGCTACAGGCCCGGGATCCGGCCGTTGCGGAACAGGTCGACGAAGGTCTGGTGGTCGGCACGCGCGCGTGCGCCGTAGCGGTGTGCGAAGTCGACCAGCAGGGGCGCGAAGCCCTCCTCGTCGGCCGCGATCGCCGCGTCGATGGCCCGCTCGGTCGAGAACGGCACCAGGGACTCCCCGGACTGGTCGTCGGCCGCCGCGTGCATGGTCGCGGTGGCCCGGCCCAGGTCGGCGACGACCTCGGCGATCTCCTCCGGGTCGTCGATGTCGCCCCAGTCCAGGTCGACGGCGTACGGCGAGACCTCGGCGACCAGCTGGCCGGCGCCGTCCAGCTCGGTCCAGCCCAGCCACGGGTCGGCGTGCGCCTGGAGGGCGCGCTGGGAGATCACCGTGCGGTGGCCCTCGTGCTGGAAGTAGTCCCGGATGGACTGGTCGGTGATGTGCCGGGAGACGGCCGGGGTCTGGGCCTGCTTGATGTAGATCACGACGTCGTTCTCCAGGGCGTCGCTGTTGCCCTCCAGCAGGATGTTGTACGAGGGCAGGCCGGCCGAGCCGATGCCGATGCCCCGGCGGCCGACGACGTCCTTCACGCGGTAGGAGTCCGGGCGGGCCAGGGAGGACTCGGGGAGCGTCTCCAGGTACCCGTCGAAGGCCGCGAGCACCTTGTAGCGCGTGGCGGCGTCCAGCTCGATGGAACCGCCGCCGGGGGCGAAGCGGCGCTCGAAGTCACGGATCTCGGTCATCGAGTCCAGCAGCCCGAAGCGGGTCAGCGAGCGGGCCACCCGCAGCGCGCCCAGCAGCGGGCCCTCCGCGGTGTCCAGCGTGAACGGCGGCACCTCGTCGCTCTTGGCGCCGGTGGCCAGGGCGTGGATCCGCTCGCGGTACGCACCCGCGTAGACCCGGACCAGCTCGGTGATCTGCTCGTCGCTGAGCGCCTTGGCGTACCCGATCAGCGCCACGGAGGCGGCGAAGCGCTTGAGGTCCCAGGTGAAGGGGCCGACGTAGGCCTCGTCGAAGTCGTTGACGTTGAAGATCAGCCGGCCGGTGGAGTCCATGTACGTGCCGAAGTTCTCCGCGTGGAGGTCGCCGTGGATCCACACCCGGGAGGTCCGCTCGTCCAGGTAGGCGCCGCCCGGCTGATCACCGAACTCCGGATCCTCGGTCAAATCGCGGTAAAAGAGGCCGGCGGTGCCGCGGTAGAACGCGAAGGCGGAGGCCGCCATCTTCCGGAACTTCACGCGGAACGCCGCGGGATCCGCGGCCAGCAGCTGGCCGAAGGCGGTGTCGAAGACGGCGAGGATCTCCTCGCCGCGGTGCTCCTCGTTGAGCTGCGGGACCGACATGCCTGGTGCCTCCTGGTGCGGGTGGTGCCTCACGGATGGAGCGGATCTCCACTCGGGCCAACGTTCGAGCCGGAGCGGGAGTGCCCGCCCCAGAAGGTACGCGTGGTGGGCCTCGGAGTGTCAGTGGCGAGGCATAGACTTCGACGCTGACCCCCCGGACCGACCGCCGTCAGTCGTCCCCAGTTTTCCCAGGAGGCCGCACGTGTCCAAGCCGCCGTTCACGCACCTGCACGTCCACACCCAGTACTCGCTGCTGGACGGTGCCGCGCGGCTCAAGGACATGTTCGACGCCTGCAACGAGATGGGCATGACGCACATCGCCATGTCCGACCACGGCAACCTGCACGGGGCGTACGACTTCTTCCACTCCGCGAAGAAGGCCGGAGTCACCCCGATCATCGGGATCGAGGCGTATGTCGCCCCCGAGTCCCGGCGCAACAAGCGCAAGATCCAGTGGGGTCAGCCGCACCAGAAGCGGGACGACGTGTCCGGTTCCGGCGGCTACACCCACAAGACCATGTGGGCGACGAACAGCACGGGACTGCACAACCTCTTCCGCCTCTCCTCCGACGCGTACGCCGAGGGCTGGCTGCAGAAGTGGCCCCGGATGGACAAGGAGACCATCAGCCAGTGGTCCGAGGGCATCGTCGCCTCCACCGGCTGCCCCTCCGGCGAGGTGCAGACCCGGCTGCGCCTGGGCCACTTCGACGAGGCCCTGAAGGCCGCCGCCGACTACCAGGACATCTTCGGCAAGGACCGCTACTTCCTGGAGCTGATGGACCACGGCATCGAGATCGAGCACCGGGTCCGCGACGGACTCCTGGAGATCGGCAAGAAGCTCGGCATCCCGCCGCTGGTCACCAACGACTCGCACTACACCTACGCGCACGAGGCGACCGCCCACGACGCGCTGCTGTGCATCCAGACCGGCAAGAACCTCTCCGATCCGGACCGCTTCCGCTTCGACGGCACCGGCTACTACCTGAAGTCGACGGACGAGATGTACGCCATCGACTCCTCCGACGCCTGGCAGGAGGGCTGCGCCAACACGCGCCTGATCGCCGAGATGATCGACACGACCGGCATGTTCGAGAAGCGCGACCTCATGCCGAAGTTCGACATCCCCGAGGGCTACACCGAGATCACCTGGTTCCAGGAGGAGGTGCGCCGCGGCATGGCGCGCCGCTTCCCCGGCGGCGTCCCCGAGGACCGCCAGAAGCAGGCCGAGTACGAGATGGACGTCATCATCCAGATGGGGTTCCCGGGCTACTTCCTCGTGGTCGCCGACTTCATCATGTGGGCCAAGAACCAGGGCATCGCGGTCGGCCCCGGCCGAGGCTCGGCGGCCGGTTCGATCGTGGCGTACGCGATGGGCATCACCGACCTCGACCCGATCCCGCACGGCCTGATCTTCGAGCGGTTCCTCAACCCCGAGCGCGTCTCCATGCCCGACGTCGACATCGACTTCGACGAGCGCAGGCGTGTCGAGGTGATCAGGTACGTGACCGAGAAGTACGGCGCCGACAAGGTCGCCATGATCGGCACGTACGGCAAGATCAAGGCGAAGAACGCCATCAAGGACTCCGCGCGCGTGCTGGGCTATCCGTACGCGATGGGCGACCGGCTCACCAAGGCCATGCCCGCCGACGTCCTCGGCAAGGGCATCGACCTCAACGGCATCACGGACCCGACGCACCCGCGCTACAGCGAGGCCGGCGAGATCCGCTCGATGTACGAGAACGAGCCGGACGTGAAGAAGGTCATCGACACCGCCAAGGGCGTCGAGGGCCTGGTGAGGCAGATGGGCGTGCACGCGGCCGGCGTGATCATGTCCAGCGAGCCCATCGTCGACCACGCCCCGATCTGGGTGCGGCACACCGACGGCGTGACCATCACGCAGTGGGACTACCCGCAGTGCGAGTCGCTCGGCCTGCTGAAGATGGACTTCCTCGGCCTGCGCAACCTCACGATCATGGACGACGCCGTCAAGATGGTGAAGTCCAACAAGGGCATCGACCTCGACCTGCTGTCGCTGCCGCTGGACGACCCCAAGACCTTCGAACTGCTGCAACGCGGCGACACGCTCGGCGTCTTCCAGTTCGACGGCGGTCCGATGCGCTCCCTGCTGCGGCTGATGAAGCCCGACAACTTCGAAGACATCTCCGCCGTCTCCGCGCTCTACCGTCCCGGCCCCATGGGCATGGACTCGCACACTAACTACGCGCTGCGCAAGAACGGCCTCCAGGAGATCACGCCGATCCACAAGGAGCTGGAGGAGCCCCTCCAGGAGGTCCTCGCGGTCACCTACGGCCTGATCGTCTACCAGGAGCAGGTGCAGAAGGCCGCCCAGATCATCGCGGGCTACTCGCTCGGCGAGGCCGACATCCTGCGCCGCGTGATGGGCAAGAAGAAGCCGGACGAACTGGCGAAGAACTTCGTCCTCTTCCAGGCCGGAGCCAGGAAGAACGGCTACAGCGACGAGGCCATCCAGGCCCTGTGGGACGTGCTGGTCCCCTTCGCCGGCTACGCCTTCAACAAGGCGCACTCGGCCGCGTACGGGCTGGTCTCCTACTGGACCGGCTACCTGAAGGCGAACTACCCGGCCGAGTACATGGCCGCCCTGCTCACCTCGGTCAAGGACGACAAGGACAAGTCGGCCGTCTACCTGAACGAGTGCCGCCGCATGGGCATCAAGGTGCTGCCGCCCAACGTCAACGAGTCCATGGCGAACTTCGCCGCGCAGGGCGACGACGTGATCCTCTTCGGCCTCTCCGCCGTGCGCAACGTCGGCACCAACGTCGTCGAGTCGATCATCAAGTGCCGCAAGGCCAAGGGGAAGTACGCGTCCTTCCCCGACTACCTGGACAAGGTGGAGGCGGTCGTCTGCAACAAGCGGACGACGGAGTCGCTGATCAAGGCCGGCGCCTTCGACGAGATGGGGCACACCCGCAAGGGCCTCACCGCGCAGTACGAGCCGATGATCGACAACGTGGTCGCGGTCAAGCGCAAGGAGGCCGAGGGCCAGTTCGACCTCTTCGGCGGCATGGGCGACGAGCAGAACGACGAGCCCGGCTTCGGACTCGACGTCGTCTTCGGCGAGGACGAGTGGGACAAGACCTACCTCCTCGCCCAGGAGCGGGAGATGCTCGGCCTCTACGTCTCCGACCACCCGCTCTTCGGCCTGGAGCACGTGCTGTCCGACAAGGCGGACGCGGGCATCTCCCAGCTCACCGGCGGTGACTTCGGCGACGGCGCGGTCGTCACCATCGGCGGCATCATCTCCGGTCTCCAGCGCAAGATGACCAAGCAGGGCAACGCCTGGGCCATCGCCACCGTCGAGGACCTCGCCGGCTCGCTGGAGTGCATGTTCTTCCCGGCGACGTACCAGCTGGTGTCCACCCAACTGGTCGAGGACGCCGTGGTGTTCGTCAAGGGACGCCTCGACAAGCGGGAGGACGTGCCCCGGCTGGTCGCGATGGAGCTGATGGTTCCCGACCTGTCCAACGCGGGCACCAACGCGCCCGTCGTCCTCACCATCCCGGCGACCCGCGTCACCCCGCCGATGGTCAGCAGGCTCGGGGAGATCCTCACCCACCACCGCGGCGACAGCGAGGTGCGGATCAAGCTCCAGGGGCCGACGAAGACGACGGTGCTGCGCCTGGACCGGCACCGGGTGAAGCCCGATCCGGCGCTGTTCGGCGACCTGAAGGTGCTGCTCGGACCGTCCTGCCTGGCGGGCTGAGCGGAGAAACGAGCGAGGGGCGCCCCCGGTTGCCGGGTGCGCCCCTCGTCGTGGACGTCAGTTGTGGCCGAAGCGCTTCTGCCGCTTGCGGGACGCCGCGTCACCGGGCGTCGTCAGCTGCGGGGAGTGCTGCTCCTCGCGGTCCAGTACGGCCGACTCGGCGGCCTGCGGGGAGCGCTCGGCCTGGGGCTGCTTACGATCACGGTTGTTCTTGTTCTTGGCCATGGTGATCTACCTCCTGAGGGGGATCTAGGGGCCAGGGCCGGAACCAGATTCACATAGCCCAACAAAGAACGCATATCGGGCAATTACCGTCCGTGACGCGGCTCGACGGAGCGCGGGGCGCCGAAACGCCACGCCGAAGATCGAGTTCGGGCCGTTAACCTCCGCGCGGTCGGGCAGACTCGAAGCAAGCCCGAAGCAAACCTCCCGGAAAGAGGGTGGATCGCGTGGACCGCTGCATCGTCCTGGTGGACGCCGGGTATCTGCTGGGGGCCGCCGCGAGTCTCCTGGCGGGAGAGCCCTCGCGCTCGCGCATCACCGTCGACCACGCCGCCCTCATCCAGGGGTTGCGCGACCGCGCCGAGTCCGACACGCAGCAGCCCCTGCTGCGCATCTACTGGTTCGACGGTGCCCCCGACCGCGTCCCGCAGCCCGAACACCGGCGGCTGCGCGTGATGCCCCGGGTCACCGTCCGGCTCGGTGCCCTCACCCGCAGTGACGGCCGCTGGGCGCAGAAGGGCGTGGACGCCGCCATGCACGCCGAGCTGACCGAGCTGGCCCGCAACCGCGCCTGCTCCGACGTCGTCCTGGTCACCGGCGACGGCGACCTGCTGCCCGGCATGATGGCCGCCAAGGAGCACGGCGTCGCCGTCCACCTGTGGGCCGTTCAGGCCGCCGACGGCGACTACAACCAGTCCGAGGACCTGGTCGCCGAGGCCGACGAACGCCGCGTCCTGGACCGTACGTGGATCACGAAGGCCGTACGCGCCAAGGAGCTGGGCGGCATCTGCGCGCCGCCGCCCGTGCCCCGCCCCGAGATCGCCGCGATCCTCTCCGCGCCGCTGCCCGAGTCCGCCCTCTCCGCCGCCCAGCGGCCCGCCGAGACGCCCGAGCACCCCACCACGTCCGCCGCGGGGCAGGGCGGCACCACCGACGAGCGGGTGCCGCCCGCCAAGGGCGTCCCCACCCCCAAGGACCTCGCCGCCCTGCGCGCCCCCGGCCCCCACCCCGCCCCGCAGCCGGCCAACGCCACCCTGCGCTGGTCCTCCGACAAGGGCTGGGTCGACCGGCCCGCGGCCGAGCCGTCCGAGGCCGCCTCGCTGCCGACGCTGGCCCAGCTCACCACGGCCGAGCAGCGCTGGGCCGACCGCGAGGAGGACATCACCACGGTCGGCGGCGACCCGTACGAGGTGGGACAGGTCTTCGCCCGGCGCTGGCTCGAACGCCTCGGCGACCACGGCCACCTGCAGAAACTGTCCGGTATGTACCCGCGCATCCCGCACCGCGTCGACGGGGAGCTGCTGCGCTACGCGGCCCGCTTCGGGCTGCTCGCCCACAAGGACGACCAGATCGACGAGCACGACCGGTACGCCATCCGGGCCGGTTTCTGGCGCGAGATCGACGTGCGCACGGCGACCGAACGCACTCCCGCCGCCGAGTGAGACGCCCCGGCGCTCCCCGGCGAGACCGGGTGCTCCCCGGCCGGACCGACACCTGCTGAATCGACACTTATGGGCGGACCCGGGAGCGGGTCGGGGGGACCGACCCCGTAGTCTCCTCCCTTGTGAGTACGCGCGCGGCACAGGCACCTGGACCCGGTGGCGATGCCGTGTGCGTGGTGCGCGCACTGACCAAGACCTATCCGGCCCTGCGGGGCAGGCGCGGCGTACCCGCCACTCCCGAGGTGCGGGCCACCGACGACGTCACCCTGGACATCCGCCGCGGTGAGATCTTCGGCCTGCTCGGACCCAACGGCGCCGGCAAGTCCACCCTGGTGCGCCAGCTCACCGGGCTGATGCGGCCCGACAGCGGCAGCGTGGAGATCCTCGGCCACGACATCGTGCGCCACCCCGAGCGGGCCGCCCGGATCCTCGCCTACCTGGGACAGGAGTCCAGCGCCCTGGACGAGCTGACCGTGTCGCTCGCCGCCGAGACCACCGGGCGGCTGCGCGGCCTGGAGGTGCGCCGGGCGCGCGCCGAGCGGGACGCCGTGCTCGAGGAGCTGGGCCTGACCGGCCTCGCCGCCCGCCCGATCAAGAAGCTCTCCGGCGGTCAGCGCCGCCTGGCCTGCTTCGCCGCCGCACTGGTGGGGGAGCGGCCACTGCTCGTGCTGGACGAGCCCACCACCGGCATGGACCCGGTGGCCCGGCGCGCGGTGTGGTCGGCCGTCGACCGGCGGCGCGCCGAACACGGCGCCACCGTGCTGCTCGTCACCCACAACGTCATCGAGGCCGAGACCGTGCTGGACCGGGTCGCCGTCCTCGACCGGGGACGCGTCATCGCCTGCGACACGCCCTCGGGGCTCAAGGAGAAGGTCGCCGGAGAGGTCCGCGTCGACCTGGTGTGGCGCGAGAGCGCGCCGCTGAACGTCCCGGAGGTCGCCGCCCTGCGCGACCGCGTCGTCGAGTCGGGGCGCCGCTGGACCCTGCGGCTCGCCCCCGAGGAGGCCCGCGCGGTCGTCGCCACCGTCACCGGCGGCGCCGCCTTCGCCGCCCTGGACGACTTCACCCTGGCCACGCCCAGCCTGGAGGACGTGTACCTGGCGCTGGGTGGCGCCGCGCGACAGGGGCTGGTGAGGGCGTGAGCACGCGAGCGGTGAGAACACCGGCCGCCGCATCCGTACCCGTCGGGGCGACCGTCCCGGCCGGGGCGACCGCTTCGAACGACCCGAGCGAAGGGGAGCTGCGCGACGTGAGTGTCGTACCCGCCGATGCCCTGCGGGGTGCCGCCCCGGCAGCCGAGGGGCGGCGTGTGGCCGGCCCGGCCGAGCTGGGGCCCAGGGCACGGCTGTGGCCCTCCTTGGTGGCCGTGTACCGGGCGCAGCTGTCCCGGGCACGGGTCGCGCGCATCCCGCTGCTGTTCGTGGCGACCTTCCAGTCGGTCGGCATCATGATCCTGATGCGCGGCGTCGTGGACGGCGGCGGCGAGGCACGGGCCGTGGTCGCCGGGTCCGCGGTGCTCGTCGTGGCCTTCGTCGCGCTGAACCTCCTCGCCCAGTACTTCGGCCAGCTGCGCGCCAGCGGCGGCCTCGACCACTACGCGACCCTGCCGGTGCCGCCCGCCGCGGTGGTGCTGGGCGCGGCGGGCGCCTACGCGTCCTTCACCGTGCCGGGGACCGTGGTGACGGCGGTGTTCGGGTGCCTGCTGTTCGGGCTGCCCATGACCCACCTGTGGGTGCTGGTGGCCGTGATCCCGCTCGCGGGCGCCGCCCTCGCCGGACTGGGCGCGGCGCTGGGCCTGCTCGCCCCCCGGCCCGAGTTCGCCACGCTCCTCGGCCAGCTCGGCATGTCGGCGGCCCTGCTCCTCGGCGTGCTGCCGCCCGAGCGGATGCCGCAGGTGGTCCGCCTGGCCCGGGACCTGCTGCCCTCCACCTACGGCGTGGAGGCCTTCGCGCGCACCTTCGGCGAGCGGCCCGACTGGGGCTTCGTCCTCGGCGACCTCGCGGTGTGCGCCGCGGTCGGGGTGATCTCGCTGGCGGTGGCGACCTGGGCGTACCGCCGGGCCGCCGTCCGGTGACGCGCCGCACAGGCGGGTTTGGCACGATGGCACGGTGACCGCACCCTTGACTCCGCCACCGCCGCCGAACGAACGCCCGTCGTACCAGGGCGGGCCGGTGCCGCAGCCCGTCGGCGCACACGCGGTGGGAGCCGCGCCCGGCGGTTCCCACGACCCTTACGGCCCGCACGGCGAACAGGACGGCCCCGGGATGCTGACCGAAGTGCGACAGGCCGCCGTGACCGCGGTGGCGGTCGCGCTCTCCGGTGCGCTGCTGGGCGTGCTGTGGTGGAAGCTGGCACCGAGCGTGCCGCTGGTGGGAGAGGTGGTCAACGACAGCTGGGTCGTCTACCTCAAGGACTCCGAGGGCGAGCAGGCGATCGGCGTCGACGGAACGTTCACGCTGCTCGCGCTGGCGTTCGGGGCGCTCAGCGCGGTCGTGGTCTTCCTGCTGCGGCGGCGCGGGGGCGTGCCGCTGGTGGTGGCCCTCGGCGTCGGCGGGCTGCTCGGCTCGCTGCTGGCCTGGCGGCTCGGGGTCTGGCTCGGGCCGACGCAGGACGTGATCGCGCACGCCAAGGACGTGGGCAAAGGGGTGACGTTCTCCGCCCCGCTCAAGCTGGGCGCCAAGGGGGCGCTGCTGGCCTGGTCGCTCGCGGCGCTGGTGGTCCACCTGGGGCTGACCGGCCTGTTCGGGCCCCGTGACCCGGAGCCCGCCCCCTGGCCGGCGCCGGGGCAGTACCCGTCGGCGCCGCACGGGGACAAGTCGGCCTAGGGCCTGTCCGGCCGGCCGATGACAGGGGGCCTGTCGAGAGGTCAGGCGCGGCCGACCGGGGCCAGGACCGCGTCCGTGAGCCTGGCCAGGTCGCCGGGGGACAGCTCGACCTCCAGGCCGCGGCGGCCCGCCGAGACACAGATCGTGGCGTGCTCCGCGGCCGACGCGTCCAGGACCGTCGCCAGCCGCTTGCGCTGGCCCAGCGGGGAGATGCCGCCGCGCACATACCCCGTGGTCCGCTCGGCCAGCGCCGGGTCGGCCATCACCGCGCGCTTGCCGCCCACCGCGGCCGCCAGCGCCTTGAGGTCCAGCTGGCCCGCCACCGGCACCACCGCGACCGTCAGGGCGCCGTCGACGTCCGCCACCAGTGTCTTGAACACCCGCTCCGGCGAGACGCCCATCGCCTCGGCCGCCTCCTCGCCGTACGACGGGTGGGCGGGGTCGTGCTCGTAGGCGTGGACCGTGTACGTCACTCCGGCCGCCGTGAGCGCCACCGTCGCGGGCGTGCCGCCCGGCTGCTGCTTCTTCGCCTTGCTCGGCTTGTTCTTCGCCATGCGGGCCAGTACCTCAGTTGAGACTCGTCGGGGAGCGCGTCAGTTCCGACGCCGGCAGGGACGGCAGCGTACGGATGATGGAGGTCTCCGAGCGAAGGAGTTTCAGCTCGTCCCGCAGCCGCGACGCGGTGTCCGGGGCCTGGAGCAGGCGCTGCTTCGTGGGCGTGTCCAGCATCATCGCGGCGGCGACCAGGTAGGAGACCACACCCGGTTCGTCCGGCAGGTCGGCGCCGGTCGCCAGCGACCGCTCGCGCGCCCCGGCCAGCCGCTTCTGGTACTGCCGGAAGGAGCGCAGCACCCCCTCCGCCAGGGCGCCCGCCTCGTCGCCGGGCTCCTCGGGCAGCGGATCCAGCTCGGCCGTCAGGAACGGCCCCGAGGCCTCCACCGAGAGCAGCCGCATCCGGGTCGTGCCGGTCGCCAGCACCTCGAAGGTGCCGTCGGCCCGCTCGCGGATCGTCGCCGCGTCGGCGACGCAGCCCACCTTGTGGAACGCCTTGAGCGGGTCGGTCCCGAAGCCGGCCGCCGGCCCGCGTTCGAGGGTGGCCGTGGGGTCGGGCAGGCCGGGGGCGGTCTGGGCCACCTCGTGGCCGTCGCGGATCGCCACGACGGCGAACCGGCGTGGTTCGTCCTCGGAAGTCTTCAGCAACTCGCGCATCATGGCGCGATAGCGCTCCTCGAAGATGTTGAGCGGGAGCACCAGCCCCGGGAACAGGACCGAGTTCAGGGGGAAGAGGGGGAGCCGGACGGTGGTCACGACGCAGAAGCCTAATGGTCGCCGGGGCGGACGCGACCGCCGTGCCCACTTCGCGGCTGTCCCGGGCCCGCCGTACCGGGCGTGGCGGCCGCTCCGCCCAGGCGGGCACGGACCTCCGCGCGCACCCGCAGGAAGCCGCCGAGCGGGTCGTCCGAGTCCCGGTCCCACGGGAAGGACGTGACGTACGGGCCGGTCAGCCGCAGCTGCTCGGCCGCGTCCCGGTGGCGGTCCAGGCGTACGAGGGTGTGGGCGAGCAGGTTCCGCAGCTCCGCCGCCCAGGGATCGGCCGCGGGGTGGGCGGCGGAGAGGGCGATCGCGCGGTCCGCGGCCGCGTCCAGGCGAGGGCGGTGGGCGCGTACGGCGGTGGGCGTCGGGCAGGTCAGGGCCGCGTGCAGCGGCAGGGCCCGTACGAGCGCGTCCTTGGGGGCGTCCTGAGCGGCCGTCTCCGCGAAGTCCAGGCACTCGCCCTGGGCGTCCGGCGAGGCGGCGGCCAGGTACTCCAGGGCGGCGACATGGCTGCCGTAGTGGTGCGGGGAGCGCCGGACCGCCTGCTCCCACAGGCGCTCGAACTCGGCGTGCCCGGCACGCGCGCCCCGCGCGGCGTCCAGCGCGGTCCGCCACGGCACCGGGTCGTCGGGACCGGCGGCGTCGGCGGCGGCGACGACCGTGGGGAGCACCTGGCGCAGCAGTTCGGCGCGGGCCGGCGAGTCGTAGTGACGGTGGACCGTCAGACGGGCCGCGACCAGCAGGGCGTCGGGGTCGTCCGGGGCGGCGGCGCGCCAGGTGTCGAGCCAACCGGAGCGGGAGCGGGCGAAGGCGGCGAGCCGGGTCGCGTAACGGTCGCGGTGGTCCCATTCGGCGTTCTCGCGGGTACCGGCGAGGAGGCCGGCCGCGGGGCCGTGCTCGCCCCGGGCCGCGGCGACTAGGGCGGGGGCGAGGCGGTCGTCGGGGGCGTCGAGGAGCACGTCGTCGTCGGGGGCAGGTCGCGGTGACCGGGACCGGGCCCGGGCAGCCGCGGTCCGCAGGAACGCGCGCAGCATGCCAGTACGACGGCCGAGGGTTCGGGATGGTTGTGCGGCCCCGGCTCCGCCTTCGGCCGATCGTGGATTCCGGCCCGGACCGCTCCGCGCGGCCCGCGTCGCCGGGTGCGGGCGGCCGTCGCGGGACCTCCCGCCGTCGGCGGCTTTCCGGCGGCGGGCTGAGGGGGCGCCCGAGAACTGTGCCGAGCACTCCGTGCATGGTGGCCCGGCGCCGCGGCGGGGCCGGGGACGAGCCTCCGGGTGGCCCCGGAGCGGGGCGGGGGGTACGGAGTCGGGTCGCCCTCCTGGAGCCCGGGTCCGGTCTTCCGGTGGCGGTCTCCGGGCCGGTAAGGGCGTGGGACGGGTCTTCGGGGACCGGGGAGTGAGCCTGGCGGGCGTGGGACGGGCCTTCAAGGCTGGGGTCCCGAGCCTGGCGGGGCGCAGGCAGGCGTTCCCGCCCGGAGTCCGGGCCTGTCCGGTGTGGGTTTCGGGCCGTTCCGGCCGGGCGCCGAGCCGTACCGGGCTCCGGGGCTCGCACCGTCGGTGGGGCGGCCCCGGGCGGAGCGGGCGAGTCTCCCCGGGAGCCGGGAGCCGGGAGCCGGGAGCCGGGAGCCGGGAGCCGGGAGCCGGGAGCCGGGAGCCGGGAGCCCGGCCTGCGATGGGGGCGAGCCGGGGGTCCGCCCGGCCGGGTCAGTTGCGGCGGAGCAGGCGGGTGGCGCCCGCTGCCACTGTGGTCGCCAGGACCCAGCCCAGCAGGACCAGGGCCGTCGACAGCCACTGCCAGCCGTCGTGGAGCTGCCAGAAGCCCGCCTGGCCCAGGTCGATCACCGGGAGGAGGAGGTCGAGGGCGAAGAGGGCGGGATTCCAGTCCGGGTGTTCGCCGCTCTTGAGCGGAGGCGGCTCCGCTCGGGCGAAGGCGAGGGAGCCTGCCGCCCACAGCACCGCCATCCAGACCGCGGCCCGGCCCGGCCGGTAGCCGTAGGCGACCGTCCAGTCCTGCGCGTAGCCCACCAGCTTCGCGGCGACCGGCAGGCTCTCGCGACGCCTGCGGTGCTTGGCGAGCAGCACCTCGCGGGCGTCCTCGTCCTCGCCGCCCGCCCGCAGCACGGCGGCGAGGCGCTCGTACGGCTCCGGGTGGTACTCGGCGGTCGCGGCGCCCACCCAGCGCAGCCGCTTCTCCAGCGGGAACGGCCCGCGCGGCACCAGGTTCTCGTAGGCGAAGCCGCCCATGTGCAGCCGGCCGGGGCCCGGCCAGCTGTCCGCCCGGTCCATCAGGTTGACCACCCGCGCCCCCGACAGCACCACCCGCCCGCGCGCCGGACGCTCGCCCAGGAAGCGCAGCTCGGGCGTCTGCACCCGGCGCAGCGACAGCTCCTGGTCGTCGGTGAAGGTGAACCGGGCGTGCTCCAGGTCCAGCGCGTCGCCGAACCGCCCGTCGTCGAGCCGCACCCCGCCCTCGCACTCGAAGCGCTGGATGCGGGTGCCCTGCGCGGGGGTGGTGCCGCGCAGCAGCGGGCTGCCCAGGCCCGCCGGGGTCAGGTACAGCGTGCGTTCCACCGTCAGCTGCGGAGCGTTCAGCGCGTGCCGCGTGTACGGGTTGAGGAGCCGGGCGCCGCGCAGGCTGAGCGAGACGCCCACCTGGGCGCTGCGCAGACTCACCTCGCCGTGCGACTCCAGCATCTCGGCCTGGAGGTCCTGCCCGACCGTCATGCCGTCCGCGGCGATGGAACGCCCGCTGCGGTCCCGGTGCACGATCGCCTGGTTGAGCAGCAGGTCGGTGCCTATCTGCGCGTCGGTGAGCCGGATGCCGCCCGGGAAGCGGGAGCGCGGCAGATGCAGGTCGCCCTCGGTGTGCAGCCGGGCCGCCTCCAGGCGCGGCACCGCGCAGTCCACCAGCCGCACCGTCGTGAACCGGGTCTCCGGCAGCAGCACCTCCCGCTCGAAGCGGCAGCGCCGCAGCTCGACGTAGGGCACCACCGTGCCGCCCGCCAGGTCCATCGTGTCGCTGATCCGCACGCCCACCAGCTGCAGCGAGGACACCCGGCCCGCGAGCGCCGGCGGACCGTCGAGAAGCAGCCAGCACACGACGCGGGCCCGCACCGTCCGCTCCGGCCCCCACGGACGCCCGCCGTGCGGGTCGTCGACGAGCGGGTCGCCGCTGCTCAGGTCGTACACGGTGCCGTTGCGGAACGCCTGCCACATGCCGGCCTCGGCCATGGTCAGGTCGTCCGGCAGCTCTCCGTCACGATGGCCTGCCCCCTCCGTCATGGTGCTTCACTCCCTCCCCACCTACTCGTCGGTCGCTCACCCTTCGTACAACCGTTCATGCCCACTGCGTTACCATCCGAATACTCAAAGTGAGCACGGATCGCGTGAGTTCACCGTGGGCCGTGAGGTCCGTCGCGTTCTGTATCAGCCATTGATACGCGCGGACCGTGCCGGACGCGGGTCTGAGAGAATTGGTTCCGTGATCTCCCGAATCGATCTGCGCGGCGACGCCCTCCCCGAGGGCCCCGCCCTGCGCGACCTGCTGCCCCGAGCCGACTTCGACGTCTCGGTCGCCCTGGAGAAGGTGCGTCCGATCTGCGAGGCCGTGCATCATCGCGGTGACGCGGCGCTGATCGACTTCACCGAGCAGTTCGACGGTGTCCGGCTGGAGCGGGTGCGCGTCCCGGCCGAGGAGCTGACCCGCGCGCTGGAGGGTCTCGACCCGGACGTGCGCGCCGCGCTCGAGGAGTCCATCCGCCGCGCCCGTCTCGTCCACCGCGAGCAGCGCCGCGGCACCCACACCACGCAGGTGGTGCCCGGCGGGTCGGTCACCGAGAAGTGGGTGCCGGTCGAGCGGGTCGGGCTCTACGTGCCCGGCGGTCGGTCGGTCTACCCGTCGTCCGTGGTCATGAACGTGGTGCCGGCGCAGGAGGCAGGCGTCGGCTCGATCGCGCTCGCCTCGCCCGCGCAGGCCGAGTTCGGCGGGATCCCGCACCCCACCATCCTGGCCGCCTGCGCCCTGCTCGGCGTGGACGAGGTGTACGCGGCCGGCGGCGCCACCGCCGTCGCGATGTTCGCCTACGGCACCGAGTCCTGCCCGCCCGCCAACATGGTCACCGGCCCCGGCAACATCTGGGTCGCCGCCGCCAAGCGCTTCTTCACCGGGAAGATCGGCATCGACGCCGAGGCGGGTCCGACCGAGATCGCCGTCCTGGCGGACTCCACGGCCGACCCGGTGCACGTCGCCGCCGACCTGATCAGCCAGGCCGAGCACGACCCGCTGGCCGCCGCCGTCCTGGTCACCGACTCGGTGGAGCTGGCGGACGCGGTGGAGAAGGAACTGCGGCCGCAGGTCGAGGCGACCAAGCACATCGAGGACCGGATCCTTCCGGCCCTGGCCGGCCGCCAGTCCGCGATCGTCCTCGTCGACGGCCTGGACGAGGGACTGCGCGTGGTCGACGCCTACGGCGCCGAGCACCTGGAGATCCAGACCGCCGACGCCGCCGCCGTCGCCGACCGGGTCAAGAACGCCGGCGCGATCTTCGTCGGCCCCTGGGCGCCCGTCTCGCTCGGTGACTACGCGGCCGGGTCCAACCATGTCCTGCCCACCGGCGGCTGCGCCTGCCACTCCTCGGGCCTGTCCGTGCAGTCCTTCCTGCGCGGCATCCACATCGTCGACTACACGCGCGACGCGCTCGCCGAGGTCGCGCGGCACGTGGTGACGCTGGCGGAGGCGGAGGACCTGCCCGCGCACGGCGCGGCTGTCAAGGCGCGTTTTGCCGGAGGCGAACCGGACGGGCACAGCGAGTGGAAGGTCCCGGAGAGCAAGTGACGTTCGGCATCGACGATCTCCCCGTACGGGACGAGCTGCGCGGCAAGTCCCCCTACGGCGCGCCCCAGCTGGACGTGCCGGTACGGCTGAACACCAACGAGAATCCCTACCCGCTGCCCGACGCGCTGGTCGAGCGGATCGCCGAACGGGTCCGCGAGGCCGCCCGCGACCTCAACCGCTACCCCGACCGGGACGCGGTCGAGCTGCGCACGAGGCTCGCCGAGTACCTGACGAAGACCTCGGGGCACCCCCTGGACGTGAGCAACGTCTGGGCGGCCAACGGCTCCAACGAGGTCATCCAGCAGCTGCTCCAGACCTTCGGCGGCCCGGGCCGCACCGCGATCGGCTTCGAGCCGTCGTACTCGATGCACGGCCTCATCGCGCGCGGCACCGGTACCGGCTGGATCTCCGGGCCGCGCCACGAGGACTTCACCATCGACCTGCCCGCCGCCGAGCGGGCGATCGCCGAGCACCGCCCGGACGTCGTCTTCGTCACCACCCCCAACAACCCCACCGGCAACGCGGTCCCGGCCGAGACGGTCCTCGCCCTGTACGAGGCGGCCCAGGCGGCGAAGCCGTCCATGGTCGTGGTGGACGAGGCGTACATCGAGTTCAGCCACGGCGCCTCGCTGCTGCCGCTGCTGGAGGGCCGGCCGAACCTGGTCGTCTCGCGCACCATGTCGAAGGCGTTCGGCGCGGCCGGCCTGCGCCTCGGCTACCTCGCCGCGCACCCGGCCGTCGTCGACGCCGTCCAGCTCGTACGGCTGCCGTACCACCTCTCGGCCGTCACCCAGGCGACCGCGCTGGCCGCCCTGGAGCACACGGACACGCTGCTGAAGTACGTCGAGCAGCTGAAGACCGAGCGGGACCGGCTGGTCGCCGAACTGCGGGCCATCGGCTACGAGGTGACCGAGTCCGACGCCAACTTCGTCCAGTTCGGGCGGTTCACGGACTCCCACGCGACCTGGCGGAAGATCCTCGACCGGGGCGTCCTGGTCCGGGACAACGGCGTGCCGGGATGGCTGCGGGTCACCGCCGGCACCCCGGAGGAGAACGACGCGTTCCTCGACGCGGTACGTGAAGTCAAGAAGGAGCAGAACACATGAGCCGCGTGGGACGCGTGGAGCGCACGACCAAGGAGACCTCGGTCCTCGTCGAGATCGACCTCGACGGCACCGGCAAGACCGACATCGCCACCGGCGTCGGCTTCTACGACCACATGCTCGACCAGCTCGGCCGGCACGGTCTGTTCGACCTGACCGTGAAGACCGACGGCGACCTGCACATCGACTCCCACCACACCATCGAGGACACCGCCCTCGCGCTGGGCGCCGCCTTCAAGCAGGCCCTCGGCGACAAGGTGGGCATCTACCGCTTCGGCAACTGCACGGTCCCGCTGGACGAATCCCTCGCCCAGGTCACCGTCGACCTCTCCGGCCGCCCCTACCTCGTGCACACCGAGCCCGAGAACATGGCGCCCATGATCGGCGAGTACGACGTGACGATGACCCGGCACATCCTGGAGTCCTTCGTCGCCCAGGCCCAGATCGCCCTGCACGTGCACGTGCCCTACGGGCGCAACGCGCACCACATCGTGGAGTGCCAGTTCAAGGCGCTGGCCAGGGCCCTGCGCTACGCCTCGGAGCGCGACCCCCGCGCGGCCGGCATCCTGCCTTCCACGAAGGGCGCGCTGTAACCGATGAACGGTACGTCCACCGCACTGATCGTCGTCGGACTCTTCCTCCTCGGCGGCATCTACTCCTTCGCCAAGCAGCAGATGCCCAAGGGGCTGATCGTGCTGCTCTCCATCGGCGCCGGCATGTGCCTGCTCGCGGGCGTCCTGAGGCTGGAGGTGTGGAGTTGACCGCCGCCGCCAAGAAGGTCGTCGTCTTCGACTACGGCTTCGGCAACGTCCGTTCCGCCGAGCGCGCCCTCGCGCGCGCGGGAGCCGACGTCGAGATCACCCGCGACTACGACAAGGCCATGAACGCCGACGGGCTGCTGGTCCCCGGCGTCGGCGCCTTCGCCGCCTGCATGGACGGCCTCAAGGCCGCCCGCGGCGACTGGATCGTCGACCGGCGGCTGTCGGGCGGACGCCCGGTCATGGGCATCTGCGTCGGCATGCAGATCCTCTTCTCGCGCGGCATCGAGCACGACGTGGAGGCCGAGGGCCTCGACGAGTGGCCCGGCACGGTCGGACCGCTCCAGGCCGACGTCGTGCCCCACATGGGCTGGAACACGGTCGAGGCACCGGCCGACTCCCAGCTCTTCGCCGGCCTGGACGCCGACGCCCGCTTCTACTTCGTGCACTCCTACGCCGTCCACGAGTGGACCCAGGAGACACACAACCCGCTGATCGCCGAGCCCAGGGTCACCTGGTCCACGCACGGCAAGCCCTTCGTGGCCGCCGTGGAGAACGGCGCGCTGTGGGCCACCCAGTTCCACCCCGAGAAGTCCGGCGACGCCGGAGCCCAGCTCCTCACCAACTGGATCGAGACCCTCTAGAGATGAGCCCGGTAGAGATGAGCAAGCTCGAACTCCTCCCCGCCGTCGACGTCCGCGACGGCCAGGCCGTCCGCCTGGTGCACGGCGAGTCCGGCACCGAGACCTCCTACGGCTCCCCGCTGGAGGCAGCCCTCGCCTGGCAGCGCTCCGGCGCCGAGTGGCTGCACCTGGTCGACCTGGACGCCGCGTTCGGCACCGGGGACAACCGTGCGCTGATCGCCGAGGTCGCGGGGGCCATGGACATCAAGGTCGAGCTGTCCGGCGGCATCCGCGACGACGACACCCTCGCCGCCGCCCTCGCCACCGGCTGCACCCGCGTCAACCTCGGCACGGCCGCCCTGGAGACCCCCGAGTGGGTCGCCAAGGTCATCGCCGAGCACGGCGACAGGATCGCGGTGGGCCTGGACGTACGGGGCACCACGCTCCGCGGCCGGGGCTGGACCCGCGACGGCGGCGACCTCTACGAGACGCTGGACCGCCTGAACAAGGAGGGCTGCGCCCGGTACGTGGTCACCGACATCGCCAAGGACGGCACCCTCCAGGGCCCGAACCTGGAGCTCCTGAAGAACGTCTGCGCCGCCACCGACCGTCCGGTCGTGGCGTCGGGCGGCGTGTCGTCCCTGGACGACCTGCGCGCGATCGCCGGGCTCGTCCCGGACGGTGTCGAGGGGGCCATCGTCGGGAAGGCCCTCTACGCGAAGTCGTTCACCCTGGAAGAGGCCCTGGAGGCTGTGTCGACATGACATCCGAAGCCGTACGGCGCGTGCAGAGCGGAAGTCCATGGGAAGAGTCCTTCGGTTTCGCACGGGCCGTGGCGGCGGGTGATCGTGTCATCGTGGCGGGCACCACCGCCTTCAAGGGCGACATGCTCTACGGCGAGGGCGACCCGTACGAACAGACGAAGGTGGCCTTCGGCACCGCCGTCGAGGCCCTCGCCGAGTTCGGGCTCGGCATCGAGTCCGTGATCCGGACCCGGGTGTGCCTGGCACATTCCCGCGACGTCGACGCGGTGGGCCGCGCGCACAAGGAGCTGTTCGACTCCGTGCGCCCGGTCACGACCCTGCTGGTCGTGCAGGGCTTCATCGACTCGCGGGTGCTGGTGTCGGTCGAAGTGGAAGCGTATAGAGGAGCCGTGGATTCATGACCCTGGCGGTCCGAGTCATCCCCTGCCTGGACGTGGACAACGGCCGGGTCGTCAAGGGCGTCAACTTCCAGAACCTGCGCGACGCGGGCGACCCCGTCGAGATGGCCAAGGTGTACGACGCCGAGGGCGCCGACGAGCTGACGTTCCTGGACATCACCGCCTCGTCGGGCGACCGTGAGACGACCTATGACGTGGTGCGCCGCACCGCCGAGCAGGTGTTCATCCCGCTGACCGTCGGCGGCGGGGTGCGCACCACCGAGGACGTGGACAAGCTGCTGCGGGCCGGCGCGGACAAGGTGGGCGTGAACACGGCCGCCATCGCCCGTCCCGATCTGATCCGCGAGATCGCCGAGCGCTTCGGCCGCCAGGTCCTCGTGCTGTCGGTCGACGCCCGCCGCACCGAGGCCGGCACCTTCGAGGTGACCACCCACGGCGGCCGGCGCGGCACCGGCATCGACGCGGTCGAGTGGGCGCACCGGGCCGCCGAGCTGGGCGCGGGCGAGATCCTGCTGAACTCGATGGACGCGGACGGCACGAAGGACGGCTACGACCTGGAGATGCTGGCGGCGGTACGCAAGCACGTGAGCGTCCCGGTCATCGCATCGGGCGGCGCGGGCAGTCTCGCGCACTTCGCCCCGGCGGTCGAGGCGGGCGCGGACGCGGTGCTGGCGGCGTCGGTCTTCCACTTCGGCGACCTGCGGATCGGCGAGGTGAAGGACACCCTGCGCGCGGCGGGGCACCCCGTCCGGTAGAAGAACCGAGATGCGAAAGGAAAGTTGCGCAACATCTATTGCGCAATTTTCCTTTCGCAATCTAGCCTGGGTGCATGCCGAGCCAGGAGAACCACGCCATCACCGACCTGGGCACCCTCAAAGCCCTCGCCCACCCGCTGCGCATGCAGCTCTACCGCGGCCTCTGCGTCGCGCGCACCGCGACCGCCTCGCAGCTCGCCGACCAGGTAGACGAGGCCGTCTCCCTCGTCAGCTACCACCTGCGCAAGCTGGCCGAGCACGGGCTGGTCGAGCAGGCCGACCCGCAGAGCGCGGACGGCCGGGAGCGCTGGTGGCAGCCTTCCTCGGCCGGTGTGAGCCTGCGCGACGAGAACTTCCGCGACGCGCCCGAGCGCGCCGCCGCCCACCTCGCGGCCACCCGGCTCTTCCACGAGCAGCGCGCCGCCATGTACCGCCGCTACCTCGACGAACGCCCCACCTGGGGCCCCGAGTGGAACTCCGCCGCCCCCGACAACGAGTCGCTGCTGCGACTGACCCCCGCCGACCTGAAGGAACTCGGCGAGGAACTGCTCGCCCTGGCGAGGAAGTACGACGAGCGGGGCCGGGCCGCGGAGGCCGCCGGCGACAGCGAGGGGCGCGAGAACGTCGCGCTGCACGTCTACGGATTCCCGTTCCGTGTCTGAGGCGACCACGTCCGTGACGGACGTACGGACACCCGCCGGCGCCACCGTCCACGCCCACCGCGACCCCAACGTCCTGCGCTGGGTCGCCGCCTACACCGCGTCCATGGTCGGCGACATGGTGTTCTTCCTCGCGTTGTCCTGGGCCGCCGTGCAGAACGGCACCCCCGCGCAGGCCGGTGTCGTCACCGCCGTCAGCGCGGTGCCCCGGGCGCTGCTCATGCTCGGCGGGGGAGTGGTCGCCGACCGGCTCGGGCCCCGCCGGGTCGTCATCGGCAGTGACACCGTGCGGTGCGTCACCGTCCTGGCGGTCGCCGCCGTGCTCTTCGCGACCGACCCCGGACTGTGGCTCCTCGCCCTGCTCGCCGTCGTCTTCGGCACCGTCGACGCCGTGTTCATGCCCGCCGTGGGGGCCCTGCCGGCGCGGATCACCGCCAAGGACCAGCTGGCCCGCGTCCAGGGCATGCGCGGTCTCGCCGTGCGCTTCGCCGCCGTCGTGGGCGCACCGCTCGGCGGACTCGGCGTGGCGCTCGGCGGCGCGGCCACGGCCTTCGCGTTCGCCGGGCTGCTGATCGCCGTGTCCGTGCCGCTTCTGGTCTCCGTACGGATGCGTGAACTGCCGCCCCACGACGCGACCACCCGCCGGGAGACCACCGCCTGGCGGGACCTGGTGGGTGGACTGCGCTACGTCCGCCGGCACCGCGTCCTCGGTCCGCTCATGGTGACCATCGCCCTCGGCGACCTCGGCTTCGTCGGCCCCCTCAACGTGGGCCTCACCCTGCTCGCGGACGAGCGGGGCTGGGGCGCCTCGGGGATGGGCTGGGTGCTCGCGGGGTTCGGGGCGGGCGCCGGGGCCGCCGCCCTGCTGCTGACCGTACGGGGACGCCTGCCGCGTGCCGGGTGCGTCGCCGCCGGCGCCATCATCCCCGGCTCGGCCGCGATCGCCGCCCTGGCCCACGCGCCCGGCCTCCCCGCGGCCGTCGGCACGGCGCTGCTCGTCGGGCTGCTCACGGGGCTCAGCGGCGCCATGTGCGGGGCCCTGCTGCAGACCCAGTCCGACCCCGCGTACCTGGGCCGCGTCACCGCCGTCGGCGGCATCGTCAGCCTGGGGATCGCGCCGCTGAGCATGCCCCTGTCGGCCGCCGCCATCGGCGTCTGGGGCACCGGCCCGGTCTTCGCCGTCAGTGCCGTGGTCTGCGGCCTCGGCGGGGTCGTCGCCCTGTGCGCACCGGGTGTACGGCGGGCCGAGCTGCCGAGGTGAGGGCCGGCCCGGAGACCGGGTGGTCAGATCCCGAGCTGCCTGGTCTCGCGCAGCTTGGCGATCGCGTCCTGCTCGCCCTCCAGCTCCACCTTGGCGGCGCCCTGCCGGCCGTAGGCGAACAGCAGCAGTTCGGACGGCTCGCCCGTCGCCGTCACCACCGGCGTACCCCGGTGGGCGACCGTCGTCTGACCGTTGGGACGGCGCAGCACCAGACCGGTCGGGATGCCGCGGCCCATCAGACGGGCCGCACGCTCCAGGCGGGACCACAGGGCGTCCTGGAAGACCGGGTCCAGCTCGCGCGGCGACCAGTCGGGCCGGGCGCGGCGGACGTCCTCGGTGTGGACGTAGAACTCCACCGTGTTCGCCGCCTCGTCGACCTGCTTGAGCTGGAACGGTGAGAAGCGCGGCGGACCCGTGCGGATCAGCTGGAGCAGCTCCTCGTACGGCTTCGCGCCGTACTCCTCCATCACCCGGTCGAGGCGGGACGCCAGCGGCTTGATCAGGGTGCCCCCGGCGGCGTCCGGACGCCGCTCGCGCACCACCACGTGCGCGGCCAGGTCACGGGTCCGCCAGCCCTCGCACAGGGTCGGGGCGTCCGGGCCCGCCGTCTCCAACAGGTCCGCGAGCAGAAGTCGTTCACGCTTGGCGAAAGTCGACATGGCCTCAGCCTACGGCGGTCGGCCGGGTCCGCCCAATGGACGTCCCGCGGGTGTGTCCGTCCCGCGCGGCACAATGGGCGCATGACCAGCAGCTCACCCGCCAGCAGTTCCCCGAGACGGCCCAGTCCGCTCGCCCCGGAGATCGCCGACCGCCTCAGGCGCAGCGCCGACGGCCTGCTGCCCGCCATCGCCCAGCAGTACGACACCGGAGAGGTGCTGATGCTCGGCTGGATGGACGACGAGGCACTGCACCGCACGCTGACGACCGGGCGTTGCACCTACTGGTCGCGCAGCCGCCGGGAGTACTGGGTCAAGGGAGACACTTCCGGCCACTTCCAGTGGGTGAAGTCGGTCGCCCTGGACTGCGACGCCGACACCGTGCTCGTCAAGGTCGACCAGGTGGGCGCCGCCTGCCACACCGGCACGCGCACCTGCTTCGACGCCGATGTGCTCCTCGACGACGGCGCGGGGGCCGACAGGCCCGGCGCGGATCAGTAGGGTCTGCCGCCATGGATGACATGGACCTCGAGACCTTCCGCAAGCTGGCCGCCGACCGCCGGGTGATCCCGGTGAGCCGCAAGCTCCTGGCCGACGGCGACACCCCGGTCGCGCTGTACCGCAAGCTCGCCGCCGAGCGCCCCGGCACCTTCCTGCTGGAGTCCGCGGAGAACGGACGTTCCTGGTCCCGTTACTCCTTCGTCGGCGTCCGCAGTGCCGCCACCCTCACCGAGAAGGACGGTCAGGCGCACTGGCGGGGCACCCCGCCCGTCGGCGTCCCCACCGACGGCGACCCGCTCGCCGCCCTGCGCGCCACCGTCCAGGCCCTGCACACCCCGCGCGACCTCGCCGAGGGCCTGGGCCTGCCGCCCTTCACCGGCGGGATGGTCGGCTACCTCGGCTACGACATCGTGCGCCGTCTGGAGAAGGTCGGCCCCGGGGAGCGCGACGACCTGAAGCTCCCCGAGCTGACCATGCTGCTCACCAGCGACCTCGCCGTCATGGACCACTGGGAGGGCTCGGTCCTGCTGATCGCCAACGCGATCAACCACAACGACCTGGAGACCGGCGTCGACGAGGCCTACGCCGACGCGATCGCCCGCCTGGACGTCATGGAGGCCGACCTCACGCGCGCCGTCGCCCAGCCCCCGGCCGCGCTGCCGCCCTCCGAGCTGCCCGAGTACACCGCGCTGTGGGGCGGCCCCGACTTCCAGGACGCCGTCGAGGACATCAAGGAGCGCATCCGCGCGGGCGAGGCCTTCCAGGTCGTCCCCTCGCAGCGGTTCGAGACGCCCTGCACGGCGAGCGCCCTGGACGTGTACCGGGTGCTGCGGGCCACCAACCCGTCCCCGTACATGTACCTGCTCCGCCTGGACGGCTTCGACGTCGTCGGCTCGTCCCCGGAGGCACTGGTCAAGGTCGAGGACGGGCGCGCTATGGTGCACCCCATCGCCGGCACCCGCCCGCGCGGCGCCACCCCGCAGGAGGACCAGGCCCTCGCCGAGGAACTGCTCGCCGACCCCAAGGAGCGCGCCGAGCACCTGATGCTCGTCGACCTCGGCCGAAACGACCTGGGACGCGTCTGCGAGCCCGGCTCCGTCGAGGTCGTCGACTTCATGTCCGTCGAGCGGTACTCGCACGTCATGCACATCGTCTCGACGGTCACCGGCAGGGTCGCCCCGGACCGCACCGCCTTCGACGTCCTCACCGCCTGCTTCCCGGCCGGCACCCTCTCCGGCGCGCCCAAGCCGCGCGCCCTGCAGATCATCGACGAACTCGAACCCTCCCGGCGCGGCCTGTACGGCGGCTGCGTCGGCTACCTCGACTTCGCGGGCGACTCCGACACAGCCATCGCCATCCGCACGGCGCTGCTGCGCGACGGCACCGCCTACGTCCAGGCGGGCGCCGGAGTCGTCGCCGACTCCGACCCGGTCGCCGAGGACACCGAGTGCCGCAACAAGGCGGCGGCCGTGCTGCGGGCCGTGCACACGGCCAACCGGCTGGCGCAATAGGGGCGGCCGGCCGGACCGGTGGGGCGATTCTCACGCCTCCCAATCCGAACCCCGGGTGACGGTTCGCCCGGGGTTCGGGTGATAGTGGAGTACGTGACAGCCGTTCCTCACCCCCGCACCCCAGCCGCAGGACCCGCCCGGGCCGGCCGCCGGAGCCTCGCCGTCGCCCTGATGTGCGGCGCGCTCGGCGCCGCCGTCGCCCTGCTCGCCACCCGGCAGGAGTGGGCGGAGGGCACCGCGACGGTGGCCGGCGGCGCCTTCTCGCTGACCGCCAAGGGCAGCGACGTCACGGGTGTACCCGCGGCGCTCGCCATAGTCGGCCTCGCCGCGCTCGTCGCCGTCTTCGCCGTTCGCCGCGCCGGCCGCTTCGCCGTCGCCGCGGTGCTCGCGCTGAGCGGTGCGGGCACCGTCGCCGCCGCCCTGGTGGGCGCCACCGACAGCTCGGCGCTGGACGACCAGGCCGCGAAGGCGGCCGGCGACACCTCCGCCACGGTCGACGCGCTCACCCACACCGCGTGGCCGTACGTCGCCGCCGTCGGCGGCGCGCTGCTCCTGCTCGCCGGGCTGCTCGCGCTGCGCTACGGCCGCCAGTGGCCCGCGATGTCCGGACGCTACGAGCGCGACGGCACCCCGCGCCCGCGCCGCAGGCCGCAGACCGTGGACCCGAACCGCCCCGAGGACCTGTGGAAGGCCATCGACCGAGGCGAGGACCCCACCGGCGCCTGACCCGCGTCAGGACCCGCGTTCACCCGCCGGAGCACCCCCGCTCACGGCGCGTGCCCCCGTGCGGGACAATGGGTGCGAGCGTCCTGCTCAGACATGGCACACAGCAACGAGGAGCAAGCAATGGCGGGCAGCAGCCACGGTCACACCCCGGCCGCCTGGACCGGTGTCATCATCTCCTTCATCGGTTTCTGCATCGCGGGCATGTTCATGGTGGCCGCCCAGCCGTGGGGCTTCTGGGCCGGCATGGCGGTCGTGCTCCTCGGTGGTGTCGTCGGCTACATCATGCGCATGATGGGCCTCGGCCAGCCGAAGCAGAACCACCCCGTGCACCAGGTCGCGGGCGAGCGCGCCGAGGCCGGCGCCAAGGGCTGACCGGGCGCGGCGGGACACGGACCTCCTGAGGGGCGGACCGGCACACGGGTGCCTGGGCCGCCCCTCGCGTGCGGGCGGGGGCCGCCAGGGGCAGAATGCGGGCGTGGACGTCGAGAGCGGGAAACGCGGCCGGGCCGGCACCATCCAGCCGCGCGGTGCGGTCCTCCGCCTGGCCGCCCCGGCGGGCGTGCTCGCGGCCGTCGCCGGGGCCTTCGCCTACGTGGGGAGCGTGGACCCCTACGAGCCCGGCCACTACCCCGTCTGCCCGCTGCTGCGTTTCACGGGCGTCTACTGCCCCGGCTGCGGCGGCCTGCGCAGCGCCCACGCCTTCGTCCACGGTGACCTGACCGCCGCCCTGCACGCCAACGCGCCCGCCGTCCTCGCCTATCTGGGCTTCGCCGTCCTGTGGACCGTCTGGGTGATCCGGGCGGCCCGGGGCCGCCCCGTGCGGATCGACCTCGGACCGGTCCACCTGTGGACGCTGGGGACGTTGCTGCTGGTCTTCACCGTTGTCCGGAACCTGCCGTTCGGCGACTGGCTCATTCCTTGATCATCGATGGGCGTCCAGGACGGGAGGCACCTCCGCCCCGAGCCGTGCGAAGCTGGTTCGAGGGCGGGGAAGGGACCGGCGAAGGCCGGATGCGGGACCGGTGCCTGGCTGCGGATACCATCACAGTGACCACACGTTTCGCCGTCTGAAAGGGGGCCGCTCGCGTGAGTGTGCTCGACGAGATCATCGACGGAGTCCGTGCCGACCTCGCGGAGCGGCAGGCGCGCGTCAGCCTCGACGAGCTCAAGGAGCGCGCGGCCAAGGCTCGCCCCGCCAAGGACGGCGTGGCCGCGCTGCGCGGCGACGGCGTCAAGGTCATCTGCGAGGTCAAGCGCTCCAGCCCCTCCAAGGGGGCGCTCGCGGCCATCGCCGACCCGGCCGGGCTCGCCGCCGACTACGAGGCGGGCGGTGCCGCCGTCATCTCCGTCCTCACCGAGGAGCGCCGCTTCGGCGGCTCGCTGGCCGACCTGGACTCGGTCCGCGCGCGCGTGGACATCCCCGTGCTGCGCAAGGACTTCGTCGTCACCTCGTACCAGCTGTGGGAGGCCCGCGCCCACGGCGCCGACCTCGTGCTGCTGATCGTCGCGGCCCTGGACCAGCCGGCCCTGGAGTCGCTGATCGAGCGTGCCGAGTCCATCGGGCTCACCCCGCTGGTGGAGGTGCACGACGAGGACGAGGTCGAGCGCGCGGTGGACGCGGGCGCCAAGGTCATCGGCGTCAACGCGCGCAACCTGAAGACGCTCGAGGTCGACCGCGGCACGTTCGAGCGGGTCGCCCCGGAGATCCCCGCGCACATCGTCAAGGTCGCCGAGTCCGGCGTCCGCGGCCCGCACGACCTCATCGCCTACGCCAACGAGGGCGCCGACGCCGTCCTGGTCGGCGAGTCCCTGGTCACCGGCCGCGACCCGAAGACGGCGGTCTCCGACCTGGTGGCGGCCGGCGAACATCCGGCACTCCGCCACGGCCGGGGCTGACCCCCGGTAGGCTGACCCCCATGACGCTCCCGCTCGTCCCGGCATCCCGGGACCCTTACGCGCGCCTGGCGCGAGGCTGCCGCCCCCGCGGCTGCCGCGCACCCGCCCGCCGGGTCCACGGCCGCCGGGTGCGGTACGTCATCGGAGACGAACCCGGGCAAGTAAACGGGCGGCGATGGCAACGCCCCGTCTTTCAAGGGGCGCGGGGAACCGCACTGCCGGCCGTCCACGGCCGGTAGCCGACAGCTGGTCCCCGCCCCCACGGCGATTAGTCCCCACCAGACACTCACCGTGAGGTACCCGCATGCCCAGCAACTTCTTCATTCCCGACCCGGAGGGCCAAGTCCCCTCCGCCGAGGGCTACTTCGGCGACTTCGGGGGCAAGTTCATCCCCGAGGCCCTGGTCGCGGCGGTCGACGAGGTCGCCGTCGAGTACGACAAGGCCAAGTCCGACCCGGAGTTCGCCCGCGAGCTGGACGACCTGCTCGTCCACTACACGGGCCGCCCCTCGGCGCTGACCGAGGTCCCCCGCTTCGCCGAGCACGCCGGAGGCGCCCGGGTCTTCCTCAAGCGCGAGGACCTGAACCACACCGGCTCGCACAAGATCAACAACGTGCTCGGCCAGGCCCTGCTCACCAAGCGCATGGGCAAGACCCGCGTGATCGCCGAGACCGGCGCCGGCCAGCACGGCGTGGCCACGGCGACCGCCTGCGCCCTCTTCGGCCTCGACTGCACCATCTACATGGGCGAGATCGACACCCGCCGCCAGGCACTCAACGTGGCCCGCATGCGCATGCTCGGCGCCGAGGTCATCGCCGTGAAGTCCGGCAGCCGCACGCTGAAGGACGCGATCAACGAGGCGTTCCGCGACTGGGTCGCCAACGTCGACCGCACCCACTACCTGTTCGGCACCGTCGCGGGTCCCCACCCCTTCCCGGCGATGGTGCGCGACTTCCACCGCGTCATCGGCGTCGAGGCCCGCCGCCAGCTCCTGGAGCAGGCCGGGCGCCTGCCCGACGCCGCGGTCGCCTGCGTCGGCGGCGGCTCCAACGCCATCGGCCTCTTCCACGCCTTCATCCCCGACGCGGACGTCCGCCTCATCGGCTGCGAGCCCGCCGGGCACGGCGTGGAGACCGGTGAGCACGCGGCCACCCTGACCGCGGGCGAGCCCGGCATCCTGCACGGCTCCCGGTCCTACGTCCTCCAGGACGAGGAGGGCCAGATCACCGAGCCGTACTCGATCTCGGCCGGCCTGGACTACCCCGGCATCGGCCCCGAGCACTCCTACCTCAAGGACTCCGGCCGCGGCGAGTACCGCGCGGTCACCGACGACGCCGCCATGCAGGCCCTGCGCCTGCTGTCGCGCACCGAGGGCATCATCCCGGCCATCGAGAGCGCCCACGCGCTGGCCGGTGCCCTGGAGGTCGGCAAGGAGCTGGGCAAGGACGGGCTGATCGTGGTCAACCTGTCCGGCCGCGGCGACAAGGACATGGACACCGCCGCCCGCTACTTCGGGCTGTACGACACCGACGCCGAGGTCGCCGCCGACGAGACCGGCGCCGCGGAGATCGAGGGGGACGCCAAGTGAGCGGGAACGTACAGCTGCTGAACGACACCCTCGCGGCTGCCAGGTCCGAGGGCCGCGCCGCCCTGATCGCCTACCTGCCGGCCGGGTTCCCGACCGTCACGGGCGGCATCGAGGCGGTCAAGGCCGCGCTCGACGGCGGCGCCGACGTCGTCGAGGTGGGCCTGCCGCACAGCGACCCGGTGCTCGACGGCCCGGTGATCCAGACCGCCGACGACATCGCCCTGCGCGGCGGCGTGAAGATCGCCGACGTGATGCGCACGGTCCGCGAGGCGCACGAGGCCACCGGCAAGCCGATCCTCGTCATGACGTACTGGAACCCGATCGACCGCTACGGCGTGGAGCGCTTCACCGCCGAGCTGGCCGAGGCGGGCGGCGCCGGGTGCATCCTGCCCGACCTGCCGGTCCAGGAGTCGGCGCTGTGGAAGGAGCACGCCGACAAGCACGAGCTGGCCACGGTCTTCGTGGTCGCGCCCAGCAGCAAGGACGCGCGGCTCGCCGAGATCACCGCGGCCGGCAGCGGCTTCGTCTACGCCGCCTCCCTCATGGGCGTCACCGGCACCCGCGAGTCGGTCGGGGCGCAGGCCGAGGACCTGGTGCGGCGCACCCGCACCACCACCGACACCCCCGTCTGCGTCGGCCTCGGTGTCTCCAACGCCGCCCAGGCCGCCGAGGTCGCCCGGTTCGCCGACGGCGTGATCGTCGGCTCGGCGTTCGTCAAGCGCATGCTGGACGCGCCCGACGACGCGGCCGGCCTGGAGGGCGTCCGAGCGCTCGCCGCCGACCTGGCGAAGGGCGTGCGCCGACAGGCGTGACGCCGGGCCCGTGACGGACGAACACAGGACGGGCACAGGACTGAGGTCCCTCGTACGAGTGGACCTGGGACCGGGGAGGCGCGCTGCGCCTCCCCGGTTCGTTCTGCGGGGTGTGAGCGAGAAGAACCGACAGGGAAAGCGCGGCGCCCGCGAGAAGCTGGCGGCCGAGCGCGAGAAGCAGAGGTCCAGGGACAAGCGCCGCCGTGCGCTGATCGTCGGCGCGAGCGTGGTCTGCGTGCTGGGTCTCGCCGCCGTGATCGGCGTGGTCGCCGCGAACGCGGGCAAGGACGACGGCAGCGAGTCGGCCGGTCCGGTCGTGGCACCCTCGGGGGCGCAGGGCAAGGACGGCCTCGCGATCCCCGTCGGCGAGGAGAGCGCCAAGTCGACGCTCACCGTCTGGGAGGACTTCCGCTGCCCGGCCTGCAAGGCCTTCGAGCTGGCGTACCGCGACACCGTCCACGAGCTGACCGACGCGGGGCAGCTCAAGGTCGAGTACCACCTCGCGACCATCATCGACGGCAACATGGGCGGCACCGGCTCGCGCAAGGCGGCCAACGCCGCGGCCTGCGCCCAGGACGCCGGAAAGTTCCCCGCCTACCACGACGTGCTGTACGACAACCAGCCGCCGGAGACCGACGACGCCTTCGCCGACGAGAACAAGCTCCTCGACCTGGCAGGCAAGGTCGACGGCCTCGACACCACCCTGTTCCAGGAGTGCGTGAAGAACGGCAAGCACAACAGCTGGGTGGAGAAGTCCAACAAGGCCTTCCAGAACGGCGGCTTCAGCGGCACCCCGACGGTGCTCCTGGACGGCAAGAACATCTACCAGGACCGCTCCATGACCCCGGCCAAGCTCAAGCAGATGGTGGAGGAGGCGGCCAAGTAACGCGCCCGCTCGTTACGGACCCGTAGCCGGGCTGCCCGCCGCGCGCCCCGTCCGACACGGTAGCGTCGACCCTGCCATGGAACTTGCCTTCATTCCCAGCCCGTCGCGCGGGGTGCTGCACCTCGGTCCCATCCCGCTGCGCGGCTACGCGTTCTGCATCATCATCGGCGTCTTCGTTGCCGTCTGGCTCGGCAACAAGCGCTGGATCGCCCGGGGCGGGCGGCCGGGCACGGTGGCCGACATCGCGGTCTGGGCCGTTCCCTTCGGCCTGATCGGCGGACGCCTCTACCACGTGATCACGGACTACCAGCTGTACTTCAGTGAGGGCCGTGACTGGGTCGACGCCTTCAAGATCTGGGAGGGCGGGCTCGGCATCTGGGGCGCGATCGCGTTCGGCGCGGTGGGCGCCTGGATCGGTGCCCGTCGCCGGGGCGTCCCGATGCCCGCGTACGCCGACGCCGTCGCCCCCGGTATCGCCCTCGCGCAGGCCATCGGCCGCTGGGGCAACTGGTTCAACCAGGAGCTGTACGGCAAGGCGACCGACCTGCCGTGGGCCGTGGAGATCACCTCGACGGCCGACGGACGGGTGCCGGGCACCTACCACCCGACGTTCCTGTACGAGTCGCTGTGGTGCATCGGCGTCGCCTTCCTCGTCATCTGGGCCGACCGGCGCTTCAAGCTGGGCCACGGGCGGGCCTTCGCCCTGTACGTGGCGGCGTACTGCGCGGGCCGGTTCTGGATCGAGTACATGCGCGTCGACGACGCCCACCACATCCTCGGCCTGCGCCTGAACAACTGGACCGCGCTCTTCGTGTTCCTGCTCGCGGTGCTGTACATCGTGCTCTCGGCGCGGAAGCGGCCGGGCCGGGAGGCCGTGGTGGAGCCGGGTGAGGAGACCGCCACCGGCGACGCCGGGCCCGCAGGGGAGAAGGACGCGAAGGAGGACGCGGAGGCCGGTACCGACGACGGGGCCGCCGCGGACGCCGTGGAGAAGGCCGATGCTCCTGACCTCACCAAGGCCACCGGGACCACCGAAGGCACGCACGAACCGGTGGACACGGAGGACGCGAGGGACGCCGAGGCCGTGAAGGACGGCGCCGACTCCGCGAAGAAGGGCTGACCCGCCCGCCAGACACGCCGCCGAGGGCGCCCGGGATTCCCCGGTCGCCCTCGGCGCATGCCGGGCACGGGCTAGGACAGGGACGGCCGCCGGGCCAGCGACAGGGTGCGCCGGGCCGTCGCCACCACCGCCGCATCGATGAACCGGCCGTCCGGCAGCGCCTGCGCGCCCGGCTGGACCGTGGCCGCCTTGACGATCGTCTCCGCCTCCTCCAGCTCCCGCTCGGTGGGCAGATACGCCCGCTCGATGATCGGCAGCTGGCGGGGGTGGATCGCCGCCCGCCCCAGGAAACCGAGGGCGCGGCCGTGGGCGCAGGACGCCGCCAGTCCCTCCAGGTCCCGGGTGTCCGGATGCACCGTCTGCGACGGGGGCGCGAGCCCCGCCGCCCGGGCGGCCACGACCACGCGCGAGCGCGACCAGTCCAGGCCGGTGTCCCCGCGCACGCCCAGGTCAGCTCGCAGGTCCGCCTCGCCGAGGGCGATCCCGCGCAGCGCCGGATGGGCGGCGGCGATCCGGTACGCCCGCTCCACCCCCAGGGCCGTCTCCAGCAGGGCGTACAGCGGCGGCCCACCGGTGGCCGCGGCGACGCCGGTGACCTGCTCCGGCGACGTGACCTTGGGCAGGCGCAGCCCGGACAGACCCGGGAGCGCGGCCAGCGCCGCCAGATCGCCGGCGGCGAGCGGACCGTCCAGGGCGTTGACGCGGACGTGCACCGGCACCGGCTGCGGCTCGCCGAGCAGCTCGGCGGTGGCGTCGCGGGCGTACTCCTTGCGGTCGGCGGCGACCGCGTCCTCCAGATCGACCACCACCACGTCGGCACCGGCGGCCAGCGCCTTGGCCACCACGCGGGGCCGGTCCCCGGGCACGTACAGCCAGGTCAGCGGGGGTACGGTCATACGACGCCAGCCTCCCGCAGCTCCTTCACGTCCGCCGGGGTGAGCCCCAGCCCGGTCAGTACCTCCTCGGTGTCGGCGCCGTGCGGGCGGCCCGCCCAGCGGATCGCGCCCGGAGTGGCGGAGAGGCGGAAGAGGACGTTCTGCATGCGCAGCGGGCCCAGCTCGGGATCGTCGACCGTGGTGAGGGTGTCCAGGGCCCGGTACTGCGGGTCGGCCATCACGTCCCGCACGTCCTGCACCGGTGCGACCGCCGCCTCGGCCTTCTCGAACGCGGCGAGCACGTCGGCGCGGGTGTGCCGGGCGATCCAGTCGCCGACCGCCGTGTCCAGCACGTCGGAGTGCCGGGCCCGGTCGGCGCCGGTCGCGAACCAGGGCTCGTCGATCAGCTCCGGGCGGCCCACCAGCCGCATCACCCGCTCGGCGACCGACTGCGCCGAGGTGGAGACGGCGACCCAGGTGCCGTCGGCGGTGCGGTAGGTGTTGCGCGGGGCGTTGTTCTGCGAGCGGTTGCCGGTGCGCGGCTGGACGTGGCCGAGCTGGTCGTACCAGAGGGGCTGCGGACCGAGGACGGTCAGGATCGGCTCGATGATCGCCATGTCGACGACCTGCCCCTCGCCGGTGCGCTCCCGGGCGGTCAGCGCCGTCATCACGGCGTAGGCCGTCGCCAGCGCCGCGATCGAGTCGGCGAGGCCGAACGGCGGCAGCGTCGGCGGCGCGTCCGGCTCGCCGGTCATCGCGGCGAAGCCGCTCATGGCCTCGGCGAGGGTGCCGAAGCCGGGGCGGCGCGCGTAGGGGCCGAACTGGCCGAAGCCGGTGACCCGGGTCAGGACCAGGCGCGGGTTGACGGCGGACAGCTCGTCCCAGCCCAGGTCCCACTTCTCCAGGGTGCCCGGCCGGAAGTTCTCGACGACGACGTCGGCGGTGGCGGCCAGCCGGAGCAGCGTGGTGCGCCCGGCGGGTTTCGACAGGTCCAGGGTGATCGTGTGCTTGTTGCGGCCCAGCAGCTTCCACCACAGGCCCACGCCGTCCTTCGAGGGGCCGTGCCCCCGGGAGGGGTCGGGCCGGGTGGGGTGCTCGACCTTGATCACCTCGGCGCCGAAGTCGCCGAGCATGGTGGCGGCGAGCGGTCCCGCGAAGAGCGTGGCGAGGTCGAGGACGCGCAGGCCGGCGAGCGGGGCGGCGGGGGCGGGGGTGGCGGAGACGGAGGTCGCGGGGCGCGCGGCGGTCACGGCGGGCTCGGGCATGGGCGGGTGGCCTCCCGGTGGGTGAGGTGGGCGAGAGTGTCGAAGCCGGTGCCGTCGAAGTCGCCGACGGTGGTGGCCAGGCGGTTCTTCAGCGGCGCCGTCCAGTGCGCGGGCAGCGCGGCGGGGGAGCCGGCGAGCAGTCCGGCGACGCTGCCGACGGTGGCGCCGTTGGAGTCGGTGTCCCAGCCGCCGGACACGACCCGCGCGACCGAGCCGGTGAAGTCGCCGTCCGCGTGGGTGAGCGCGGCGGCGATCAGGGCGGTGTTGGGGACGGCGTGCACCCAGTGGTGGGCGGGGGAGTGGACGGCGTGGAGCCGGTCCACGACCGTGTCGAAGTCGGCGTGGGCGCCCGCGAGCCGTACGGCGTGGCGGACGGCCCCGGCGAGGCGGGAGCCGGGCGGCACGACCGCGAGGCCGGCGCGCAGACAGGCGTGGACGTCATGGGCACCGGTGGCGGCGGTGGCGATGACGGCCGCCGCGAACATCGCCGCGTGGACCCCGCTCGCGGTGTGGGTGAGGGTCGCGTCGCGGTGCGCCTGCTCGGCGGCGGCGGCCGGGTCGCCGGGGTTGGTCCAGCCGTGCACGTCGGCGCGGATCAGGGCGCCGATCCACTCGCGGAACGGGTTGCGGTGGCGGGCGGTGTCCGGGGGCTCGAGGCCGCTGAGGAGGTTGCGCAGGGCGAGGCGCTCGGCGGTGAAGGCGCGGCCGGCCGGGAGCTCGTCGAGCCAGACCCGGGCCACGTCGGCCGTCTCGAAGCTCCTGCCGTGGCGCTGGAGGAGCGTCATGCCCAGGAGCGGGTAGTTGAGATCGTCGTCCTCCGGCATGCCGTCGATGTTCTCGGCGAGGGAGGTGGGCGCGGAGCGGCGGTTCCAGGGATACGCGGCGAGCACGTCGCCGGGGACGCCCCGTTCGGTGAAGTAGGTGGTCGGGGGCCAGTTGCCGGCGGCCCGGCCGAGCAGACGGATGCCGGTCAGGGGCAGCTTCTCGACGGGTTTGCCCAGGAGGCACCCGGCGGCGCGGCCGAGCCAGGCGGCCTCCAGACGGGCCGGGGACACCGGAGCGCCGGGGCGGAGGGCCGGCCAGTCGGGGCACAGCGCCCTGATCCGGTCGAGTTCCGTCGGCTCCGCGTCCGCCAAGGGACTGGGCAGGCGGGCCAGTTCGTCCAGGAGGTCCTCCGCCAGGACGCGGAGCCGGGGGGAGGCGGGCCCGGGCGAGGCTCCTGCCCGGGGCGGGGCCTCGCCGCCGCCCGCCGCGTGCCAGCGGGCCGCGACCGCCGACGCGTCGCGGCCGTCCAGCCGGGCCTGGCGCAGCTCGTGGCCGACCAGGTCCTCGGGCTGGACCCAGGTCAGCCGGAGCATCCCGGGCCCCCGATCGCGGCGAACGCCTCCTCGTGGGCGCGGCGGCGCCGTACGTCACGCGCGAAGACCTCCCGCGCCACCCCGGTGAGCGTCGCCGCCGGTTCCCACAGGTCAAGGCGGCTCGCCTCGGCGACGGTCTTCGCCCAGTCCTCCGGCACCGGTGACCCCAGTGCCCCGGCCAGGGCGCCCGCCATCGTGGCGATGGAGTCGCAGTCCCGGCCGTAGTTGACCGCGCCGAGGACCGCGTGCCGGAAGTCGCCGCCGGAGACGAGCAGCATGCCGAGGGCGACGGGCAGTTCCTCGATGGCGTGCAGGCGCGAGGGGCGGCGGGCGCCGAGGGAGGGCGCCCGGTAGTCGGGGCCCACCGTGTCGTACGGGGCCACCGCCGCGCGCAGCGGTGCGAGCGCCGACTCGAAGTCCGAGTGGCCCGAGGCCACCTCGCACACGGCATCGATCGCGGCCCGGGTGCCGTCCTTGGCCAGGGACAGCGCGGCCGCCACCACCGACTCCGGGGTCGCGCCCGGCTCGCAGGCCGCGGCCACCGCCGCGGCGAAGACACCGGCCGCCTCCCGGCCGTACGACGACTGGTGGGCGCCCGCGATGTCCAGTGCCTCGGCGTAGGCGGCCGCCGGGTTCGCCGCGTTGACCAGGCCGACCGGGGCCATGTACATCGCGGCACCGCAGTTGACGATGTTGCCGGTGCCGGCCTCGCGCGGGTCCACGTGACCGTAGTGGATCCGCGCGACCAGCCATTTCTCGGCGAGGAAGATCCGCTGGAGCGGGACCGCCTCGGCCTCCAGCTCCGGGATCCAGCGCGGGTGCGTGATCAGGTCCGGGACAAGGTGCTCGGCGATCGCGTACGCGTCGAGGTGGTCGCGGACCGTGCCGTAGACCCGGACCAGCGCGTGGGTCATCAGGGTGTCGTCGGTGACGTGGCCGTCGCCCTTGTGGTACGGGGCGAGGGGGCGGGCGGTGCGCCAGGCGTCGCCGTTCCAGGGGCCGACGACGCCGTGGACGCGGCCGCCGTGGCGTTCGAGGATCTGCTCGGGGGAGTAGCCCTCGACCGGGCCGCCGAGCGCGTCGCCGACGGCCGCGCCCACGAGGGCGCCGGTGACACGCTCGTCGAGGGGGGCGGTGGTGCTGTGGTCCGGGGTCAGGGGGGTCATGGGGTGATGCCTCGTCCTTCCGTTGGGGACGGTCGCGTGGCGTGCAGGAGACCGGCGAGCTCGACCAGGTCGGTGCCGGTGAGCCGGGGCAGTACGCAGCCGGGCAGGGTGCGGCAGGCGTCCCGCCACGACGCGGGGAGCGACGTGCCGCCGCCGAGCGCGCCGGTGAGGGCGCCGGCCAGCGCGGGGGCGGAGTCCGCGACCCTGGACAGACAGGCCGCAGCCGGTACCGCCTCCGCGATGCGGCCCCTGGCGGCGGTGGCCAGGGCGAGGGCGACCGGGACGGTCTCGGCGGCGGCGATGCCGTAGCTGTAGACGTGGTCGACGATGCGGTGTTCGAGGAGTGGGACGAGGGCGAAGGTGCTCTCGGTGTCCGCCGCGAGGGCCAGGGCGTGGCGGGCGTTGCGGCCGATCTCCGTCGCCTCGGGGAGTTCGGCGAGCGCCGCCGTCACGCAGGCGTCCACGTCGGCGCCGTCGAGGGCGCACGCCAGCGCCGCCGCCATGGCCCGCGCGCCGTGCACGCCGTCGCCGTCCTGGGTGTAGCGGGCGTCGAACTCGGCGAGGTCGGCGGCGGGGCGCGGGGCGCCGGGGTGGGCGACGGCGAGGACACAGGCCCGTACGCAGGCGGCGTCGTCGAAGTAGTGCGGGTTGTCGTGGCCGGTGGCGGGCGGCCGCAGGCCGGCGGCGAGGTTGCCGAGCCCGGCCCGTACCGAGATGCGGGCGCGCAGCGGCAGCACCGCGGACTCCACCTCGGGGGCGCGGTCTGCCGCCGCGGCGACCTCGCTGGCCACGGCGTTCCAGGTCAGGTCGATCGCGGCCCGCATCCGGCGGTCCCGGCTCAGGTCCCCCAGCACGCTGTCGTCCCCCGCCCGCAGTACGGCCTCCGCCGCGAACGCCGCCCACTCGGCGTCGTCCGAGGGGCCGAGGCGCAGCGGTTCGGGGGGCTGGTTCAGGGCGATGGGCACGGGAAGGGTGGTGGTCGCGTTCTGCTCGGCGAAGGTGTCCAGCTCACGGGTGAGCCGGCGGGTCCACTCCGGCATACGGGCGGCCCGGTGCCGGGCGGCGGGCCAGCCGGCGGCGTCTCCCGCGGCGAGCCCCAGCAGGAGTCCCTCGACGCGGTCCGAGAGCGGCACCCCACGGGACGACACGGCCGTCCCCGGCTCGGCTCCCGTCCGGTGGCCGCTTCCGCTGGACACACCCCCTTCCGGCACACCGTGCCCTTCGACGTACGCCGTGACGCCCGTCGCCCCGCCCCCGCCACGCGCCCTGCTCACGCCCCCACCTCCGCCGCGGGGTCGGCGTCCGGCACCGGCGGAGGCGCCGCGGGGGCGGGCGCCCGCCGGGTGCCGGTGCCGCCGGGCGGGAGCGTGTCGTCGGGTGGTTCGCCCCGCACGGAAGCGAGAGCCGTCCCGAGTCCTGGCGCCACCCGCCCCGATTCCCGGGACGCCCACTTCAGGCCCGGCGGCACGGGTTCGGGGTCCGGCGGTACGCCCCGCGCCGCGCGGATCAGGAGGTCCGCCACCTCCAGTACGTGGTGGCCGGCCATCGTCGGGAGGCAGGTGCCGCGGGCCGGGCCGATGGCGGTGCCCCAGTCGGCGGGGATGGCGTGGACGCCGCGGGTCGCGCCGGCCAGGGCGCCGGCCACCGCGGCCGTGGTGTCGGCGTCGCGGCCCATGTTGACGGCCGTCAGCACGGAGTCGGTGAATTCGCCGTCGGCCGCCGCGTACGCGCCGAAGGCGAGCGCGACGGCCTCGGGGGCCAGGTCGGTCCACGGGTAGCCGCCGATGACCACCGCGGAGCGCACCGCGCGTTCGCCGCGGTGGGCCGCCGTCAGCGCGCGGCGCAGACAGCGCGCCGTCCAGGAGTCGTCCGGGACGACGGCCAGCGCGGAGGCCGCCACCGCGACGGTCGACGCCCCGGCCATCGCCGCCGCGACGCCGGCCGCCACCGCCTGGCCGCCGTAGATGCCCTCGCCCTCGTGGCTGACCGAGCCGTCGATCGCCGCCAGCCGGGCCGCCTCGGCGGGGCGCCCGGCGGCGAACACGCCGTGCGGCGCGGCCCGCATGGCCAGTCCGTCGCTCCAGGCGTGCCGGTGCTGGGCGGAGATCGGGGCGGCCAGACCACGGCGCAGGTTCTCCAGGGTGCCGCGTTCGCTGAAGCCCGCGCCCCGGAACGGGCCCTCCTCCCGGTCCGCGATCCACTCGTGCCAGGCCGTCTCCACGTGGGCCTGGGTGAGCGCGGCGCCGTGGCGGGCCAGCAGCAGGCCCGAGAAGATCGCGTACTCCGTGTCGTCCGTACCGGCGGGCCGGTCGGCCACGTACCCCGTGATGCGGCCCCAGCGGGCGCGGATCTCCGAGGGCTTCATGTTCTCGGCCGGCGCCCCGAGGGCGTCCCCGACGGCGAGTCCGAGCAGTGCGCCCCGGGCCCGGTCGCGGAACCCGACGGCGTCCGTCGGCGTGGGGACCGGGGGAATGCAGGCGGTGGATGCCATGCGGCCTCTCCTCTCCCTCCGCGTATCTGTCCCCGGTGCCGTGCGCACCGCAGCCGAACCGGGCGCAGCGTCACCCGGTCGACATATGAGCGGGCATGATCACGGATGAGTACGGAGAGGTAAAGCCGCAGGTAAGCCCAGCCTTTCCTTGCTGGCGGGACGGAAATGATCGGCGTACATTGACTGTTGTTAAAAAGTGGAATGGGTCCAAACTAGCTTCCCGGGGGGTCCCTCGTGGCCATCATCGAAACCGAGGCGCCGCTGCACGAGGCGCACCGCGACAACCACACCCACCGCGACGTGAACGGCGGCTGGCTGCGCCCCGCCGTCTTCGGCGCGATGGACGGACTGGTCTCCAACCTCGCCCTGATGACCGGTGTCGCCGGCGGCACGGCGAGCCAGCAGACCGTGGTGATCAGCGGGCTCGCCGGTCTGGCGGCCGGCGCCTTCTCCATGGCCGCCGGCGAGTACACCTCCGTCGCCTCCCAGCGCGAGCTGGTGGAGGCCGAGCTGGACGTGGAGCGCCGCGAGCTGCGCAAGCACCCGGCGGACGAGGAGGCCGAGCTGGCCGCGCTCTACGAGGCGCGCGGCGTCGAGCCGGAGCTGGCGCGCGAGGTGGCCCGCCAGCTGTCCAGCGACCCCGAGCAGGCGCTGGAGATACACGCCCGCGAGGAGCTGGGCATCGACCCCTCCGACCTGCCCTCGCCGACGGTGGCGGCCGTGTCCTCGTTCGGATCCTTCGCGCTGGGCGCCCTGCTCCCGGTCCTGCCGTTCCTGCTCGGCGCCGGTGCGCTGTGGCCCGCCGTGCTGCTCGCGCTGGCCGGACTGTTCCTGTGCGGCGCGGTGGTCGCCAAGGTCACGGCCCGCAGCTGGTGGTACAGCGGTCTGCGGCAGCTCGTCCTCGGTGGCGCGGCGGCCGGTGTGACGTATCTCCTGGGCAGCCTGTTCGGAACGGCCGTAGGATAGCCCGGCTCGAACTTATGCGGGGGGCCGTATAAGTAGCCGTTACTCGCTGGTTTCGAGCGCGTAATCTCCGGGCATGAGCCGTAAGCGCTGTGGGCAATGAAGCCTGCCGTGCACTCCTGGAGTGGGCGACGCCGCCTCCTCCGCCCCCTCGGGCCGACGGACATCGATCTGTCCGCCTCGGTCTCCATAGCTTCCACCGCGGGTGCGGTACCCCCACCGCACCTCTCCGGTGTCCGCATGCTGGAACGGATTGTCCCGTTTACCGAGAACCAATCCATCATGTAACCTGCACCAAATTTTGCACCCACCGCAGAGGGCCAACGTCGTCCCTCGGCACCTGCACATGCCAGATGACGACGACGGGAGAGCCGATGCGTACGCCGCGCCAGCCGTCCCAGCACTCCGAGAGTGGCCAGAACTGGTCCTTCATGGATGCTCGCCCTGCTGCCCAGGGTATGTACGACCCCCGCAACGAACACGACGCGTGCGGCGTCGGTTTCGTCGCCACCCTCACCGGCGAGGCGTCCCACACCCTGGTCGACCAGGCCCTCACCGTGCTGCGCAACCTGGAACACCGCGGCGCCACCGGCTCCGAGCCCGACTCGGGCGACGGCGCGGGCATCCTCTCCCAGGTCCCCGACGCGTTCTTCCGCGAGGTGGCCGGATTCGAGCTGCCCGAGGCCGGGGCGTACGCCGTCGGCATCGCCTTCCTGCCGGTCGACGGCACGGAGGACGCCGTCTCGCGCATCGAGACGATCGCCGACGAGGAGGGCCTCACCGTCCTCGGCTGGCGCGAGGTCCCGGTCGCCCCGCAGATGCTGGGCGCCACCGCGCGCTCCACGATGCCGGTCTTCCGCCAGATCTTCGTGAGCGACGGCGCCTCGCAGGGCATCGCCCTGGACCGCAACGCCTTCGCGCTGCGCAAGCGCGCCGAGCGCGAGGCCGGCGTCTACTTCCCGTCGCTGTCCGCGCGGACCATCGTCTACAAGGGCATGCTGACCACCGGCCAGCTGGAGCCGTTCTTCCCGGACCTGTCCGACCGCCGCTTCGCCTCCGCGATCGCGCTCGTGCACTCCCGGTTCTCCACCAACACCTTCCCGAGCTGGCCGCTCGCCCACCCGTACCGCTTCGTCGCGCACAACGGCGAGATCAACACGGTCAAGGGCAACCGCAACTGGATGCGCGCCCGCGAGTCCCAGCTGGCCTCGGACCTTTTCGGCTCCTCCACGGACCTGGAGCGGATCTTCCCGATCTGTACGCCGGACGCCTCGGACTCCGCCTCCTTCGACGAGGTCCTGGAACTGCTCCACCTCGGCGGACGCTCGCTGCCGCACTCCGTGCTGATGATGATCCCGGAGGCGTGGGAGAACCACGACTCCATGCAGCCGGACCGGCGCGCCTTCTACCAGTTCCACTCCACGATGATGGAGCCCTGGGACGGCCCCGCCTGCGTCACCTTCACCGACGGCACGCAGGTCGGCGCCGTCCTGGACCGCAACGGTCTGCGCCCCGGCCGCTACTGGGTCACCGACGACGGTCTCGTCGTCCTCGGCTCCGAGGTCGGCGTCCTCGACATCGACCCTGCCAAGGTCGTCCGCAAGGGCCGCCTCCAGCCCGGCCGCATGTTCCTCGTGGACACCGCCGAGCACCGCATCATCGAGGACGACGAGATCAAGGCCCAGCTCGCCGCCGAGCAGCCGTACGGCGAGTGGATGGAAGCCGGCGAGATCGAGCTGTCCGACCTGCCCGAGCGCGAGCACATCGTGCACACCCACGCCTCGGTCACCCGCCGCCAGCAGACCTTCGGGTACACCGAGGAGGAGCTGCGCGTCATCCTCGCGCCGATGGCCAAGGCAGGCGCCGAGCCGATCGGCTCCATGGGCACCGACTCGCCGATCGCCGCGCTCTCCGAGCGCCCCCGGCTGCTCTTCGACTACTTCACCCAGCTCTTCGCCCAGGTCACCAACCCGCCGCTGGACGCCATCCGCGAGGAACTGGTCACCTCCCTGCGCTCCTCGCTCGGCCCCCAGGGCAACCTGCTGGACCCGTCGGCCGCCTCGTGCCGCAGCGTCCTGCTGCCCTTCCCGGTGATCGACAACGACGAGCTGGCCAAGCTCATCCACATCAACGCCGACGGCGACATGCCCGGCTTCAAGGCCGCGACCCTCTCCGGTCTCTACCGGGTGCACGGCGGCGGCGACGCGCTGGCCGCGCGCATAGAGGAGATCTGCGCCGAGGCCGACGCCGCCATCGAGAACGGCGCCCGGCTGATCGTCCTGTCCGACCGCCACTCGGACGCCGAGCACGCGCCGATCCCCTCGCTGCTGCTCACCGCCGCCGTCCACCACCACCTCATCGGCACCAAGCAGCGCACCCAGGTGGGCCTGCTGGTCGAGGCCGGCGACGTCCGCGAGGTCCACCACGTCGCCCTGCTCATCGGCTTCGGCGCCGCCGCGGTCAACCCGTACCTCGCCATGGAGTCGGTCGAGGACCTGGTCCGCGCGGGCACCTTCCTGCCCGGCATCGAGGCCGAGCAGGCCATCCGCAACCTGATCTACGCCCTCGGCAAGGGCGTCCTCAAGGTCATGTCCAAGATGGGCATCTCCACCGTCGCCTCCTACCGGGGTGCCCAGGTCTTCGAGGCCGTCGGCCTGGACGAGGCCTTCGTCACCAAGTACTTCAACGGCACCGCCACCAAGATCGGCGGCGTCGGCATCGACGTCGTCGCCAAGGAGGTCGCCGCCCGCCACGCCAAGGCGTACCCGGCCAGCGGCATCGCGCCGGCCCACCGCGCCCTGGACATCGGCGGCGAGTACCAGTGGCGCCGCGAGGGCGAGCCGCACCTGTTCGACCCGGAGACGGTCTTCCGCCTCCAGCACTCCACGCGCTCCGGCACGTACGAGATCTTCAAGAAGTACACGGAGCGTGTGAACGAGCAGTCCGAGCGGCTGATGACGCTGCGCGGCCTGTTCGGCTTCAAGTCGGACCGGCAGCCGATCTCCATCGACGAGGTCGAGCCCGTCTCCGAGATCGTCAAGCGCTTCTCCACCGGCGCCATGTCGTACGGCTCCATCTCCCAGGAGGCGCACGAGACCCTCGCCATCGCCATGAACCAGCTGGGCGGCAAGTCCAACACCGGTGAGGGCGGCGAGGACCCGGAGCGCCTGTACGACCCGGCACGCCGGTCCAGCATCAAGCAGGTCGCCTCCGGCCGCTTCGGCGTCACCTCCGAGTACCTGGTCAACGCCGACGACATCCAGATCAAGATGGCCCAGGGTGCCAAGCCCGGCGAGGGCGGCCAGCTGCCCGGCCACAAGGTGTACCCCTGGGTCGCCAAGACCCGGCACTCCACCCCGGGCGTCGGCCTGATCTCGCCGCCGCCGCACCACGACATCTACTCCATCGAGGACCTGGCCCAGCTGATCCACGACCTGAAGAACGCGAACCCGCAGGCGCGGATTCACGTCAAGCTGGTCTCCGAGGTCGGCGTCGGCACGGTCGCCGCGGGTGTGTCCAAGGCGCACGCGGACGTGGTGCTGATCTCCGGCCACGACGGCGGCACGGGTGCCTCGCCCCTGACGAGCCTCAAGCACGCGGGCGGCCCCTGGGAGCTGGGCCTCGCCGAGACCCAGCAGACCCTGCTGCTCAACGGACTGCGCGACCGGATCGTCGTCCAGACCGACGGCCAGCTCAAGACCGGCCGCGACGTCGTCATCGCCGCGCTGCTCGGCGCCGAGGAGTTCGGTTTCGCGACCGCCCCGCTCGTCGTCTCCGGCTGCGTCATGATGCGCGTCTGCCACCTGGACACCTGCCCGGTCGGCATCGCCACCCAGAACCCGGTGCTGCGCGAGAGGTTCTCCGGCAAGGCCGAGTACATCGTGAACTTCTTCCGGTTCATCGCCGAAGAGGTCCGCGAGATCCTCGCCGAGCTGGGCTTCCGCTCCATCGAGGAGGCCGTCGGCCACGCCGAGACCCTCGACGTGACCCGCGCGGTCGACCACTGGAAGGCGCAGGGCCTGAACCTGGAGCCGCTGTTCCACGTGCCGGCGCTGGCCGAGGGCGCGGTGCGCCACCAGGCCGTCGGCCAGGACCACGGCCTGGAGAAGGCGCTCGACAACCAGCTGATCAAGCTCGCCTCCGACGCGCTGGCCGCCCCGGACGCCACCCAGGCCGCCCCGGTGCGCGCCCAGGTCGCGATCCGCAACATCAACCGCACGGTCGGCACCATGCTCGGCCACGAGGTCACCAAGAAGTTCGGCGGCGGCGGTCTGCCCGACGACACCGTCGACATCACCTTCACCGGCTCCGCCGGCCAGTCCTTCGGCGCCTTCGTCCCGCGCGGCATCACCCTGCGCCTGGAGGGCGACGCCAACGACTACGTCGGCAAGGGCCTGTCCGGCGGCCGGATCGTCGTCCGCCCCGACCGGGGCGCCGACCACCTGGCCGAGTACTCCACCATCGCCGGCAACACCATCGGCTACGGCGCCACCGGCGGCGAGATGTTCCTGCGCGGCAAGGTCGGCGAGCGCTTCTGCGTCCGCAACTCCGGCGCGCTGGTTGTCTCCGAGGGCGTCGGCGACCACGGTTGCGAGTACATGACCGGCGGCCACGCGGTCGTCCTCGGCGAGACCGGGCGCAACTTCGCGGCCGGCATGTCCGGCGGCATCGCCTACGTCGTCGACCTCGACCGCGACAACGTCAACTCCGGCAACGTCGACGCGATCCAGGAGCTGGACGACGCCGACAAGGACTGGCTGCACGACGTGGTGCGCCGCCACGCCGAGGAGACCGGGTCCACCGTCGCCGGGAAGCTGCTCGCCGACTGGTCCGTCGCCGTGGAGCGCTTCAGCAAGATCATCCCCAGCACGTACCAGGCAGTGCTCGCCGCCAAGGACGCCGCCGAGCGAGCCGGTCTCTCCGAGACCGAGACCACCGAGAAGATGATGGAGGCGGCGACCAATGGCTGATCCCAAGGGCTTTCTGAACCACGGACGCGAGGTCGCCAGGACCCGCCCCGTCACGGAGCGCGTCAAGGACTGGAACGAGGTCTACGTCCCCGGCTCCCTGCTGCCGATCATCAGCAAGCAGGCCAGCCGCTGCATGGACTGCGGCATCCCGTTCTGCCACAACGGCTGCCCCCTCGGGAACCTGATCCCCGAGTGGAACGACTACGCCTACCGCGAGGACTGGTCGGCGGCGTCCGAGCGCCTGCACGCCACCAACAACTTCCCGGAGTTCACCGGCCGCCTGTGCCCGGCCCCGTGCGAGTCGGCGTGCGTGCTCGGCATCAACCAGCCGCCGGTCACCATCAAGAACGTCGAGGTCTCGATCATCGACAAGGCGTGGGAGACCGGGGACGTCGCCCCGCAGATCCCCGAGCGCCTGTCCGGCAAGACCGTCGCCGTCATCGGCTCGGGCCCGGCGGGCCTGGCCGCCGCCCAGCAGCTCACCCGGGCCGGCCACACCGTCGCCGTCTACGAGCGCGCGGACCGCATCGGCGGCCTCCTCCGCTACGGCATCCCCGAGTTCAAGATGGAGAAGCGGCACATCAACCGCCGCATAGAGCAGATGCGCGCGGAGGGCACCCGCTTCCGCACCGGCGTCGAGATCGGCCGCGACCTCAAGGCGACCGACCTGAAGAAGCGCTACGACGCCGTCGTCATCGCCGCCGGCTCCACCACCGCCCGCGACCTGCCGGTGCCCGGCCGCGAGCTGAACGGCATCCACCAGGCCATGGAGTACCTGCCGCTGGCCAACAAGGTCCAGGAGGGCGACTACGTGGCGCCCCCGATCACCGCCGAGGGCAAGCACGTCGTCGTCATCGGCGGCGGCGACACCGGCGCCGACTGCGTGGGCACCGCCCACCGCCAGGGCGCGGCCTCCGTCACCCAGCTGGAGATCATGCCCCGGCCGGGCGAGGAGCGGGACCCGGTGCGCCAGCCGTGGCCGACCTTCCCCATGCTCTACAAGGTCACCAGCGCCCACGAGGAGGGCGGCGAGCGGGTCTACGCCGTCTCCACGACCCACTTCGAGGGCGACGAGGACGGCAACGTCCAGTGGCTGCACATGAGCGAGGTCGAGTTCATCGAGGGCAAGCTGACCCCGAAGCCGGGCACCGAGCGCAAGATCCCGGCCCAGCTGGTCACCCTCGCCATGGGCTTCACCGGCACCGACAAGGACAACGGTCTCGTCGACCAGTTCGGCCTGGAGCTCGACGAACGCGGTAACATCGCCCGGGACGCCGACTTCCAGACCAATGTGCCGGGTGTGTTCGTCGCCGGTGACGCCGGCCGCGGGCAGTCGCTCATCGTCTGGGCGATCGCCGAGGGCCGTTCGGCCGCACGCGGCGCCGACCGCTTCCTGACCGGGGCCAGCGACCTGCCGGCCCCGATCCGCCCGACCGACCGCGCCCTCGCGGTCTGACGGACGGAACAACCGTCCCGAGGGACGGAACAACCGAAGAACGTCCCGCACAAAGGCGTGCGGAACACTGATGGCGCCTGCCCCGTCCCCGACCGGACCAAGGGCAGGCGCTGTCGCATGCTCAGGGCACCCGGTAGGTGTCCCCGTACACCTCCCACACCAGCGGCGTCGCCAGCTCCATGTTCCCGGCCGCGAGGAACCGGCGCTGGGCCGTGCCGACGCGGGAGGTGTCGACGCCCGGGCGCCTGGCCTCCATGGCCTGCTCGCGGACGTCCAGGAAGGTGGCCAGGTACGCCTTCTCGGAGCCGCCCTGCCCCGGCGTCCTCGCCTTCGCCATGGCCCGTTCGCGCAGCCCGTAGAAGCCCTCGGCGTCCGTGTCGGGGCCGTGGAAGACCATCGCGTCGTAGTAGACGAACTGGCCGAGCGTGCCCAGGCCGTCCAGCTTGGCCAGGCGCACCGCCGGTTCGAAGTAGACCCGGTCGCGTTCCTCCTCCTGGGCCTCGCGGAACGCCGGGACCTCCGCCTCCGCCTTCCAGGCCGCGGTGAACCCAGGGTCCAGGCCCTCGTGGGAGTCGCTGCCGTCCACCTCGCGCAGGGCGGGCAGGTAGTCGGCCAGGCCGTTGTCGGGGTGGGCCTCGGTGTAGCGCTCGACCAGGGTGAGCAGGTCGTGGGTGCCGGTGCAGAAGCCGATGATGCCCGCGGTGTACCCGTCGCCGTCCCCGACGTCCTGGATGCTGCCGTAGGCGGTGCGCCACCGCGTGGTCGAGTTCTCGGCGCTGGACACCAGCTGCTGGGCCAGTTCCTTCTTCGCCGGTGCGGCGAGGCCCGGCGGCAGGCCGGCGATGAGCGCGTCGTCCGCCTCCCGCTCCCGCTCGGCACGGTCCTTGGCGTCGTCGCGGGCCGACCGATCGGCGGCCGGGGACGAAGCGGACGAGGCCGCGGCGGTGTCCGCGGAGTCCGCGGCCTCCTCCGGCACGGCGAGGTACACGCCCGCGGCGATCACGGGCAGGGCCCCGAGGAGCAGCACTCCGGCACGTTTCACAGGCATACACCTCTCATAAGGGGACAGCTCTCACGGCGGGGAACGCTCACAGGGGCAGACTCCCGCCCGTCAGCTCGGACACCTTCACGGCCGCTGTCACCGCCAGCATCAGCACCAGCGCGGCACCCGCGCCGGCCTGCACCGCCGTCCGGCGTCCGTCCCGGGGCGCGTAGGCGAACGCCAGGGCCAGCGCGCCGCCCGCCAGCAGGCCGCCGAGATGCCCCTGCCACGAGGTGAACCAGGCGGAGACCAGCAGCCACAGCAGCAGGGCGGCCATGACGCGGTTGACCCGTGACATGTCGGCGCCCAGCCGGCGGTGCAGCACGTAGTACGCGGCCCCCACGCCGAAGACCGCACCGGACGCGCCGACCGAGGCCTGCCCGGGGTCGGTGAGGACCAGCTCCAGGACGGAGCCGCCGAGCGCCGACAGCAGGTACAGGACGGCGAAACGGACCCGGCCGAGCATCAGCTCCACCAGCTGCCCCAACTGCCACAGCACGACCATGTTCAGCGTGAGGTGCAGGATCCCGAACGTGCCCTCGAAGGGCGACTGGTGCAGGAAGGCGCCGGTGAGCAGCCGCTCCCACTCGCCCCCGGCGACCCCTTCCACCCGCAGGGGTCCGGAGCTGAGGACCAGGCCGTCGCCGGCCAGGGGGGTGCCGTCCGGAGCGACCAGCCGCGAACCCACCATGGCGAACCGGTCCACGAGCGCGGGCCGCACCACCTCCGCCAGGTACGCGAGCACGTTCAGCGCGAACAGCACGTACGTCACCACCGGCGTCGTCGACATCCGGCCGCCGGCGATGGTCCGGGCCCGCCGGGCCGGCCGTGCCCCCTCCTTCGCGCACTCGGGGCACTGGTGGCCCACGGGCGCCGCACGCATGCAGTCCGGGCAAATGAAGCGCTCGCAGCGGGTGCAGCGGACGTGGCACTCCACCGCGGGGTGGCGGTAGCACCTGGTGACGGTGGACTCGGAATCCACGGGTCCGGCTCCTCGGGACAGGGGGACGGTGAGCCGGTGGGGACGGCGGCGAACAAAATAGCGAATGCCCGGGGACCGGTGGAGCGGCGGGGTGCGCCGTGCCGTAACCTCGGCACCCGGATGCCGCAGGGCAGGGGTGACGGGGGAGTCCGCATGGCCGCGATCAGTCTCACCAAGGTGCGGGAGACCGCGCCCGCGCTGGTCGATCTGTACAAGACCGCCGGGGTTTCGCTCACCAAGCACGGCATGGAGGAGACCCGGGCGGCGGTCTACCTCGTCGTCGACTACTCCGGCTCCATGAAGCCGTACTACAAGGACGGCAGCGTGCAGGCGCTCGCCGACCGGGTGCTGAGCCTGTCCGCCCACCTCGACGACGACGGCACCGTGCCCGTGGTGTTCTTCTCCACCGACGTCGACGCCGTCACCGAGATCGCGCTCGCCGACCACCAGGGCCGCATCGAGCGGATCGTGGCCGGCCTCGGACACATGGGCAAGACCAGCTACCACCTGGCCATGGACGCCGTCATCGACCACTACCTGGACAGCGGCGCCCGCCACCCCGCCCTGGTCGTCTTCCAGACCGACGGCGGCCCGATCAACCGGCTCGCCGCCGAGCGCTACCTGTGCAAGGCGGCGCCGCTGCCGCTGTTCTGGCAGTTCGTCGGCTTCGGCGATCCCGGCAGCGGCCAGTTCGAGTACCTGCGCAAGCTCGACGAACTGGCGGTGCCCGGCAAGCGGGTGATCGACAACGCCGGGTTCTTCCACGCGGGCCGCGACCCGCGCAAGGTGACCGACGCCGACCTGTACGACCGGCTCGTGGGCGAGTTCCCCCAGTGGCTGGCGGCCGCACGCGCCCAGGGGATCGTGCGGCCCGCCTGAGCGCGGCGGTCAGTGCCGCAGCGAGAAGCCCAGCACGACCCGGGCGGACACCTCCACCGCACCCGGAGCCAGCGCGCCGGGCGGGCCGCCGCCCGCGGAGGCACGGAACGCGGCGACGGGCTCCGACTCCACGTCCTGGATGTGCAGCACCGGACCCAGCCGCGCGTCCGCCGCCTCCGCGTACACCTGGGCCTTGCGCCGGGCAGCGCCCACGGCCCGGCGCCGTGCCTCGTCGAGCAGCGCCGGCCTGTCGCGCACGTCGAACTCCACGCCGTCGATCCGGTGTGCGCCCGCGTCGACCACGTCCGCGATCAGCAGCTCCAGGTCGTCCAGCGCCCCGGTCTCCACCGCGTACGAGGCCTGGCACCGGTATCCGAGCAGCCTGCGGCCACCGCCGTGACGGTCGTACTCCGAGCTGAGGCCCAGCCGGGAGCCCGAGACCGAGGCGTCCGGCACGCCGTGCCGCCGCAGTACCTCCCGCAGCCGGGCCACGGCTTCCCCGGCCTGCTGGAAGGCCTGCTCCGGTGACGGCTCCAGTACGTCCACCACCGGCCGCACCCGAGCGAGTGACGGCTCGGCCCGCACCGAGCCCGAGCCGAACACGCTGATGCCCCAGGGTTCTTCGATGGCCTGTGTCATAGGGGCATTGAAGCAGCGCCGCCGCGTCCCGCGCGCCGTATCACGTGTCGCACTCCAGCACCGTCCGGCACAGCCCGCACCGCGCCCGGACCCGCCCGCGCACCGGCACCCTGATCCGCTGGTGGCAGGTCGGGCAGGGGAACGACACCCGGAGCCGGCCGGGCGGCTGAGCGGTGAAGGCGTAGAGGCCGCCGTCCGCCGCCGCCCCGGCGGTCCGCGGGTCCTGCGCGTGGCGGCGGTCCCGGGCGTAGCGGCGGCGGCCCGCCCAGCCGGCCGCGGTCAGCGGCGGCTGCTGCTCGTCCCGGCGCGCCCGTGCCATGCCCTTGCCGTACGCCGTGTAAGCCTGCGGACTCGTGAACCAGACCGACGGGTCCTCGCCGAACACCAGCGCCCGCTTGGCCAGCACGTAGCCGAACTCCTCCGGCGTCAGGTACCCCAGCTTCTGCGAGGACGCCGCGTCCTCCCGGTAGGCGTCGAGCAGCAGCCAGCCGGCGCCCAGGTACGTCGTCGCCGTGTCGGTGAGGATCTCGTTGTCCCGGGTGGAGGGGAAGGACAGGTCGAGGCGGTGCAGGTACACGTGCATCACCTCGTGCGCGAGCGCCGCGCCGATGTCCCGGCGATGGGTGCGGAAGCGGTCGTTCAGCTCGATGAAGTACTCCGGGCCCGCCGTGAGTTCGACGTTCGCCGCGTGGATCATCTCGCGGAACGAGACGATCATGCGGGCGTCGGGCAGCCGGTAGTGCCGCACCAGCTCGCGCGCCACCCGCTGGGTGCCCAGATACAGGTCGTCCGTGTCGCAGAAGGCCACGTCGACCGGGGCCACACTGGCCGAGAACGTCCGGACGGTGTCGTACGACAGCCGCCGGTACAGCGCCGTGACCGCCTCCCGCACCGTCTCCAGGTGCGGGAACCCGTGCTCGACCGGTCCGCCGTTCGCCACGCCCGACCCCCAAGACGCCTGGACCCTGCCTCCTGAACCCTGCTCCCACTGTACGAGGGCCGTACGGCGTTCAGCGCCTGAGACGGTCTGCGACAGGCGGGCCCCCGCCCGTAGGGTGTGCGCCCATGACCACCAGCAACACCGGTACCGGTGCCGTCGAACCCGCCGTCCGCGAGGAGCTGGCCCGGCTGCGGGACAGCATCGACAACATCGACGCGGCCGTCGTCCACATGCTCGCCGAGCGCTTCAAGTGCACCCAGCAGGTCGGCCTGCTCAAGGCCCGCCACCAGCTGCCGCCCGCCGACCCGGCCCGGGAGGCCCAGCAGATCGCCCGGCTGCGCACCCTCGCCGAGAGCGCCAAGCTGGACCCGGCGTTCGCCGAGAAGTTCCTGAACTTCATCGTCGCCGAGGTGATCCACCACCACGAGCGCATCGCGGAGAGCAACGGCGGCGGCCGTGAGAGAGACGCGGCGCCGGCCTCCGACTGAAGCGATGCGGCCCCGGCCGGGACCGGGTGCGCCCCACCCCGGGGGCGCACGCCGGGGGGAGCGCCGAGGCCGCCGCGACGGACCGGACATAGCACGCGTACCGAACCGCCTCTGTGCCCTGCCCACCGCATCAGGCAGCATGTCGTGCATGTCCGTACTCACGCGCGACGAAGCGCAGACCCGTGCCCGGCTCCTCGACGTCCACCACTACGCGATCGACCTCGATCTGACCCGTGGCGACGAGACCTTCGACTCCCGGACCGTCATCCGGTTCACCGTCCGCGGCGACACGGACAGCACGGACACGTTCGTCGAGCTCAAGCCCGCGGAGCTGCGCGCCGTCACCCTGGACGGACACCCCATGGACCCGGCCGCCCTGGCCGAGAACCGCCTGGCGCTGAAGAACCTCGCTCCCGGCGAGCACGAGCTGGGCGTCGAGGCCACCATGCGATACTCCCGCACCGGCGAGGGCATGCACCGCTTCACCGACCCCGCCGACGGCGAGACCTACGTCTACACCCAGCTCTTCCTCGACGACATCCAGCGGGTCTTCGCCGCCTTCGACCAGCCCGACCTCAAGGCCGTCTTCGACCTCACCGTGACCGCGCCCGAGGGCTGGACCGTCCTCGCCAACGGCGTCACCGAGCACACCGGCGACGGCCGCTGGAAGGCCGCCACCACCCCGCTGATCTCCACCTACCTCGTCGCCGTCGCCGCCGGCCCCTGGCACTCCGTGCGCACCGAGCACCGCGGCCTGCCTTTCGGCATCCACTGCCGTCGCTCACTCGCCCCGCACCTGGACGCCGACGCGGACGAACTCTTCGAGGTCACCCGGGCCTGCTTCGACCGCTACCACGAGAAGTTCGACGAGCCCTACCCCTTCGACTCCTACGACCAGGCGTTCGTCCCCGAGTTCAACGCCGGTGCCATGGAGAACCCCGGACTGGTCACCTTCCGCGACGAGTTCGTCTTCCGGTCCGCCGTCACCGACACCCAGCGGCAGACCCGCGCCATGGTCATCGCCCACGAGATGGCCCACATGTGGTTCGGCGACCTCGTCACCCTGCGCTGGTGGGACGACATCTGGCTGAACGAGTCCTTCGCCGAGTACATGGGCTACCAGACCACCGCCGAGGCCACCCGCTTCACCGACACCTGGACCGACTTCGGCGTCACCCGCAAGGCCTGGGGCTACGACGCCGACCAGCGCCCCTCCACCCACCCCGTAGCCCCGGAGAACGTCGAGGACACCGCCTCCGCGCTGCTCAACTTCGACGGCATCTCCTACGCCAAGGGCGCCTCCGCCCTGCGCCAGCTCGTCGCCTGGCTCGGCGAGAAGGACTTCCTGGCCGGCATCAACACCCACTTCGAGCGGCACAAGTTCGCCAACGCCTCCCTCGCCGACTTCATCGACTCCCTGGCCGCCGCCACCGACCGCGACGTCCACGCCTGGGCCGACGCCTGGCTGCGCACCACCGGAGTCGACACCCTCACCCCGAGCGTCACCGGGGACAACGGCAGCCGCGTCCTCACCGTCCGGCGCGCCGGCGAGCGCCCCCACCGCATCGCCGTCGGCCTCTACGACCAGGACCCGGGCGAGGAGGGCCGCCTCACCCCGCGCGGACGCCTCGACATCGACCTCCCTCAGGCCGAACCCCGGCCCATCGGCAAACTCCCCGCCCTGGTCGTGCTCAACGACGGCGACCTGAGCTACGCCAAGATCCGCTTCGACGCCGACTCCTTCCGGACCATCCGGGAGAGCCTGTCCGGCCTGCCGGACCCGCTCACCCGGGCCGTCGTCTGGAACGCCCTCCGGGACGCCGTGCGCGACGGCGAACTCCCCGCCGCCGCCTACCTCGACATCGCCCGCGCCCACCTCCCGCACGAGACCGACCTCGCGCTCGTCGACGGCGTCCTCGCCTTCGCCTCCGGCCAGGTCGCCGACCGATACGTCAGCCCCGAGCAGCGGCCCGCCGCCCTGAACACCCTCGCCGAGCTGTGCCGCGACCTCATCCGCCGCACCGAGGACGGCGACCACCCCGGGCTGCGCCTGATCGCCGTGCGCCACCGCATCGCGACGGCCGCCCAGCCCGACACCATCGCCGCCTGGCTCGCCGACGGCACCGTCCCCGGCGGCCCGGAACTCGACCCCGAGCTGCGCTGGCGCATCCTCACCCGGCTCGCCGTCCTCGGCGCCGCCGACGAGGACGCCATCGCCGCCGAGCTGGCGAACGACCCGAGCGCCACCGGCCAGGAGGGCGCCGCCCGCTGCCGCGCCGCGCTGCCGGACGCCGAGGCCAAGTCCCGCGCCTGGGCGGCCATGTTCGCCTCCGACGACCTCTCCAACTACCTGTTCACCGCCACCGCCCAGGGCTTCTGGCAGCCCGAACAGGCCGACCTCGTACGGGAGTACGTACCGCGCTACTACACCGAGGCCGTCGCGCTCGCCGCCCGGCGCGGCCCCGCCATCGCCGACGCCGCCGGCCGCTGGGCCTTCCCCGCCCACGCCGTCGACGCCGACACCCTCCGCCTCGGCCAGGAGTGTCTCGCCGACGCCGACCCGATCCCCGCCCTGCGCCGCAAGCTCGCCGACCAGCTCGACGACCTGGCGCGCGCCCTGCGGGTGCGGGAGGCGAACACGGACTGACCCACCGGCCGCGGCCGGTCCGTCCCGCAGCGCGGGGGACCGGCCGCGTCCCGGGGCGAGAGCCGCCGGGATACCCCTTTCGGGTTGTGATCACTGAGCTGTCCGGGCGTACCCGCCCGCCCGCGTGGAAGCTGGAACCCCAGCCCCCGTGCCCGGAGGACAGCTCATGGGCATGCCGCCCCTCGCCTCGGGCCCGCACGGCACCGACGCCCTGCGGGCCCTGCTCGACACCGTGCTCGACGCCCTGCGGGCCGGCACGGCCGCACGCGGCGGCCCGCTGCCCGCCGGCGGCCCCGGTGCCGTCGCCGCCCGGGTGGCGGACGCGGCCGGCGACATCCTGCCCGGCCGGGGCGACCCCGAGGCGCTCCGCGTCCTGGTCACCGCGCTCGCCGAGGGCGCCGCCGACCCCGCCCACCCGCTGTGCGCCGCCCACCTGCACACCCCGCCGCTCGCCGTCGCGGCCGCCGCCGACCTCGCCGCGAGCGTCCTCAACCCGTCCCTCGACTCCTGGGACCAGGCACCCGCCGCCTCCGCCCTGGAAGCCCTCGTCACCCGCGCTCTCGCCCGGGAGACCGGCGCCGCCGACGCCGTCGTCACCACCGGCGGCACCGAGTCCAACCAGCTCGCCGTCCTGCTCGCCCGCGAACGGCACGGCGCGGGCCTGCGGCTGGTCCACGGGGCGGGCGCCCACCACTCGCTGCCCCGCGCCGCCTGGCTGCTGGGGCTGCCCGAACCCGTCGTCGTACCCGCCCCGGCCGGCATCCTCGACCCCGCTGCCCTGGACGAGGCCCTCACCGACGTCCCCGGCCCGCACCTCGTCGCCGCCACCGCGGGCACCACCGACGCCGGTCTCATCGACCCGCTGCCCGAGATCGCCGCCCGCTGCGCCGCCCACGGAGCCCGCCTCCACGTCGACGCCGCCTACGGCGCCGGCCTCCTGTTCAGCGACCGGCACCGCGCCCGGCTCGCGGGACTGGAGGCCGCCGACACCGTCGCCCTGGACCTGCACAAGCTCGGCTGGCAGCCGATCCCCGCGGGACTGATCACCGTCACGGACGCCGACGACCTCGCCGCCCTCCACCACCGCGCCGACTACCTCAACGCCGACGACGACACCGAGGCCGGCCTCCCCGACCTCCTCGGACGCTCCCCGCGCACCAGCCGCCGCCCCGACGTCCTGAAGACCGCCGTCACCCTCAAGACCCTGGGCCGCGCAGGACTGGGCGCCCTCGTCGAAGCGGTCTGCTCCCTCGCCCAGGAGTTCGCCGGGCTGGTCGAGGCCCACCCCGGGTTCGACCTGCACGCACCGCCCACCATCAGCACGGTCCTGTTCCGGCCCGCGGGAGCGAGTGACGACGCCGTCGCCGCCGTACGCCGCGCGCTGCTCACCACCGGCCGCGCGGTCCTCGGCCGGGCCCGCGCCGACGGCCGGCTCTGGCTCAAGGCGACCCTCCTGAACCCGCACACCCGCCCAGACGACCTGGCAGCACTCCTGACGCTCGTGGAAGGACACGTCCCGCGATGAACACCCCGGCGCACCACACCCCCGACGCCCCCCGCGACCTCGTCGGCATCGGCATCGGCCCCTTCAACCTCTCCCTCGCGGCCCTCGCCGACCCGCTCACCGGCCTCGACGCCGTCTTCTACGACCAGCGCCCCGACTTCCGCTGGCACCCCGGTCTGCTCATCGACGGCGCACGCGTCCAGGTGCCCTTCCTCGCCGACCTGGTCACCCTCGTCGACCCGGCGAGCCCCTGGAGCTTCCTCAGCCACCTCAGGGCCAGAGAACGCCTCTTCCCGTTCTACTTCGCCGAACGCTTCCACATCGAGCGCGCCGAGTACGACGCCTACTGCCGCTGGGTCGCCGAGAACCTGCCCGCGCTCCGCTTCCACCACCAGGTCGACGCCGTCCGCTGGAACCCGGACCGCGATCTCTTCGAGGTCGACTACACCCAGCTCGACGCCGACGGGGAGGCCGAGGCCCTCGGCCGCACCCACACCAGGAACGTCGTCCTCGGCATCGGCACCGAACCGCACGTCCCCGACCCGCTCAGGCCCCTCGTCGAGGACCCCGCCGTCCCCGTCGTGCACGCCGCCGACTACCTCCGCCACCGCGACACGCTGCTGGCCGCCGGGCACGTCACCGTCATCGGCACCGGCCAGTCCGGCGCGGAGGTCTTCCTCGACCTGCTCCGCCACCGCCCCGCCGGCCGCGAGCGGCTGCACTGGCTGGGCCGCACCGAGGCCCTCGCGCCCATGGAGTACTCCAAGCTCGGCCTGGAGCACTTCACCCCCGACTACACCCGCTACTTCCACGGCCTGGCCGAACCGGTCCGCGACCGCCTCGTCGCAGCCCAGTGGCAGCTGCACAAGGGCATCGACGCCGACACCACCGCCGCCATCCACGACGAGCTGTACCGGCGCACCCTCGACGGCGGCTGGCCCGACACCACCCTCACCCCCGGCGTCCACGTCCGCACCGCCGGCCGCATCGCCGCCACCCAGGTCGAACTCCACCTGGAACACGGGCAGCAGAAGACCCGCTCCCGCCTCACCACCGACGCCGTCGTCCTCGCCACCGGCCACCGCGAACGCCCCCTGGGCCGCCTCCTCGCCGGTCTCGACCCCTACATGCGGCGCGACAACTCCGAACGCCCCCGCGTCGACGACCGCCACCGCCTCGTCCTCGACCCCTGTGTCACCGGCGCCGTCTACGTCCAGAACGCCGAGACGCACACCCACGGGGTCGGCACACCCGACCTGGGCCTCGCCGCCTGGCGCAGCGCGATCATCCTCAACGACCTCACCGGGCGGGAGCCGTACCCGCTGCCCGCCCGCACCGCCTTCACCACCTTCGGCCTGGAGGGCGGCCGGCCCCAGATCCCGTCCGCCCGCGACCGCCGGGCGCTCACCCCCCTGGTGGACGGAGTCTGAGGAGGCCGCCCCGTGCGGCGCCCGTCAGAACACCGGCGTGCCGTTCCGCGTCAGCGACCAGTCCACGGACGCGAAGTCCTTCGGGTCCAGCACCCCCTTCGCGGTCGCCCACTCCGCGATCCGGGTGCGGATCTCCGTCGACTCCGACCACAGCTCCTTGGCCGACGCCACGTGCGGGAAGGCGCCGCCGCCGTTGGCCCGGTAGTTGTTCACGGCCAGCACGAACTGCTGGGCGTCGTCCAGCGGAGTGCCGCCGTACGTGAGGTTCCTGATCCGCGAACCGGCCGCCTGCGCCACGTCGATCTCGTACTTCAGCCCCGACACGTAGTCGTAGTTGTAGTCCGGACGGCCGTTCGCGTTGGTCAGCTTGTCCACGTCCACCGGCGCACCGGCGGCCGTCCGCACGTAGTACTCCGCCGAGTACTCCAGGTACGCCCGCAGCTGCGCGCCCGTCAGCAGCTTCGCGACCAGCGTGTTGTCGTACACGTACAGGCTCGACAGGTCCCGGATCGTCACGTCGCCGGCCGGGATCTCGGAGGTCCGCGAGAAGGGCGACGCCTGCGCGAGCACCGGCAGCGAGGCGTACTCCGTGCCCGCCAGCGCCTCCTTGACCACGTCCTCCTGCACCTTGGTGATCAGGTCGATGATCGGCGCGTCCTTGTACCGCGCCTCGGCCGTCGTCAGCGTCTCGGTGGCGGTGCCGACGACCTGGTTGACGTACGCCACGACCTTCGCGTGCTCGTCCGCCAGCAGCCTCGTGATCCGCGGGTCGTCCTCGACCGCGTTGGAGTTGCGCAGCGACGCCTTCACCGACTCGACGTGCCAGCGGCCCCGCTCGAAGACCAGCTCGAAGTCGAACAGGGTGAGCCGCTCGGCGTAGCACAGCGGTTCCGACAGCACGACCGTCTTCCCGGTCTCCTCGTTGACGACCTTCAGTTCGGCGATCTCCTCGTGCGCGTGCCCGACCAGGATCGCGTCGATGCCCGGCACCTGCCGGGCCACGTTGGCCGCCGCGTTCTCGACGTGGGGGACCTGGTCGCCGTAGGAGGACGTGCCCGAGGAGCCCGAGTGGGCCGAGACGACCACCACGTCCGCGCCCATCGAGCGCAGCTTCGGCACCCACTTGGCCGCCTGCTCCTCCAGACCCGGGAAGGCCAGCTTTCCCTGCACGTACGCCTTGTCCCAGATCGCGATGCCCGGGTTGGTCAGCCCCAGCACCGCCACCTTCACCGGCGGCGCGCCCTTCACCCGGAAGGTCTTCATGAAGTACGGCGGGAAGGCGGGCTTCAGGGTCTTGGCGTCGACCGCGTTCGCGCCCAGCAGCGGGAAGTCGCACTGCTCCTCGAACCGGCGCAGCGTCTCGATGCCGTAGTTGAACTCGTGGTTGCCGAGCGCCACCGCGTCGTAGCCGATGGCGTTCATCGCCTGGGCCATCGGGTGCACCGGACCGCCCTCGGCGGTGATCGGGTCCACCTTCGCGTAGTAGTACGTCAGCGGGGTGCCCTGAATGGTGTCGCCCGCGTCCAGCAGCAGGGTGTTGTGGCGGCCCTTCTCCTCGCGGACCTGGTTCACCAGGGTGGAGATCCGGCCGAGGCCCTGGGCGTTGCCCGCCGTGTCCGTGTACTCGGCGTCCTTGAAGTAGTCCCAGTTGAAGACGTGACCGTGCAGGTCGGTGGTGCCGAGCACGGTGAGCGCGTACCGCTTGGGCTTCCGGCCGCCCCGGTGCGCGGGGGCCGCGGCCTCGGCCGCCGGAGCAGCCGCCGCACCGGCCAGGGCCACCCCCGCCCCCGTCACGGCGGACCTGCTCAGGAACGTGCGGCGGTTCAACGGCATGACTGACTCTCCTCGGTGGACCCGTGCAGACAGTGGCAACGCGCGTAGATTCTGTCCTGAACATGTCTTCTGTCAAGAGGCGCAGCCCCGTTCGAATGCTCATCAGAGCGGTCTGCCGCGCAATTCAACATTTGTCAATATCCCTTTACTCAAAGGTTGTTGAGTGGTCATGCGTGGCCAATTCGCTACCCGGCAGTAAGTCATAGGCTCGACCCATGCGCCGAGCAAAGATCGTCTGTACTCTTGGGCCCGCCACCGACTCGTACGACCAGATCAAGGACCTGGTCGACGCCGGTATGGACATCGCCCGCTTCAATTTCAGCCACGGCACCCACGCCGAACACGAAGAGCGCTACCGCCGGGTCCGCAAGGCGTCCGACGAGACGGGCCGCAGTGTCGGCGCCCTCGCCGACCTTCAGGGTCCGAAGATCCGCCTCGGCCACTTCGCTGAAGGTCCCGTACTCCTTGAACGCGGCGACGGCTTCACCATCACCGTCGAGGAGGGCGTCGAGGGCGACCGCCACACCTGCGGCACGACGTACGCGGGCCTCGCCGAGGACGTCACCCCCGGTGAGCGGGTCCTCGTCGACGACGGCAAGGTCTGCCTGGAGGTGACCGGCGTCGACGGACCGCGGGTGCGCACCAGGGTGATCGAGGGCGGCATGGTCTCCGACCACAAGGGCCTCAACCTGCCCGGCGTCGCGGTGTCCGTGCCCGCCCTGTCGAAGAAGGACGAGGACGACCTGCGCTGGGCGCTGCGCAGCGGCTTCGACGTCGTCGCGCTGTCCTTCGTGCGCAGCGGGCGGGACGTCCTCGACGTGCACCGCATCATGGACGAGGAGGGCCGCCGCCTGCCCGTCATCGCCAAGGTCGAGAAGCCGCAGGCCGTGGAGAACATCGAGGACATCGTCGCGGCCTTCGACGGGATCATGGTCGCCCGGGGCGACCTCGGCGTCGAGATGCCCCTGGAGCAGGTGCCGATCGTCCAGAAGCGCGCCATCAAGTTGGCCAAGCGCAACGCCAAGCCGGTCATCGTCGCCACCCAGATGCTTGACTCGATGATCGACAACGCCCGCCCGACCCGCGCGGAGGCCTCCGACGTCGCCAACGCGGTCATCGACGGCACCGACGCGGTGATGCTCTCCGGCGAGACCAGCGTGGGCAAGCACGCGACCGACACGGTGCGCACCATGGCCCGGATCGTCGAAGCGGCGGAGGAGGACATCCTGGCCAAGGGACTGCCCCCGCTGACCGAGCGCAACAAGCCCCGCACCCAGGGCGGTGCGGTCGCCCGCGCGGCGGCCGAGATGGGCGACTTCCTCGGCGCGAAGTTCCTGGTGGCCTTCACCCAGTCCGGCGACACCGTCCGCCGCCTGTCCCGCTACCGCTCGCCCATTCCGCTGCTCGCCTTCACCCCGGAACCGGCGACCCGCTCGCAACTGAGCCTGACCTGGGGCGTGGAGACCTTCCTCGGCCCGCACGTGGACTCCACGGACGCGATGGTCGACCAGGTGGACGAACTGCTCACCCGGTACGGGCGGTGCGAGAAGGGGGACACCGTGGTCATCACGGCCGGCTCTCCGCCGGGGGTGTCCGGCACGACGAACCTGGTGCGGGTGCACCACATCGGGGAGGACGACCGCTGAACGGGTGTCTCCGCGGCGGCTTCGGGATGCCTTCGAAACGAAGGTAAAGTGCCCCGGGTGGGACTCGAACCCACACTGAATGCCTTTTGAGGGCATCGTCTCTGCCGATTGGACTACCGGAGCCTCTTCGAACCGAAGGTCAGTGTAGCCCCTCGGTGACTCAAACATACAGGAGCTAGGTAGGCTCTTGTCAGCAGTACCCCTGCCCCGAACGAGGAGCCCACGTGACCGCCCCCGAGTCGCCCCAGCCCGTAGACGTGCCCGACGACGACCAGTCGCACGTGCCTCCGCTGACGACCCGCGTCGTCATCGCCGAGGACGAGGCGCTCATCCGGCTGGACCTCAAAGAGATGCTGGAGGAGGAGGGGTACTCCGTCGTCGGTGAGGCCGGTGACGGCGAGCAGGCCGTGGAGCTGGCCCGCGAGCACCGGCCCGACCTGGTGATCCTCGACGTCAAGATGCCCAAGCTCGACGGCATCTCCGCGGCCGAGAAGATCGCCGAGGAGTCCATCGCGCCGGTGCTGATGCTGACCGCCTTCTCGCAGCGCGACCTGGTGGAGCGGGCCCGGGACGCCGGAGCCATGGCGTACCTCGTGAAGCCGTTCAGCAAGAGCGACGTCGTGCCGGCGATCGAGATGGCCGTCTCGCGGTTCACGGAGCTGAAGGCGCTGGAGAAGGAGGTCGCCGACCTCAGCCAGCGCCTGGAGACCCGCAAGCTGGTGGACCGCGCCAAGTCGGTCCTCCAGACGCAGTACGGCCTGACCGAGCCGGCCGCCTTCCGCTGGATCCAGAAGACCTCCATGGACCGGCGGATGTCGATGCAGCAGGTGGCCGAGGCGGTCATCCAGGACGCCGAGGAGAAGAAGGCGTCCAAGGGCTGAGTCCTTCCACGTACGAGTGAGGCCCGCGCCCCCATACCGGGGGCGCGGGCCTCACTCGTACGGTGCGCGTCAGTCCTCGCCGAGGTAGGCCTTGCGGACCGACTCGTCGTGCAGCAGGTCCTGGCCGCTGCCGGACAGGACGATGTTGCCGACCTCCATGACGTGGCCGTGGTCCGCCAGGGACAGGGCGGCCTGGGCGTTCTGCTCGACGAGCAGGATCGTGGTGCCCTGGGACTTCAGCTCCGCGATCGTCGCCATGATCTTCTGCATCATGATCGGCGAGAGGCCCATGGAGGGCTCGTCGAGCATGAGCAGCTTGGGCTGGGACATCAGGGCACGGCCCATGGCGAGCATCTGCTGCTCACCGCCGGACAGGGTGCCCGCGGCCTGCTTGCGGCGCTCACCGAGGATCGGGAAGAGGTCGTAGGCGCGCCGGATGTCCTTCTCGATGCCCGCCCTGTCGCTGCGCAGGAAGGCGCCGAGACGCAGATTGTCCTCGATCGTCATGCGCGGGAAGATGTGCCGCCCCTCGGGCGAGTGGGCGAGCCCGAGCGAGACGATCTGGTGCGCGGGCACCTTCTTGAGCGACTTGCCGCCGAACTTGATCTGGCCGCCGACCGGCTTCAGCAGCCCCGACAGGGTGCGCAGCGTCGTGGTCTTGCCGGCGCCGTTGGTGCCGATGAGGGTGACCACCTCACCGGCGTCCACCGTGAAGGAGATGCCCTTGACGGCCTCGATCTTGCCGTAGGCGACGCGGAGGTCCTCGACCTCGAGCAGTGCGGTCATCGGTCGTTCTCCTTGCCGGCCGCGGTGTCCGTGGTGGTGTCCGCTCCCGATGCCTGCGCCGCCTCGGCGGCCTCCACCTCGGCCGCCTCCGTGGCGCCGGGGTCGTTCTCCAGGGGCTCGCCGAGGTAGGCGGCGACCACGCGTTCGTCGCCCTGCACCGTGGCGCTGTCGCCCTCGACGAGCTTCTCGCCCTGCACGAGCACGGCGACGCGGTCGCAGAGGTTGAAGATGAACCGCATGTCGTGCTCGATGACGAGGACGGCGATGCCCTGGTCGCGGATGGCGAAGACCAGTTCCTCAGTGGCCCGCGTCTCCTGCGGGTTCATGCCGGCCGTCGGCTCGTCCAGGAGCAGCAGCCCCGGCTCGCTGGCCAGCGCGCGGGCGATCTCCAGCTTGCGCTGCTCGCCGTAGGGCAGGTTGCGCGCGAGGTGGTCGGCCTTGGGCGCGAGGCCCACGAACTCCAGGAGTTCCATGGCGCGTTCCCGGGACGTCTGCTCCGCGCGGTGGAAGCCGGGACCGCGCAGCACGGCCGACCAGAAGCCCTCCTTGGTCCGCGTGTGCCGGCCGACCAGGACGTTCTCCAGCACCGTCATGTTGCCGAACAGCCGGATGTTCTGGAAGGTACGGGCGATGCCGGCGGCGGTCACCTTGAAGGACTTGGCCGGCAGGACCCGGCCCTTGTAGCGGACCTCGCCCTCGGTCGGGGTGTAGAGGCCGGTCAGGCAGTTGAAGAAGGTCGTCTTGCCGGCGCCGTTGGGGCCGATCAGGCCCACGATCTCGCCGCTGTCGACGGTGAGGTCGACGCCGTTGACGGCGGTCAGTCCGCCGAAGCGCATCGTGACACCGCGCGCGTCGAGGATGGTGGTGCCGGGGGCCGGGGAGCCCGGTGCGGTGTCCTTGGTGGTGGTGTCGGTGGTCATGGTGGTCAGGCCCCTGTCTTGCTCAGGGTGGTGGGCGCTTCGGCCTCTTCGTGGAATTCCAGCTTGCGGCGCCGGTTGGCGATGAGGCCTTCGGGACGGAAGCGCATGAGCAGGACGAGCGCGAGTCCGAAGGCGAAGAGCTGGTAGTCGCCGAGGAACTGGAGCTTGTTGGGGATCAGGAAGAGCAGCGAGGCGCCGATGAGCGGACCCGCGATGGTGCCCATGCCGCCGAGCACGACCGCGGCGAGCAGGAAGGCGGAGTTGGGCGGGGTGGTGCCCGCGAAGAGGTACTGCTCGGGCGTGACCGTGTAGGTCACGTGCGCCTGCACGGTGCCGGCCAGGCCCGCGAGGGTGGCGCCGACGGCGAACGCGATGAGCTTGACGCGGAAGCCGTTGATGCCCATCGCCAGAGCGGCGGTCTCGTCCTCGCGGATGGCGACCCAGGCGCGTCCGATGCGCGAGTCGCCGCTGCGCCGGAAGACGAGCACGACGACGGCCGTGATGATCAGCATCAGGAAGAAGTAGTTGGCGAACCGGCCGATCGTGAAGCCGCCGACGTCGTGCTGGACGCCGAGGTCCAGACCGAGGACCTTGAGGTCCGGGATGGACGAGACGCCGTTGGAGCCGTTGGTGAGGTCCGGTCCCGAGGTGCCGTCCAGGTTGTTGGCGGTGATGCGGAAGATCTCACCGAAGCCGAGCGTCACGATGGCGAGGTAGTCGCCGCGCAGCCGCAGGGTCGGGGCGCCGATGAGCACACCGAAGATCAGCGAGGCGAGGGCACCGACGATGACCGCGGCCCAGAACGGGAAGTGCACGTCGAACGGCGAGCTGGGCGAACCGGAGACCAGTGCGGCCGCGTAGGCGCCGACGCCGAGGAAGGCGACGTAACCGAGGTCGAGCAGGCCCGCGAGGCCGACGACGATGTTCAGGCCCAGGGCGACCGTGGCGAAGATGAGGATGTAGACGCCGAGGGTGGCGTACTGGTCGTCGGACTGCGTGAAGGGGAAGCAGGCCGCCGCGACGAACGCGCCGCACACGGTGATGTTCTGGTGCCGGGAGGTGATCTCGGTGGCCTGGGCGATCAGGCCGGCCCGGTGCACGGCGGCGAAGCCGAGTCCGGAGACGATCAGGAAGCCGACGAAGAGCTCGTCGTACTCGGTGCCGATGCCGTAGGTGAAGACGAGCAGGGCGATCGCGAGGACGGCGACGATGATCAGGATTTCGGCGTAGGACGGCAGGGCGCGCACGGGGCGGGGAGTGCCGGTGGCGAAGGCAGCCCTGACGGTCTGCCAGGTGTGGGAGGCGGTGTGCTTGAACTGCTCCCAGCCGGTGTCGTCGGGGTCGATCGGGTCGGGCTCGGGGCGCTCGAAGGGGAGTGCGAGCGAGCCGACGAGGGCGAGCAGGGTGGCGGCCGCGGCGACGTAACCGCCGGGCTCCAGGTTGACCAGGCCGCCGAGCTGGGCGCTGATCGCGACGATCGTGTACCAGGTGGTCGCGAAGGCGGCGAGTGCGGCGAACTTCAGCGCCGCGTCGGCGCCGGCGGGCACGAGCCAGCGCAGCCCCTTGACGCCGTACGAGGCGAGGCCGAACAGGGTGGTGAGGGCGCCGGCCACCAGCACCAGCACCTGGAGGCCGCCCGGGTAGCCGTAGACGGTGAGGTCGCCGGGGAACTCGGCGGTCCACGTCCAGGCCAGGAAGGTGGAGACGACGGTGAGGACGCCGCCGCCGGTGGCGAGAGCACGGCCGAGGGGCGCGGGTATGCCGATGAGGCCGGGGGTGTCGGCCGCGGCGGGGGCGCCGGCCGTCTTCGGAGCGGTGGTCTGTGTGGTCATCGGTGTCACGCCCTGTCCGCAACGCGTTCGCCGAGCAGGCCCTGTGGCCTGAACAGCAGCACGAGGATGAGGAGGATGAAGGCCCAGACGTCCGCCCAGGACTGGCTGCCGAGCTTGTCCAGGCCGGGCACGTCGGCGATGTAGGCGGTGGCCAGGGTTTCGGCGACACCGAGGACGACGCCGCCGATCATGGCGCCGTAGATGTTGCCGATGCCGCCGAGGACGGCGGCGGTGAAGGCCTTGAGACCGAGGATGAAGCCCATCCGGAAGTCGATGTCGCCGTACTTCAGGCCGTTGGCGACTCCGCCGACGGCGGCGAAGACGGCACCGAGGGCGAAGGCGACCACGATGATGCGGTCCGTGTTGACGCCCATCAGCTTGGCGGTGTCCGGGTCCTGCGCGGTGGCCTGCATGCCGCGTCCGGTGCGGGTGCGCATCACGAAGTAGGCGAGGATGGCCATGCTGACCGGGGCCGCGACGAGCAGGAAGATGTCGCCGGTCTGGATGGTGACGCTGCCGATGTGGAACGGCCCGCCCTCGATCTGCGGGAAGCTGATCTTCGACTTGGCGCCGGGGTACCAGGCCCACACCGCCTGCTGGAGGGCGAGGGAGAGGCCGATCGCGGTGATGAGGGGGGCGAGGCGGGGGGCTCCGCGCAACGGGCGATAGGCGAACCGTTCCGCGCCGACGGCCACGGTGACGGCGACCACCATCGCGCCGATGAGCATGAGGGGAAGGGCGATCAGCATGGAGGTGCCGTCGGGCAGGATGTACAGGTAGACCGTGAGCGCGCCGAAGGCGCCGGTCATGAAGATCTCGCCGTGGGCGAAGTTGATGAGCTGGACGATGCCATAGACCATCGTGTAGCCGATGGCGACCAGCCCGTACATGGATCCCAGTAGCAGGCCGTTGACCAGCTGCTGCGGCAGTTCGTTCACCGCATGTCCTCCGAGACGTTCGGAAATTTCGACGGATGTGGCCGGATGCGAGTCCGCGCGGGGCGCCTGTGGAACAGCGCCCCGCGCGGCTCGTGATCACGTGATCAGTGATGCGGAGGTGGTCAGCCGGTGTAGGTGCCGGACTTCACCGACGCCCAGGCACCGTCCTTGACGGCGTACACGGTGAGCTGCTTGTTCGTCGCGTCACCGAACTCGTCGAAGGAGACCTTTCCGGTCACACCGTCGAAGGAGACGTTCTGCATGGCCTCGGTGACCTTGGCGCGGGCGTCGTCGGGAAGCTTCCCGTCGTTGTCCTCGACGACCTTCTTGACGGCCTCGATGATCGCCCAGGCGGAGTCGTAGGAGTAGCCGCCGTACGCCTCGTAGGCCTCCTTGTAGCCGGCGGCCTTGTAGTTGGCGACGAACTCCTTGGCGGAGGGCAGCTCCTCGACCGGGGCGCCGACGGAGGTCGCGAGGTCGCCGGTGCCGCTGGCGCCGGCGAGCTTGATGAAGTCGGCGCTGTAGATGCCGTCACCGCCGACCACCGGGATCTTGGCACCGGCGGCCTTGATCTGCTTGCTGAGCGGGCCGGCCTGCGGGTATTCGCCGCCGTAGTAGACGACGTCGGCGCCGGAGTTCTTGACCTTGGTGGCGACCGCGTTGAAGTCCTTGGTGTCCGGGTTGATGTGCTCGGTGCCCGCGACCTGGCCGCCGAGCTTCTTGAACTCCTCGGTGAAGGTGGCGGCCAGACCGGCGCCGTAGGTCTTCTTGTCGTCGATGACGAAGACCTTCTTCTTCTTGGCGTCGTTGTAGACGTACTGCGCGGCGAACGGGCCCTGGACGGCGTCCGTGGTCGCGGTGCGGAAGTACGACTTGTAGGGCCGGACCTTCTCCTTCTGCCAGTCCACGCCCTGGGTGAGGGCGGGGTTGGTGTTGGCCGGGGAGACCTCGACCAGCTTGGCCGTGTCGAAGACCTTCTGCATGGACTCGCCGACCGAGGAGTTCAGCGGGCCGACGACACCGAGGACGTCGTCGTCGGCGACGAGCTTGGTGGCGTTCTGCTGACCCACGGAGGGCTGGCCCTGGTCGTCGAGGGCCTCGACCTTGAAGGTGATGCCGTCGACGGTCTTGTCCTTGTTGGCCGTCTTGGCCGCGAGGTCCACCGAGTTCTTGATGCCGAGGCCCAGCGCGGACAGGTCGCCGGTCAGCGGGGCGTCGACACCGATGACGACGGTGGTGCCACCGCCGCCGCCGTTGCCGGAGTCCGACCCGCCGTCGTCGTCGCGCGAGCCGCAGGCGGTGAGGGTGAGCGCTCCCGCCGCCAGAGCGGCGGTGATGGCGATGAGCGAACGTTGACGCACGATCAGTCCTTTCCCTGGCACAGCCGCCTCCCCGTGGAAACGGCCGAGTCGAGCGCTGGACCGAGATGACTATCGGACGGCGCGGTGACTGGCCGTGACTCTAAGCGTGTGTGGGGAAGGTGGAGGAGGGTCTGAGTGAGGCTGTGACTCTCTTGTTATGACATCGGGTATTGCAGAGCGGTACTCGCTGGGAAGAAGGGCTGAATTCAGGCCGATTCGCCCTGTCCGCATGCTGAGAACTCGCAGGACCGGCGGCCCGAGTTCAGGCGTCTCGGGCGTTTTGGTAGTTACCTTGAATCGTTGCCACAGGCGACCTCAAGGGCCTGGGAGAGGTCCCGCGCATAGCGTGTCCCCAGGATGAAACTGTGGGCTTCTATTGCGCGCGCATTACGCAGTGTTACATCCAGGAAAGGGAGTCCGGGATTCCGGGGCGCTTTTTCACATTCCGTCACCCGTAGCGTGACAATGATCTTGCGGGTGGAATGCGAATTTGTCTGGAAAGGTGCCGCGGGGGAGGACGTCACCGACAGGCCGTCGTAGGGCTGGGTCAGCCGCGTCACGGTGACGGGCGGTCCCGACCGCACGGTCAGCAGCACCGTGAAGCGGTAGCCCCCGGCCGCGTCCCCGGGCGAGCCGGCCGCGGGCGCCAGGTAGACGAGGTCGACCGCCTGGGAGGGGTAGGGCGGAGGGGGAGCGGGCCGCGGCTGCGGACGGCTCGCGTACAGGTAGCCGCCGCCCGCCAGGACGACGAGGGCGGCGCCGGAGGCGAGGACGGTGCGGCGGTGGCGTTCGTAGCGCAGGGCGAGGCGTCCGCGCGGCCGGGGCGGCGGTGCCTCCTGGACCCGGGTGTCCTCACCCGGCTCGACGGGCCCGACGCCGCTCATGACTGCCAGGGGCCGCGACTGGGACCGCCGTCGCGGTAGCTCTCGGCGCACGCCCGGTGCGTCCGGCGGTCGATCAACTCGTCGGCGGCTCGGGCGCCTCGGGCGCGTTTCGCGGTCCGTGCCGCGTCCACGACCTGCCGCAGGATGCCGTACTGCCGGTTGGACAGTCCCATCGACTGATAGTCGCCGTAGGGCTCGCCGCCGTCCAGCATCTCGCGCGCCCAGTACCCGACGGCGCGCACGCACAACTCCGCGGCGGACAGGGGCCGCTGGGACGGGGACGACGGGGACGCACGGTGCGCGGCACCGGCGGAACCGCCCGCTCCGTCACCGGAACCGGCGCAGCCGACGACCACGACCGCCGTCACCAGCGTCAGCGCCGCCCGTCCCCGCCGGAGTGCCCCTCCCCGTCGCATGCCCCGACGCCAGGACCCGGGAGGACCGCAGGCAATGCCGCGGCCACGGGTGCCGCGGACCGGCACGGCAGCGGGGAGCTTCCGGCGCGGGCCCTCAGCCCGCCGTGCCTGCCGGGGCTCCGTCGCCGGGGTTCACGTCCCGCAGCAGGCAGGTCAGCCGGGCCGTGCACACCCGGCGGTCCTGCTCGTCGCTGATCACGACCTCGTACGTCGCCGTCGACCGGCCCCGGTGCACCGGCGTGGCCACCCCGGTGACCAGGCCGGAGCGGGCCCCGCGGTGGTGGGTGCAGTTCAGGTCGACGCCGACGGCGATCTTGGAGGCGCCGCCGTGCAGCATCGAGCCGACCGACCCGAGCGTCTCGGCGAGCACCGCGGAGGCGCCGCCGTGCAGCAGCCCGTACGGCTGGGTGTTGCCCTCCACCGGCATCGTGCCGACGACCCGGTCCGCCGACGCCTCGACGATCTGGACGCCCATGCGCGTCCCCAGGTGCCCGGCGGAGAACAGCGCGGGCAGGTCGACGCCGAGCGCGGCGTACTCGTCGATGACCTCCTGCGGGAACTGCACCTGCTGCTGCTCGCCCATGGGCCGGCTCCGTTTCGTCGATCCGTCTGTGCCCGCCGGCCGGTCGCCAGGGGCCGGCCGGTCGGCCGCTTCACTTGGCTGAGCAAACGCTCAGTCGGTCGCCGATTGTTCCAGACGGACGACCACGGACTTGCTGGCCGGGGTGTTGCTGGTGTCCGCGGTGGCGTCCAGCGGCACCAGGACGTTGGTCTCCGGGTAGTACGCCGCCGCGCAGCCCCGGGCCGTCGGGTAGTGCACGACGCGGAAACCGGGCGCCCGCCGCTCCACCCCGTCCCGCCACTCGCTGACCAGGTCGACGTACGAGCCGTCCGCGACGTCCAGCGTCCGGGCGTCCTCCGGGTTGACCAGGACGACGCGGCGGCCGTTCCTGATCCCCCGGTAGCGGTCGTCCAGGCCGTAGATCGTGGTGTTGTACTGGTCGTGCGAGCGCAGCGTCTGGAGCAGCAGCCGCCCCTCGGGCAGCTCCGGGAACTCGACCGGCGCGGCGGTGAAGTTGGCCTTCCCGGTGGCCGTCGGGAAGCGGCGCTCGTCGCGCGGGGCGTGCGGCAGCGCGAAGCCCCCGGGATGCGCCACGCGCGCGTTGAAGTCCTCGAAGCCCGGCACGACCCGCCCGATGCGGTCACGGATCGCCGCGTAGTCCTTCTCGAACTCCTCCCACGGCGTGCGGCTCTCCTCGCCCAGCACTCGGCGCGCCAGCCGGCACACGATCGCGGGCTCGGACAGCAGCTGCCGGCTCGCGGGCTCCAGGCGTCCGCGCGAGGCGTGCACCATGCCCATGGAGTCCTCGACGGTCACGAACTGCTCGCCGCCGCCCTGGAGATCCCGCTCCGTGCGGCCCAGCGTCGGCAGGATCAGCGCCCGCGCGCCCGTGACCGCGTGCGAGCGGTTCAGCTTCGTCGACACGTGCACGGTGAGCCGGGCGCGGCGCATGGCCGCCTCGGTGACCTCCGTGTCGGGGGACGCGGAGACGAAGTTGCCGCCCATGGCGAAGAAGACCTTCGCGTCGCCGTCGCGCAGCGCGCGGATGGCCCGTACGACGTCGTAGCCGTGCTCGCGCGGCGGGGCGAAGCCGAACTCCTTCTCCAGGGCGTCCAGGAAGGCGGGCGCGGGCCGCTCGAAGATGCCCATGGTGCGGTCGCCCTGCACGTTGGAATGGCCGCGCACCGGACAGACGCCGGCGCCCGGGCGGCCGATGTTGCCGCGCAGCAGCAGGAAGTTGACGACCTCGCGGATCGTGGGCACCGAGTGCTTGTGCTGGGTCAGGCCCATCGCCCAGCACACGATGGTGCGCTCGGAGGCGAGCACCATGCGCAGCGCCGCCTCGATCTCCGCGCGCGTGAGACCCGTCGCCGCGAGCGTCTCGTCCCAGTCGGCGGCGCGGGCGGCCGCGGCGAACTCCTCGTAGCCGTGCGTGTGTTCCTCGACGAAGGCCTCGTCGACCGCGCCCTCGGTCTCCAGGATCAGCTTGTTGAGGAGCCGGAACAGCGCCTGGTCGCCGCCGAGGCGGATCTGCAGGAACAGGTCGGTGAGGGAGGCGCCCGCGGTCAGCCCCTTGGGGGTCTGCGGGTTCTTGAAGCGCTCCAGACCCGCCTCGGGCAGCGGATTGACGCTGATGATCCGCGCGCCGTTCGCCTTGGCCTTCTCCAGCGCCGAGAGCATCCGCGGGTGGTTGGTGCCCGGGTTCTGGCCCGCCACGATGATCAGGTCGGACCGGTACAGGTCCTCCAGCAGGACGCTGCCCTTGCCGACGCCGATGGTCTCCGACAGGGCCGAGCCGGACGACTCGTGGCACATGTTGGAGCAGTCCGGCAGGTTGTTGGTGCCCAGCTCGCGAGCGAAGAGCTGGTAGAGGAACGCCGCCTCGTTGCTGGTGCGTCCCGAGGTGTAGAAGACCGCCTCGTCGGGCGAGTCCAGCGCGGCGATCTCCTCCGCGACGATGTCGAAGGCGCGCTCCCAGGTGACCGGCTCGTAGTGCTCGCCGCCCTCCGGGAGGTACACCGGGTGCGTCAGCCGGCCCTGCTGGCCCAGCCAGTAGCCGCTGCGGCCGGCGAGGTCGGCCACGGAGTGCGCGGCGAAGAACTCCGGGGTGACGCGGCGCAGGGTGGCCTCCTCGGCCACGGCCTTCGCGCCGTTCTCACAGAACTCCGCCTTGTGCCGGTGGTCGCCCTCCGGCCAGGCGCAGCCCGGGCAGTCGAAGCCGTCCTTCTGATTGACGCTCAGCAGCGTCAGCGCCGTCCGTCGCACGCCCATCTGCCGCTGCGCGACCCGCAGGGTGTGGCCGATGGCCGGGATGCCCGCCGCCGCGTGCTGGGGCTCCGAGACCCGCGGCGCGTCCTGAACCGGATCACCCTTGGGCGGCTTGGTCGCCATCGCGCGCTCCTTCGCTTACGCGTTGTGAAGTACGTCTCCGATCCTCGCACGCCGCTGTGACGGCGAGGCCGCTCGGGGCGGGGCAAGTCCGGCAGGCAGTGGTCGCGCCGCCAAAACGAGGGCGGCTACTGGCGCCGGGCGAGAGCCACGCCCTGGAGAGCGCGGGGCGCTGCTCGATGTGCGGCTTCGGCGCGTGGGCGCGACCAGCCACGACGCACCCGCAGACGGACGGCCGCGCCGGTGCCGCAGGCGCTCGCGGCACCGACTGTCAGTGGCACGTGGCAGGATCGGAGTCGTGGCGAAGACAGCATCGAAGAAGACCGACAGCACCTCCGGTGGCCGACCGCGGCTGATGCTCATGGACGGGCACTCGCTGGCGTACCGCGCGTTCTTCGCGCTGCCCGCGGAGAACTTCACGACGGCGACCGGCCAGCCGACCAACGCTATCTACGGCTTCGCGTCGATGCTGGCCAACACCCTGCGTGACGAGGCGCCCACGCACTTCGCGGTGGCGTTCGACGTCTCCCGCAAGACCTGGCGCTCCGAGGAGTTCACCGAGTACAAGGCGAACCGCTCCAAGACCCCGGACGAGTTCAAGGGGCAGGTGGAGCTGATCGGCGAGCTGCTCGACTCCATGCACGTCCCCCGCTTCGCCGTCGAGGGCTTCGAGGCCGACGACGTCATCGCCACCCTCGCCACCCAGGCCGAGGCCGAGGGCTTCGACGTGCTGATCGTCACCGGAGACCGGGACTCCTTCCAGCTGGTCAGCGAGCACACCACGGTCCTGTACCCGACCAAGGGCGTCTCCGAGCTGACCCGCTTCACGCCGGAGAAGGTCTTCGAGAAGTACGGACTGACCCCCGCCCAGTACCCCGACTTCGCGGCGCTGCGCGGCGACCCGTCCGACAACCTGCCCGGCATCCCGGGCGTCGGCGAGAAGACCGCCGCGAAGTGGATCAACCAGTTCGGGTCCTTCGCGGAGCTGGTCGAGCGCGTCGACGAGGTCAAGGGCAAGGCCGGGCAGAACCTCCGCGACCACCTGGAGTCCGTCAAGCTGAACCGCCGGCTCACCGAGCTGGAGCGACGGGTCGAGTTGCCGAAGACCGTCATCGACCTGGAGCGGACGGCCTACGACCGCAAGGGGGTCGCGGTGATCCTCGACACCCTGGAGATCCGCAACCCCTCCCTGCGCGAGCGGCTCTACGCGGTCGACCCGGGCGCCGAGGAGGCCGAGGCCACCCCGGTGGTCGCGGACGGGGTGGAGCTGGACGGCACCGTGCTGGGCACGGGCGAGCTGGCCGGCTGGCTCGCCGAGCACGGCACGCAGCCGCTCGGCGTGGCCACCGTCGACACCTGGGCCCTGGGCACCGGCTCGGTCGCCGAGGTCGCGCTCGCCGCGTCCGACGGGAAGGCCGCCTGGTTCGACCCCACGGAGATCGACGAGGCCGACGAGACGGCGTTCCGCTCCTGGCTCTCCGACCCGGACCGGCCGAAGGTCTTCCACAACGCCAAGGGCGCGATGCGCGTCTTCGCCGAGCACGGCTGGAGCGTCGCCGGCGTGGGCATGGACACCGCGCTGGCCGCCTACCTGGTCAAGCCGGGGCGCCGCTCCTTCGACCTGGACGCGCTGTCCCTGGAGTACCTGCACCGCGAGCTGGCCCCCGCCGCCGCGGCCGACGGACAGCTCGCCTTCGGCGCGGACGAGGGCGCCGAGGCCGAGGTGCTGATGGTGCAGGCCCGCGCCATCCTCGACCTGGGCGAGACCTTCGAGAGCCGCCTGGCCGACGTCGGCGCCGCCGATCTGCTGCGCGACATGGAGCTGCCCACCTCCGCGCTGCTCGCCCGCATGGAGCGGCACGGCATCGCGGCCGACCGGGAGCACCTCCAGGCCATGGAGCAGATGTTCGCGGGCGCCGTCCAGCAGGCCGTGAAGGAGGCGCACGCGGCGGCCGGACGGGAGTTCAACCTGGGCTCGCCCAAGCAGCTCCAGGAGGTCCTCTTCGGCGAGCTGAACCTGCCGAAGACCAAGAAGACCAAGACCGGCTACACCACCGACGCCGACGCCCTGGCCTGGCTCGCCGCCCAGACGGACAACGAACTGCCGGTGATCATGCTCCGCCACCGCGAGCAGGCCAAGCTGCGCGTCACGGTCGAGGGCCTGATCAAGACCATCGCCGCCGACGGCCGTATCCACACCACGTTCAACCAGACGGTCGCCGCGACCGGCCGCCTCTCCTCCACGGACCCGAACCTGCAGAACATCCCGGTCCGCACCGACGAGGGCCGCGCGATCCGCCGCGGCTTCGTGGTCGGCGAGGGCTTCGAGTCCCTGATGACGGCCGACTACAGCCAGATCGAGCTGCGCGTGATGGCCCACCTCTCCGAGGACGCGGGCCTGACCGAGGCGTTCACGTCCGGCGAGGACCTGCACACCACCGCGGCCGCCCAGGTCTTCTCCGTCGAGCAGTCCGCCGTGGACGCCGAGATGCGCCGCAAGATCAAGGCCATGTCCTACGGCCTGGCGTACGGCCTGTCGGCCTTCGGCCTCTCCCAGCAGCTGAACATCGAGGCGGCCGAGGCACGCGGCCTGATGGACGCCTACTTCGAGCGCTTCGGCGGTGTACGGGACTATCTGCGCCGGGTCGTCGACGAGGCACGGGCCACCGGGTACACGGCGACCCTCTTCGGCCGCCGCCGCTACCTGCCCGACCTCAACAGCGACAACCGCCAGCGTCGCGAGGCGGCCGAGCGGATGGCCCTGAACGCACCGATCCAGGGCACGGCGGCCGACATCGTCAAGATCGCCATGCTCAACGTGGACCGGGCGCTGCGCGAGGCCGGCCTCGAGTCCCGCATGCTCCTCCAGGTCCACGACGAGATCGTCCTGGAGATCGCCCCGGGCGAGCGCGCGGCGGCGGAGGAACTGGTCCGCCGGGAAATGGCGAACGCGGTGCGGCTCAGGGTCCCCCTGGGCGTCTCCGTGGGCGTGGGCCCGGACTGGGAGTCGGCGGCGCACTAGCCGCGCCCGCCGCGCCGCTGCGTCCCTTCCCCCGGCCACCGCCGCCCACCCCTCCGACGGGGGTGGGCGGCACCGTTCAGCCGGGCCACGTGCCACCCGCCCGCCCGCCCCGTCACTCCGGTGGCCCCCGAGGAAACGCCCCGCCCCCGGTCTCCCGTGAGGATGCGGGCATGGGTATACGCATGCTCCACCACCGGACGACACCGGCACGGGCACGCACCGACGGACCCGCCCGCGTGCCACTCCTCCCGGTCCCGGTCTTCGCGCCGGGCGCAAGTACCGGTCGCACCCCCGCCACCCTCACCACGGTCCTGCGCCGCACCGCGACCGACCTCCGCCGAGGACTCGCCCGCCGGGGCGCCGGAACCACCGCCCCGCGCGAGACACCCGCCTGGCGGCTGTGGGCCGACCTGGCCCGCGGCTACCTCGCCCTGGCCCTCACCCTGCTGCCGCGCCCCCGGCCCGCCCGCACCTTCACCGTGTTCGTCGCGCCCGCCGACGCCCTCCGCGCGCGACCCGACGGACCGGCCCGGTACTGATGCCGCCCCGGACGCCGCCCCGGACGGCACGGCGGTCGCGCGACCGGGGGAACGGCAACGGAACTCCTCATATGGCCAAGTGGTGAATATCGGGCAGGAACGGGTGCCCGTGCAAAGCAAGTTGTCGTAGGGTCGCCTGCGGCACCGTACTGGTCGAACGGACGACCACGGTGCCCGGAGGATCGCCGTGCAACCGTCTGCGCCGGTCGATCGTCACAACAGGGCGGGCACAGCGGTACGACGGGCGAGTACGACAGCGGAAGACGGACGGACGGACGCGCGGGCGTCCACGGGAGGGGTTCACTCTATGGTGGCGCATTTCGACAGGAGGCTCCGCAAGGCGGCGCTCACCACCACCGTGGCGGCGGTCGCGGTCGCGGCCCTGTCCGCGTCCCAGGCCCCCGAGGTGACGGCCGACGGCAACGGCAGACAGACCACCGCCGACAACGCGCCGACGTCCGACACGTCCTCCGAGCAGAGCGCCACCGGCAACTCCCCGTACTACACCGACCTGCCGCCCCTCAACAGCCCCAACCCCGCCCCGACCACGGGCACCCCCTCCTCCCGGGGCTCCTCCGAGGCCGGCATCCCCGCCACCGTCCTCGACGCGTACAAGAAGGCCGAGTCGGAGCTGCGCCGGTCCAAGCCCGGCTGCAACCTGCCGTGGCAACTGCTTGCCGCCATCGGCAAGGTGGAGTCCGGTCAGGCCCGCGGCGGCCGCGTCGACGCGGGCGGCACCACCATCGGCCGCATCATCGGCCCGCAGCTCGACGGCAACGGCTTCGCCCTCATCAAGGACACCGACAACGGCGTCTACGACGGCAACAGCAGCTACGACAACGCCGTCGGCCCCATGCAGTTCATCCCGTCCACCTGGGCGTGGGCGGGCCGCGACGGCAACGGCGACGGCAAGGACGACCCCAACAACGTCTACGACGCCGCGCTCGCCGCCGGCCACTACCTGTGCCGCAACGGCTGGGACCTGTCCGTCCAGGCCGACCTCAACCGCGCGATCCTCAGCTACAACAACTCGCAGGACTACCTGAACACGGTCCTGTCGTGGCTGGAGCACTACCGCAGGGGCACCCACGAGATCCCGGACGGCACCGGCAGCCTCCCGGTCGGCCGCAGCGACGACCCCTTCACCGGCGTCAGCCCCTCACCGGGCCGCACGGGCGCGAACACGGGATCCCGGGCCCCGAGTACGGCATCGCCCAGCCCGGACCCGTCCCCGAGCAAGCCGCCGGCCTCGGGCAAGCCCGGCACCGGGGGCCCGAGCACCAAGCCCCCCACGGAGCCGACGCCGCCGACCGGGAGCCCCGTGCCCAGCCCCACTCCCACCGACACGGTGCACCATTTGGAGAACGCCGGCACCACGGGGCTCACCGCGATCGCGGGCGACGCGTTCACCCAGCAGATCAGCACCCGCGCCGAGACCAAGGCCGGAAAGGCCGTCGGCAAGGTGCGCATCCGCTTCACCGTCCTGGGCGACACGGACGCCACCTTCACCGGCGGCGAGAAGGTCGCCGCGGTCACCACCAACGCCTCCGGGGTGGCCGTCGCGCCCGCGCTGGTGGCGGGCGAGCAGACCGGCGAGTTCACCGTCCGCGCCACCGTGATCGGCCGCAGCGTCCCGGGCCTCGACTACAAGGCCACCGTCACCGAGCGCGTCGCCGACGCCCTCACCACCACCGGCGCGACGGAGCTGGCATGCACGCCGGGCGGCGAGTTCGCCGACCCGGTCACGGTGAAGGCCACGCTCAAGGGCGCCGTCGCGGACAAGGTCGCCGTCACCGCCACGCTCATCAAGTCCGGGGCCGACCCGACCGAGAACGACAAGGGCCCCTACTTCAAGGACGCCGACGGAAAGGCCGTCCGGACGCTGGCCGGCCGGAAGACCGACGCCAAGGGCCTGCTGGAGCTGCCGAAGCTGTACGCCGACGACGCCGAGGGCTCCTACGTCATCCGTCTCACCACGGCGGGCGGCGCACAACTCGACATCACCCTGAAGGTGGCCAAGGCGCCCGAACCGACGCCGGACCCGTCGACCGAGCCGTCGACGCAGCCGGAGGCGTAGGCACCGTCCCGCCCGGCGGGGCGCTCCCCGCCGGACCCGGTCACTTGCCGAGCCGCGCCTTGGTGTACCGCGTCGGCTCCGCCGTGGCCGGGTCCTCGGGCCACGGATGCTTCGGGTACCGGCCGCGCAGCTCCGCGCGTACGCCCTTGTAGCCGTCCTTCCAGAAGGAGGCCAGGTCGGCGGTGACCGCGGCGGGGCGGCCGGCGGGGGAGAGCAGATGCACGAGGAGCGGCACCCCGGCGATCCCGGGTGACCGCTGGAGCCCGAACATCTCCTGCAACTTCACGGCGAGTACGGGCCGTTCGGGATCGTCGTAGTCGATCCGGATCCTGGACCCACTGGGGACCAGGATCCGCTCGGGGGCCAGCTCGTCGAGCCGCGCCGCTTCCCCGGACGCCCAGGGCAGCAGCCGCGACAGCGCCTGTACGGCGTCGATCCGGCCCAGGTCGGCCCGCCGCCGGGCGCGGCTCAGCTCGGGTTCCAGCCACTCGTCCGCGCGCGCGAGCAGCGTGTCGTCGGTGACGTCCGGCCAGGGCTCACCGATGTGCCGCCGCAGGAACGCGAGCCGCTTGCGCAGCAGGTCGGCGTCGGCCGAGCGGCGCAGCAGCCCGAGCCCCTCCCGCCGCAGCCCCTCCAGCAGCGCGCCCCGTACGAGGGCGGGGTCGGCGCCGGTGAGGGGCCGCACCGCCAGTTCCACCGCCCCGAGCCGTTCGACCCGCCGGGCCACCACGTCGCCGTCGGCCCAGTGCACCTCGTCCCGCTCGGTCAGCAGTGCTCCCGCCGCGAGCCGGGCGGTCTCCTCGTCGACGGCCGCTGCGAGTTGCACGCGCGCGTGCCCCCGGCCCACGGGCCGGTCGGCCACGGCCACGGCGATCCACGGCGCTCCCCGCAGCGCGGACGCCTCCGGCAGCTCCGCCCGCGTACCGGACACCATCAGGTACGAACCGCCGTCCTTCCTGGCCACCCGCTCGGGAAACGCCAGAGCGGCCACCAGCCCGGCGAGAACCTCGTCGCCGGCTCGCTGCCCGTCCCCGCCGTCCCCGTCCTGAACGGCGGCCCGCAGCCGCCGCACCTCGGCCCGCCACCGTGCCCCGTACGCGTCCCCGCCCCGCCGAGCCGCCCGCAGCACGGACACCAGGTCGTCCCCGTACTCCCGCGGCGGCTCCTCACTCAACAGCCCCACCACCTCGGCCACCACCTCACCCCCGCCCGACCCGGCGACGTCCGCCGGGAAGCCGCCCGCGCGGGATCCGCCGGGCCGTGGCCCGCCCGCCTCGGAGCCGCCCCCAGGGGTGGCACCCGTGCCCGGGGGCCGTGCGCCGGTGTGGTCCGTGGGTGCCGCCGTCGCCGAGGCGGCCCGGGGTGACATCTCCGTGCTCAGTTCCGCCGCGTCCAGGAGGGCGCGGCCCAGCCGGGGGTGCAGGCCGAGGCGGGCCAGTCGTGCGCCTCGCTCCGTCGCCCGGCCGGCGGAGTCCACCGCGCCGACCGCCTCCAGCACCGACCGGGCGGCCGTCATCGCCCCGCCCGGCGGCGGATCGAGGAGCGCCAGACCGGACGCGTCCGGATCGCCCCAGCAGGCCGCCTGCAACGCGAACGCCGTCAGGTCGGCCACCTTGATCTCCGGTGCCGGGAACCGCGGCATACGGGCGTCCTCCGCCTCCGCCCAGCAGCGGTACACCACCCCCGGCGCCTCGCGGCCGGCCCGGCCCGCCCGCTGCCGGGCCGCCGCCCGCGAGGCCCGCACCGTCGTCAGCGAGCTGAGCCCGCGCGCGTGGTCCACCCGCGGCTCCCGCGCCAGCCCCGCGTCCACGACCACCCGGACACCCGGGACCGTCAGCGACGACTCGGCCACCGAGGTCGCCAGCACCACCCTGCGCCGCGCCCCGGGCGCCAGCACCGCGTCCTGCACCGCTGCGGGCGCCCGGCCGTGCACCTGGAGCACGTCCACGTCCCCGAGGCCCGACAGCCGACCCGCCACGCGGGAGATCTCCCCGATCCCCGGCAGGAAGCACAGGACGTCCCCGTCCCGTTCGGCCAGCGCCCGCCGCACCACCGAGGCCACGTGCGCCAGCAGCGCCGGGTCCACCCGCATCCCGTGCGGCGGCCGCACCGGCCGCACCGGCGGCGCCCACACGACCTCGACCGGGTACGACACGCCCCGCGCCTCGACGACCGGCGCGTCGCCCAGCAGCCGCGACCAGCCCTCGGCGTCGGTCGTCGCCGACGCGGCCACCAGCCGCAGCTCGGGCCGCAGGGCCTGCCGCACGTCCCACAGGAACGCCGCCGACGTGTCCGCGTCCAGATGCCGCTCGTGGCACTCGTCCAGCACCACCGCGTCGACGCCCGTCAGCTCCTGGTCCCGCTGGAGCCGCTGGAGCAGCACGCCGGTCGTGACGACCTCCACGCGCGTGTGGCGCCCGACGACCCGCTCCCCGCGCACGGTGTAGCCGACACTCGCGCCCGGCTTCTCACCCAGCAGCCACGCCATCCGCCGGGCCGCCGCCCGCGCCGCGATCCGCCGCGGCTCGGCCACGACCACACGCCGCGCGGGAGCCTCACCGCCGCCCAGCAGCCCCGCCAGAGCCAGCGGCACCAGCGTCGTCTTGCCGGTGCCGGGCGGCGCGACCAGCACCGCCGTGCCGTGCCCCTCCAGGGCGTCGTGCAGCGCGGGCAGGGCACCGCGCACGGGCAGCGCGTCCAGGGCGTCGTAACGGATCACGCCCCCAGTGTCGTACGTCCGGGAAAGCGCCCTCCCACGCGCGCGGGCACCCGCGTGGCGGTACGGCTCAGTCGCGCTCGCAGACGAAGATCGCCGTCCCCGGGATCAGGTGCCCGCGCAGCGGAGACCAGCCGCCCCACTCCGAGGTGTTCCAGTCCGGCCACTCCGGCTCCACGAGGTCCACCAGGCGGAACCCCGATGTCACCACGTCCCGCACGCGGTCACCGAGCGTCCTGTGGTGCTCGACGTACACCGCCAGGCCCTCGTCGTCCTGCTCGACGTACGGCGTCCGGTCGAAGTACGAGGCGGACACCGACAGCCCCTCGGGGCCCGGCTCGTCCGGGAACGCCCAGCGCAGCGGATGCGTCACGGAGAAGACGAAGCGGCCGCCGGGCCGCAGCACCCGCCGCACCTCCCGCAGCACCAGCCGCGGGTCGGCGACGAACGGCAGCGCCCCGTACGCCGAACACGCCAGGTCGAACGAACCGTCCGCGAAGGGCAGCACCGACGCGTCGGCACACACCAGGGGGAACGAGCCGCCGATGCGCAGGGCGTGCTGGAGCTGGCGGTGGGAGAGGTCCAGGGCCACCGGACGGGCCCCCTGAGCGGTCAGCCAGCGCGAACACTGGGCGGCGCCGGCGCCGATCTCCAGGACGTCCTTGCCTTTCAGCTCCTCGGACGGGCCGAGCAGCTCGGCCTCCACCTCGTCCAGGCCCTCGGGACACCACACGAAGCGGTCGTCGCCGAGGAAGGTGCCGTGCTCGGTCTGGTACTCGTCCGCGTTCCGGTCCCACCAGCCGCGGTTGGCGCGGGAACTCTCCGCGACACCGGCGGCACGCCGGGTGGCCTCGGGCTCTGGTCCGTCGGTTCCTTCGGCCTCGGACGTTACGGGCTCTTGGATGACCGGCTCCCTCGTACTAGTCTGCGGGCTCTTCCGTGCCGCCCGCCCCGCGTGTCACGCAAGGGGCATCCAGGGGTCCATGTGGCCTCGGGAGACGGCTTTTGTGCCGGGATTGCGACGATCCGCCCCGGGTGTGCGGCTTCGCGCATTGACCCTGCCCGGCTGCCCCCGTATGCTACAAGTTGCGCTGCGGGCCTGCGCACCTCAGACGTAGCAGGTCGCGCTCGCATCTGTTGTATGTCCCCTCGGTTCTCGAGGTGTCACCCCTGGTTTCGGTGACGCTTCCTTGGCTGTCCGGCTTCTGCAGAGCGAAACGGGCTCCCGGCGTAAGCAGTACCTACGACTTCAATGTCCGTACCGGAGCCCTTTCCCACATGACGAGCAGCACCGAGACCACCGCCACCACCCCGCAGGTTGCGGTCAACGACATCGGTAACGAGGAAGCCTTCCTCGCCGCGATCGACGAGACGATCAAGTACTTCAACGACGGCGACATCGTCGACGGCGTCATCGTGAAGGTCGACCGGGACGAGGTCCTGCTCGACATCGGTTACAAGACCGAAGGTGTCATCCCGAGCCGCGAGCTCTCGATCAAGCACGACGTCGACCCCAACGAGGTCGTCGCCGTCGGTGACGAGATCGAGGCCCTTGTCCTCCAGAAGGAGGACAAGGAAGGCCGCCTGATCCTCTCGAAGAAGCGCGCCCAGTACGAGCGGGCCTGGGGCACCATCGAGAAGATCAAGGAAGAGGACGGCATCGTCACCGGTACCGTCATCGAGGTCGTCAAGGGTGGTCTCATCCTCGACATCGGCCTCCGCGGCTTCCTCCCGGCCTCCCTGGTCGAGATGCGCCGCGTCCGCGACCTCCAGCCCTACGTGGGCAAGGAGCTCGAGGCGAAGATCATCGAGCTGGACAAGAACCGCAACAACGTGGTCCTGTCCCGCCGTGCCTGGCTGGAGCAGACCCAGTCCGAGGTCCGCCAGACGTTCCTCACCACCCTCCAGAAGGGTCAGGTCCGTTCCGGCGTCGTCTCCTCGATCGTCAACTTCGGTGCCTTCGTGGACCTGGGTGGCGTCGACGGTCTGGTCCACGTCTCCGAGCTGTCCTGGAAGCACATCGACCACCCCTCCGAGGTTGTCGAGGTCGGCCAGGAGGTCACCGTCGAGGTCCTCGACGTCGACATGGACCGCGAGCGTGTCTCCCTGTCGCTGAAGGCGACCCAGGAAGACCCGTGGCAGCAGTTCGCCCGCACCCACCAGATCGGCCAGGTCGTGCCCGGCAAGGTCACGAAGCTGGTGCCGTTCGGTGCGTTCGTCCGCGTGGACGAGGGCATCGAGGGTCTGGTCCACATCTCCGAGCTGGCCGAGCGCCACGTGGAGATCCCGGAGCAGGTCGTCCAGGTCAACGACGAGATCTTCGTCAAGGTCATCGACATCGACCTCGAGCGCCGCCGCATCAGCCTCTCGCTGAAGCAGGCCAACGAGGCCTTCGGTGCCGACCCGTCCACGGTCGAGTTCGACCCGACCCTGTACGGCATGGCCGCGTCCTACGACGACCAGGGCAACTACATCTACCCCGAGGGCTTCGACCCCGAGACCAACGACTGGCTCGAGGGCTACGAGACCCAGCGCGAGGCGTGGGAGACGCAGTACGCCGAGGCCCAGCAGCGCTTCGAGCAGCACCAGGCGCAGGTCATCAAGTCCCGCGAGGCGGACGAGAAGGCCGCTGCCGAGGGTGTCGACACCGCGGGTGCGGCTCCGGTCGCGTCCGGTGGTGGCGGCGGCGGCTCGTACTCCTCCGAGGGCGGCGACAACTCCGGCGCCCTGGCGTCGGACGAGGCGCTGGCCGCGCTGCGCGAGAAGCTGGCCGGCGGCCAGAGCTGAAGCTCTGAGCACCGACCGCTGACACACAGCGGTTGAAGCACAGCGGCAGACCGAGGGGCCGCACCTTCCGAGGTGCGGCCCCTTCGGTGTGTCCTCCCGGGAATGCCCCACGCCGCAAGGGCGTTGTGACATACGAACACGAGGAGGGGAGCGGTCACTGTGCTTGATCCGCAGGATTTGTACGCCTGGGAGCCGAAGGGCCTTGCCGTCGTCGACATGGCACTCGCCCAGGAGTCGGCCGGACTGGTCATGCTGTACCACTTCGACGGATACATCGATGCCGGGGAGACGGGCGACCAGATCGTCGACCAGGTGCTCGACTCGCTGCCCCACCAGGTCGTCGCCCGCTTCGACCACGACCGGCTCGTGGACTACCGCGCGCGTCGGCCGCTGCTGACCTTCAAGCGGGACACCTGGTCGGACTACGAGGAACCCACCATCGAGGTGCGACTCGTGCAGGACGCCACCGGGGCGCCCTTCCTGCTCCTGTCGGGCCCCGAGCCGGACGTCGAGTGGGAGCGCTTCGCGGCCGCCGTGGGGCAGATCGTGGAGCGGCTCGGCGTCCGCCTGTCGGTCAGCTTCCACGGCATCCCGATGGGCGTCCCGCACACCCGCCCCGTCGGCATTACCCCGCACGGCAGCCGCACCGACCTCGTGCCGGGCCACCGCAGCCCCTTCGAAGAGGCGCAGGTCCCCGGCAGCGCGGAGGCACTCGTCGAGTACCGGCTCGCGCAGGCCGGCCACGACGTGCTCGGCGTCGCCGCGCACGTCCCGCACTACATCGCCCGCTCCGCGTACCCGGACGCGGCGCTGACCGTCCTGGAGGCGATCACCGCGGCGACCGGTCTGGTCCTGCCGGGCATCGCGCACTCCCTGCGCACGGACGCCCACCGCACCCAGACGGAGATCGACCGGCAGATCCAGGAGGGCGACGAGGAACTCACCGCCCTCGTCCAGGGCCTGGAGCACCAGTACGACGCGGCCGCCGGCGCCGAGACGCGGGGCAACATGCTGGCCGAACCCGTCGAGATCCCGTCCGCGGACGAGATCGGCCGCGAGTTCGAACGGTTCCTCGCGGAGCGGGAGGGCGACGGCTGACGCCGTGACCGGCACCCTCTAAGCTTCCGCTCATGCTGAAGGTGGGCCTGACCGGCGGGATCGGCGCCGGCAAGAGCGAGGTGTCCCGGCTCCTCGTCGAGCACGGCGCCGTACTGATCGACGCCGACCGGATCGCGCGCGAGGTCGTGGCCCCCGGAACACCGGGGCTCGCCGCGGTCGTGGACGCGTTCGGCGAGGACGTCCTCGCCGAGGACGGCAGCCTGGACCGGCCCAAACTGGGCTCGATCGTGTTCGCCGACCCGGAGAAGCTGGCCGTCCTGAACGGCATCGTGCACCCCCTGGTCGGTGAGCGCTCCCGCGCCCTGGAGGAGGCCGCCGCCGAGGACGCCGTCGTCGTCCACGACGTCCCCCTGCTCACGGAGAACGGATTGGCGCCGCTGTACGACCTCGTGATCGTCGTGGACGCCGACCCGGCCACTCAGCTCGACCGGTTGGTCCGGCTGCGCGGCATGACCGAGCAGGACGCACGGGCCCGCATGGCCGCCCAGGCGACGCGCGAGCAGCGCCGGGAGATCGCGGACGTGGTCGTCGACAACGACGTACCGCTGGAGGAACTGAGGCGCCGCGTCAAGGAGGTCTGGGTCGAACTGGTGCGCAGGGCGCACACGGAATAGCGGCTCCCGCGCGTGCGTTGATCCCTTCCAGCGAGGGAAGGACTCAGCCGTGCCCGAGACAAGCGGTCAGACCGGACGTACTCCGGAGACGGATGTCATCGACTTCCGTGCCGCCGAGCAGTTGCTCGCGGCGCGGGATCCGCGCGGCGCGGTGAAACTTCTCGACGGGGTCATCGGCGCCCATCCCGAGAACACCGCCGCCCGCCTGCTGCGCGCGCGTGCCTTCTTCGCGGCGGCGCAACTGCGGCCGGCCGAGCTGGAGTTCACCATCGTCCTGGAGCGCGAGCCGGACAACGCGTTCGCGCACTTCGCCCTCGCCCGCACCTATGAGCGCCGGGGCTGTCCCGACCAGGCACGGCGCCACTTCCGGCTGGCGGCGGCGCTCGATCCGAACCCGGAGTACCTGCAGCAGGCGCGCTTCGACCTCTGACGGCCGGCTCCTCGGGGTCAGCGCCTCGGGGGCGGGTACGGAGGGATGTCGCGACCCGGTTGGTAGTGCGGGCCCTGGCGGATGTGCCGGAGGATCACGGTCAGGTCGACCGTGATGACGAGCCACAGCACGCCGCAGGCGAGCGCCCAGCCGAACCGTCCCGTGAGCGCGAAGACGGCCGTGCCGAAGACGGCCCAGACCAGCCCCCACAGGCTCAGCCAGAACCGCGCCCGCAGGGCACTGCGCGCGGTCGCCGGTTCACTGCCCGTACGCATCGGTTCACCACTCCTCGTATCGAACGTACTGCGGCAGGCCGGGAGGGGGAAGCGAGGCGTACCACAGGACCGGCGACCGCCCGTCCCTGGCGGCAGGAGCGGGCGCGTTCACTCGGTCGGGTGAACCCATGTCGAGGGGGAACGTGCGTGCGGGCGCGGGCCGTTGGATGGACATGGAGCTGAGAATGCGAGAGGGACATCAGGGGACGGGACCCGGAGCCATCACCCCCGACGGCTGTGCGGTCGAGCTCTATTCACGGCTGCCCGCCGGAGACGAGCCGGACATCGTCGCCGCCGCCGTGCCCGAGGGCGCGCGGATACTGGAGCTGGGCAGCGGGGTGGGGCGCATGACCCATCCCCTGCTGGAGCGCGGGTTCACCGTCACCGCGGTGGACGAGTCCGCCGAGATGCTGGAACGCGTGCGTGGGGCCCGCACCATATGCAGCCCGATCGAGGATCTCGATCTCGGTGAGCGCTTCGACGTGGTGATGCTGGCGTCGTTCCTCGTGCACACCGGGGAGGTCGAGGTGCGGCGTGCGCTGCTGCGCACATGTGCCAGGCACGTCGAGGACGACGGCTGTGTGCTGATCCAGCGGGAGGGGGCGGACTACCACACGAATCTGCCGCGGGAGCGGGTGGACCCCAGCGGCTTCACCGTCCGGATCCTGTCGGCGGACCCGGTGGGTGACGGCGTCAACTCGGTCCGGGCGGAGTACGAGTTCCCGGATGCCGTCTGGACCCAGACCTTCAGGGCCCGCCCGCTGACCAGGGAGCAGTTCGAGGAGGCGCTGGGGGAGGCGGGACTGGCGGTGGACCGGTATCTCACCGACGACGGGATCTGGGTGAGGGCCGTGCCCGTGCGGCGGGAGTAGCGGCAGACCTGGCGCGGTGGGGCCACCGGCGCGGGCGCCTTAGTAGCGGCAGGGCCCCGTGGGGCGATGAGTTCCGCCAGAGCGAGCGGTCTGTATCCCGACAGCAGCACGGACCGCCCAGCCCAGGAGACCGCCATGTCCGAAACCACCGCTTCCCCCGCTCCCACCCTGCCGGCCCGCGGGCGTGGCCTCCGTGTCGCCCTGCGCGTGGTGCAGGCGCTCCTCGCACTGTTCTTCGCCTTCGCGAGCGCCCTGCCCAAGCTGATCGGGCACTCCTCGGCGGCCGACAGCTTCGCCGAGATGGGCTGGGGCGACGCGGGCATGTACGCGATCGGTGTCCTGGAGCTGGCCGGGGCGATCGCCCTGGTCGTCCCGGTGCTCCAGTCGGTGGCGGCGACGGCGCTGAGCGCGCTGATGGTGGGCGCGTTCGTCGTCCAGCTCACCTACTTGGACGGTGCGAACGCGGCGACGCCGCTCGTCCTGATGGTGCCGCTCCTGGTCATCGCCCGGGCCCGCCGCGGGCACAACGAGGAGCTGCGCCGGCTGGTGCGAGACCGGGTCCGGCGCGGCTGACCGGGCGTGGCCCGCTCACGGACCGCTCAGGGCCTGGTCCCGGCGTCCCTCCGGGAGCTGCTCAGGCCCTCCAGCCCGCGCAGCCGGTCCATCTCGCGTCGGTCCCGCTTGGTCGGACGTCCGGCGCCGCGGTCGCGGATGCCGGCCGGGGCGACGGCCTCGCGGGGCGGGGGCGGCGGGGAGTTGTCGACGTAGCACTGGACGGCGACCGGGGCACCGACGCGCTTGCGGATCAGCCGCTTCACGACGACGACCCGCTCCCGGCCCTCCTGACGCAGGCGCACCTCGTCGCCGACGCGGAGCGAGTGGGCGGGCTTCACCCGTTCGCCGTTCACCCGGACATGGCCGCCGCGGCAGGCGGTCGCGCCCAGGGAGCGGGTCTTGATCAGGCGGACGGCCCAGATCCAGCTGTCCACGCGGACGCTCTCGCCGTTCTTCGGCCCGGCCGCCTCGGCGGCGGCGATCGCCGCCGCCGTCTTCGGGTCCGGTGCCCCGGCCGCGGCAGCGTCGTCCTGCGGGGCGGCCACCGGGCCGCTCCCGCCTTCGTCATGCTCGGAAGCCATGCTCCGACCCTAACCGCCCGGCCCGGTGGAAAGGGCCGCAATATCGGCGCCGGCCGACCGACCCGGCCCCCGCGCGAGAGGCACGCCGCAGCGGGGGTCTTACGGTGGACGCATGGACACCGGCGGCCTCTGCGTACTCGACCAGCGCATCGCGGGGTGCCGGGCCTGCCCGAGGCTGGTCGAGTGGCGCGAGGAGGTCGCCCGTACGAAGCGGGCCGCCTTCGCCGACTGGACGTACTGGGGCAGGCCGGTGCCCGGCTTCGGCCCAGCCGACGCCCGGCTGCTGATCGTCGGGCTGGCCCCCGCCGCCCACGGCGGCAACCGCACCGGCCGGATGTTCACTGGTGACCGCTCCGGAGACGTCCTGTACCAGGCGCTGTACGACGTGGGCCTCGCCTCGCAGCCCACCGCGGTCCGTGCCGACGACGGCCTGGAGCTGTACGGCGTGCGCGTCACCTCGCCGGTGCACTGCGCCCCGCCCGCGAACAAGCCCACCCCTGCCGAACGGGACACCTGCCGCTCCTGGCTCGTCCAGGAGCTGGGACTGCTGCGGCCCACGCTGCGGGCGGTGGTCGTCCTCGGTGCCTTCGGCTGGCAGGCGGCGCTGCCCGCCTTCGCCGGTGCGGGCTGGACCGTGCCCCGTCCCCGTCCGGCCTTCGCGCACGGCGCGCACGTCGGGCTGGACGCCGCGGACGGGCCGGGCCTGCACCTCTTCGGCTGCTTCCACGTCAGCCAGCGCAACACCTTCACCGGCCGGCTCACCCCCGAGATGCTGCGCGACGTGCTGCGCACGGCGGCCGACACGGCGGGGCTGCCCGCCGGGTGAGGCGCGCCCGCGCCCTCTGGAGTCGCCGGGCGCGGCGGTGCGCGAGCGGGCCGCGCGGGCCTGGCGCGACTGGGACACGGCGACGACGAGGGCGTGGCCCTCGGGGACGACGCCGGGGGGACCGGCGACGAGGCCCCGGGACCGGCTGCTCAACGCCGCCCCCGGCGGCGACGGACGGGTACGCGCGCGGTGAGACCGGCGAACGGCGAACTAGGGCCGCGAGGGCTGCCACACGTAGCGCACGTCCGGCTCCCGCTCCTCGTTCCGTTCGCCGTCCGTCCACTGCACGGGCGTGAAACCGTGCCGCTCGTAGAAGCGCCGCGCGGGCGCGTTGACCTGGAAGGTCCACAGCGACAGCCCGCCCGCCCGGCGCTCCTTGGCCAGGGCGACGAACCGGTCCCCGAGCCCGCGCCCGCGCCGCTCGGGGGCGAGGTACAGCTGAGACAGCTCCTCGCCCTCCAGCACCATCACACCCGCCACCGCGCCGCCGGCCCCCTCCGCCACCCAGGTCTCGTACCGCTCCACGACCACGTGCCGGAAGTACGCACGGACCTCGGTGTCGGAGCGGGGCCGGACCACAGTCGGCAGCGCGGCCGCGAAGGAACGCAGCCAGACGTCGGCCGCCGCCGGCGCGTCGGCGGCGCCGGCGCGTCGCAGGACGAACGCCTCGGCATCCGCCTCACCCCGTCCGGCTCCCATCCCGGCCCCCGCCCCGGCTTCCGCCTCCTGGTTCACGGGCGGCCGGTCTCCGGCACGACCGCGGTCGCGGTGATCTCCACCAGCTGCCCCGGGTAGCCGAGGCAGCTCACCCCGAGGAGCGTCGAGGAGTGCGGACCGGTGCTGAGCCCGGAGGCCTCGACGACGTCCCAGACGGCGGACAGCGCGGCGGTCTCGGTGCTCACGACGTACACATCGCTCGACAGCACGTGCTCCAGTCCGCTGCCGACGGCACGCAGCTGCTCGGTGAGGTTCGCGATCACCTGCTCGGCCTGACGGACCGGATCGCCCTCGCCGACCAGCTTCCCCTCCGCGTCGAGCGGGACGGAACCGGCGAGGAACGCGAGCCTGGTCCCGGCCTCGACGACGGAGGCGTGGGAGTAGACGGGCGGCGGGAAGAGACCGGGCACGGTGACGCGCTGGATCACGGGGACTCCTGGAAGACGGGCGGGCAACCTCCCGATCGTCCGTTCTCCGCCCGCGCCGCGCACCCGATTTTCGCTCGCGGCCCGCACCCCGGCCGCCTAGGCTCTCCGGCGTCGGCCACACCCCGCCCGCCCCACGGTCAGGAGTCCGCACCAGTGCCCACGCCCACCCTCACGGACCAGGCCTTCCTCGACGCCACGGCCGACCGGCTCGCCGCCCTGCCCGCGGTCCACGCGGTCACCCTCGGCGGCTCCCGGGCCCGGGGCACGCACGGACCGGACAGCGACTGGGACCTGGCGGTCTACTACCGGGGTGCCTTCGACCCCGAGGACCTGCGCGCGATCGGCTGGGCGGGCGAGGTCTCGGAACTCGGCGCCTGGGGCGGCGGCGTCTTCAACGGGGGCGCTTGGCTGACGATCGACGAGCGCCGCGTCGACCTGCACTACCGGGACCTCGACGCCGTCGAGCACGAGATGACGGAGGCTCAGGCGGGCCGCTTCGGCGTCGAGCCGCTGATGTTCCACCTGGCCGGCATCCCGACCTACCTCCTGATCGCCGAGCTGGCGATCAACAAGGTGCTGCGCGGCGACCTGCCCCGCCCCGCCCGCTACCCGGAGGCCCTGCGCACCACCGCGCCCGAACGCTGGTACGGAGCCGCCACCGCCACCCTCGCCTACGCCAAGGCCGGCCACGCCCCCAAGGGCGCCCTCACCCAGGTCGCCGGCGCCCTCGCCCTCGCCACGACCCAGACGGCACACGCGGTGCTGGCGGCGCGCGGGGAGTGGGTCACCAACGAGAAGGGAATGGTCGAGCGGGCCGGGCTGGGCGGGATCGACGCGCTGCTCGCCGGTCTGACGCCGCAGCCGCGGTCCCTGGCCGACGCGGTGACGCGGGCCGGGACCCTGCTGCGCGAGGCCCTGGAGGCCGCCCGCCGCTGAGCGCACGGCATCACAGTGCGCCCCGGCGCTCGACGGCCGTCACCCCGCCGAAACAGGCCCGTTTCCGCGCCTTCGAAAACCCGTCGTACGCTTGACAGCGCGGCTGCACCGCACCGCACCACCCAGCCCGGCCACCGTCGCCCGAAGGCTCGTCACCGCCCTCGACCGGACGACAGGAGCCCCGCACCCCGTGTTCCGCACCGCAGTCCACGCACTCCCGCCCTGGCTCGGCCACGCCCTGAACGCCCAGCGCGGTCCCGTGCCCTGGAACGCCGTGGTCCGCGGCGCGCTGGCGGGCGGGCCGCTGCTGACCGTGGCCCTGGTCGCCGGGCGGACCTCCCTCGGAGTCGTCGCCGCGATCGCCGCCATGCTGGCCGGCATCAACGACCGGCCGGGCAGCCGCCGCACCTCCGTGCGCCGGATCGGCGTGCCCGCGCTCGCGGGGGCGGCCGGGCTGCTCGTCGGGACGTACACCGGACAGCACCTGTCAGCCGTGGCCCTGACCCTGGTGCTGACCGGGCTCGGACTGCTCGCCGGGTGCGTCAGCGCCGTCGGCCCCGTGGCGTCCGGAACGGGGACGCAGCTGCTGGTCACCGCGGCCGTGGGCGCCGGCATGCCGCTGCCCGACCCCGGGTGGCAGCGCGCGCTCGCCTTCCTCGCCGGGGCCGGCTGGCTGCTCCTGCTGCGGCTGGTCCTGCCCACGCCCACCTCCCTCACCGGCGACCTCCGTCTCGACTTCCGCTTCGACGGGGAACGGGCGGCCGTCGCCGACGTCTACGAAGCCGTCGCCGCGCTGCTCGACGCCGTCGGCACGGAGCACGCCGTGGCCCGCCGGGCCGCGCTCACCGCCGCCCTCGACCACGCGCAGGACGCGCTCGCCGGACCCCGGTTGCGCCGCCGTGCCTCGACCGCGGCCGAACGCCGGCTGCACGCCCAGTACGCCGCGGCACTGCCCCTCGGTGAGGCCGCGACCGCGCTCGCGTGGGCGGAGCAGGCGGTGCCCGCGCGGGCCGTCGAAGGGCCTCGGCGGCTCGCGGCGGCCGTCCGCGGCAACACCCACGCCGGGCCGCTGCCCGCGCCCAGCCGGACCGAGCCCGCCCTGCGCGCCCTGGACGACGCCCTGCTGCACGCGGCGGAGGCCTTCGACCGGGGCAGGGGCCCCGACCTGCACGTCCGCAGGCGCTCGCCCCGCTCCGTGGCGCGCGCCGTGCTCGGCCCCGGCGGGCGGGAGTACGGGCTGCGGGTCGGGCTGTGCTTCGGTGCCAGTGCCGCCGTCGCCCAGGCCCTGCACCACGGCCACTGGTACGGCTCCCACCAGCACTGGTACTGGCTGCCCGCCACCGCCGTCTTCCTCGTCAAGCCCGACCTCGGCCCGCTCGTGTCCCGGGTGCTGTGCCGGGCGGCCGGGACGGTGCTCGGAGCGCTGCTGTTCGCCGGGTTCGCGGCCGTGCTGCCCCGGCCGGAGGGGCTCGTCGTCCTCGTCGCCGTCTGCGGGGCCCTGGTGCCGGTGGCCGCGCGGCACTTCGCCGCCCAGACCACCGTCGTCACCGTCCTCGTCCTCGCCCTGGTCATGGTCGGCGGCGAACCGCAGGCCTCCGCGGGCCGCATCGGGGAGACGCTGCTGGCCTGCGCGATCGTGCTGGTGGCCGGGCACCTGCCGATGCCGGGGCAGCGGGGCGCCGGCATCCGGGCGGGCATCGACGCCGCCGACGCCGCCGCACAGGCCTACCTCACGCACGTACTGGGCGAGTCCGACGACCGCGCCACCCGGTGGACGCTGCGCCGGGAGGCCTACCGCACCCTCGCCGAGGCCCGTGCCGCCAGTGCCCGCGCCGCCGCCGAACTGCCCGCCCTCGCCCGGCATTCCGAGGGCACCGACGAGGTCGCAGCCGTCCTCGAACGGCTCGTCGACACCACCACCGCGTGCGCCGTGCACCTCGACGACACGGGGCGGCTCACCTCCCGCCACACCGAACGGCTCGCCGCCCTGCGGGACGAACTCGCCGAGCGGCGCGGGCGCGTGGGCGGGCACCGTACGTTGGCGTGAGGACGCCTGCTACCCCCGAGCCCGCCGCCCGCCGCACCCCCACGCCTGTTCAGAGGCTGTTCAGGGACCTGTCGAAAAGAATCTTGCCGGGCAGCGATGAGTTCCGCTCCGCCCTTCGGTCACCACCCGGACGGCCCGACCGCCTCGGACCGTCGGCCGTCGGACCGAAGCACGACGCACGTCGCACAGGAGGCTGGAGCCATGTCGCTGCCCGAGATCGTCACCCGCGCGGACTGGCGCGCGGCGCGCGAGGCCTTACTGGCCAAGGAGAAGGCGGCCACCCGCGCGCGTGACGCCCTCAACGCCGAGCGGCGCGGACTGCCCATGGTGGAGGTCGACAAGGAGTACGTGTTCGAGGGCGGCGACGGCAAGGCCACCCTGCTCGACCTCTTCGAGGGCCGCGAGCAGCTCGTCGTCTACCACTTCATGTTCGCGCCCGAGTGGGACACCGGCTGCCGCAGCTGCTCGGCGTTCCTGGACCAGATCGGGCACCTCGCGCACCTCAGGGCCCGCGGCACGTCGTTCGCGGCCGTCTCCCGGGCGCCGTATCCGAGGATCCTGCCGTTCAAGGCGCGGATGGGCTGGACGCTGCCCTGGTACTCGTCGTACGTCAGCGACTTCAACACCGACTTCGAGGTGACCCTGGAGCACGAGGGCGAGCTGGTCGAGCGGCCGGGGCTCAGCTGCTTCCTGCGGGACCGCGAGCGGGTCTTCCACACCTACTCGACGTACGAGCGCGGCCTGGACGGTCTCGGCTCGACCACCAGCCTGCTCGACCTGACCGCGCTCGGCCGGCGGGAGCCTTGGGAGAAGCCCGAAGGGCGGGCGTCGGCTCTCGGTGCCCCTGCGGGCAGTGGGAGAGTGCGCTATCACGACGAGTACGAGGACTGAGACGCTCGGTAGCGGAAACGGCCGAACGGCCGAGGCGCCGCTCACACTTTGCGGTGAACGGGTGTCAACTATGTCTCAGTAGCATCACCGGGCGAGGCGTTCGCTCCATGGTTGGCGTTTAACTCTACGAGTACAGCGCTACATGGAGGTGCGGAGTGAACGGGCGAACGGTGCTCGAACGCTTTCCCGCCGGTGGGCCACGGGGATCCTGGCCGGCGGAGGAGTTCGCCCAGGCGCGGCGCCTGGAGGGTCTGCCCGCCGAGGTCGTGATGGACCTCGCCACGGACATGTTCCTGGTCGTCGTGCGCGGCGGCGACGCCGCGGGTGGCGCGGCGGCCTGACGCGCCGCCGCCCGGCGGCTACGCGCTGACCGTCCGCGACCAGGTGGGCGTCGTGTTGGTCAGCCGGCACAGCGCCAGATACAGCGGGATGGGCGGCGTGTAGGGCACCGTGCCGTCCGAGCGGTGGAGGAGGGCGGGCAGATCCGCACCGCCGGGCACGACCGCACCGGTGGCGTAGCGTGCGGGCGCGGGCCACTCCAGGGCGTAGTCGGAGTCCGACGGAACGATCCACCACCAGTGCGTCTCATCGGCGTAGACGCACCCCACACGCGGCAGCCGGGGCAGCACCTGCTGGCCGAGGATGGCGGGCACCGCCACCGCGTCGCAACCCAGCGGCGCCGTCATGCCGTCCGGCACGGGCAGTCTCTGAGGTGTCCCGGTGGTGTGCCGTCCGCGCTGGAGGCGGACCATCGTGTCCAGACCGAGCGGTCGGACGCCGGACGCAGCCCTCATAGCCATTCGGTCCCCGTTCCGCGGAGTGTTTCCCGGTCCTTCCGGCTCTCACTGGTCTCCCGGGCTTGCCGTGCCTCCCGGCCCTCCCCGCGGCGCGACTCGACCTCGCCCTCGTCCCCCGTGTCGTCCGCGGGTGCGGGCTTCGGCCGGGCGCCCCAGCCCAGGTCGTTGTGGGGCTCCAAGGGGTCGCGCGGTTCGTCGGCCTTGCGCGGCAGCTCGGCCCAGACCAGCAGTCCGGGACCGTGTTCGTGGGCCCCCCAGGCGTCGCACAGGGCGTCGACGAGGAGCAGGCCCCTGCCGTGCTCGTCCTCGGGCTGCTGATCGGCCGAGGGGTGGGGCTGGCCCGGTGCGCAGCCCTCGTCGCGCACCGCTATGCGGACCAGGTCGTCGGCGTCGTGCAGCTCGCACACTATGTGTCTGCTCGCCGTGTGCACGATCGCGTTGGTCACCAGCTCGGAGACCACCAGGGCCGCGGTGTCACAGGTGTCCTCGCACACCGCCCAGCCGCTCAGCCGGGCCCGTGTCAGGCGTCTGGCCTGCGAGGGAGAGCCCGGATGAGCGGCCAGCTCGAAACGGAACCGGCGCTCGGCGGCGGCGGCTCCCGAGGAGCCGGCTCCCATGGCGGCACCGAGGCCCAGGGAGCCCGCGGTGGCGTCTGTTCCTAAGGGCGCGGACGGAATCACGCTTGCCACTATCGCCCCGCCGTGAACACTTGGCAAGTGTCACTCTGAAAAATGCAGAGTGCTGTGTGACGTTCTGGACGGCCGTGGCACACTGCTCGCAACAGCACGTCGAGCGGCGCCACTTCAGGTCGTCGAAGACCTCTCCCGGTTTTCGAACAGATCTTCGAATGGCGCCGCCGGGCTGTCCGCACCAGGACACGCCGGGGTTCGCCGAGGCTGTCCGTACAGGGGAACAGGGACGCAAGGACTCTTTCGGGACTCTTCAGGAGGTGGGCGGTGAGCGAGCCGCGGTCCGCGCCGACGGTCGGCCAGGTCGTACTCGGCCGGCGCCTGCTGGACCTGCGGGAACGTGCCGGTCTCAAGCGCGAGGAAGCCGCCCGCATCCTGCGCGTCGCCCCGGCCACGGTCCGCCGCATGGAGATGGCCGAGGTCGCCCTCAAGATCCCGTACCTCCAGCTCCTGCTGAAGGCCTACGGCGTCGGCGACGAGGAGGCCGACGCGTTCGTCCGGCTGGCCGAGGACGCCAACAAGCCGGGGTGGTGGCAGCGCTTCCACGACATCCTCCCCGGCTGGTTCTCGCTGTACGTCAGCCTGGAGGGCGCGGCCTCCCTGATCCGCGCCTACGAACCCCACTTCGTCCCCGGAGTGCTGCAGACCGAGGACTACGCGCGCGGCGTGCTGCGCTCGGGCGCCATCGGACAGACCCGCCCCGACGACATCGAGCGCCACGTCGACCTGCGCATGCAACGCCAGGAACTGCTCACCCGCGAGGACGCACCCCGGCTGTGGGTCGTGATGGACGAAACCGCGCTGCGCCGCCCCGTCGGGGGGCCGGAGGTGATGCGTGCCCAGATCGACCGGCTGCTCGAAGCCACGAAGCTGCCCAACGTGACGCTGCAGATCGCGCCGTTCTCCAGCGGGCCGCACCCCGGCACGTACGGGCCCTTCGTGCTGTTCCGATTCGCCATGCCGGAACTGCCGGACATGGTCTACAGCGAGTACCTGACCGGCGCCGTCTACCTCGACGCGCGCGCCGAGGTGGCGACCCACCTCGAGGTCATGGACCGCATGGCGGCGCAGGCCGCCACGGCACATCGCACGAAGGAGATCCTCCGGGGTCTCCGCAAGGAGCTGTGAATGAACCGCATCAAAGCCCAGCGCACGCCACTGACCCGCGGTGCGCGGATCTACAACGGCATGCCCGCCCGTGAGCTGGGCAGCGAGGGCTGGCACAAGCCGTGGAGCGGCGGCAACGGAGGCAACTGCCTGGAGGCCATGAAGCTCGCCGACGGCCGGATCGCGGTACGGCAGTCCACCGACCCGGACGGACCGGCGCTCATCTACACCTCGGCCGAGATGACGGCGTTCATCGAGGGCGCGAAGGCGGGAGAGGCGGACTTCCTTCTGTCCTGAAACAGGTCATCCCTTTGGCTTTTTCTTTTTAAGCTGTTTGGCACTGAGTTGATCACCCATCGCGACGAGGACTCACCACCTGGGAGTGCGTCATGACCGGGCAGCACAACCCCGCCGGGATCGACACGAGCAAGCCGCACCCCGCGCGGATGTACGACTGGTATCTCGGCGGAAAGGACAACTACCCGGTCGACGAGGCGATGGGCCGGCAGATGCTCACCCTCGACCCGAGGGTGCCGGTGATGGCGCGGGTCAACCGCGCCTTCATGCATCGTGCCACCCGATGGCTGGCGGGCCACGGCACCCGGCAGTTCCTGGACGTCGGCACCGGTATACCGACCGAGCCCAACCTGCATCAGGTCGCCCAGGAGATCGCGCCCGACGCCCGCGTCGTCTACTGCGACAACGACCCCGTCGTGCTGGCCCACGCGGCGGCCCTGCTGCGCGGCACGCCCGAGGGGGAGACCGAGTACCTCCAGGCCGACGTCCGGGACCCGGACGCCGTCCTGGAGGGGGCCGGGAAGATCCTCGACTTCGACCGGCCCGTCGCGCTGTCGCTGGTCGCGCTGCTGCACTTCGTCCCGGACGAGGACGGGGCGCACGACCTGGTCCGCCGGCTGCTGGACGCGCTGCCCTCCGGCAGCCACCTGGTGATGACCCACGCGACGGCCGACTTCACCCCCGAGGAGTCGCGGGCGGCCACCGAGAAGCTCCGCGCCGCCGGGGTCACCCTGGCCCTGCGCTCACGCGAGGAGTTCGCCCGCTTCTTCACCGGCCTCGAACTGGTGGAGCCCGGGGTCGAGGTGCCGCACCTGTGGCACCCCGAACTGGGCGATCCGGTCGCCGGCCAGGACGACGGCATCATCCCCGGGTACGGGGCGGTGGCACGCAAGCCGTGACAGGGCGGGCCCGCCGGTGACGCCGCTCAGACCGTCATCGGCCGGTCGTACGGGCCGATCGGTGCGGGCAGCCGGCTGGTGCCGCCGGACAGGTGGCGGTCCACGGCCGCCGCCACCGCCCGCCCCTCCGCGATCGCCCAGACGACGAGCGACTGTCCGCGTGCCGCGTCCCCGGCGGCGAACACCCCCGGGACGTTGGTCGCGAACTCCCGGTCCCGGGCGATCGTGCCCCGTGGTTCCATCTCCAGTCCCAGCCCGTCGACGAGTCCGTCTTGCCGGTCCGGTCCCGAGAAGCCCAGGGCGAGCAGGACCAGGTCCGCGGGGAGCGACCGCTCGGTGCCGGGCAGCGGCCGGCGCCCGGCGTCCACCCCGACCAGGTGCAGTGCACGCACATGGCCCCGCTCGTCGCCGGTGAAGCGGAGCGTGGACGCCGCGAACAGCCGGGCGTCCGCGTCCGCCGCCGGCGCGGTCCGCAGCTCGCCCGCCTCCTCATGCGCCGCCGACAGCCGGTACAGGCGCGGATACGTCGGCCAGGGCTCGGCCTCCTCGTCGCGTTCGGCGCCCGGCTGGGCGTAGATGTCCAGCTGCGTCACGGACGCCGCCCGCTCCCGCACCGCCGTACCGAGACAGTCCGCGCCCGTGTCGCCACCGCCGACGATGACGACGTGCCGCCCGGCGGCGGACAGCGGGGAGCACTCGAGGTCGCCCGCGCACACCCGGTTGGCCAGTGGCAGGTACTCCATCGCCTGGTGCACCCCCGCCAGCTCCCGGCCGGGCACGGTCAGCTCGCGCCAGGCGGTCGCCCCGGCGGCGATCACCACCGCGTCGTAGCGGGCCCGCAGCGCGGCGGCGTCCACGTCCCGTCCGACCGCCGTGGACGTACAAAACCGCGTCCCCTCCGCCCGCATCTGGCCGATGCGCCGCTCCAGATGCCGCTTCTCCATCTTGAACTCGGGGATCCCGTAGCGCAGCAGCCCGCCGATCCGGTCGTCCCGCTCGTACACGGCGACCGTGTGCCCCGCCCGGGTCAGCTGCTGCGCCGCCGCGAGGCCCGTGGGCCCCGAGCCGATCACCGCCACCGTCCGCCCGGACAGCCGCTCCGGTGGCCGCGGCGGGGTGAAGCCCTGCTCCCAGGCCATGTCGGCGATCGCACACTCGACGTTCTTGATGGTGACGGCGGGCTGGTTGATGGCGAGCACACAGCCCGCCTCGCACGGCGCCGGGCACAACCGGCCGGTGAACTCCGGGAAGTTGTTCGTGGCGTGCAGCCGCTCGCTCGCCGCCCGCCAGTCCGAACGGGCGACCAGGTCGTTCCACTCCGGGATCAGATTGCCCAGGGGACAGGCCTCGTGGCAGAACGGAACACCGCAGTCCATGCACCGGTCGGCCTGGCGGCCCACGATCGGCAGCAGCGCCCCCGGGACGTACACCTCGTCCCAGTCCCGGACCCGCTCCCCGGCCGGCCTGCGGGGCCACTCCTCGCGGGGCGTCGTCAGGAAACCCTTGGGATCGGCCATGGCCGTCTTCCTTGCGTGCGCGGTGGCTCGCCGTGCGCCGTGGGGCTGCACTCTCGCGCTCCACGATACGACCGGGCCGCCCCACGCGCAGAACACCGGACGGCTCCTCGCCCCCCTCAGGCGAGGGCCAGCACATACGCCACCGCCGAGGCGGTTGAGGCTCCCGCGCGAACGTGGTTCCAGGCCGTCCACTCGCGTATGTACGCGGTCCAGCGGCCGGCCGCCTCCGCGGAACCCGGCTCCAGCCGGAGCAGCGCGTCGTTCCGTGGCACGTTGGCCGCCGCGGTGACTCCGAACGACCCGACCAGATACAGCCCGCTGCCCAGCAGCAGCTCCACCGCCGCGTCCTTCGGCCACTGCGCCAAGGTGACCACGGCGATCACCACGGCCAGCACCGCCGTCCCGAGGAACACCGACATGAAGGCCGGCCGAACCGCGGCCTTGTTGATCGCGTTCATCGCGGCGATGCCCTGGGCGGGCGGCAGCGAGGCCAGCCCCCGCATGACGAAGGTGGAGAACGCGCAGAAGACACCGGCCGTCACCCCGGTCCCGAGCACGCCCAGCACCGCCAGCACGAAATACGGTCCGTCGATCATGTCCTGTCAACTCCCACCCGTCTCGGCTCCCACCCGTCGATCGCCCCAAGTCAACCTCGGCACCGGCACGGTGACCATGGCCGAGCGCCGCGGGTCCATGCGTGAGCGTCCAGCGGGCGGGGCTGGGGGTCGCGTGCGAGGCGGCGGACGGCGGACGACGGCGACCGTCGTGTCGGCCGACGCGGAAACTGACGCATCATGGGCGGGTGCGACTGGAAGCGATCACCTGGGACCGGCTCGGCGACCGGCTCGCCGAGCGACTGCTCGACCTGGAGCCCACCGACGGCAGTGCCTGGACGCGCGTCGCCCTCGACGGCGCCCCGGCCGCCCGCCCGGGCGACCTCGCCGAACGGATCGGTGAGGCGCTGCGCGTCCGCGGCCGCCCCTCCCTCGTCGTCGGGACGGAGGGCTTCCTGCGGCCCGCCTCGCTCCGTCTGGAGTACGGACACCAGGACGTCGAGTCCTACTACAACGGCTGGTACGACACCGGCGCCCTGTGGCGCGAGGTTTTCGATCCCCTCGGCCCCGGCGGCGACGGGCGGGTCCTGCCCGACCTGTGGGACCCGGTCACCGACCGAGCCACCCGCAGCCCCTACGTCCGACTCCCGCCCGGCGGCGCGCTGCTGCTCCACGGGCCCTTTCTGCTCCGTCACTGGTTCCCCCTCGATCTGAGCGTCCATCTCGTCCTCACCCCGGGCGCCCTGCGTCGCCGCACCCCCGGGACCGAGCAGTGGACCCTGCCCGCCTTCGAGCGCTACGACGAGGAGACCGACCCGGCGGGCGCCGCCGACGTCCTGGTGCGTGCCGACGACCCGCGGCATCCCGCCTGGAGCGGCTGACCCGGAACGGCCGATCCGGAGCGGCCGGCCTCTCAGAGCCAGCCGTTGCGTCGGAAGCCCCGGTGCAGCGCCAGGCAGCCGACGGCTATCACGCCTATGACCAGGCCGTAGCCGTACCGCCAGCCCAGCTCCGGCATGTGGTCGAAGTTCATGCCGTACACCCCGCAGACCATCGTGGGCACCGCGACGATGGCGGCCCACGCCGTGATCTTCCGCATGTCCTCGTTCTGCGCGACCGTCACCCGGGCGAGGTGTGCCTGGAGGATCGAGTTGAGGAGTTCGTCGAACGCCGCGATCTGCTCGGTGGCCCGCAGCAGGTGGTCGGCGACGTCGCGGAAGTAGGCCTGTATCTCCGGCCCGATCACCCGGAACGACCGGGTGGCCAGCTCCTCCAGCGGCCGGCCGAGCGGCACCACGGCCCGCCGCAGCTCGAGCAGTTCGCGCTTGAGCTGGTAGATGCGCCCGGGGTCGACCCGCGCGCCGTTCTCCGCGAACACCTCCGTCTCGACGTGGTCGATGTCCTCCTGGACCGACTCGATGACGCTCAGGAAGTCGTCCACCACATGGTCCGCGATCGCGTGCAGCACCGCCGACGGTCCCTTGGCGAGCTGCGCCGGATCGGACTCCAGCCCTTCCCGCAACGGCCCGAGCGAGCCGTGCCGTCCGTGCCGCACGGTGATGACGAAGTCCTGCCCGGCGAACACCATGATCTCGCCGGTGCTCACCACCTCGCTCGTGGCCGTCAGTTCCTCGTGCTCCACGTAGCAGACCGTCTTGAACACGGCGAAGAGCGTCTCGCCGTAGCGCTCGACCTTGGGGCGCTGGTGGGCCTCGATCGCGTCCTCGACGGCCAGGGGATGCAGCTCGAAGAGCTCCGCGACACCCGCGAACTCCTGGTCCGTCGGCTCGTGCAGGCCGAGCCAGACGAAGCCCGCTCCGCGCCTGCGCATCCGCGCCACGGCCTCGACCGGATCGCCACCCTCGGGCGTGCGGACACCCTCCCGGTAGGTCACGCAGTTCACCACCGAGGAACCCAGCGGGGAACGGGCGTGGTGGCTCAGGTCCACCCGCGGCCGTCGACGGGCCAGCCGAGCCACCTTCCGGAGGCCGCCGGCCCTTCCCAGCCCCGTGACCTTCCGCAGATTCCCCGCCATGGTCATCCGAATCTCCCCGCGTGGATCCCCTCGCGGGGTGCTTCCCGCGCCTTGGCACGCCAGTTTGCCAGCCCGGCGGGAAGGGCGAACGTGCCTGTGGAAACAGCAGGTTCCGCTTCGTTCCCGCCTGTGGACAGAACACCCGGGGGCCGCGCACGCCCCCGCCCCGAGGGCCCCTGCCGCCCGGAGGGGGCCCCTCGTGCCGGAGCGTCGCCCCCTTCGCACAAGCGGGACAACTGGGATGATCCCAGCATGACGCGAACCGACGCATACCTCCTCGACAACGGCCAGTCCGAGGCGGCGGAGCGCTTCGACGCCTTCGCCACGCTCTTCGACCCCACGACGTTCCGGCATCTGGAGGCACTCGGCGTCGGCCCCGGCTGGCGCTGCTGGGAAGCCGGAGCCGGAGGCACCTCCGTCGTGTCGTGGCTCGCCAAACGGGTCGGACCGACCGGCAAGGTCCTCGCGACGGACATCGACACCTCACGGGTCGCCCCGGCCGGCCGGCCGCCGGTCGAGGTGCGCGTGCACGACGTGGGCGCGGAGGAACCGCCGGGCGAGGGCTTCGACCTGGTGCACGCACGGCTGGTCCTTGTCCATGTCCCCGACCGGGACAGGGCGTTGCGGTCGATGATCAGGGCCTTGCGTCCCGGTGGCCGCCTCCTGGTGGAGGACGCCGACCCGGCGCTCCAGCCCCTGCTCTGCCCCGACGAGCACGGTCCCGAGCAGCAGCTGGCGAACAGGCTCCGGCACGGCTTCCGCCAACTGCTGTCCCACCGCGGCGCCGACCTCTCCTACGGCCGCCGGCTGCCCCGGCTGCTCCGGGAGGCGGGGCTGCGCCGAGTGGAGGCCGACGCCTACTTCCCGGTCACCTCGCCCGCGTGCGCCGCGCTGGAGTCCGCGACGGTACGCCAGATCCGCGACCAGCTGGTCACCGCCGGGGTCGCCACCCACGACGACATCGACCGCCACCTCGCGAACGTCGCCTCCGGCGGCATGGACCTCGCGACCGCGCCGATGATCTCGGCGTGGGGGCGCAAGGCATGACCCCGGCTGCCCGGCACCCGGCTATCCGTCGGCCGGCCGCCGGTCGGCCGTTCTCGGCGGTCTCCCGCCCACCCGTTCGACCGCCCGTGCTCCTGCCCGGCATCCGGCGGCCGCCGCCTCCCCGGGCTCCGCGCCCGCGAGCAGCGCGGCGAGGAACGCGCCGGTGAAGGCGTCACCGGCCCCCGTACTGTCCCGGGGCGACGCCGTGACCGCGGCGATCCGTGCGCTCACGCTGCCGGACCGGGCCACCAGGGCCCCTTCCGCCCCCTGCTTGACGATCACCAGCGGAACGTGCCGGCTGAGCTTCGCCGCCGCGTCCGCCGGATCGGGCAGGCCGGTGAGCAGACACGCCTCGTCCCTGCTGGGCAGCAGCACGTCCACGCCCTCGACGAGGCCGAGGAAACGGTCGACACCCAGCGCGGTGAGGAACCCGGCCGACGCCGGGTCCAGGCTGACCGGCACCCCGCGCGCGCGGGCCGCCGACAGGGCGACCGACACCAGGGCGCGGCTCGGCTCCGCGAACAGGAGGTAGCCCGAGAGGTGCAGCCGGCCCACGCCGTCGAGCAGCGCGTCCGACCAGTCGTCCGGCCCGATCCGCAGCGACGCCCCGCTGTCGGTGAGGAACGTCCGCTCGGCCGAGTCGGCGGTGTCGACCAGACAGATGACCGTCCCCGTGGGCGCCGCCGGATCGACGACGAGGAGCGGCCGCACCCCGCACGCCGCCAGCTCCCGTTCGTGCCATGCACAGGCGTCGGTGCCCACCCGGCCCAGCAGCCGCACCTCCCCGCACCCTTCGTGCGCGGCCCAGCAGGCCACGTTGGCACCCGCCCCGCCGGGCAGCCGCCGGACCGAGGCGGCGGTGTCCGTGCCGGCGGCCAGGGGTCCCCGGTGCCGGGCGACGACGTCCGTGACCACGTCCCCGACGACCAGCAGCGCACCGCCCGGCGCCCCGCTCACGCCCCGGCCCAGGCCGCGGCGACCCGGGCCGCCAGCCGCACGTTCCCCCGCACGGCCGCCAGGTTGGCGCTGAGCGAGGCGCCGTCGGTGAGCCGTACCAGGCGCTCGAGGAGGAACGGCGTGACCGCCTGGCCCGTGACCCCCTCCGCCTCGCACGCGTGCAGCGCGTCAGCGAGCACGCGCGCGTGGAGCGCCGGATCGAGCTGCTCCTCCTCGGGCACCGGGTTGGCGACCACGAGCGCGGACGGCGGCCCGTCCAGCGCGTCCTGCGCCCGCATGACCGCCGCCACCTGCTCCGGGTCGTCCAGCGTCCAGTCCACGGGATGTCCCGAGTCGGACAGATAAAAGCCGGGGAAGCGGTCTGTCCGGTACCCGGCCACGGAGACCCCCAGCGTCTCCAGCCGCTGAAGGGTCGCCGGTACGTCCAGGATGGACTTCACGCCTGCGCAGACAACCGTGATCCGGGTGCGGGCCAGCAGGCCCAGGTCGGCCGACTCGTCCTGCGTCACGGTCCACTCCCGGTGGACGCCGCCCAGCCCTCCGGTCGCGAACACCCTGACGCCCGCCAGGGCCGCCAGCAGGGCGGTCGCCGACACGGTGGTCGCCCCGCTCGCGCCGCAGGCCACCGCGAGCGGCAGATCACGGTGGCCCAGCTTGCGGACGGCGTCCTCGTTGGCGACCCGCTCCAGCTGCTCCTTGTCCAGGCCGACATGGGGCCGTCCGTCCAGCACGGCGATCGTCGCCGGTACGGCGCCCTCCTGCCGCACCGCCTCCTCCAGCTCCCGCGCCACCAGCAGATTGCGCGGGCGCGGCAAGCCGTGCGCGATGATCGTGGACTCCAGGGCCACCACGGGGCGACGGGCGTCCATCGCCTCCCGTACCTCTTCCGACACCACCAGCATCACGCGCCTGCCTCCCGTCGACGGCACTCCCTCAGCTCCGGTCTCCCTCATCCCTGGCGGGTGGGGGAGCGGGCCAAACCCCGGCCGGTGCCGGAACGGACCCCTTGCGGCCCCTGGAACCGGCCAGGAGCCTGGGAGGCATGACGGACAACACGGCACGTCTCGACCACGTCGTCCTCTGGGTGCGCGACCCGGTCGCCTCGGCAGGCTTCTACGAGAAGAACCTGGGCCTGGAGCCACTGCGCGTCACCGAGTACGCCGCGGGGACCGTGAGCTTCCCCTCCGTACGTCTCAACGACGAGACCATCCTCGACCTCGCGCCGCACGCCATGGCGGACCGCATGCGCGTGGTCCCCGGCGCCGACGCCAGTGCCGGGCATCCCGTCAACCACATCTGCGTGTCCCTGTCTCCGCACGACTTCGACGCCCTGCGCAGCCGCCTCGCGGAGCAGTCCGTCCCGGTCTCGGAACTCTCCTACGACTCCTACGGCGCCCGCGGCATGGCCAGGCGAAGTTTTTACTTCGGCGACCCGGACGGCAACATCATCGAGGCCCGGCACTACGAGTAGCCCACCCGGCGGCTGTCCGCCCCTCAGAACAACGGCTCGGGCAGCACGCCCTCCAGCGCGAGAAGCCGCCGCTTGGTGTCCACACCGCCGCCGAACCCGCCGATGCCGCCGTCGCTCTCCACGACCCGGTGGCACGGCACGACGACCGGCAGCGGATTGGCCCCCATGGCCATGCCCACCGCCTGCGCGGCGCCCGGCTGCCCCACCCGGCCGGCCAGGTCGCCGTAGCCGACGACCTGGCCGTAGGGGACGCCGGAGGCCAGCTCGCGGAGCACCTGCCGGTTGAAACCCGAGATCAGCGACCAGTCCAACGGCACGTCGAAGTCGCGCCTCCCGCCCGCGAGGTACGCCTCCATCTGGCGTATCGCCTCGGCCAGCAGCGGTGAACCGGGCGCCTCGACGGGCTCCGTGCCCAGCCGGGCCGCGAGCCTCTCGAGCGCCCGGTCGCGCGTGGCGTCGGTGGCGTGGAAGACGACGTTGACCAGACCGTCGCGGGTGGCGGCCAGCAGCAGCGGACCGATGTCGGTCCCGACGACGGTCCACACGACCTGCTGTTCGTACTGCCCAGGGCTGTCCATGCGCCTACGGTACGGTCCGCCACTGACAACGCCGGGTCAGTCCACGGCGTCCCGCACCACGTCGGGCTTGTTGGTGATGATGCCGTCGACGTCGTACCCGGCGACCCGGCGCGCGGTGTCCGCGTCGTTCACCGTCCAGGTGAGGACCTCCAGCGGCCTGCCGTGCGGCCCGGTGAACGCGTGGACCGCGGACACGTAGCTCATGGAGAGCGAGCCGTACGACGGGTTGATCTGGTCGGCGAACTCCGCGTACGCGGGCAGGTCCGAGACGGCCGGGGTGCCGAGGAAGCCGGTCTTCACGGCGGGCTTGAGGGCGTGGACCGTCCGGATGCTGTCGGCGTCGAAGCTCTGCACCACCAGCCGCCCGGCCACGTGCCGCCGGTCGAGCCAGCCCTCGTTGGCGAGGATCTTGAGGGTCTGCTGCTCGATGCCCGGGTACAGCCCGGGGCTCTTCAGCTCCAGCAGCAGCTTCTGGTGGTTGTGCTCCACACGGTCCACGTACTGCTCCAGCGTCGGCACGCGCGCGCCCGCGTACTCGGGCCCGAACCAGCTCCCCGCGTCCAGCCGCGCGATCTCGGCGGCCGTGAAGTCCTTCACCTTCCAGGGCGCCCGGTCCGGGAAGACCTCCTCCACGTCGGTCGTGCGGTTCAGGGTCTCGTCGTGCAGGACGACGAGTTCGCCGTCCCGGGTGCGCTGGACGTCGTTCTCCACCCAGCGGATGCCCAGCTCGGCCGCCCGGTCGACGGCGGCCAGCGTGTTCTCCGGCGCGTACCCGGAAGCGCCCCGGTGGGCGACGACCGTGGGCCCGTCGTCGCCCGCCCCGTCGGCCCGGGCGTGCGAGAGGGGAGCCGTGAGGGCGACTCCAAGAAGGGCGGTGGTCGTGACGGCTACTGCGCGCACGTGCATGCGTACTCCTCGCGTCGAACGATCACGGACAGCACCACTGTGACACCAGTGAGTCAACAAGAAAGGGGTGCGGAGTGGCCACAGGCTGAATGGAGTTGCTCAACTACGCTCACGGGGGCGGCACAACTGCGGCGAGACCGTGATTCTTTGCCGGAGAATCGTTCGACCATTCCGGTGGAAGTCATACTCTCTGCGTCGACCCTGATCGTTCGCGCGGTCCTGGGAGGGGGCGCACATCAGGAGAATCCGGGACACCACCGGGGCGTAAGAAGGCGGAAGGGCAGCCGCACATGCACACCACGGTCCACGGATTCGGCTACGGACTAGTCACACCCCTGGCCGCCTACCTGATGGCGTTCCTCGGCGGCGCCCTCGGTCTGCGCTGCACCGCCAGGGCCATGCTGGTCACCCGTTCCTGGCGTCCCGGATGGCTCGCCCTCGGCTCGGCGGCGATCGGCTCCGGCATCTGGACCATGCACTTCGTCGCGATGATGGGCTTCACGATCGAACACACGCCGATCCGCTACGACTGGCTGATGACCTTCGCCAGCCTGGCGGTCGCCGTCGTCATGGTGGGGGTCGGGATCTTCATCGTCGGCTACCGGGGCGCGAGCGGGACGGCCCTGTTCACCGGCGGTACCATCACCGGCCTGGGCATCGCCTCCATGCACTACCTGGGAATGGCCGGGATGCACCTGGACGGGCAGCTGACGTACAACACGCTCACCGTCGCCGTGTCCGTCGTCATAGCCATGGCCGCCGCCACCGCCGCCCTGTGGGCGGCCGGACAGGTCCGGGGCTTCCTGTGGAGCCTGGGCGCGGCCCTGATCATGGGACTGGCCGTCACCGGCATGCACTACACGGGGATGGCCGCCGTCGAGGTCCATGTCAGCGGCACGGCCGAGCCCTCCACCGGCGGCTCGCCCGCCGAACTGCTGGCCCCCATGCTCATCGGCCCCCTCGCCTTCCTCCTCCTCGCCGGCGTCGTCGTCGTGCTCGACCCGTTCATGGTCATGGGCAAGCCCACCGCGGCCCCCGTCGAGCGGAAGCCGGGCATCCCCGCCCACACCGATGGCACCCGCACGATCCGTCACCCGGCACACCACCCCGCGCGCCGCACCAGCCGCCCCCTCGTCCACCGGCGCTCCCGGACCCCGCAGAACCGCTGACGGGACCCGTTGTCAGTGCGGGGTCGTACGGTGGAACCCATGCGGCCCGTTTCCCAGATCGAACGCACGGTGGCGCCCTTCGAGGTCGTCAGTTCCTACCAGCCCAACGGCGACCAGCCGGCGGCCATCGCCGAGCTGGCCCGGCGCGTCCAGGCAGGCGAGAAGGACGTCGTCCTGCTCGGCGCGACCGGTACCGGCAAGTCCGCCACCACCGCGTGGATGATCGAGAAGCTCCAGCGCCCCACCCTGGTGATGGCGCCGAACAAGACCCTGGCCGCCCAGCTGGCGAACGAGTTCCGCGAGCTGCTTCCCCACAACGCCGTCGAGTACTTCGTCTCGTACTACGACTACTACCAGCCCGAGGCCTACGTCCCCCAGTCGGACACCTACATCGAGAAGGACTCCTCGATCAACGAGGAGGTGGAGCGGCTGCGCCACTCCGCCACCAACTCGCTGCTCACCCGCCGTGACGTCGTCGTGGTCGCCTCCGTGTCCTGCATCTACGGCCTGGGCACCCCGCAGGAGTACGTCGACCGCATGGTCCCGCTGCGGGTCGGTGAGGAGCACGACCGGGACGAGCTGCTGCGGCGCTTCGTCGACATCCAGTACACGCGCAACGACATGGCTTTCGCCCGCGGCACCTTCCGGGTGCGCGGCGACACCATCGAGATCTTCCCGGTCTACGAGGAGCTGGCCGTCCGCATCGAGATGTTCGGCGACGAGATCGAGGCCCTGTCGACGCTCCACCCGGTCACCGGCGAGATCATCAGCGACGACCAGCAGCTGTACGTCTTCCCGGCCTCCCACTACGTCGCCGGCCCCGAGCGCCTGGAGCGGGCGGTCAACGACATCGAGAAGGAACTGGCCGAGCGCCTGACCGAGCTGGAGAAGCAGGGCAAGCTCCTGGAGGCCCAGCGGCTGCGGATGCGCACCACGTACGACATCGAGATGCTCCGCCAGATCGGCTCCTGCTCCGGCGTGGAGAACTACTCGATGCACTTCGACGGCCGCTCGCCCGGCTCGCCGCCGAACACACTGCTGGACTACTTCCCGGACGACTTCCTGCTCGTCATCGACGAGTCGCACGTCACCGTTCCGCAGATCGGCGCCATGTACGAGGGCGACGCGTCCCGCAAGCGGACCCTGGTCGACCACGGCTTCCGGCTGCCCTCCGCGCTCGACAACCGCCCGCTGAAGTGGGAGGAGTTCCAGGAGCGCATCGGTCAGACCGTGTACCTGTCGGCCACCCCGGGCGCCTACGAGCTGTCCCGCTCGGACGGCGCCGTCGAGCAGATCATCCGGCCCACCGGCCTGGTCGACCCGGAGGTCGTCGTCAAGCCCACCGAGGGCCAGATCGACGACCTGGTGCACGAGATCCGCAAGCGGACCGAGAAGGACGAGCGCGTCCTGGTCACCACCCTCACCAAGAAGATGGCCGAGGACCTCACCGACTACTTCCTGGAGCTCGGCATCCAGGTCCGCTACCTCCACAGCGACGTCGACACGCTGCGCCGCGTCGAGCTGCTGCGCGAGCTGCGCGCCGGCGAGTACGACGTCCTGGTCGGCATCAACCTGCTGCGCGAGGGCCTCGACCTGCCCGAGGTGTCCCTGGTGGCGATCCTCGACGCCGACAAGGAGGGCTTCCTGCGCTCCGGAACCTCCCTGATCCAGACCATCGGCCGCGCGGCGCGCAACGTCTCCGGCCAGGTCCACATGTACGCGGACAAGATCACGCCGGCGATGGAGAAGGCCATCGACGAGACCAACCGCCGGCGCGAGAAGCAGGTCGCGTTCAACAAGGCGAACGGCATCGACCCGCAGCCGCTGCGCAAGAAGATCAACGATATCGTCGCGCAGATCGCCCGCGAGGACGTCGACACCGAACAGCTCCTCGGCTCGGGCTACCGCCAGATGAAGGAGGGCAAGGGCGCCAAGGCTCCCGTGCCCGCGCTGGGCGGCCAGGCGACGGGCGGAGCCAAGGCGGCCAAGGGCAGGGCCAAGGAGACGGCGGTGACCGACCGCCCCGCGGCGGAGCTGGCCGAGCAGATCGAGGACCTCACCACCCGCATGCGGGCGGCCGCGGCCGACCTCCAGTTCGAGATCGCGGCCCGGCTGCGCGACGAGGTCTCGGAGATGAAGAAGGAACTGCGCCAGATGAAGGAGGCGGGCCTGGCCTGACGGCCCGTCCGGGGCACGCGCTGTGTTGCAAGACCGACACAAAGCACGGGCCGGGGTGGGGCGCTGTCAGTGCCCCTGCGTAGGGTTCTGGTCAACCGCGCAGACCGCGGCAACAGGGGACGTTCGAGAGGGGATCAGCGCGTGACCGTCAACATGACCAAGGGTCAGGCCATCAGTCTGCAGAAGAGCGACGGGGGCAGCCTGACGTCGGTGCGCATGGGTCTCGGCTGGCAGGCGGCTCCCCGGCGCGGCCTGTTCGGTTCGCGCACCCGGGAGATCGACCTGGACGCCTCCGCGGTCCTCTTCGCGGACAAGCAGCCGGTCGACGTCGTCTTCTTCCGCCACCTGGTGAGCGACGACGGCTCGGTGCGCCACACCGGTGACAACCTCGTCGGCGGTGTCGGCCAGGGCGGCGACGACGAGGCGATCCTCGTCGACCTGCAGCGCGTTCCGGTCCACATCGACCAGATCGTCTTCACGGTGAACTCCTTCACCGGCCAGACCTTCCAGGAAGTGCAGAACGCCTTCTGCCGCCTGGTCGACGAGACCAACGGCCAGGAACTCGCCCGCTACACGCTGGCCGGCGGCGGAGCCTTCACGGCCCAGATCATGGCCAAGGTGCACCGCGCGGGCCAGGGCTGGGCGATGACCGCCATCGGCACCCCGGCCAACGGCCGCACCTTCCAGGACCTGATGCCGGCGATCCTGCCGGTCCTGTAGCCGCCGGTACGCGCCAGTCAGGCCGGGGCAGTCCGACATGAACCGGCCGGTCCCGTGTGCGGGACCGGCCAGGCCCGCATGACGTCCCGCGGGTGACACACGATTGACACAGGGGGAAAGGCGATGACGGCCGAGCTGACGCGGGGACAGAACCACCCGCTTCCCCGGGCTCGTCTCGAGATCCGGGTCTCGGCCGGCACGCCGGTCGTGGCCGGGGCCACGCTCGGCGACGAGAACGGCACCGTCCACGGCGTCGAGCGGGTGGTCCATCCGGGCGCGCCCACCCTGCCGGGCCTGGAGGTCTCCCGGCAGGCCGCCGCCGACCACCGCCTCGCGGTGGACCTGGACGCCGTGCCCGACGCGGTGCACCGCGTCAGTGTGCTGCTCGCCCTGCCGGCCGGCGGGAGAGGTCCGGCCCGGTTCGGGGCCGTCGCCGCCCCGTTCGTCGCCGTCACCGACCTCGACGGCGACGAGGTCGCCACCTACACCATCACCGGTCTGGAGGCCGAGTCCGCCGTCGTCGCCCTGGAGCTCTACCGGCGCCAGGGCGCCTGGAAGGTCCGCGCCGTCGGTCAGGGCTACGCGGGCGGGCTCGCCGAGCTCCTCGCCGACCAGAAGCTGTCCCAGGCCCACCAGCTCGCGGCGAGCATCCACGAGGCGGTGGCGAGCGGGCTGGCCCGTTCGATACCGGCCCCTCCGGCCGCCGCCCCGGCGCACGGTCCGGACCATGGCACCGCGCCCCGGACCGGCCCCGGTGCGCCCGTACCGCCGGCGTCTCCGTACGACACCCAGGGGGCTTCCGCTCCCGGCCCGCAGCCGCCCGGGGCGCCGGGACTGACCGGGGCACAGCAGCCGTACCCGGAAGGGCCGGGGGAGCCCGCCAACCCCGGCCAGCCGTCCGCGCCCGCCGCAGGCGGCCCGATCGACTACAGCCACCCGCGCCGGCAGAACGCGGCACCGCCCCCGCCCCCGCCGGCCGCGCCCCCGGCCGAACCCGGTCAGCCGGCCCGGCCCGTCGCGGGTGACGCCACCGGCTGGTCCATGGAGGAGCGGCTCTACAACCAGGTGTGGGGCATGTTCGAGGACCTGGCCCGCACCACGGCCGCCTACCGCAGCGCCGTCGACTTCGCCGAATCCCGCATGGAGAAGGAGCTCGACCAGGTCCTGTCCGATCCCCGCAGCCGGATCGGCGGACAGGGCGACGCCGCCCGCGAGGCGGCACGCTCCCGGTACGGCGAGCTGGTGTCCCAGGCCAGGGAGGTCCTGGACCGGGACGTCGCCCAGCTCGTCGCCGAGGCCGAGGTCGTCGAGCCCGCCCTGCCGGCGGCCTTCGCACGCTGGGACAACCCGGTCTGGCACGCCTACCGCGTCCCCATGGAGATCCCGATGGCCCTGCGGCTGGGTGATCTCCATCTGCCGGAGGCCGACCGCATACGCATCCCGATGCTGATCCGGCTGCCGCTGGAGCGCGGTCTGTGGATCGACAGCGGGCGTTCCGCCTCGCTCGACGGGTCGTTCGCCGACTCCCACGAGATGCGGCGCCTGGGCCTGGAGACGGCCGTCGCCCACGCGGCCCGGCTGCTCGCCATCTACCCGGCGGGCGAGTTCACCGTGCACGTCATCGACCCGGCCGGATCCGGGGCGCAGGCCCTGGCGCCGCTGGTGCGCAGCGGGGTGCTCGCCGCTCCGCCGGCCCAGGGCGCCGCGGGGGCGGCGGACGTACTGGCCCGTCTCACCCAGCGCGTCGACCTGGTCCAGATGGCGTTGCGCGCAGGGGCTCCGGACGCGCTCCCGCCCGGCCTGGACACCTCGCAGCAGTTGCTGGTCGTCAACGACTTCCCGCACGGATTCGACGACCGGGCCGTCAACCAGCTGCGCTACCTCGCCGACGAGGGGCCGGCCGTGGGTGTCCACCTGATGATGGTCGCCGACCGCGAGGAGTCCGCCGGGTTCGGGCCACTGCTGGACCCGCTGTGGCGCTCGCTGCTCCGGCTGACGCCGGTGGCCGACGACCACCTCGCCGACCCGTGGGTCGGACATGCCTGGACGTACGAGCCCTCGCTCGTACCGCCCGGCAGCCAGGTGCTCCAGCAGGTGCTCGACCAGGTCGCCGCCGCCCGCCGTTCATGGGGCCGGTGACCGGTTCCGAGCTGGGCTTTTGAGCTTAATTTGCAAATCTCTTTACCTTCCCTTGGGGATTGGGGTACTGTCGTCCGTACGGAGGGGAGTACTCCCTGTCTGTGCGGCGTACCCGTCAATACGGATCAGGCCAGATCCCGGGGCGTCGGCCCGTGGTTCCGGGCGCATCGCGCGTCCCGGACTCCTGGGTGGAAGAGACCTCCGGCAGCGACGACGCTGACATCTGCCGTGTGACGTACTGCCGGAGGCGTAGTGGAAGTTTCGGTGACCCTGTGGGTCCTGACCATCGTGGGCCTTGCCGCCCTCATCGCGGTCGATTTCTTCATCGGCCGCAAACCGCACGACGTATCGATCAAGGAAGCCGGTATCTGGACCGGCGTCTGGATCGCCTTGGCGGGCCTCTTCGGGCTCGGCCTGCTCTTCTTCGGCGGCGGTGAACCCGCCGGCGAGTTCTTCGCGGGCTTCATCACCGAGAAGTCGCTGAGCGTGGACAACCTCTTCGTCTTCGTCCTGATCATGGCGAAGTTCGCGGTGCCCTCGCAGTACCAGCAGCGGGTTCTGCTCATCGGTGTCCTGATAGCCCTGGTCCTCAGGGCCATCTTCATCGCCGCGGGCGCCGCGATCCTCGCCAGCTTCGCCTGGGTCTTCTACATCTTCGGTGCCTTCCTCATCTACACCGCCTGGAAGCTCATCCAGGAGGCGCGGGCCGACGAGGACGACGAGGAGTTCGAGGAGAACAAGCTCCTCAAGGCCGCCGAGCGACGCTTCGGTGTCGCCGACCGGTACCACGGCACCAAGCTGTGGATCGAGGAGAACGGCAAGCGGATCATGACCCCGATGCTGGTCGTGATGCTCGCCATCGGCACCACCGATGTGCTCTTCGCGCTCGACTCCATCCCGGCGATCTTCGGTCTGACGCAGGACCCGTACATCGTGTTCACGGCCAACGCGTTCGCCCTGATGGGTCTGCGTCAGCTGTACTTCCTCATCGGGGGTCTGCTGAAGAAGCTGGTCCACCTGTCCTACGGGCTGTCCGTGATCCTGGGCTTCATCGGTGTCAAGCTGGTGCTGCACGCCCTGCACGAGTCCGGCGTCCACGTTCCCGAGATCAGCATTCCGGTCTCGCTCGGCGTGATCTGTTCCGTCCTGATCGTCACCACGATCACCAGCCTCCGCGCCTCGAAGAAGCAGGCCGCGGCGGAAGCGGCGGCCGTCGGCGACGGCGAAGCGTCGAAGGACAGCATCGAGGCCTGATCAACCCCGGCCCGGAGCGGCGAACGGCTGGAGCCGTTCGCCGCTCCCCGCTTGCTCGTTGAGCCGATTCAGCCCGTGGGCTCGGCGGGGGAGGGGCCCCGAGATCCGGAATGCGGCGCCCGCCGCCCTCTGCGACGATCACCGCATGGTCACCGGTCCCAGGGCGCTCCTCGCACGGTGGACGACCGTCACGCCCCTGATCGCGGTCGTACTGCTGGCCTTCACCTGGGGCCGCTCGCTGCCCGGCGCGGTCGTCGCGCTGCTCACGATCGTCCTGGCGGCGTCCGTCCTGGCCGCGGTGCACCACGCCGAGGTGGTCGCCCACCGGGTCGGCGAGCCCTTCGGCTCCCTGGTCCTCGCCATCGCCGTCACGGTCATCGAGGTCGCGCTCATCGTGACCCTGATGGCGGACGGCGGCGACAAGAGCGCGACCCTGGCCCGGGACACGGTCTTCGCGGCCGTCATGATCACCTGCAACGGGGTCGTCGGCCTCAGCCTCCTGGTCGCCTCCCTGCGACACGGGATCGCGGTGTTCAACCCGGAGGGCACCGGCGCCGCCCTCGCGACGGTGGCGACCCTGGCCACCCTCAGCCTCGTCCTGCCGACCTTCACCACCAGCGCGCCCGGCCCGGAGTTCTCCACCGTGCAGCTGACCTTCGCCGCGCTGTCCTCGCTCGTCCTCTACGGCCTGTTCATCGCGACCCTGACGGTGCGGCACCGCGACTACTTCCTGCCGATCACCCGGCAGGGCGAAGTGATCACCGCCGAGGAACACGCGCATGCACCCTCCTCGCGCACGGCCCTGATCAGCCTCGGGATGCTGGGCCTGGCCCTGATCGGGGTCGTCGGCCTCGCCAAGGGCGTGTCGCCGACCATCGAGGACGGAGTGGCCGCCGCCGGACTCCACCACGCCGTCGTCGGCGTCATCATCGCCTTGCTGGTCCTGCTCCCCGAGACGATCGCCGCGGTGCGCTCCGCGCGCCGCGACCGGGTGCAGACCAGCCTGAACCTGGCGCTCGGCTCGGCCATGGCCAGCATCGGCCTGACCATCCCGGCCGTCGCCCTGGCGTCCGTGTGGCTCTCCGGGCCGCTGGTCCTCGGCCTCAGCTCCATCCACATGGTGCTGCTCGCCCTGACCGTGGTGGTGGCCTCTCTGACGGTCGTGCCGGGCCGGGCCACGCCCTTGCAGGGAGGCGTCCACCTGGTGCTGTTCGCGGCGTACCTGGAACTGGCCGTCAACCCGTAGGCCGTGGCCGGGACATCGGCGCACCGTGATAGACCGGGGACCGAGCAGTGGCCGCGCATGGGCCGCCGCACCCCCTCACGGACCGGAGGAACCGTGCCCCGCACCCTGGCCAACGCCCCGATCATGATCCTCAACGGGCCCAACCTGAACCTGCTCGGCCAGCGCCAGCCGGAGATCTACGGCTCCGACACCCTCGCCGACGTCGAGGCGCTGTGCGTGAAGGCGGCGGCCGCGCACGGCGGCACGGTGGACTTCCGGCAGTCCAACCACGAGGGCGAACTGGTGGACTGGATCCACGAGGCCCGGCTGAACCACTGCGGGATCGTGATCAACCCCGCCGCCTACTCGCACACCTCCGTCGCCATCCTGGACGCGCTCAACACGTGCGACGGGCTGCCGGTGGTGGAGGTCCACATCTCCAACATCCACCAGCGCGAGCCGTTCCGGCACCACTCCTACGTCTCGCAGCGCGCCGACGGAGTCGTCGCGGGGTGCGGTGTGCAGGGGTACGTGTTCGGTGTGGAGCGGATCGCGGCCCTGGCCGGAGCGGGCTCGGCCAGGGCCTGAGGCGCCGGGGCCGCCGGCCGGGGGGCGGGGATCGGGAGGCCGGCGGCCCGTGCCGCCCAGGAGCCGTCGTTCCTGTGCGGGGCTGCCACCCAGTCGACCGCGCCGCACCGGTGCGCGGGGAGCGTGCGCGGGCCGCGGGTGTGTGCGAACGCTTCACACGGGGCGCGTACACAGGGGCGACGGCGCGGGCCCGCGGCCGAGGAGCCCGCCCGTCACCAGCCGCGCGCCCGCCATTCCGGCAGGTGCGGCCGCTCCGCGCCGAGCGTCGTGTCGTTGCCGTGCCCGGGGTAGACCCACGTCTCGTCCGGGAGCGCGTCGAAGACCTTGGTCTCCACGTCGTGGATGAGGCTGGCGAAGGCCTCTGGGTCCTTGAAGGTGTTCCCCACGCCGCCCGGGAACAGGCAGTCCCCGGTGAACAGGTGGGGATGCCCGTGCGGGTCGTCGTAGACGAGGACGATGGAGCCCGGTGTGTGTCCGACGAGGTGGCGTGCGGTGAGCTGGACCTGACCCACCCGGATCGTGTCGCCGTCGTCGACCAGGACGTCGGTGGGCACCGGGATGCCCTCGGCGTCGAACCGCCCGGCGTGGGTGCGGGCGCCGGTGGCCGCGACGACCTCGGCGAGCGCCTGCCAGTGGTCGCCGTGCCGGTGCGTGGTGACGACGGACGCGATGCCGTCGTCACCGATCGTGCCGAGCAGGGCGTGCGCGTCGTTGGCGGCGTCGATCAGCAGTTGCTCGTCGGTGGCCCGGCAGCGCAGCAGATAGGCGTTGTTGTCCATCGGGCCGACCGCGACCTTGGTGATCATCAGGTCCTTGAGCTCGTGCACGTCGGCGGGTCCGCCGACCGCCACCTCTCCGCTGTACGTCATGACGGCCAGCCTAGCGGCGTGAGGCCGTCCGGAGACCGCGTCCCGCCCGCCTACAGGGGAGGCAGCACCGGCAGCGGGCCGCCCTCCACCCTGAGCGCCGAGCCCTCACGGCGACCGGCGAGCCAGCCGAGCAGATCGGCGGGGGGACCGGTGACGGTCACCTCGGCGGTGTCCGCCTCCCGTCCCGTGCGCCACGCGCGCGTGCCGTCCGTGAGCCTGGTCGGCGGCACCTCGGGGTGACCGGCGAACCGGGCGGCGAGGAAGTCGGTCTCCCGCTCGGTGAACTCCGCCGGAAGATCCTCCAGCGCGTAGCCGATGCCCAGGTCCACGTGGTGCAGCTCCACCTCGGCCCACCGCCGGAACGGCACCCTGGAGGCCGAGTCCGTGACCCCGTTGCGCAACTCCACGGTGCGCGACCAGTCCGCGGGGGCGGCCGAGGCGTCCTGGAACCGGGCCGCGCTCTCGCGCACGTCCGCGAGCTGCGCGTCCAGGGGTCGCGGGGCGTCCCGCTCGATGTCGGCGTCCCGGGCCTCGCCGGAGACGTACATGGGGCGTCCTTCGAGGACGTTCACGAGGGCGTCGGCGTTGCGGGCGAGGTGGGCGAGGACGTGGCCGCGACTCCAGCCGGGAAGCCGTGACGACTTCGTCACGGACGCGTTGTCCAGTTTCCCGACCGCGGTGAGCAGCCGCTCGGTCGCGTCACGTACAGACGCCAGGTCATGCGCGTGATCAATCATGCCGCCGACCCTAGACCGCACCACACCTTCGGGTGAAGGTAGTGGGCGACCCCCGCAATTCGAATGCACGTGCTATAAGGTCGACTGCGGCGTCGGGCATGCTGGGAAGTCGGGGTTTGTTGACAACCGGTGAATCCGACCGGCGTTGTCAGTGGCTCCCCCTAGTCTGAGAAAGACGGGGGCCCCGCCCCTGTCACTTCTCTCAAGAAAGGTGCGGACCGGCGTGGCCGACCGTCTCATCGTCCGTGGCGCGCGCGAGCACAACCTGAAGAACGTCTCGCTCGACCTGCCTCGTGACTCGCTCATCGTCTTCACGGGCCTGTCCGGGTCGGGCAAGTCCTCCCTGGCCTTCGACACGATCTTCGCCGAGGGCCAGCGGCGCTACGTGGAGTCGCTCTCGTCCTACGCCCGGCAGTTCCTCGGCCAGATGGACAAGCCCGACGTCGACTTCATCGAGGGCCTCTCCCCGGCGGTCTCCATCGACCAGAAGTCGACCTCGCGCAACCCGCGCTCGACGGTCGGCACCATCACCGAGGTCTACGACTACCTGCGCCTGCTCTTCGCCCGCATCGGCAAGCCGCACTGCCCCGAGTGCGGCCGCCCGATCTCGCGCCAGTCGCCGCAGGCCATCGTGGACAAGGTCCTGGAGCTGCCGGAGGGCAGCCGCTTCCAGGTGCTGTCGCCGCTGGTGCGCGAGCGCAAGGGCGAGTTCGTCGACCTCTTCGCCGACCTCCAGACCAAGGGCTACTCCCGCGCGCGGGTGGACGGCGAGACCGTCCAGCTGTCCAACCCGCCCACGCTGAAGAAGCAGGAGAAGCACACCATCGAGGTGGTCGTCGACCGCCTCACGGTGAAGGACTCCGCCAAGCGGCGCCTCACCGACTCCGTGGAGACCGCGCTCGGCCTGTCCGGCGGTATGGTCGTGCTCGACTTCGTCGACCTCCCCGAGGACGACCCCGAGCGCGAGCGCATGTACTCGGAGCACCTGTACTGCCCGTACGACGACCTGTCCTTCGAGGAGCTGGAGCCCCGCTCCTTCTCCTTCAACTCGCCCTTCGGCGCCTGCCCCGACTGCTCCGGCATCGGCACGCGCATGGAGGTCGACCCTGAGCTGATCGTCCCCGACGAGGACAAGTCCCTCGACGAGGGCGCCATCCACCCCTGGTCCCACGGGCACACCAAGGACTACTTCGCCCGCCTGATCGGCGCCCTCGCGGACGCGCTCGGCTTCCGTACCGACATCCCCTTCGCGGGTCTGCCGCAGCGTGCCCGCAAGGCCCTGCTGTACGGCCACAAGACCCAGGTCGAGGTCCGCTACCGCAACCGGTACGGCCGCGAGCGCCGGTACACCACGGCCTTCGAGGGCGCCATCCCCTTCGTCAAGCGCCGGCACAGCGAGGCGGAGAGCGACGCCAGCCGCGAGCGCTTCGAGGGCTACATGCGCGAGGTGCCCTGCCCCACCTGTGAGGGCACGCGCCTCAAGCCGCTCGTCCTCGCGGTCACCGTCATGGGCAAGTCGATCGCCGAGGTCTCGGCGATGTCCATCAGCGACTGCGCGGACTTCCTCGGCGAGCTGACGCTCAACGCCCGGGACAAGAAGATCGCCGAGCGCGTGCTGAAGGAGGTCAACGAACGACTGCGGTTCCTGGTCGACGTCGGCCTGGACTACCTCTCGCTGAACCGCGCGGCGGGCACCCTCTCCGGCGGCGAGGCCCAGCGCATCCGGCTGGCCACCCAGATCGGATCCGGACTCGTCGGCGTGCTGTACGTCCTCGACGAGCCGTCCATCGGCCTGCACCAGCGCGACAACCACCGGCTGATCGAGACCCTCGTCCGGCTCCGGGACATGGGCAACACGCTCATCGTCGTCGAGCACGACGAGGACACCATCAAGGTCGCCGACTGGATCGTCGACATCGGCCCCGGCGCGGGCGAGCACGGCGGCAAGGTGGTGCACAGCGGTTCCGTCAAGGAGCTGCTCGACAACGCCGAGTCGCAGACCGGCCTGTACCTGTCCGGTCGGAAGGCCATCCCGCTGCCCGACATCAGGCGCCCGCTCGATCCCTCCCGGCGGCTGACCGTGCACGGCGCCCGGGAGAACAACCTCCAGGACATCGACGTGTCCTTCCCGCTGGGCGTGTTCACGGCCGTCACCGGCGTCTCGGGCTCCGGCAAGTCGACGCTGGTCAACGACATCCTGTACACCCACCTCGCCCGCGAACTGAACGGCGCGCGGAACGTCCCGGGCAGGCACACGCGCGTGGACGGCGACGACCTCGTCGACAAGGTCGTCCACGTCGACCAGTCGCCCATCGGCCGCACCCCGCGGTCGAACCCGGCGACGTACACCGGCGTCTTCGACCACATCCGCAAGCTGTTCGCGGAGACGACGGAGGCGAAGGTGCGGGGCTACCTGCCCGGCCGGTTCTCCTTCAACGTCAAGGGCGGCCGCTGCGAGAACTGCGCGGGCGACGGCACGATCAAGATCGAGATGAACTTCCTCCCGGACGTCTACGTCCCGTGCGAGGTCTGCCACGGCGCCCGGTACAACCGGGAGACCCTGGAGGTCCACTACAAGGGCAAGTCCATCGCCGACGTCCTGAACATGCCGATCGAGGAGGCGACCGACTTCTTCGAGGCGGTGCCCGCCATCTCCCGGCACATGAAGACCCTGAAGGACGTCGGCCTCGGCTACGTCCGGCTCGGCCAGTCCGCGACCACCCTGTCCGGTGGCGAGGCCCAGCGCGTCAAGCTCGCCAGTGAGCTGCAGCGCCGCTCCACCGGGCGCACGGTCTACGTCCTGGACGAGCCGACCACCGGTCTGCACTTCGAGGACATCAGCAAGCTGCTGACGGTCCTCGGCGGACTGGTCGACAAGGGCAACACGGTCATCGTCATCGAGCACAACCTCGACGTGATCAAGACCGCGGACTGGGTGGTCGACATGGGACCCGAGGGCGGCGCCGGCGGTGGCCTGGTGGTCGCCGAGGGCACGCCTGAGCAGGTCGCGGGCGTACCCGCCAGCCACACCGGCAAGTTCCTGCGGGACGTCCTGGGCGCCGACCGGGTCAGCGACGCGACCGCGGTGACCAGGCCGCGCAAGGCGGCGAAGACGGTGGCGACCAAGACCACCGCCAAGAAGACCGCCACCAAGGCCGTCGCCGGCCCGGCCGCCAAGAAGGCGACCGCCAGCAAGACGGCCAAGACGGCGGCGAAGAAGGCCGCCAAGCCCGCCGCGAAGAAGACCACGCGGACGAGCAAGGCATGAGTCCGGACGGCGCCGGGCCCCACGGGAGCATCCGTGGGGCCCGGCGCCCTCCGCGCGGCCGGGCGATCAGCCGCGGTCGGCTCCACGAACTGCATGTCGAGCTGGATCTTCACGACCTCTCCCAGCAGCCCCGGCGCGAAGTCCAGGCCGTACTCGCTGCGCCGGATCTCACCGGTCGCCTCGAACCCGGCGTGCCGGCCGCCGCCCTCCATCGGGACGTCCACCAGCCCGCCGAACTCCACGGCCAGCGTCACCGGGCGGGTCACGTCGCCGATCGTCAGCTCGCCCTCCATGGCCCAGTCCTCGCCCGCGCCCGAAACCCGGGTCGAGCGGAAGGTCATCGTCGGCCGCTTCTCCACGTCGAGCAGGTCCGAGGCGCGTACATGGGCGTCCCGATCGGCGTTCCCGGTGTCGATGGAGGCAAGGTCGACCGTCGCGGACACCCGGGTCTCCTCGGCCGTCCGACCGACGTGAAGCTCGGTGTCGAAACCCGTGAAACGGCCCCGGACCTTGGCGATGCCGAGGTGGCGGACGGTGAAGTTCACCGAGGAGTGGAACGGGTCCAGGGCCCACGCCCCGGGAGCGATGGGCAGGGGAGCGGCGGGGGTGCGGGTGTTGTTCGTCATGCCGTCCACCGTGCGGGCCGAGCGCTCCGCGTGGGAGACCGGCCCGAGCGTGGTAGTGACAGGGGCACCCTTTCGCCCGTGCGCATGGGTACGTTCCATGACGTGAGCGACAACGAGTCGGGCACGTTCCTGCGCAGGATGCGGGAGTCCGTCACCCCCGCCGAGGTGGGGCTGCCCGCCGGCTCCCGCCGCCGGACCCCGGGTCTGCGCCGCGCCGAACTGGCCACGCTCGCCGGTGTCAGCGTCGAGTACCTCACCCGGCTGGAACAGGGGCGCGACCGGAATCCGTCCGTCCAGGTGCTCGGAGCCCTCGCCGACGCGCTGGAGCTGTCCCTGCGGGAGCGGATGCTGCTGCGCCGCCTGACCAAGGAGGCCGACGGCGGCGACCCGCTGCTCTGCGCCGCGGCCCCGTCGCGCAGCGATGGCGTGCGCCCCACCGTGCGGGCCGTGCTGGACCGGATGGAGCCCGCCCCGCCGTGGTGCTCGACTGGATCGGTGACGTCCTCGCCCACACCGGCGGCTACGCCAGGCTGACCGGTCCGATCGGACTGCTGGACGGCGAGCGGCCCAACCTGCTGCGGTACGTGTTCACCGACGCGCGGGCGCGCGTCGCCTACCCCGACTGGGACCGAGTGGCCGACGACCTGGTCGCCCAGCTCCGGCACGGGGCTCCGCTGCGGGACCCGCACGTGAACGACCTGGCCGACGAGCTGACGCTGACCGCCGGGGCGGACTTCACCGACCGGTTCTCCGACCTCGGCGTGGCAGCCCTGCGGGGCGGCTCCCAGCTCATGGAGCACCCCGAGGCCGGGCCGCTGCGGCTGCTGCACGAGACGCTGTCGCTGCCCGAGGAGGGCAGGCGGATCGTCGTGCACCTGCCCGCGGACGACGCCACGGCCGCCGCCCTGGACCGCTGAACGGCCGCCGCCCCGGCGCTCTGCGGGCCGTACGCCCGGCGGTCTGAGAGCGTCGCACCGGAGCCGGAGCCGGAGCCGGAGCCGGAGCCGGAGCCGGAGCCGGAGCCGGAGCCGGAGCCGGAGCCGGGGCGGTGGCGGGCATCGGCTCCCGCTCCCGCTCCGTCAGACGGCGACTTCGTGGGCGTACGGCGGTTCCGCGCCCGCGCGGGAGCAGGTGACCGCCGCCGCGCGGGCGGCGAAGCCCAGCAGCTCCGCCCAGCCGTCCGGTCCCAGTGCGGCCACGGCCGCGTCGCCGAGGGCGTCCCGTGCCGCGAGGCCGTGCAGGAGTGCCGCGTTCACCGTGTCGCCCGCGCCGATCGTGTCCACCACCTCGACGCGCTCGCCCGGCACCGTGTACTCGCCCCCGTCACGGGTGAAGGCCGTCAGACCGGCACCGCCCCGGGTGACCACGACCGCGGCCGGCCCCGCCGCGAGCCACTCACGGGGCGTGCCGCCGAGCCACTCGGCGTCCTCGGCGGACAGCTTCAGCAGCGACACCGACGGCAGCCAGCTCTTGAACCGGGCCCGGTAGGCGTCCGCGTCCGGGATCAGCCCGGCCCGGATGTTCGGGTCCAGCGCCGTGAACACGCCTCGCGCGGCCGTCTCGCGCAGCAGTTCCTCGTACGCGCTCGCGCCCGGCTCCAGCACCAGCGAACAGGTCCCGAAGGAGACCGCGCGGGTGCCGGGCGGCAGACCGGCGGGCAGTGTGAACAGCCGGTCGGCCGTCCCGTCCACGTAGAAGGAGTACGCGGCCGAACCGTCCGCGTCGAGCGAGGCCACGGCGAGCGTCGTCGGCTCGGCCCCGCGCTGCACCGTCGAGACGTCCACGCCGGTCTCGCGCAGCCGGTCCAGCAAGGCCTCGCCGAAGGGGTCGTACGACACCCGTGAACAGAACGCGACGGGCGAGCCGAGGCGGCCCAGCGCTACGGCCGTGTTGTACGGACCGCCGCCGAGTGCGGGCCGCAGCTCCGCGAGGGCGCCCGTGCCCTGCGGTACCAGGTCGATCAGTGCCTCACCGGCGACGACGATCACGGGAGGGTCCTTTCGTGGGCCTTGGTGTGGTCTTGTTCGGACTGTCCGGAGAGCGGCCCGGGCCGCTCGGCGCAGCCGCAGGAGTCGCGGTGGACGAAGGCGCAGGGCAGCCGCCGGGTCCGCGCGGGCCGGTCCGGTGCGGCGAGTCGTTCGAGGAGCAGCCGGACGGCCCGCGCCCCGATGTCCTTGCTGGGCTGGGCGACGGCGGTGAGCCGGGGCGAGAAGAGGTCCGCCCAGGCGAAGTCGTCGAAGCAGCACAGCGCGAGGTCACCGGGTACCGACAGGCCCCGGCTCCGGAGGGCGCGCAGGGCGCCGATGGTCATCGCGTTGTTGGCGGTGACCAGCGCGGTGGGCGGCACCGCCAGCGACAGCAACTCCGCCGTGGCCCGCTCGCCGCCGGCCGCCTCGGAGTCGCCGTGGACCAGCAGCCGCTCGTCGAACGGCAGCCCGGCGGCGGCGAGGCCGTGCCGGTACCCGGTGATCCGCTCCCGGGTCGTGCTGAGCCCCGGCCGGCCCGCGACCAGGCCGATCCGGCGGTGGCCCAGTCCGGCGAGATGGCCCACCAGCAGGGTCGTCGGCTCGGCGCTCTCGGCGCAGACCTGGTCGAAGCGCGGGGTGTCCTCGCCCTCCGGCACGTCGACGATCCGGTCGAGGAACACGGCCGGCACCCGGTGGCGGGTGAGGTAGGCGACGAGATCCCGGGGCTCGGCGGAGGGGGCGACGATCATGCCGTCCACCCGCCGCTCGTGCAGCAGCTGGACCACCTTGCGCTCGTGCCCGGGGTCGTCGTGCGGATCGGCGATGAGCAGGCTGTACCCGTGCTCCAGGGCACTGGCCTCGACGCCCTGGAGGATTTCCGTGAAGTACGGGTTGCTGACCGCCGACACCGCGAGGCCGATGGAGCGGGTCCGGGAGGTCACCAGGGAACGGGCCAGGGTGTTCGGCGTGTAGCCCAGCTCCTCGACGGCGTCCAGCACCGCCTGGCGGGTGTGCGGCAGCACCGGGCGGGTGTCGTTGAGCACGTGCGAGACGGTCGCCACAGACACCCCCGCGCTCCGTGCGACGTCGGCCATGGTCGCCACCGGCGTACCCCCCTCAACCCCTTCGTGTGCGGTCGCGCTGTGGCCGGACCGTACCCCATGCCCCCGGGGCGCGTAAACGCTTGCGCAAGCGTTTACGCGCCCCGCGGGGCATGGCGAAGATCCACCTGGAGACCTCGCTCAGGACCCCCTAGTCCGGGCCACCCGGCCCGCGGTACCGCCCGGACCGCCGGATATCGTCGCCCTGCACCCGCACACCCCCACCCCCGCCCGTCCCGACCAGTGGAGATCCCATGCCCGGCCGTCCCGCCCCGAGCCGCCGTACCGTCCTGCGTTCGGCGGCCGCCACTCCCGTCGTCGGCCTCGGACTGGCCGCCTGCTCCCCGGGCGACGACGGCGCGGCTCCCGCCAGGCCGACCGCGCCCGTGGACCTCGGCGCGGACGGGGAGGTCGCCAAGGGCGCGACCAAGCTCTTCCCGGACGGGAACGTGGTGGTCAGCCGGGCGGCGGACGGCTCCCTGAAGGCGTTCAGCACGGTCTGCACGCACGCGGGGTGCCCCATCAAGAAGCTGGAGGGGACCAAGCTGGTCTGCAACTGCCACGGCAGCGAGTTCGACGCCCGTACCGGCGAGGTGCTGCACGCCCCGGCCACCGCGCCGCTCATCGAACTGCCGGTCGAGGTGAAGCAGGGCCGGATCGTCGCGAGCCCGGGGACCTGACCGGCAAGGGGCCGACGGTGCGGGCGCGGCGGGCGTCCTACTCCCAGTCCCAGCCGATCCCGAGCATCCCCGACCTGACCCGCGGCTCCACGAGGTGCACCGAGTGGTGCCGTCCGCTGAGCGCCAGCTCCTGCCGGCCGCCGCGCGGTGCCGCCGGAGAGTGCTGCGTGAACCGGTGGCACCGCACCGGAAGCGCCGCGACGTCGAACCGCACCTGGAGCGCGTACTGCCCGCCCGCCGTACCGAACCCGCGGACGTACTCGCGCGAGACACCGGCGGTGCCGTCCTCGACGCCGTAGCGGAAGAGGTGGGTGTCACCCGCCCGCAACCGCGTGTCGAAGAGCAGCTCCGTCACCAGGACACCGGTCTCGTCGTGGGTGCGGACCCGCCCCGTACGGCAGTTCTCCAGCGCGTGGACGCTCATCCGCGCGGGGACGCATCCCGGATCGCCGTGATGGACGGCCAGGAAGCGGTCGACGCCGTCGCGGTGGGCGCGGACGATGAGGTGCGACTCGCGTCCGGCCAGCTCCCGGCCGGCCCCGATCCGGATCCGCTCGTGGTGCCCGAGGGTGTGCACCCCGCCGTCAGGTGCCGGGCATCCCAGTTCGGCCAGCAGCCGGTCCAGGACGCCCGAGGCCGCCAGGTGGGCGCGGTAGGAGCGGCCCGCGGGACGTCGCTCCGAGGTCTCCGCGTCGGCCTCGGAGAGCAGGCGGATCAGCGACTCCTCGGGCAGCTGGAGTATCTCCTCCAGCGCCCGCACGGCCCGCAGGGACTCCGGACGCTGCGGACGCCGGGCGCCCTGCTGCCAGTAGCTCAGACTCGTGACGCCCACCTTCACCCCGTGGCGCGACAGGTGGTGCTGCACACGCTGCAGCGGCAGTCCGCGAGCGGCGATCGCTGCGCGCAGGGCGACGTGGAAGGGGCCACCGCGCAGGGCCGAGTCGAGTTGCGCGGTGGCGACGTCCGCGTGCTGTGTGGCGTGCGGCATGCAGGGGCCCTTCTGTGAAGTTCACGGCGGCTGGTCAGGCCGTCGACACGGATCGGCCGGGGCCGCCCGTCCCCCGGTCGCGGCGCAGAGGTCTTCACATCCGTACGCCGTGCTTCAGGACCCCGAGTCCCCCCGCATTGAAGCGTGTTGACCTAGTCCGGACAACACCTGGCGCCCGACCGTCGTACGCTCCTGGCCGAGAACGCACGGGCCCGCCGTCCCGGAGGCCACCCGGCGTGACCGGACGGCCCCGTACCGTTCTCCCCGGCCTTCTCCGCGGGCTGTCCACAGGGGCCCGGTCCGTCGTCCACAGCCCCGCCGAAGTGTCGGTCCGCGCCAGTAGGGTGTGAGTCATGGCCGACCCCTCCAGCTACCGCCCCAGGCCGGGAGAGATCCCGGACTCCCCGGGGGTGTACAGGTTCCGTGACGAGCACCGCCGGGTGATCTACGTCGGAAAGGCGAAGAGCCTGCGCCAGCGCCTGGCGAACTACTTCCAGGACCTGGCGCACCTGCACCCGCGCACCCGCACCATGGTCACGACGGCCGCGTCCGTGGAATGGACGGTGGTGTCCACGGAGGTCGAGGCGCTGCAGCTGGAGTACTCCTGGATCAAGGAGTACGACCCCCGGTTCAACGTCAAGTACCGCGACGACAAGAGCTACCCGTACCTCGCGGTCACGATGAACGAGGAATTCCCGCGCGTCCAGGTGATGCGCGGCCAGAAGAAGAAGGGCGTGCGTTACTTCGGGCCGTACGGGCACGCCTGGGCGATCCGCGACACGGTCGACCTCCTGCTGCGCGTCTTCCCGGTGCGCACCTGCTCCGCGGGCGTCTTCAAGAACGCCGCCCGCACCGGCCGCCCCTGCCTGCTCGGCTACATCGGCAAGTGCTCGGCGCCCTGCGTCGGCCGCATCACCCCCGACGACCACTGGGACCTGGCCGACGAGTTCTGCGACTTCATGGCCGGCCGCACCGGTACCTACCTGCGCCGCCTGGAGCGGCAGATGGCCGAGGCGGCGGAGGACATGGAGTACGAGCGGGCGGCGCGCCTGCGGGACGACATCGGGGCCCTCAAGAAGGCCATGGAGAAGAGCGCGGTCGTCCTCGCCGACGCCACCGACGCCGACCTGATCGCGGTCGCCGAGGACGAGCTGGAGGCCGCCGTCCAGATCTTCCACGTACGCGGCGGACGCGTGCGCGGTCAGCGCGGCTGGGTCACCGACAAGGTCGAGGAGATCACCACCGGCGCCCTCGTCGAGCACGCCCTCCAGCAGCTGTACGGCGAGGAGAGCGGCGACGCCGTCCCCAAGGAGGTCCTGGTCCCCGCGCTGCCCGACCCGGTGGAGCCCGTCCAGCAGTGGCTGACCGAGCGCCGCGGGTCGGGAGTGTCGCTGCGCATCCCGCAGCGGGGCGACAAGAAGGCGCTGATGGAGACCGTCCAGCGCAACGCCCAGCAGGCCCTCGTCCTGCACAAGACCAAGCGCGCCTCCGACCTGACGACGCGCTCGCGCGCGCTGGAGGAGATCGCCGAGGCCCTCGACCTGGACAGCGCCCCGCTGCGGATCGAGTGCTACGACATCTCACACCTCCAGGGCGACGACGTCGTGGCCTCCATGGTCGTCTTCGAGGACGGGCTGGCCCGGAAGAGCGAATACCGCCGGTTCCAGATCAAGGGCTTCGAGGGACAGGACGACGTCCGTTCCATGCACGAGGTCATCACCCGCCGCTTCCGCCGCTACCTCGCCGAGAAGGAGAGGACCGGTGAATGGGCGGACGGCGAGGCACCGACCGACGGCGACCGGCAGGCGACCGGCGGGGGCGCCGCGGACGACGGCGCGGCACTCACCGACGGGCAGGAGCTCACGGACGGCCCCGCGCTCAAGGACGACGACGGCCGGCCCAAGCGCTTCGCCTACCCGCCCCAGCTCGTCGTCGTCGACGGCGGACAGCCGCAGGTCGCGGCCGCCCAGCGGGCGCTGGACGAGCTGGGCATCGACGACATCGCCGTGTGCGGTCTCGCCAAGCGCCTGGAGGAGGTCTGGCTGCCCCGCGACGACGACCCGGTCGTCCTGCCCCGCACCAGCGAGGGCCTCTACCTGCTGCAGCGGGTCCGCGACGAGGCCCACCGCTTCGCGATCACCTACCAGCGCGCCAAGCGCGCCAAGCGCTTCCGCTCCAGTCCGCTGGACGACGTGCCCGGCCTGGGGGAGACCCGCAAACAGGCGCTGATCAAGCACTTCGGTTCAGTGAAGAAGCTGCGGTCGGCGACGATCGACCAGATCTGCGAGGTGCCCGGCATAGGCCGCAAGACGGCCGAGACCGTCGCCGTGGCCCTCGCCAAGGCCACCCCGGCCGCGCCCGCCGTGAACACGGCGACCGGAGAGATCATGGATGACGACGACGGGGCACCCGAGACGACGGCGGATGCCCCGGGGGAGCCCGTGACCGCGGGCACCCCGGACGAACGACGGGGGCAGGAGAGATGACCGAGCACGAGGCACAGCCCGCAGCCGGACGGGAACAGGCACAGTCCGCGGCCGGACGGGAACAGGCACAGCGCACAGCCGGACGGGAACAGACCCGCGACGACGGAGCACAGGTGAGTACGGGCAAGGAAACAGCCGGGGCGCACGAGGCGGCCATCCCCGAGCTGGTGATCATCTCCGGCATGTCCGGAGCCGGCCGCTCGACCGCCGCCAAGTGTCTGGAGGACCTGGGCTGGTTCGTCGTCGACAACCTCCCGCCCGCGCTGATCCCCACCATGGTGGAGCTCGGCGCCCGTTCCCAGGGCAACGTGGCCCGCATCGCGGTGGTCGTCGACGTCCGCGGCCGGCGCTTCTTCGACAATCTGCGCGAGTCCCTCGCGGACCTCGACGCCCGCGGCGTCACCCGCCGGATCGTCTTCCTGGAGTCCTCCGACGACGCCCTGGTGCGCCGCTTCGAGTCGGTGCGCCGCCCGCACCCCCTCCAGGGCGACGGCCGGATCGTCGACGGCATCGCCGCCGAGCGCGCCCTCCTGCGCGAGCTGCGAGGCGACGCCGACCTGGTGATCGACACCTCCAGCCTCAACGTCCACGAGCTGCGGGCCAAGATGGACGCCCAGTTCGCCGGCGAGGAGGAGCCCGAACTGCGGGCCACGGTGATGTCCTTCGGCTTCAAGTACGGCCTCCCGGTCGACGCCGACCTCGTCGTCGACATGCGCTTCCTGCCCAACCCGCACTGGGTCCCGGAGCTGCGCCCCTTCACCGGCCTCAACGAGGAGGTGTCGAGCTACGTCCTCAACCAGCCCGGGGCCAAGGAGTTCCTGGACCGCTACGCCGAGCTGCTCCAGCTGATCGCCGCGGGCTACCGTCGGGAGGGCAAGCGCTATGTGACCGTCGCCGTCGGCTGCACCGGCGGCAAGCACCGGTCCGTGGCCATGTCGGAGAAGCTCGCCGCCCGGCTCGCCGCCGAGGGCGTGGAGACGGTGGTCGTCCACCGGGACATGGGACGGGAATGACACGGGAATGACAGGACGTACTCCGCGGCTGAGCAGGCTGCGCCGGGTGGTGCCCGAGGGACGCGGCGGCAGACCGGCCGACGCCCGTGCCGCCCGGCCCGAACAGGCGCGCGGCGGCAAGCCGCGCCGCCGGGGCGCCCAGCCCAAGGTCGTCGCGCTGGGCGGCGGCATGGGCCTGTCCGCCTCGCTCGCCGCGCTGCGCCGGATCACCGGCGACCTCACCGCCGTCGTCACCGTCGCCGACGACGGCGGCTCCAGCGGGCGCCTGCGCGACGAGCTGGGCGTCCTGCCGCCCGGCGACCTGCGCAAGGCGCTGGCCGCGCTGTGCGGCGACGACGACTGGGGCCAGACCTGGGCCCGCGTCATCCAGCACCGCTTCCAGTCCCAGGGCGACCTGCACGAACACGCGGTCGGCAATCTGCTGATCGTCGCCCTGTGGGAGCAGCTCGGCGACCACGTCCAGGCGCTGGACCTGGTGGGCAAGCTGCTCGGCGCGCACGGGCGGGTGCTGCCCATGTCCGCCGTCCCGCTGGAGCTCCAGGCGCTGGTCAGGGGCCACGACCCGGAGCGGCCCGACGAGGTGGACACCGTACGGGGACAGGCGACCGTGGCGCTCACGCCCGGCGAGGTGCAGTCCGTGCACCTGGTGCCCAGCGACCCGCCGGCCGTCCACGAGGCGGTCGACGCCGTCCTGGACGCCGACTGGGTGGTACTGGGCCCCGGCTCCTGGTTCTCCTCGGTGATTCCGCACCTGCTCGTGCCGGATCTGCTGGACGCGCTGGTCGAGACGAAGGCGCGCCGGGTGCTCTCGCTGAACCTCGCCCCGCAACCCGGAGAAACTGAGGGCTTCTCCCCGCAGCGTCATTTGGAGGTTTTGGGACGACACGCCCCTAAACTCGCCCTGGACGTGGTGCTGGCCGACGAGGCCGCCGTGCCCGACCGTGACTCGCTCACCGACGCCGCGAAACGGTTCGGCGCCGCGGTCGAGCTGGCTCCGGTCGCCCGGACCGACGGGACCCCGAGGCACGACCCGGAGCTGCTGGCCGCCGCGTACGACCGTATTTTTCGGATGCATGGAAGGATCGGCCCATGGCGATGACGGCAGCGGTGAAGAGCGAGATCTCCCAGCTCCCCGTCACCCGGACCTGCTGCAGAAAGGCGGAGGTCTCCGCCGTCCTGCGGTTCGCCGGCGGCCTCCACCTGGTGAGCGGACGCATCGTGATCGAGGCGGAGCTGGACACCGGGAACGCGGCCCGTCGGCTCAAGCGGGACATCCTGGAGATCTTCGGGCACAGCTCGGAGCTGATCGTGATGGCTCCGGGCGGGCTGCGCCGCGGTTCGCGTTTCGTGGTCCGGGTGGTCGCGGGCGGTGACCAGCTGGCCCGGCAGACCGGTCTGGTGGACGGCCGGGGCCGCCCGATCCGGGGCCTGCCCCCGCAGGTGGTCTCGGGGGCCACCTGCGATGCCGAGGCCGCCTGGCGCGGGGCCTTCCTGGCGCACGGCTCGCTCACCGAGCCCGGCCGCTCCTCCTCCCTGGAGGTGACCTGCCCGGGCCCCGAGGCGGCCCTCGCCCTGGTCGGCGCCGCCCGCCGGCTGTCGATCCCGGCCAAGGCCCGCGAGGTGCGCGGCGTGGACCGGGTCGTGGTCCGCGACGGGGACGCGATCGGCGCCCTGCTCACCCGGCTCGGCGCCCACGACTCCGTGCTGGCCTGGGAGGAGCGCAGGCTGCGGCGCGAGGTCCGCGCCACCGCCAACCGGCTCGCCAACTTCGACGACGCCAACCTTCGCCGTTCGGCCCGCGCGGCCGTCGCCGCCGGCGCCCGGGTGCAGCGCGCCCTGGAGATCCTCGCCGACGACGTGCCCGAGCACCTCGCCGCGGCGGGGCGCCTGCGCATGGAGCACAAGCAGGCCTCCCTGGAGGAGCTGGGCGCGCTCGCCGACCCGCCGCTGACCAAGGACGCCGTCGCCGGACGCATCCGCCGCCTGCTGGCCATGGCCGACAAGCGGGCCTCGGACCTCGGCATCGCCGGTACGGACGCCAACCTCGGCGAGGAACTGGCCGACAACCTGGTCGGCTGACCGGGCCGGCAGGTCCGCCAACGAGCCGGTGCCGGAGCCCGCTTGGGTGACCGGCACCGGCTTTCGCGTGTCCTTGCCGTGCTCTTGACTCGATCATGAGCTGTCATGAGCCTGGCATCTGTTCGCCGCTGTGGCGAACGCAGGCCTGTCGGACAGGCCCCATCTAGGGGGGTTCATGAGACGAAGAGCGAGATCGATCCTCGCCGTCGGCGCGCTCCTGATCGGCGGAGCGAGCTTCGCGCCCATTGCCCAGGCACAACCCGCGGACCCGGGGACCCCGGACGCGAACGAAGTGAAGGTCTTCCGCGCCGACGTCACCAAGGAGCAGGTACCCCTGCTGCTGGCCGCCGGACAGGACGGCCACGAACTCGGCGAGCAGGTACCCGACCGGGGAACCGCCGCCGTCGAGCTGTACCTCACCGAGAAGCAGGCCGGCACGCTGGAGAGACAAGGCGTCGACCTCGTCGAGCACACCCTGTCCGCCAAGGCCGCCGAGCGCGTCGAGAGCGCCGCCGACGGCGTCTTCCGTCCCTACAGCGGCAGCGGCGGTCTGCGCGAGGAGATCCTGCGGACCGCCCAGGAGAACCCCGGCCTCACCAAGGTCGTCTCCATCGGCAAGACGGTCAACGGCCAGGACATCCTGGCGCTCAAGCTCACCCAGCACGCGAAGAAGTCGAAGGACGGCTCCAAGCCCTCCGTCCTCTACATGTCCAACCAGCACGCGCGCGAGTGGATCACCCCGGAGATGACCCGGCGGCTGATGCACCACTACCTGGACAACTACAAGAAGGACCGGCGGATCAGGGAGATCGTCGACTCCACCGAACTGTGGTTCGTCCTGTCGGCCAACCCCGACGGCTACGACTACACCTTCGAGGACACCGACCACCGCCTCTGGCGCAAGAATCTGCGCGACGTCAACGGCGACGGCACCATCAGCACCGGCGACGGCGTCGACCTCAACCGCAACTTCGCCTACAAGTGGGGCTACGACGACGAGGGCTCGTCCCCCAACCCCACCAGCGAGACCTACCGCGGCGCGAGTCCCGGCTCCGAGCCCGAGACCAAGGCGCTGGACGCCTTCCAGAAGCGGATCGGCTTCACGTACGGCATCAACTACCACTCCGCCGCCGAACTCCTCCTCTACGGCGTCGGCTGGCAGGTGGCCACCGACACTCCGGACGACGTCCTCTACAAGGCGCTGGCCGGCACCCCCGACAACTCCGCGATCCCCGGCTACCACCCGCAGGTCTCCTCGGAGCTGTACACCACCAACGGCGAGGCCGACGGACACGCGGCCAACGTCAACGGCATGGCGATGTTCACCCCCGAAATGTCGACCTGCCAGACGGCCTCCGACGTGGACCCCGACGACCAGTGGAACGCGCGCGACTGCCAGTCGGGCTTCAACTTCCCCGACGACGAGAAGCTGATCCAGCAGGAGTTCGCCAAGAACGTCCCCTTCGCGCTCTCCGTCGCCGAGACCGCCGCCCACCCCGACCGGCCGTCCTCCTCGGTCGGCCTGGACGCCGCCGACTTCACCCCCGCCCCCTTCACCACCTCCTACGCGCGCGGCGCCGGCCAGGAGGTCTCCGTCGTCGTCCGCAAGTCCGTGCGCGACAAGGAGCTGAAGTACCGCGTCAACGGCGGACGCACCCACGACGTGGCGCTGCGGCCCTGGCGGGGCGGCGAGACGTACGGCGGTGAGGACAACCTCTACTTCGACGAGTACCGGGCCGAGGTCCGGGGCGCCGACCCCGGCGACCGCGTCGAGGTCTGGTTCACCGGCGAGACGCCGCGGGGAGGGCACGACCGGCACGGCAAGCGCACCGAGAGCGAGCACTTCACGTACACGGTCGCCGACCGGCCCCGCGCCGACGTCCTCGTCGTCGCCGAGGAGGGCGCGAAGGCCACCCGGACACAGACATACGTGGACGCGCTGAGGGCCAACGGCCACCGCGCGGCCGTCTGGGACGTCGCCACGCAGGGCGCTCCCGACGCGCTCGGCGTCCTCGGACACTTCGGCACCGTCGTCCACTACACGGGCGCCGCGGTGCCCGGCAACGCCACCCAGCTCCAGCTGCGCGCCTTCCTCAACGAGGGCGGCAAGCTGATCGAGGCCGGCGAGCAGGCCGGCGGCGACGTCGACCTCGGCGGCGGCACCCTCTCCGACGACTTCAGCCAGTACTACCTCGGCGCCTACACCCGCACCTCCACCTCCGGCGCCACCGGCTTCACCGGCTCCGGCAAGCTCGACAAGACCGGCGGCACCCTCGGCGACGCGCCCGGCAACCCGCTGGACGCCGCCGGGACCTACAGCGTGACCTCCGACGAGCTGGACCCCGGCACCTACCCGCAGTTCGCGAGCGAGGGCGCCGGGAAGTTCGCCGGGACGGTCAACCCGTACGGGCCGTACGCGGGGGAGTGGATGGCCGCCGCCGTCCACACCGACGACTCCTACAAGCGCCTGACCCGCACCGTCGACCTCACCGGTGTCACCGCCGCCGACCGCCCCACGCTCCGCACCCAGCTGCTGTGGGACACCGAGCGCGGCTACGACCACGCCCTGGTCGAGGCCCACACCACCGGCGGCGACGACTGGACGACCCTGCCCGAGGCGAACGGCGCCACCGGCACGGCCGTGCCCGCGGAGTGCGCGGCCGGGTTCTACATGGGCGAGCACCCCTGGCTCGGGCACTACCTGACCCTCTCCGACGACGGCTGCACCGCCACCGGCACCACCGGGCAGTGGAACAGCCTCACCGGCTCCTCCGGCGGCTGGAAGCAGGTCGAGTTCGACCTGAGCGCCTACGCCGGGAAGTCCGTCGAGCTGTCGGTCGCCTACGTCACCGACCCCGGCAGCGGCGGCCGCGGCGTCCTCGCCGACGAGGCCTCCCTGGTCGTCGGGGGCACGGCGACCCAGACCGAGGGCTTCGAGACCTCGCTGGGCGCCTGGCAGGTCTCCGGACCGCCCACCGGCAGCCCCGCCGTCCTGAAGGACTGGGCCCGCACCGGGACGCTGTTCCAGACCTACGGCGCGATCACCACGGACGACACCGTGCTGCTCGGCTTCGGACTGGAGCACCTCGCCGAACCGGCCGCCCGCGCGGCACTGGTCCGGCAGGCGCTGCATGCCCTGGACGAGTGAATTCCGGTGAGCGGGGGACTGGCCCGGTGTAGCCAAATCGGGTGATCGGTCCCCGTCGCCAAGGGCGGTCCGTACCCCTACTGGCGGGTACGGACCGCCCTGCCGGGTATGGGCCGTCTCGATGTCACCCCCGACGCCGTAGGGAGGTAGGGTCGGAGGTGGTCGGGGACATCCCAAATACAGCTCGCCGGCACATCGGGCCGGCGTACCAACGAGGAGATCGGTTCGTGACGATCCGCGTAGGCATCAACGGCTTTGGCCGCATCGGTCGCAACTACTTCCGCGCGCTGCTGGAGCAGGGTGCGGACATCGAGATCGTGGCTGTCAACGACCTGGGTGACACCGCGACCACCGCCCATCTGCTGAAGTACGACACCATCCTCGGCCGCCTCAAGCACGAGGTCACGCACACCGAGGACACCATCACCGTCGGCGGCAAGACCATCAAGGTCCTCTCCGAGCGCAACCCGGCCGACATCCCGTGGGGCGAGCTGGGCGTCGACATCGTGATCGAGTCGACCGGCATCTTCACGAAGAAGGCGGACGCGGAGAAGCACATCGCCGGCGGCGCCAAGAAGGTCCTCATCTCGGCTCCGGCCAAGGACGAGGACATCACCATCGTGATGGGCGTCAACCAGGACAAGTACGACCCGGCGAACCACCACGTCATCTCCAACGCCTCCTGCACCACCAACTGTGTGGCGCCGATGGCCAAGGTCCTCGACGAGAACTTCGGCATCGTCAAGGGCCTGATGACGACGGTGCACGCGTACACGAACGACCAGCGCATCCTGGACTTCCCGCACAAGGACCTGCGCCGCGCCCGTGCCGCCGCGGAGAACATCATCCCGACCACCACGGGTGCCGCCAAGGCCACCGCGCTGGTCCTGCCGCAGCTCAAGGGCAAGCTCGACGGCATCGCGATGCGCGTCCCGGTCCCGACCGGCTCGGCCACCGACCTGGTCGTGGAGCTCCAGCGCGAGGTCACCAAGGACGAGGTCAACGCCGCGTTCAAGAAGGCCGCGGACGGCGGCGACCTCAAGGGCATCCTGTTCTACACCGAGGACGAGATCGTCTCCTCGGACATCGTCGGCGACCCGGCCTCCTGCACCTTCGACTCGTCCCTGACCATGGTCCAGGACGGCAAGTCGGTGAAGATCCTCGGCTGGTACGACAACGAGTGGGGCTACTCGAACCGCCTCGTCGACCTCACGGTCTTCGTCGGCAACCAGCTCTGATCGACTTCAGCAAGGCACCTCGATGCGGTAGCAGGGCTCGGACAGCGCAAGGTCGCGCTGCCCGGGCCCTGCGTCGCGTCCGCCGCGACCAGTCCTCGTAGGATCACGAGCGATCCGAGAACCCAGGAGCCCTCTTGAAGACGATCGACGAACTGCTCTCCGAAGGCGTCGCGGGCAAGCGCGTCTTCGTCCGCGCCGACCTGAACGTCCCGCTGGACGGCACGACCATCACCGACGACGGCCGCATCCGCGCCGTAGTGCCCACCGTCAAGGCGCTGGCCGACGCGGGCGCCCGCGTGATCGTCGCCTCGCACCTGGGCCGCCCCAAGGGCGCCCCGGACCCCGCCTTCTCCCTCGCCCCGGCCGCCGCCCGCCTCGGTGAACTGCTCGGCGCCGACGTCGCCTTCGCCGAGGACACGGTCGGCACCTCCGCCGAGGCCGTCGTCTCCGGCCTCGCCGACGGCCAGGTCGCCGTCATCGAGAACCTGCGCTTCAACGCGGGCGAGACCAGCAAGGACGACGCCGAGCGCGCCGCCTTCGCCGACAAGCTGGCCGGCCTTGCGGACGTCTACGTCGGCGACGGCTTCGGCGCGGTGCACCGCGGGCACGCCTCGGTCTTCGACCTGCCCAAGCGGCTCCCCCACTACGCCGGGTACCTCATCGCCACCGAGGTCGGCGTGCTCAAGAAGCTCACCGACGACGTCAAGCGCCCTTACGTGGTCGCCCTCGGCGGCGCCAAGGTCTCCGACAAGCTCGCCGTCATCGACCAGCTGCTCGGCAAGGCCGACCGGCTGCTCATCGGCGGCGGCATGGCGTACACCTTCCTCAAGGCCAAGGGGTACGAGGTCGGCATCTCCCTGCTCCAGGAGGACCAGATCCCGGCGGTCCAGGAGTACATCGAGCGCGCCGAGAAGAACGGCGTCGAGCTGGTCCTGCCGGTCGAGGTCCTGGTCGCGCCCGAGTTCCCCGACCTCAAGACGAAGGCCCCGGCCCACCCCACCACCGTCGCCGCGGACGCCATCCCGGCCGACCAGGAGGGTCTGGACATCGGTCCCGAGACCCGCAAGCTGTACGCATCGAAGCTCGCCGACGCCGCCACCGTCTTCTGGAACGGCCCCATGGGCGTCTTCGAGCACCCCGACTACGCCGAGGGCACCAAAGCGGTCGCCCAGGCCCTCGTCGAGGCCCCGGGCTTCACCGTGGTCGGCGGCGGCGACTCCGCCGCGGCCGTGCGCACGCTCGGCTTCGACGAGAACGCATTCGGCCACATCTCGACCGGCGGCGGCGCCTCCCTCGAATACCTCGAGGGCAAGACGCTCCCCGGCCTCGCCGCACTGGAGGACTGACCCCGATGACCACCCGCACGCCGCTGATGGCGGGCAACTGGAAGATGAACCTCAACCACCTGGAGGCCATCGCCCACGTCCAGAAGCTCGCCTTCGCCCTCGCGGACAAGGACTACGACGCCGTCGAGGTCGCCGTCCTCGCCCCCTTCACCGACCTGCGCTCCGTGCAGACCCTGGTCGACGGGGACAAGCTCAAGATCAAGTACGGCGCCCAGGACATCTCCGCGCACGACGGCGGCGCCTACACCGGCGAGATCTCCGGCCCCATGCTGGCCAAGCTGAAGTGCACGTACGTGGCTGTCGGCCACTCCGAGCGCCGGCAGTACCACGCCGAGACCGACGAGATCGTGAACGCCAAGGTCAAGGCCGCCTACAAGCACGGCCTGACCCCGATCCTGTGCGTCGGCGAGGAGCTGGACGTCCGCGAGGCCGACAACCACGTCGAGCACACCCTCGCCCAGGTCGAGGGCGGTCTGAAGGACCTCCCGGCCGAGCAGGCCGAGTCCGTCGTGATCGCCTACGAGCCCGTGTGGGCCATCGGCACCGGCAAGGTCTGCGGCGCCGACGACGCCCAGGAGGTCTGCGCGGCGATCCGCGGCAAGCTCGCCGGGCTGTACTCCCAGGAGCTGGCCGACAAGGTCCGCATCCAGTACGGCGGCTCCGTCAAGTCCGGCAACGTCGCCGAGATCATGGCGAAGCCCGACATCGACGGCGCCCTGGTCGGCGGCGCCTCGCTGGACTCGGACGAGTTCGTCAAGATCGTCCGCTTCCGCGACCAGTAGCCGGCGCCCGGTCGAGAGGCAGATCGACCAGTGAGTATGCGCTAGCGGCGATACGTCGTACCCTTGCGGGGGCATGGTGGCCTGCTGTCACCGTGCCCCCGTCGTTCATCCGAATCCGAGGAAGTTGGTCCAGCCGTGGTTTTGGGGTTCTCGATCGCCCTGATCGTCTTCAGCCTGCTGCTGATGCTGCTGGTGCTGATGCACAAGGGGAAGGGCGGCGGCCTCTCCGACATGTTCGGTGGCGGCATGCAGTCGTCCGTCGGCGGCTCCTCGGTCGCCGAACGCAACCTCGACCGGATCACCGTCGTGGTCGGTCTGTGCTGGTTCGCGTGCATCATGGTGCTCGGCCTGATCATGAAGGCCAACAACTGAGGGGTCCCGTCGCCCCGTCACACACTTGTGCACGTAAAGCCCCATGTCCGGTACGCGCCTCGGCGCGCCGCCTATCATGGGGCTTGCGTCTGTGCACTGGAGCTTGTAACTCCAAATACTGGACGCGCGTTGGGCCTTACGTAGACTGAGGCGCTCGCAGCGTAGCGAAACGCCGACTCGCTTCGCGGCACCATCACGCAGGGAGTTACGACCGTGGCAAGTGGCAACGCGATCCGGGGAAGCCGGGTCGGGGCGGGGCCGATGGGCGAGGCCGAGCGTGGCGAGTCCGCGCCGCGTCTGCGCATCTCCTTCTGGTGCTCCAACGGACACGAGACACAGCCGAGCTTCGCGAGCGACGCCCAGGTCCCGGAGACCTGGGACTGCCCGCGCTGCGGCTTCCCCGCCGGACAGGACCGGGACAATCCGCCGGACCCGCCGCGCACCGAGCCCTACAAGACCCACCTCGCGTACGTGCGCGAGCGCCGCAGTGACGCGGACGGCGAGGCGATCCTCGCCGAGGCGCTCGCGAAACTGCGCGGCGAGATCTAGTTCCCTCTCCGTCGGACGCCTTCACTCCTGATCATTAAGGTGGGAACAGCCGGGACAGCTGGGACACCCAAGGAAGAAGGCTGACGTCCGACATGAACGCAGACGGTCGTACCAGGCTCCACCAGACGCCCGAATGGGCCGCGCTGGCCAAGCACCGCGAGCAGCTCGGCGAGGTGCGGCTGCGCGAGCTGTTCGCCGCGGACCCGGAGCGCGGCACCGGCTGGACGCTCCGCGTGGGAGACCTGTACATCGACTACTCGAAGCACCTGGTCACCGACGAGACCCTGCGGCTGCTGCGCGATCTGGCCGCCGCCACCGACGTGTTCGGGCTGCGCGATGCGATGTTCCGCGGTGAGCGGATCAACATCACCGAGGACCGGGCCGTGCTGCACACGGCGCTGCGTGCCCCGCGGGACGCGGTGGTCGAGGTCGACGGCGAGAACGTGGTCCCCAAGGTCCACGCGGTGCTCGACAGGATGGCCGGCTTCGCCGACCGGGTCCGCTCCGGCGAGTGGACCGGTCACACCGGCAAGCGCATCCGCAATGTCGTCAACGTCGGCATCGGCGGCTCCGACCTCGGTCCGGCGATGGCCTACGAGGCGCTGCGGGCCTTCACCGACCGCTCGCTCACCGTCCGCTTCGTGTCCAACGTGGACGGCGCCGACCTGCACGAGGCGGTCCGGGACCTGGACCCGGCCGAGACGCTGTTCGTCATCGCCTCCAAGACCTTCACCACCATCGAGACGATCACCAACGCCACCTCGGCGCGCTCCTGGCTGCTGGCCGGCCTCGGGGGCGACGAGAAGGCGGTCGCCAAGCACTTCGTGGCGCTGTCGACCAACGCCGAGAAGGTCGCGGACTTCGGCATCGACACGGCCAACATGTTCGAGTTCTGGGACTGGGTCGGCGGCCGGTACTCCTTCGACTCGGCGATCGGGCTCTCGCTGATGATCGCCATCGGCCCGGACCGCTTCCGGGAGATGCTCGACGGCTTCCGCATCGTCGACGAGCACTTCCGCAACGCCGAGGCCCCGGCCAACGCGCCGCTGATCCTCGGTCTGCTGGGCGTCTGGTACGGCGACTTCCTTCACGCGCAGTCGCACGCGGTCCTGCCGTACTCGCACTACCTGTCGAAGTTCACCGCCTATCTCCAGCAGCTCGACATGGAGTCCAACGGCAAGTCCGTGGACCGGGACGGGAACCCGGTGGAGTGGCAGACCGGGCCGGTGGTCTGGGGCACGCC